>JBBTRA010000001.1:0-75188 GCA_038065415.1 Patescibacteria group bacterium
GAGCGCACCCATGGCATGGGTGAGGTGAGCGGTTCGAGTCCGCTATGGTCCACACATCGGAGTGTAGTATGTCGGTAGCACCTGTGCATAACTGGAAATACCTTGATTTCGGGTACTTTGCTATAATTGTGCCAGTGTAATCGTACAATTATTATCAGTCGTAATTAATTAATATCATGAAAGTAGCTCACACGATCGCGTTCATCCTCGTTGTCATCGGAGGTCTCAACTGGCTCCTCGTTGGTTTCAATTGGAACCTTGTCGATGCCATCTTCGGTGCCGGCAGCATGATCTCCAAGATCATCTACATCCTCGTCGGTCTCTCAGCCATCATCTTGGTTGTCACCCACAAGAAGTCCTGCAAGGATTGCACGACATCCACCCCAGCACCAACGATGTAACATTCTCTCCCGAGAAACAAAAAACCGCCTTCGCATCATGCTTCGGGCGGTTTTTTGTTATTCAGAAAGAGACGCGAGCCTGAGACTTACTGTTGTGTCTCACATCCGCAATCACATTTCTCGTTGGTGTGTGAATGTCCGCATGAGGAACATACTGGTGTATCTGCCATAATCGTATAAAAGAGTTAGGGCTGATAAAACGACCTTTCACTTCCCAGTCTATCACGCATCTCCATAGATCAATAGTCGTAGAAATGGTCAATAACAATCCCCTTCATATGTAGTTCCCTGTATATCGATAGTAGATCTCCCACAGAAACCTCAGCAGTAATACGATCGACATATTCCGCTGACCCAGACTGATCAATCTTTATTATTTGAGGATCTCTGATGATTTCAGTAAGCCCAGGCAGGAGCGGTGCACCAGTCACATCTTTGTAGGTGAATGTAATCCTACTATTGCCGGATATATCGAGAACCGAGAAACTCGTATTCCCGACCTCTGCAGCAAGCTCAGTCCGTAACAGACGGGTGAACGGTTGATAGTGCGGTGCACTGATCAATTCCGTGGTTTGTCCCCCATCCCTGGTTACAACAGCATAGACAATATCGTCCTGAACTCCAAACTTCGTATGTGTCGCAAAACCAATCACTGATGAATAGAGCGCTTTCATCGAATACTCAAAAGATAAGAAAAGTTTGCGCTCGATTCTGCGCAGGCTTTGCGAAAATGTATGATCAATACCAGTATCGAGCGACCAGAGTCCTGTCAGGGCAGGAAGAAACCTGAATTCATACCACGGATAGTCGTATATGAAGTCCGCATATTCTTGGGCTATTTTGGCAGCATATACATCTTCAGGAATCTGCATATCACCTGCGACCCATTCTGAAAATCTGCCAATAGTATTCTCATAGACTCCTTTGAATGCATTCTCGAAGGCGAAGCTTGCTCCAATAACCTTCAACACGAGCTCATAACCTGAATTGTTATTCAAGCTGTGTTCCGTAAGGGCGAGCACGGCTGCATGCTGGTTCCGGAAATCGCGAGTTGCTGTGGAATAGCTGAACTTGGACGGTAACGAATCTCTCAATACCGCAGCGTATTCATCAGCACTATAGACGATGTACCATTCTGGAATAGAAAGATATGCATTGTCGAAAGGTCTAAAATAATCCTTTGTGGTACTCGCAACAGAAAGCTCCTGTTGTTTCTTTTTATAATACTCTAACTTCTCTTTGCTATAGTACGTGTCCCACAGCTTGTTGGTGAATTTGTCTGTAGGATCATACGCATTCTTGATCTCAAAATACTCGACCAGATGCGGATACGCACGGTGAATCTGATCATCAGTAGCTAAAAGCTGATACGGGAGATAGTAGGTACCGCCGACAGTAAGAACCTGATCTATCATCTGCCGCGTCCATTCCCCTACTTTTTTCCTGGATTCCTCATCGGTACCTTGTTTGTAATACACAACAAAAGCGAAGCTTTCTTTTCTAGCCCATGCGAGCACTGCTCCAGAATCAGCTTGCGCATGTCGTATAGACACATTGATAACGTTCACATCATTATCGACGAAAACCTTCTTCATTTTTGGAACCCACTCATCAAATTTTTCAACCGGTACAAAGTACTCTTGAAGCACATACGTGGTCGAATCTCGGCTCTGCGGCTCAAGTTCCGCCACATCGTAACTGGCCTCATAGTTCCTCGTATGCACGGGTGCTTCCCCGCCATAGAGGAGAGGATCGATGACGTATTCTCTGATCCATCGTCCCTGGGGCCATTCACTCATGACCACCCAAGCAATACGCTCAAACCAATAGTCTTGCCTCCGAGGAATCAAGCGATTCTCTGTCGTCGGCTCTTTGTCGGTAATACTCCAGCTCACCGCAGATATGTGCTCAAAGTCCGGTGGATACATATCGCCATTATGGAAAAGGATTTTACCTCCGTCACGGATATTTTCTGTGAAGTACTTGTAGTATTCACTTGTCGAAAGTTTCACTCTGCTCCGTTCTACATTCACATTTTCGGCAAGCTCCAACGTCACATCACTAATCACACCGATACCACCCATTCCACCGATGGCACTATAGAATATGTCTCTGTTCTCATCGGGAGATGCTTGTACTACACTGCCATCTGCAAGAACAATCCTAAAACTTTTAACACTTAATATCACCGGTCCCAAACCGATATAACGACCGTGCACATTCACTGAAAGTGATCCGCCCACGGTAAAGTTGGAGTACGTCTGCATAATCTTCACAGAAAGACCGTGCGGATCGATAAAATCCTGGATATCACGCCATCGTATTCCTGCCTGCACCGTAATCTCCTTGGTAGAAGTAGACAGTGAGAGGATCTTGGTATATTCGCGCATATCTATCTGGACTGCCCGTTCGCTAGCAGTTTGCCCGCCCATACTATTGCGACCCCCTCCAATCGAAACATGATCATTCTCTCGTACCGCTTTCTGGATATCTTCGATCGAATGAGGTACGACGATACCAACCACCTTGATGGGATTGATCTCCGTCACATCATTGACGATATTATTCTTGGTATTCTCCTGTTCCCGAGCCATCTTGCCAGGAATAGGATCGTTTTTGACCCATATAGCGACAAACGCTATGCATACTAGGAACAGAGCCAGCAACGAAAGTGCCAAAATGAGGCCTATTTTCAAAACCTTCTTCAGTGAGATGTTTTTGACCCTCTCAACAATCCGTAGTAATAGGGTCTTGAATGATCTCATACGAGTTGAGCTACGCAAGTTCTATATTCCTGACTGATTTTTTGAGCGCAATCGCAACGAGCGCTGCGATGATGATATGCGGAACATTCAGTGAGAGGTTATCGATGATCGGCTGACTCGTCATGAAGCCATTGATCACAAAAAATAGCGCATCGAGAGTGTAGTATCCTCCGACAAGCATCAGATACTTGACTGTCACCTTGTAACCCAGAGATAAAGCGAGAAATCCGAGCAATCCAGAGAGAAGATGGGTGATATCATCAAGCAGAGATATCTCGAAGAGTCCGAACATGAGAGAAACATGCGGCTCGTCGGTCGGAGTCATGACTCCAGGAACCTGCTCGAGAAGAACGATACCAACGAACGAAATTGCGAGGAACAATGTGATGTAACGTGTGATTTTCATGTGCATAGTATATACCTATCCTGATAATGCTTCAAGAAGTGCAGCGTCAATCGCATCATAATCTTCAATCATCGGTATATGCCCCACATTCTGCAAGGTGTGAAGCTTGATATCAGGAATAGAATCCAACAACACCTGTGTGAGTGAGATAGGTGTAAGCGTATCCTTGTCTCCCCATATGAGTCGGACAGGTATAGAAAGGTTTTTGTACTCCTCTGACGCTGTACTCTTGTACACAAGAGGGTCATTCACATAGTCCTTGAGCCACTGTGACAATTTGGAAGCATTTCCCGCTATATCAAAAGGATGCATATACCGACGGACGAGCTGGTCATCTATATGATCGGTTACATACACGAACGATTTCAATCGCGATTTTACGAAAGGAGTATAGTGCGCGAGTATAGCGATAGCTGCATCACGAATAGGACCAACCTGGATCACTCCGTATTTCGAAGGCTCTTTTTTGGCCTCATCTATATTGAGAACACCGTCAATAATGATAAATTTCTCTACAACTCCTGTGCCACGAAGGACATACTCCGCTGCCGGCCCTGCTCCATACGAGTGAGCAACTAGTATGACCCTATTCAAATCAAGATTCTGTATGACCTCTCCTATCCTATCCGCCTGCACATCCCTATAATACCCACGGGACACATCAGGAACACTGTACCCGAACGGGGGCAAGTCGAGGGTGACATAGTTATACCCGGAAGTCTTCGCATCGAGAGACTGTACTGTCCGGTCCCATGTCTCACTCCACCCTGACAATCCACCAACAAAAACAATCGTAACATCACCGCCCGTATCGATTTTTTGATACGCAAGAGACTCGCCATTAACATTGATAAATTTCGTCGTGATCGGCGCCGCTTCAATAGAATCTTTTGATTCTACAACACCAACGATGTACGCATAGGCGATACAGATAACTGCCAGACACATCACCACCAATGCAGTAAGGGTCCTGAATATAGTTCTGAACATAGGACTCATTATAACAATATGCACCAGTACTCGAAAGTCTGACTACAAGATCACATTTCCAAGTTCACTTTTGTGGACCCGAGAGGATTCGAACCTCCGACCTTTGCTTTGCAAAAGCACTGCTCTACCAACTGAGCTACGGGCCCATATATGGGTTTTTTCTTACAAACCGCGACTCGACCAGCATACACGATTCTTGGATTTTCTTCAATCACCCGATATTCTTGGGTGTCTTATCTATGAATGTCTGCTTGGTTGCACACCAAGGGCAGTACCACTCCTTTCGAGCCGGCGCATCACCGATTCCCCACCATTTGTGGCAAGAACCACACTGAAAGTGTACAAAACGTTCCAGCGACTTTGACCCTATGACTTCTTTGCTCTTGTGGGCGCGGTTCTTCATGTGTTTTTTCGTCCTCCTTGCTCCTTACTTCATTCCTTATGCTTCATCGCCAGCTTGATCAAGTGATCGATGAGCTCATGCGTGTCACTCCCGACTGCTCGCAATGATTTTGGCATCAAGGACTCATTGGTCAAACCCGGTAATGTGTTAACCTCGAGGACATAGATGCCTCTCCGCGGATGGATGATAAAGTCTGATCTAGAATAATGTCTGAGTCCGAGAGCATGATGTACTTTACCTGCCAATTCTTCGAGCGACTTCTTGATAGACTCGGCAAATGTGGCTGGTACAATCTCGTGCGATTTGCCCTGATATTTCGCCTCATAATCAAAGAAACCGCTGTGAGGTCTGATCTCAACCGGCGGCAATACATAGAGCCCATGACCTCGAAAACCCTCGATAACACCACAGGTCGCCTCGATGCCAGGAATGAATTCTTCGACAAGAATGACATCTCCATGCTCCGCAGCACTCACAAGAGCCGGGGTCAGCTCAGCAAAACTACGTACCACTGACACACCGACAGATGAACCGCTCGAAACCGGCTTGATAACGGCCGGCAAAATGAACGAAGCGAATAATTCTCGTGCTACCCTGTCGGAATCCTGCCGAACCTCATCCGAAGAAATCTCTTTCCAATAAGGACTCTTGATGCCGTGACTGGCGAACGCTTTCTTGGAGAGAATCTTGTTCATACCCACTGCCGAGCCAAGTGCATCAGAACCGGTGAATGGTATACCGTGAGCAGCCAAGATGGCTTGGACCTTGCCATCTTCACCGTATGAACCATGGAGTGCGTTGAAAGCCACATCTATCTTGGAATGTAGATCTGCGGGATCAACCACGAGTCCGTCGATATGCCAGTTGCCCTGACGATCAATAAAAACGTCTTTGGGACGATACGCGTGCTCGAAGTGCTTCCGGAGCGCAGCCAACACATTACCGCCCGAATTGAGCGAAACGTCATATTCGCTACTCGGACCACCGCGGAGCACGCCGACTCGGATGAGATGCTTCATGTCCGCAATTATATCAGAGAATGTCCTAGAACAATCCCCTTTTCTGACGATGATATCGTATGACGAATCGGTGCGTCTCTGCATTGAGGGCGACGATATCGCGTTCCCGAGGACCTATGATGGCTGGATTACCGATGAGGCGTGATGCCTTGTGCCTCTCATCTTTGGTCACCGCAACGATTGGGATGGAGATACGGCGCGCTTTGAGAACTCCTTCAGCATGAGATAGGTGCGTCTCATTACCATCGACGATGATAAGGTCGGGATAACTCCATTCAGGATGATTGAGGCGGCGTTCGAGGATCTCAGTCAAACCTCGGATATCATCGTTGGTCTGGCGCGAGATCTTGAATTTGCGGTATTCATTTGGAGCAAACTCTCCATTCACAGAGACAGTAAATGCGCCGACCACATTCGTGCCTGAAAGATGCGCAATATCGTATGCCTCCATACGGAAGTCAGGCCTCGACGAACCAGCCGAGCCGAGGTTACGTTCCCCCTCACGCTTGATGAGTGCCATATCGTTGATATGGTCGAGAGCATACAGGATACGCTTGCATCGATCCGCCTCCTCGAATTCTTGCGCTTTTGCGTGAGCATGCATTTCCTTTTCCATGCGTCGACGGATGAGGTCTTTTCTGCCCTCGAAGAACAGAGCCAGGTTCTCTATAGTTCGCAGGTAGCGTCTACGAGCATTTGCATCATTCTCCTGTGGCGAACGCCCGAGTGCACGATAAAAAGCGTCATGACGAGCATCAAAGGACTTGCGATCTTTGAAGGGGAACATCTTGCGTAAAATTTTGAGCGCCTCCTTGATGAGTCCACCATGAGGATACGGACCAAAGTACTGCTTCACCTTGTATCCGAGCGATCCGTCTTTCTCTGCCTGATCGAAATCCCGAGCACGAGCGAGGAATACGCGCGGCCACGATTCGTCAGTTATCACGACATAGTGAGAACTCTTGTCGTCACGTTCATCGACATTATAGTGCGGCTGATACCTCTTGATGAGATTACTTTCAAGAATAATCGCTTCCAAGACCGAGTCGGATTCCCGCCAACGAACAGTCTTTGCGCGCGTGATCATATCCACGATGCGTGGACCCCGCGCAGCGATAAGGTCTATAGAAAAATAACTCTTCACCCTGTCTTTGAGTGAGGTTGCGCGCCCAATGTACAAAGGCCTTCCTTTCATATCCACGAAGGTGTAGACACCAGGAACATCTGGAAGTTTAAGTTTAGCGAGCTGTTGACTAGTCATTAAAATAAGAGTACAGTATCACCTGAATTCGCACAACCTCAAACACAAATTAAGGGTTATTATGACCAAAATATTCAGTCCCAACAGCGAGATTTTGTTCTCCGCTGACCAGAGAGAATCCCCATTCGAAATGCTCCTCTGGATGCTGATGATCGCGGCGGTGATACTCATCCCGAGTGGCTGCTTCTCCAATACGGACCCCTTGGCACGCCTGGGCATGATCCTGCTCGGAATGTCGCTGGTCTTGACCATCTTACAAGGCTTCGCTGCCCTAGCACTCTACCTTGGCGAGTCCCTCTACGAAGGTGTCAGTCACCGCTGGGATGCTTTGGGCAAGGAGGAAGAGTGAACGACCTCAAACCTGAACTCAAACTCAACCGATTTCAGATCGGTGCCTCGAGGATCAAAGATGGGATTCGCTGGGTGATCACCACAATCCTTATCCTGGTCGGCTCCACTATCGGAGTCACCTGCTATATCGGCATTGGTTGCATTCGCTTGCTCACCAGCTTGCGACAACGCTGATACAATTTCTGTTTCAACAGAGATATCGTCGCCGGACTTCATTGTCCGGCTTTTTATTTTCTTCATCTATTATCTCAACATCTTCTTCAGATACTTGCCTGTATAGCTCTTGTCACTCTGTGCCACATCTTCTGGTGTTCCCTTCGCCACAATCTTACCGCCTCGTTCACCCCCTTCTGGACCGATGTCTATGACATAATCAGCATTCTTGATGAGATCGAGGTTGTGCTCGATAACCACTACTGTATTCCCCTTGTTCACCAACTTTTGCAAAATATCGATCAGCTTCTTAACGTCCTCATAGTGAAGGCCGACCGTCGGTTCATCGAGCAGGTAGATAGTCTTCTGGAGATGAGCACGATAGAGTTCCGAGGATATCTTGACGCGCTGAGCTTCTCCACCAGAAAGGGTCGTCGCTGATTGACCCAACTTCACATAACCCAGACCTACATCCATAAGCGTCATCAGACGATCTTCAACAGCAGGGATATCTTTGAAGAACTCTAGCGCCTCCTCGATAGTGAGCTCGAGTACTTCATGAATATTCTTCTTGCGGAACTGTATCTCGAGAGTCTCTTTCGTAAATCTCTTGCCGTTACAGACATCACAGATCACATACACGGTCGGCAAGAAGTGCATCTCCACTGCAATCTCGCCATTACCCTCACAGGCTTCGCATCGGCCACCGGCACGATTGAAGGAGAATCTTCCTGGTCCCCACCCGCGCGCACGCGCCTCAGCCTCAGATGCGAATAGATCGCGGATGTGCGTCCACGCACCAGTATAGGTGACGGGATTGGATCGTGGTGTGCGACCGATCGGACTCTGGTCGATGAGGATGACACGACCCACATACTCGGAACCCTTGAACTCAGCACAATTGATAGGCTTGTCTGTGCGGTGGCGCATCTCTAGACGCGCAGAGAGATTCTTGTGCAAGATCTCGTACATGAAAGATGACTTGCCTGAACCAGAAACACCCGTGATGGCGTTGAGACAGCCGAGCGGCACATCTACATTCAGGTCTTTGATATTGAAAGCGTGTCCACCACGAATCATCATCTTGCCCTTAGGCTCGCGACGCTGGGCGGGCACAGGGATTTTCTCTTCGCCACGCAGATACGAGAGTGTCAGTGATCCTGAGGTATTCTTCTTGGCTTTGAGCAGATCATCGAGATATCCAGAAACAACGACTTTGCCACCATGCACGCCAGCCCCAGGACCGATATCTACGATATAGTCTGACGCATGCATAGTATCTTCATCGTGCTCGACGACGATGATGGTATTACCGAGGTCACGGAGCTTGAGAAGTGTACCGATGAGACGGTCATTATCGCGCTGGTGGAGACCGATGGTCGGCTCATCGAGGACATAGAGCGCTCCTACAAGACCCGAACCGAGCTGAGAAGCGAGACGGATACGCTGAGCTTCTCCGCCGGAGAGTGTATTTGCACGACGATCAAGCGTGAGGTACTCGATACCGACATTGACCATGAACGAGAGGCGCGATTCGATTTCCTTAAGTACGACTTTGGAGATCTCTTTTTCTGCAGGACTGAGTTTGATCGATTCAAAATATTCGATAGCATGTTCGATCGACAAACTCGTAGTGTCGACGATATTCTTGTCGCCAATCTTCACATACAAAGCTTCTTCGCGAAGACGCGCACCCTTACATACCTTACAAGTCTCTTCAGCAAAAAATCCTTCTGTACCAAGTCCGTTGCAGGCGGCACAGGCACCGTAGGGCGAATTGAAAGAGAACAGGCGCGGCTCGACTTCTGGATATGAGAATCCGTCATAGGGACACATGAATTTTACGGACATGAGTGTCTCGTCGGAAACAGCAGACGGAAGATCTCCCTCCTTCACGACCTCCGAAGATCTCCCTCGAGAGGCTTCCGTCTGCTGTTTCCACGGATATTCGATACGAATCAAACCATCAGCTTCAAGCACGGCACGCTCGATGGCTTCCGACAGACGCTCGCGGGCATTACCAAGCTGTTTCTGATCACGGAACTCGCTGACGAATATTTCGTCAACAAGTACATCAATATCGTGCTTCTTATTCTTTTCGAGGACGATCTGATCGCGAAGCCTCTTGATGACACCATCTACACGGACACGATCATATCCTTTGCCGAGGAGATCATAGAGCATCTGATAGTACTCACCTTTCCTACCAACGACGACTGGTGCATAGACGCGAATCTTGGCGTCAGTGATGTCGACACCGTAGACTTTCTTGGCTTCAATAGCACGCGTAGTGACAGTACTCATGATCGCATTGAGGATTTCTTCCTGAGAGATACGATGGATAACTCGTCCACACGTCAAACAATGCGGTTTGCCCACACGAGCAAAAAGGATACGGAGATAGTCATATATTTCAGTGATAGTGGCCACCGTCGAGCGCGGATTGTTGGAACGAGACTTCTGGTCAATAGAGATGGCCGGAGAGAGGCCAGTGATCTCGTCGACATCTGGTTTTTGCATCTTGTGCAAGAACTGGCGCGCATATGCCGAAAGTGATTCGACATAGCGACGCTGACCTTCTGCAAAGATAGTATCAAATGCGAACGATGATTTGCCTGATCCTGACAGGCCAGTGACCGCAATCATGGTATTGCGCGGCATCTCAACCGTGATGTTCTTGAGGTTATGCGTGCGCGCTCCCTTGACCACTATTTTGTCCTCCCCATGAATTTGTGGATGTTTGCGTGCTGATGACATTGTGGCGGGATAGTATCATATTTTTCCCTTATCCGCCAGTACAACGCCTCCCTATTTGCAGAGTGCTCGTATCTCGACGACGATCTGATCCAGTGAAGTTGCGGCCTTGACCAGAAACTTCTGAGCACCGAGTGTCTGGGCACGATCGATATCGCTCTGCTTGTTGAGGTTGGAGAGTATCATGACAGGCACCTTGTTCGTAGCTGGAGCTGCTCTGACCTTCTGGAGGATATCGAACCCATTCATACCTGGCATGAGGAGATCGAGCACAACGGCATCAGGAACGATGGTCTTGAGAGCCTCGAGGGCTTCATCGCCATTCTTTGCATGGAAGAGGTCAAAACCGGAAGCTATGAGCTTCTTTGCAAGGATGGTGCCGATGAGCTTATCATCCTCAACCCAAAGAATCTTCTTCTTGTCACCCGGAGTGGCAGCGATGCCAAGATCATTGCTACCATAGCCAAATTCTGCATTCACTTTCTTAAGTATTTCACTCGCATCCGCATGAAGATCGAGGATGAACTCTTTGACTGCCCCCTGAGGCACCAGCCGCATGTTGATAGGCACCCCTTGAGTCGAGAGGAGGAAGACAGGGATTTTGGCGAGAAGAGATTCTGCAGCTTTCTTCTCGATAATCTCGTAGCCGGTCATGGTGGGCAGGACTATGTCGACAAGGATGAGGTGTGGCATCGTGTCGTAGATAGCTTTGAGCCCCTCAGCTCCATCAGTGACCACATTGACGGTATAGCCTTCCTTCTTCAAGGCATCACTCACACGCGTTGCAAACTCTCCATTTGCCTCGATGATGAGAATTTTTTCTTTCTTGGGGGTTGGGTTCATATGGCCCCTATTGTAACACGAGGATACAGTGCGCAATATGATGCTTGTGAATAGGACTAACGATGCAGCCTATGTCGAAGCCCTCCGTCGGCTCGAAGCGTGAGTTGGGATTGTGAACGCAATACCTCGTGAGATTTATTCTTGCGGGGTTTTTTATATGGGACTATACATTGACAATCCATAACTAAACATGGTACTGTACACATAGTCAATTTTAGAACATTTAAAACAAAACCATCAACCAAAGGACCTCATCATGTCCCTGTCTCTCTCCCTCCGCTCCCAACTCACCCAACGGACCAACTTGCGCCACTATTTGGGCTTGCGTCACAGTCTGAACCTGGAACAAAGATGCGAACTGCGTCAAGAATTGGTCAAAAGCGACTCTGACCGGTACCGCGAATTCCTCGGTTTCATCAGCTCTATGCATGGCGTCAAAATGTTGCCGGCAGCAACCTGCCCCAAATGCTCGACGGGTTTGCAAATCGCGGAGATCGTGCTCGGCTTCAAAACCGATGTCAACGACTTCACGACGCAGTGCCCAAAATGCAAGGTGCGCTTTGAGCCAACCAATCTGCTCAGTTTCCAAACTGGGCGCGAGGTAGGGTTCTACTGCAATCCGCAAACTCGAAACCAGTTGCCAGGAAAGGAGACCTTGGAGCCGGCAGATTTTGAGAAGCAATTCTCGGAAGTCTACTACTCCGCCCTCTTCTGGTTCGGCAGCCTCTTCAATGCGTTCAAGATGGTTGGAATCGAATACCGCCGCGAAAAGTTCGACCTCAAGACGAAAGCTCGGACATGTCTGGGCAAAGTCTCTGACCAGGACATTTCGAGAATCTTCGGGCTCCGCATCAAGGAAGTCGCCGAGATGCGGAAGACACTCAAAATTCCGGCGTACACCGGAAAGAAGAGTATCATCCCGGCAAACTGGTCTTTGAGCTTCTCAGCCTAAGACCTCAACCAATAAGGACACATGAAAATCAAGAAAGGCACGGAGTCCCCCTCGAAGATGGAAAACACCACCCTCCAGGAAGGAGACCGTTGCGTGTGGTACAAACTCCACGGCACGCTCTGCTTCCTCCGGGGAGTACAAACCCTTCGGGATAACTTTGGTGATGACAAGTTCCTCATCAAACCGGCCAACATCATCCAGTTCTATGCGATCATGCAAGTGGTTGCGTCAGCCGCTGGACTGGTCGCGGAAATGGGAGTGGAGGATGAGAAGATCTTCTCCTACAACTTCGTCAAACCGAAGCCTGAAGAGGATCAGGAAAAGCATGCCGTCGTGCAAGCGACTGCCTGACGAAGGTACTTCTACTCTATCGCGCCACTGAAAAGTGTGTGCGATTTTTATATTCCTACACAGGCAGGAATACCCATATTTATAGCCCTCCACCACGACCTACGAAGGTACTTGACAAATCCTGTAGGTTTGCTATAATATGTAGCAAGATAGATTGAGTTGTGGGTATTACACAGTATCTATCCGAAGTTCTTTGGAATCTGGGCGCGTAGAAGCATGAGCTCTGCTCCGCAATACCTGTTTAAAATCCCTAGGACCCGAAAAACCCTCCGAGGCAGGTTGCTTGTATAGAGATCTGCTTAGCGTCCCCGGACTGATCATCCAGGGCTTTTCATCCTAAGTTCCGAAAGACATGATCACCTTTCGACCATCGCGCACTCCTCCAGTAGGTAGTGCGCGATTTAACTTATCTATACTTTATTTTTCTTCATTATCTTCCCCTCCCCCTTCTTCTCCGCTTTTTTCTCCTTTGCAAACTTAGCTTCCAACGCAATCAGTTCATCTCTCACCAATGCCGCCGTCTCGAAATCGAGCGCCTTAACCGCCTCTTCCATCTGCTCCTGCTTCATCTTCATGAGCTGCTTCGGGTTGGTACGTGCGAGCTCCTCGTCGATCTTCACCATCTCATTCACCGCCTTCTCATGATCCGTACGCAGATGGTCGGTGATGTCGTGGATAGCCTTGATGATGGTCTGAGGTGTGATACCGTGCTTCTCATTATATGCAACCTGGATGGCACGACGACGATCAGTCTCTTTGATAGCACGATCCATAGATCCAGTGAGATTGTCGGCATAGAGAATGACTCGACCCGCAGCATTACGCGCAGCACGACCGATAGTCTGGATGAGTGCCGTCTCGGAACGCAGGAACCCTTCTTTGTCTGCATCGAGAATACCGATGAGCGACACCTCCGGCAGATCGAGACCTTCGCGGAGCAGGTTGACTCCTACCACAATGTCGTACTTCCCTCTACGGAAATCAGTGAGGATATTGATACGATCGATAGTCTTAATGTCACTGTGCAGATATGCAGCCTTGATGTCCTTCTCTTTGAGGAACTCAGACAGATCCTCAGCCATCTTCTTGGTGAGTGTAGTAGCGATCACACGGAATCCTGCCTTGATGGTTTTCTCCGCTTCTTCAATGAAGTCGAACACCTGACCCTTGTAGCCAGCACTCTCACGAATCGGTTTGATATCGACGACCGGGTCGATGAGACCCGTTGGACGAATGACCTGTTCGACGACTTGCTGACTCGTTTCCGCTTCATACTTACCCGGAGTTGCAGAGGTATAGATCATCGGACCGACTCTCTCCAAGAATTCAGCAAACTTGAGTGGACGATTGTCTTTTGCTGATGGAAGCCTGAAACCATGCTCGACGAGCGTGTCCTTGCGAGAAGCATCACCTGCATACATACCGTTGAGCTGAGGTATCGTCACATGCGACTCATCGACAATAGTCAGGAAATCCGGTTTACCATCCTTAGTCTTAGGAAAATACGCGAGCAAGGTATCTGGCGGCTGACCGGGCATCATTCCCGAGAAGTGACGCGAATAGTTCTCGATACCATTGGTATACCCAATCTCTTTGATCATCGAAAGATCATACTTCACACGTCTCTTGAGGCGTTCTGCTTCGAGAACCTTCCCTGCTTTTTCGAGCGCTTTGAGCCTATCTGCGAGTTCCGCCTGGATAGTCTTGTATGCACGCTCACTCTGCTCGTCGTTGGAAATGAAGTGCTTTGCCGGGAAAACGAAGATGGAATCATGTGTGCCACGGACTGAGCGGGATACAGGATCGAGTTCGATGATCGCAGAAATATAGCTGCCTTCATAATCGAGGCGATACACCGTCTTATCATTCACCGGCATTATCTCAATAGTATTTCCGATCGCCCTGAATTGGCCCGACTTGAGATCAGCAGTAGTACGCTCGAAGTGCACATCGATGAGGCGGCGGATGAGCTCAGCACGAGAAAGTTCCATACCGACCGCAAGCTTGATGTTCACTTTCTCGTATTCTTCGGGACTTCCCAAACCATAGATACAAGAAACAGACGCAACAATGATGACATCTTTGCGCGTGAGGAGTGCTTGCGTAGATGCATGGCGAAGACGCTCGATCTCTTCGTTGATCATCGCCTCCTTCTCGATATAGGTATCACTCGACGGGATATATGCCTCGGGCTGATAGTAATCATAGTAGGACACAAAGTAGTGCACTGCATTTTCTGGGAAAAATTCTCGATACTCCTGCGCGAGCTGAGCGGCGAGCGTCTTGTTGTGCGCGATGACGAGAGTAGGCTTGCCATAGCTTGCGATGACATTTGCCGCCGTGAATGTTTTGCCGGATCCAGTGACTCCGAGGAGAGTCTGCCTATCATGACCCTTCTTGAGTCCCTCGATAAGTGCAGGAATTGCCGTCACCTGGTCTCCAGCAGGTGTGAGGGTGGTGGCTATTTTGAAAGGGGTTTTCGAGTCCTTTGACATGGGAGTACTATACGATAAAAGGACAGTTTTGACTATTGTGCTCGACTTGAAGCTCTTTTATTTCTTGCAAAACTTTTGACAGGTTTAATATATCATGCTAGAATCATTTTTAGATTCGCAGCGCGCACCCACTACGAGAGGTTCGCCATGACCTCCTCGATTGGATCGGCGCGACGCGATCAACCGGAACAAGGTAGATCTGTGCCACAAAAATTGGTGGGAGACACTGAAGCGGACGACGCGAAAGCCGCAGAGTCGAATACGTACACGCGACCCTTGCAAGTCGCACACCACCCCATCCACCTTGGTTCCGTCGTAACACACACGCCCCTTGCGCAAGCAGGGGGCGTTTCTACATATTCAGCATCAACAAATAAAAACCGCATACCTTCTTCAGGAATGCGGTTGCGTAGGAACTACAGCGTGCACGATTGTTTTTCTACAGGCTGTCGCCTCGCAGTACCGGGACCCATACGGACCCGTTGAAACGGAATTGGTGGCGATAAGGCGTACTCGCGACCTTGAACCAGCCGAAGTCTCCAGCTTTGGGATGGAGTACTGGCTTGTACCCTTTACGAGTGGTAAACGCGACACTGGCGTCGAGGAGCGTGGCGATGATCAACGCCCGCTGAGGACGCGTGATCCACTCATGCTCATCGAGCGGCGAACGGAATACCAGTTCGGACTTCCCCGTAACATCCCATCTCCACGAAAAATTATCTCGCGGATGTGGAGGTTCGGAGCTCTGATCCTTCCTCCTGGTATAGAGGAACTCATGGGAGTCAGGGGCAATGTAACGGGATCGTATCTGGTGACCCCCGAGCAATCTCAGACTGACAGGCATACTCATATCTTTCGTTGTGTGTTTTTCCGTATCTCTCCCGACGACGCCACACCCGTGGCGCCGCCATTCAAGGTTCTTGTTCCCCCAGATGGTTCGGCGAGCTTGCCGTCCGTTCCGAAGAGAAATCTACCGGGATGGCTGTGGGTGCAACAAGTGCATACACTGACACAGCATCCCAATCAAGACAGTTCGTCGAGCGATACCAGAGACCGTCATCGAGAGACCACATGTACGGGACCTTGAATTCCCCGATGATGAACCATCTGACTTCCTCGTCGCGCGGCTTCTTTTCCTGAATGAACCGACGACGGCCCGGTGTATACCGGAATTTTGGGTCGCACACTGTGGCGAGTTTCCATACGAGAGCATTAGGCTCCAGAACCTCGGGAACGTACGCGAGGATCATGGATGCCGTAATGATCTTCCTTCTCTTCTGAATCTTCATAGGGTTTCCTTTCTCGTTGTGTTGTTCACCGAAATCGTAACGACAGGAGGGGTGGGCAATCTACCTCGCGGGGTAAAATTCTTGACCACCGTACCCTCCTGTCGCAAAATCATGCAAGCTGTCAAAGATCTATCGTTTCCTTCATTCTCGACCAGTGGCCAAGACAAGAAAACAGGCTCCTCACTTTCGTTTGGAGCCTGTTCCTGTAATTAATTAGTGTGAGAAATTCATTACAAAGACTGACTCCAAACATGCTGCCAGACGGCGAGCATGCGGGAAGTAATATTGGTCTTCGTAAAATGATAACTCATGGATGTTCGATAATCATAGCACCACTATTTTGGAATGCAAGTGGGTTATTCACAGGCCAATCTAGAGGTTCAATCGCTACTTCTTCCTCAACACAACCCTCTGCACCGCCGCGTATATATCTTTCTCCCCCATACCATAGTGTTCGAGGAGCTCGTCTGGTTTGCCGGACTGGCCAAACTCATTCTTGACCCCGATGAACTCTATCGGTACTGGGAAATGCGCCGCGAGGCATTCAGCCACTGCACCACCGAGTCCACCAATAATTTGATGCTCTTCGATGGTAACGATTGCACGCGACTCATGCGCGAGCTTTATGATAGCTTCTTCATCGAGCGGCTTGATCGTATGTATATTGAGAACGGTCACCTTCTTACCTTCTTCAGACAGCTTGTGTGCAACCTTGAGAGCTTTGAAGAGGAGTGCACCCGTAGCGATAATACCGACATCTGGCTTTTCTGACTTGAAGACAATCTGTGCCTTCCCTATCTCAAAAGGTGTTTCCTCAGTCGTCATCACCGGAGTCTTCTCGCGCGCAAGGCGAATGTATGTCGGGTCATCTGTCTTCGCTGCTGCAAGCGTAGCCTTTTTGGCTTGAATAGCGTCGCATGGCGAAATAACGACCATGCGTGGTATTACTCTCATGAGTGCAATATCTTCAATAGCCTGGTGCGTACCGCCGTCAGGACCAACTGAGATACCCGCGTGTGAACCAGCAATCTTAACCGGCCTGTCGTTGTACGCAATGGTTGTCCTGATCTGTTCCCAATTCCTACCAGGACTAAACATGGCATATGAGGTGATGAATGGTATCTTGCCCATAGCTGCCATACCGGATGCGACGGTTGCCAGATTTTGTTCCGCAACGCCGATCTCGATGAATCGTTCAGGAAATTTCTGCTTGAATGCGAGCATATGAGTAGATTCGGTAAGGTCAGCGCACAACCCAACCACCCTCTTATCGGTTTCGGCAGCCTGAAGGAGCCCTTCGCCAAAGCCTTTACGAATAGGAACTTGCTCGACGGCTGGGTCGAGGAGTTTGGGGTTGAGTTTGAGGTGAGGGTTAAGCATGTATATTCTTATTTTAACGCCTCTCTCGCCTGCTTGATCTCCTCTTCTGTCCCTGGCGGCTTCCCGTGCCACTCGAACATGCGCTCGAATGCAGGCACACCCTTGGAGGCAATCGTATTAGCAATAATCACTGACGGACGATCGAAGACTGCACGAGCCTCACCGAACGCACGATCGATATCGCGGAAATTGTGCCCATCGATTTCCACCACATGCCAGTTGAAGGCGCGCCATTTGTCACCCAATGGATTGAGCGGCATGATGTCCTCGGTGAAGCCGTCGATCTGAATATTGTTGCGATCGACAATGACCGTGAGATTCTGGAGCTTCTCCTTGCCTGCCAACATGATACCCTCCCAGTTGTTTCCTTCATCGAGCTCGCCATCGCCGGTAACGCAATAGAACTGCTTGCCAGAAGTGCGACCATTGTCGATCCTATCTGCGATAGCCATACCAACAGTTTGTGAAATACCCGATCCGAGTGGGCCAGAAGAAGTTTCCAACATCGGTAGCCATTCACGGTGTGGATGTCCCTGAAGGCGCGTACCAAACTTGCGGAGCGTCTTCAACTCTTCGACAGGAAAATATCCTGCGTGCGCCATAGTGGCATATAGGACGGGACAGATGTGACCACTCGAGAGCACAAAGCGATCACGATATTCCCAAGAAGGATTCTTGGGATCATGCTTGAGCGCATGGAAATAGAGATAGGTGAAGATGTCAGCCATGTCGAGAGGACCAGCTGTGTGGCCAGACTTTGCTTCAATGAGCATCTCGATGATCGAACGACGAATCTCCTTCGCTTTGGTCTCGAGAAGTTTGACTTTTTCTTCGGTGAGGGGCATTTGTCCCAGTATAGCATTTTCTATAGCCTGATTTGCAGCGTTCTGTGTACAAAAAAGCGACGCATTGTGGCGTCGCTGTGAACTATTTTCGATCATTGAGAACGATTCTTGGGATCCATCTTGCTGAACCACCACGCTGCTCGTACAGGCCTAGTTGCTGGACGTCTCACAAAAGGCGGCCTTGGAGGAAACAACGAGAGCTACCCTTGACCTTGCACTGGCTTCATGGGATCAGGCTTCGGTGCACTCGGAGGAACCGCGACTGGTCCGTGTTTTTTGACATGTAGTCCCACTTCGATCGGATCAGGGTGCTGGCGATGAACCGCATCCTTACATCCGCATCGTTGCCCTCCCATGAGAACGCACTGATCGTGCCGTCCTGCCACACAGGCTGGGCACTTAGTCGGAGAATCAACTGGCTTGGCGAGAGGCGACAATGGCGGATCGCCACGTCTCTTGCTCCACTTCATTTTTTTCTTCATTCTAGACGCATTGTACACCTAAAATCATGTAGTGTCAATGCTCCTGTGCCTACCTACTTACCTTCCGATCGCCTTGAACTGTTGGAGTGCCTCAAGATAGTTATCTGCGCCAAATATCTTGGAGCCAACAACGAGACGGGTAGCGCCGGCATCGTAGAGCTGCTGCGCATTATCGAGCGAGACTCCCCCGTCTATTGAGATTGGGAGCTCAGGATATGCTGCGCGTGCTTCTTTGATACGATCGATCACTTTCGCATCAAATTCTTGTCCCTGAAATCCTACATGATCAATACCCATGAGTTGGATCGACTGGATCTTTTCCTTGAATGGCTCGAGAGCTGAGATAGGAGTCTCGATACCGAGCGCCAGAGCAACCTCGACGCGACCAGAGAGGTTGTCGACAGCTGCCATGAGGTCACCTTTTGCTTCGATGTGTATGATGATCCTATTTGCCCCCGCGCTCACCCACTCGTCTACGATCTGCTCCGGATGATTGACCATGAGGTCTATCTCAAAGTTGAGCTTCTCCCAGCCAGGAAGCCCTTCCTCTTCCTTGAGAATCTTGCCGAACGCATCGTCGTCCTTGCGGTAGGGCCAGGTAGGATTTGGCGTGAATTGTCCGTCGCAGACATCTATCTGCACCGTCTTCACAAAATCCTTGACGAGGGATATCTTCTCCTCGACTTCAGCGAAGTCCATGGGGAGTATAGCGGGGATGATCTCTGTTTTCATGCAGAAAATGTAGCATGAATCCGAGAAATTCACGAGAGTGGCTTAATCAGGAAAAATCTATCGTTTTTTCATTGAAGCCTCATCTAGGTTCAATATCCTGTGTACAGCCCCTAGCTTGGTAGCGAAATAGGAGTTGTCATTCCTGTTTTGGTGGTTCGATCCCGCCTAGGGGCTTTAGTGGCCAAGTTCTTGACTCTCCCCTAGTTCACAATGTTACAATTGAAAATGATGGGAATGACACGACATACCAATGTCGCCATCTGGAGCCCCTAGAAGGAATCCGGAAGGATTCCAGCCAGATAACTGACAAGCAAAACGCCCCTTCGGGGGCATTTTGTTTTATTCAATAGCATCTATCTGCCCTATCCTCCTCACATTTCTTTCATCTCCACCGAACGAAGTTGCCAACCACAGCTCAACAGCTTTCTTCGCCTCTTCTTCACTGACGAACCGCGCCCCGATCGAAAGAATATTTGCATCATTGTGATCACGAGAGAGCTTGATGATCTCATCACTCCCGCCGTACCAGACGACAGCACGTACTCCTGGGAAGCGGTTGGCGACGATAGCCTCTCCTTGTCCTGATCCACCGAAAATAATCGCCTTGGTCTCGCCCTTCAAGTCTTCAGCCACCTTAAGTGCAGCTGCAGCCATGTAGGTCGGATAGTCATCACCATCTACGAGTTCATGCGCACCCACATCGAGTATTGTGTCACCCTTTTCTTGCAGGAATTTCTTCACGGCTTCTTTGAGAGCGAAGCCAGCGTGATCTGAGGCGAGGATGATGTGGGGATTTTTCATGACAGTATAGTATCACACAATGCCCAAGGAGTTCATTCCCTCATGCCTAGAGGAACAGTGCAACGAAAACGATAACGAGCAGGATACGATACACCCCAAACCCGACGAACGACCTCCCTTTTACATATGAAAGCAAGAATTTGATACCTATGAGCGCCGTAGCGAATGCAGCCAAGAATCCAATGATGAGTGAAATTGATTGATCAGCAGTGAAGGCGCTCGCATTCTTGGCGAGGTCGAGTACTGTAGCAGCTCCGATAGTGGGCACGGCCAACAAGAATGAAAATTCGACTACTGCGGCACGACTCATTCCCGCGAGGAGACCCCCGACGATCGTTGCCGCTGAACGGGAAACACCAGGAATCACTGCGACTGCTTGCGCTACACCGATAAGAGCGGCTTTTGTGTAGCTCACTGCCCTAATCTCCTCCGCAACTGACACCTCCTCTGATGACACAACTACTTTGCCCCTCCGGAAAATGAATTCAAAGAAGATAAGCGCTAGACCACCGAGACCGAGCGCCCACAGGACCACTGATATATTGCCGATGAGGTAGTCCTTGATGACGCCGTGCAGAGCGAAGCCGATGATGGCTGTCGGGATGAATGCTGCAATGATCTTCTTGAGGATAGCGATATCCAGGAATCTCTTCCAATATATCGCAAGCACCGCGAGGATGGCTCCGCTCTGGATGGCGATCTCGAACGTCTTTACAAAGGCCGTCTGACTAAGGCCGAGGATGTGCGATGTCAGGATCAGATGCGCAGTCGACGATATTGGGAGGAATTCAGTGAAGCCTTCTACGAGACCGAGGATGAGTGCAGAGAGAGGTGTCATGAGCTATTACACCAATCTTCCTGCCTTGATCACATGATCGACCAATGTATGGGTATACATAACTTCATTATTGTACCAAGATAACCGCATATTCAATTATTAACGGCAGTAGTAATATTGCACCGATAATTCGTCCGTTCTTCTTTTCTTTTGGCCAATGTGCATTCTTTTTTGTAAATTGCATTTGTCCTTGCCAGAGTAGGAAGACACCAAGGATAAATAATATTATTGTCATATTTTTATTATATTAATTTACCAGCTTCAATAACATGTCTCACTAACGTATGCGTATACCCCATCTCATTGTCATACCACGCCATCACCTTCACCAGGTTTCCATCAACAACGCGCGTCATCTCTAGATCAGCGATAGATGCATGTCTGTTGCCAATGATGTCATGCGATACGAGAGGCTCCTCAGTCACCGTGAAGATACCATTCCAGCGAGGCTCGGCGGCAGCCTTCTTGAGGATCTTGTTGACCTCTTCAGCAGTCGTATTCTTTTTTGAAATGAATGTCACATCAACAATAGAACCCGTAACAACCGGAACACGGATCGAGATACCATCGAACTTGCCTGCGAGCTGGGTCGCGACTTTGGTGACAGCAATAGCGGCACCAGTTGATGAGGGAACGATGTTCATGGCAGCTGCGCGGCCTTCGCGAAGATCCTTCTTTGACGGACCATCGACCAGAGCTTGGGATGCAGTGTAGCCATGTACAGTATTCAAAAGCGCCTTTTCGATCCCTAGGGTTTCATCCAAGATTGCGATCAACGGAGATCCTGCATTGGTCGTACATGAAGCATTGGAGGAGACATTAGCACCTTCGAGCTTGTCTTCATTCATGCCCATAAGCACAGTCACACCCTGGAATGCCGAACCAGCCTCATCCTTGATCGGGGCTGAAACGACAACTCTCTTGGCACCCGCATTGATGTGAGCCTGAGCTTTCTCGGCAGAGGTGAAGAGACCTGTGGACTCAACAACGATATCGATACCCATGGCCTTCCAGGGGAGCTTGGTTGGATCCTTCTCTGAAATGAACTGCACATCCTGACCATCGATGGTGAGTATGCCCTTCTCTTCATTTGCAGAGACATCGAACTCACTCACACCGTACGCAGTATCGTACTTGAGGAGATATGCAAAATTCTTGATGCTGCCGAGGTCATTGATGGCGACGAGCTCGATCTCTGGACGGTTTTTTGAAACTTTGGCGAATGCTCTACCGATGCGGCCGAAACCATTGATGGCGACGCGGATTTTTTTCATGGGAATCGATGTAAGATTAGTATGCAGTAAAGTATATCATGCAAATATCAGTTATTCACACCATCGCTTCTAAAGCTTATGTTCTATGCTAGACTTGGTGCCAGATTGGGTGCGCAGCGCCCCAACAATCAGTCAAAACAAAAAACGTATGAAAGAATGCATTCCGCATGTCTCGGAAAAGGTTATCATGACGATATCCTCTGCCCTGAAATCTCTCATGGGCAAGCGACCTCGATTCGGGCTTCCGGCGCCAGTGAAGCGCTATGAAATCGCCCATGACGGAACGTGCTGGCACGGCAAAAGGATCCATTTCTGGATAATTGTATGCGGCAACAAAATCGGATTGCGCATCTTCGAACATCCTTCCCGACCAAAAAGGAAGGCTCTCCAGAATCTACTTGCTGTGAACGAACCTCCAACCTTGTGCGTCTACGAGTATATGACGCCAGAAAAGATCGTTCACAAGCTGGCGCAGTGCATCAAAACCGGCCTGAACCGGATGCGTCACGGACTCATCGGCATTCTGAAACCGCAACGGGATAAAGGCCTTATCCGCCGCTGCGACACAGGAAGTGTGTACGCTCACCCGTTCACCCCGAGTCTTCGGCAATGTTAAGAAGCCGAGCACTATTTTTCTCAGCACGACCCCTCGGTCGTGCTTTTTTATCTGAGCTTACTCGAAGGGCTGAAGCGGTTCCCCCGTAGGAAGCGGTTTAGTTTTCAATACCCCACGCTCTATGAATTGCTGAAGATGCACACCGGGAAGATTCAGGAATTCACACGGAACATCATCATGAAGAGTAAGAGTCGTATCACCGGAGCTGATCCACTGGAGAACACCTTTCTTAATCCAGGGAAGCAGGTCAAAATCCCAAATATCATTAGCGGCGAACCAGCCTTCGTATTCACCCTTCTCATCCAATACCTGGTACGCTTCCCTACCCCATGGCTGATGAAGAAGGGACCCATGCACTGGACTCTCACTGAAATATGCAATCAGGTAGCATGTATACCCTGGAAACAACTGAGTTTTTGAAATAACTGCTTTCATGGATGGTATTTTTTCCAACATTCGCGGCACAACGAATGGGGCTCCTGGACCTGGTACGACCATATCATTTGAACTGGCCTCAACTGGCTGTTTGGACCCAAAATCGATAGCACCGAGAAGCACACGGAAATGCGTACAACCATGTGGCTTCGGATATTCAGCAAGAGGTCCCTTTTCCCACCATGGACCATTCAGCCCCTGATCATCAAAGGGATACTCGAGCACCGTCTGACAGATCGGGCAACGACTTATACTGATCAGTGGGATATTCTGTCCATATTCATCAAGTATCGCATCTCGCTCTTTCGACATAGCCCTGAGCTGAGTCATGTCAAAAGCGTTCTTGTGAGGCTGGGAAAGATTGCGATCAAGCTCATGATACTTGGTCAAAAGCTCTTTTCGTTCTGTGGGCGAAAGGGGCATATTATCTGAAAAAATAAATTAAGAACCCGAGCACCACCACCCAACCGATCCATTTGAGAATATCTTTCATGAAGATGTTGTTGGTCGTCCAAGACCTAGCTTCCTGAAGTAGAGGTACACGGCCATAGCAAGGCTCAAAAGCACAAACAAAACAAATTCACCAAGCGTCACCCCTCCCATGAGAAGCAAAATTATTCCGACAATGAGTAAGACTGCACCTATTGATACATACACCTTCTTTAAGCCAGGACCAGGGACTCCGAAAACTCCACCATGTATCTCAAGGCTCCGATTGTGCGCAAACCAGAGCATATATACGCCTGCGGCTCCGAAAAGCCAAGGAACTTTGAGTAGTACCGCCACCAGACTCGATAATGATTCCATAGTGTTGAATTATATAGGCAATTAAGTACGGGATAATTGTATCATTTTGCAAAGTTTCTTTACCAACCCGGGACCCTCATATACAAGCCCCGTAATGAGCTGGACCAGATCGGCGCCTGCATCGAACTTTTCCTGCGCAGTAGTAACAGACATAACACCGCCCACGCCGATGATAGTGAATCTTTTCCCATACACTTCATGCGTCTTGTAGATCAGATCCGTAGAAGGGTGAGAGCACGGTCTACCCGAAAGACCCCCTTTGTACACCTCGGGCGCTTCGCCACGCACATCGAGAGTATCATAGTCTTTATTCAAATTACCGATCACCACACCCTGAAAACCTGATCGGTCTATAATTTTCAGCAATGCATCGAACTTGTCCCACGGCAGATTGATGGGCATCTTCACATAGACCGGCTTTGAACATGGTATAGATGTCAATCGAGACAAGAGGCGTTCCAATAACTCTGGCGTAGCGAATGTCTCTCCACCAAATGAGTTTGGACACGATATATTGATCGTATAGTAGTCGCCGATGTTTTCTTCATTGAGTCTTCTGAACGAATAGGCGTAATCCTCGATACCAGCCTCGATGGGCACCGACTGTTCGTCGTTGGTACGCGCGATCGAAATTCCGACAACGAACCTGGGACCACTCGCACCGGCACGTGCTCCAAGTACAGCAGCTTTCTTCAGACGTTCAATAATCTTGTCGACCCCATCATTACGGAGCCCTTTGTTAACCAAGATGCTGCCAGATTTCGGCAATCTGGTTAGACGAGGTTTGGGGTTGCCTTCACAAGGTCGCGCCGTGACCGAACCGGCCTCTTCTCCGCCGAGACCTATAGAACTGAGAATACCTGTCAGTTCGGCGTTGTAGTCAAAACCAGCCGAAAGCAAGAAAGGCGTGCGGTATGTGATACCGTCAACGGTCTTGGATATATCTGGACCATGGTATCCATACACACCATCAACGAGTTTTCTGAGAATCGCATGCCTGCCAGAAAATTGACCAATCGATGTGAAGAGGTTATGGACAGATTCCGGGTCAAAACGAAAGAGGATAGGTTTAAGCAGATGCTTGTACAACATGGGAATACTATAGCCGAAAACTGCCTAATTCCAAAAATTGTTAATCCGCGATTTATGTGTTATAAACATAGGAACATACTATAACATCATCCAATTCTCATCATGCTCAAAAAACTCCTCGCCAAATTGAAAAAACACCCTCTCGCATACGGAGGTGTAATCCTCGTACTCATAGTCATCATTGCCATCTCTATCTTCGGAGGAGGTGATGAATCTGAGCAGACCATGATTGCGACTCGTGGCGAATTTTTGAGCGAAGTATCTGCTTCAGGGAAAGTGATTGCCGCTCAAAGCTCCAATCTCGGTTTTGACCAGAGCGGCAGGGTTGCAGGAGTGTATGCACAAGTAGGAGACACTGTTCTGCGTGGCTCGACTCTCGCGAGCATCGAAAACGGCACCATCCGAGCCGACATAACTCAAAAACAGGCAAATCTAGAAAAAGAACGAGCAAATCTGGTTTCGTTGAAGCGTGGCACACGCCCTGAGCAGTTGGCACTCACTCAACAGAAATACTCAGACGCTTCCTCAGCACTCAGTATCAGCATGAAAGATGCATACTTGAAGACGGAAAATGCAATCCTCAGCCAGGCCGACACGATATTTGAGCATGGCAACGGCGCAAATCCCCGCATCACTATTGCTACCCAGAATGATACTGAGGAAAAAAGCATACAAAGCGAGCGCATCATCGTTGGTGAGAAGCTCTCTGCTTGGAATGAACAGCTGAAGCTCCTACCGGCATCCCCGACGGCATCGGCCATCAATACTGTTCGTGCAGCAGGAACAGACGCAATGTCCTATACTCGGAGTTTCCTAGATCGTTTGGGGGGTATTGCAAGCAGACTCTCAGTTGCAGGTTCTGGCATGACTCAGAGTGAAATAGATTTGATCCGAACAACCATCAATGCAGCTGGTCAGGCAGCAAGTACAGCAGTTTCCGCAGAACAAGCTTCGTATGCAAGCTGGACAGTTGCTTCCAACAATCTCAGCCTAGAAAAGTCAGGTTCTACACCTGAGGATATTGCTGCTCAAGAGGCTCAAGTAAAAGCCGCGGAAGCTGACCTCATCAGTGCAGAGGCTCAACTCAGGAAAACGCTTGTCATAGCTCCATTTGATGGCATAGTCACCAAGATGGATGTTAAGATCGGTGAAATATCATCTCCGAGCGTATCAAGCATCGCTATGATCGGTAGTGGTCTCTACGAGATCGAGAGCTATATCCCGGAGGTCAATATCGCACGCCTCTCCGTCAACAACCCAGCAACGATCACTCTCGATGCATATGGATCGGATATTGAGTTCCCTGCTACCGTGATAGCTATCGACCCAGCAGAAACCATCCGCGACGGAGTATCAACCTACAAAACCCGATTACAATTTGCAGAAAATGATCCTCGCATCAAACCTGGTATGACCGCAAACATCCGTATCACTACGGAGAAGAAAGCTGGCGCCATCGTCATTCCTAGAAGCATCATTGCTGAGAAAAATGGCCAGAAGACTGTCCGTATCAAGGTGGGTGATGAGATTCGCGAAGTATCCGTACAGACAGGTAGCATGACCCCACTCGGTCAGATAGAGATCACATCAGGAATCTCCGAGGGCGATATCATCGTACTTCCTGCGCTGATCCCATAAAACACATGTCATCACTGCTCAACACCCGTATCGGATTCTTCCTGGCAGTCCGCCAGATCAAGCGTTCCAGCAAGTGGACGACTGGCCTCATCGTGGCTGTGATGATCCTGACCTCACTCAACCTCATTGTGGTGTCTGGCATCCTCGTCGGCCTCATCCAGGGCGCCATCGATGCTGTGCGCACTCACTACACCAGCGATGTCATCATATCGACCCTCAACAACAAGACCTACATTGAAAATACTCCTGAGATCATGAACATCCTCCGAGGCCTACCCGGAATTGAAACCGTTGCACCTCGCTACCTCAAAGGCGCAACACTCGAAGCGAACTACAAGACCCGTGTCAAAGATACCGACAAGCCGAACACTGCGGGCGGCAACATCGCTGGTATAGATCCTATAGCTGAAGACAAAGTTACAGATCTTTCACGCTTCGTCGTAGAAGGTTCGTATCTTGAACCAGGTGACTATGATCAGATCCTCGTCGGTTCGTATCTCATCAAGAAGTATCAACCATTCGAATCCCCCGGCTTCACAGCCCTCAACGACGTCGAACCAGGCACCAAGATCCGCATCATGGTGGGTGATGTCGAGCGTGAGGTCACCGTCAAAGGTATTATCAAGAGCAAAGTCGATGAAGTGAGCTTTCGATCCTTCATGGTCGATTCCCAATTCAGGAGCATGATCGGCCGTGGAGACTACAACGCCTCTGAGATAGCCATCAAACTGAAACCAGGCGCAGACCCTGAGACTGTGCGTGACGCCCTGCTCCGCAATGGTGTCGGGACTGTGGCAAAGGTGCAGACATATGCAGATGCTCAACCAAAGTTCATCAAAGACTTGGTAGCAACCTTCGCCCTCCTCGGTAACATGATCAGCTCCATCGGTCTCGTGGTTGCGTCCATCACTATCTTCATCGTTATCTTCATCAACGCTATCACTCGCAGGAAGTTCATCGGCATATTGAAAGGTATCGGCGTCAACGGCAAGGCAATCGAGATATCCTATGTGTTCCAGTCGATATTCTATGCAGTCATCGGGTCTGTTATTGGCGTCGCACTCGTCTACCTAGTCATCCAGCCTTTCTTTGCAGCACATCCTATCAACTTCCCCTTCAGCGATGGTATTCTCGTTGCCCCATTCGGTGGCACAATGGCGCGCACCGGCCTCTTGGTCTTCACGACGATTGTCGCCGGATACATTCCCGCTCGCATGATCGTCAGGAAGAACACACTGGATTCGATACTTGGTCGCAAATAGAGCACACATTCATTTCACTCCCATGATTCAAACAAAAAATCTTAAAAAATCATTCCAGAACGGTGCAACGACGACCGAAATCCTCAAAGGTATCGACTTCAATGCCGAGCGTGGCGAGTTCATCGCTATCATGGGTCGCTCTGGTGCAGGTAAAAGCACATTCATGTACCAGATCAGTCTCCTCGACGAACCGACTTCGGGTGAGATTACCATTAATGGTGGGCACATCGCAGCCAATATGAGCAACGACGAGAAGACCGCCTTCCGCCTCATGCGTCTCGGCTATGTCTTCCAAGACTACGCCCTCATCCCGGAGCTCACCGCTCTCGAGAACGTCGCCCTACCCCTCCTCATGCAAGATATGACCAAGAAACAGGCCTATAAGAAGGCTGAGGAAGCTCTCAAGCGCGTCGGGCTCGCCACTCACATGGACCAGCTCCCCAGTCAGCTTTCTGGAGGCGAGCAACAGCGTGTCAGTATCTCGCGTGCTATCGCCCACAAGCCAGATATCCTCTTTGCCGACGAGCCTACCGCCAACCTCGATAACGAGTCCTCCAAAGTGATCATGGGCATATTCAAAGAGCTCCACAAGGCTGGTCAGACCATCATCATGGTCACCCACGAACCTGAATACGGCAAGATGGCCGAGAAGATCGTGCATCTCGATGATGGGAGGATTGTGAGTATTACGAAGAATTAGATACTAAAAAGCGCGCATCGACCATAGTCGATGCGCGCAAGGGTGATTATTCTGAATATGAACTGCTTCAGACGGAAACTGTGCGTTTTTTGTGCATGTTTCCGTTGCCCAATCCTGTCTTGTCCTCATGTTCTGTCAGAGTTGAGAACGAGTTTGGATGCGTCAGATCGAAATCCCTGACATGCCGCCGATGATCAGGCTTCCAGCCGGCACCTTCATTGATGTCCCGAACCATGGCAGCAAATGCCGGCTCACCTTTTGCCTTCATAGGGAGTACTTCCCGCGAGAGCGGAATGTCTCGAACAATCTTGGATCCGCGTTGAATCGGTTTTCCAAAGTTGTCTACATCTCCCCGGTCATCGGTGTAATACTGAGACAGAAGAACAATCCGTGAACCCAGAATCACCGCTTCTGCGATGTCATGAGTTACGAACACTACCGTCATCTTCTGTTTTTCCCAGAGCTCGAGCATGAAGAGCTGTACGCGTTCACGCGTAGATGCATCGAGCGCTCCGAATGGTTCGTCCATGAAGACGATGCCCGGCGAAGTGATGAGTGTCTGAGCGATAGCAACCCGTTGTTGCTGGCCCCCAGAGAGCTGGTACGGCATCTTGTCGGCGTGCTGAGCGAGATCCACCATCCGCAAATACTCCATGGCTTCTGCCTTGAGCTGTTTGTGGTGGGTAAACCGGTGGAACATCGAGTGTTTGAACTCGAGTCCGATCATCACGTTCTGCAAAACACTCAGGTGAGGGTATAGCGGATATTTCTGAGGCACGAGACCTCGGGTCGTATCGGGAAGTTGGATGGGTGCGCCGTTGATAAGCGCTTTCCCTTCCCCCTCCTGATCCACTCCAAGCTCGTATCCGAGATCTGCACCGAGGCAGATACGGAACAGTGTCGATTTACCACACCCCGATGGGCCAAGAAGTACGACGAATTCTCCAGGGGAGACCTTCAGATCGACATTCTCCAACACCGTGGTGAGCAGACCTGTTTTCGGATTAGGGAATCTTCGGTAGAGATTCTCCAGTAGGATGTGATACTGCGGATGTTGCATTGTCTTCATTCAGCTTTTCTCCTGTTTTCCGTGCCATGAGAAGCCGCGTGCGAGGATCTGACCAAGAACAAAGTTCATGGCATATCCCAATACAACGACCCAGAGCGCGTACGGTATGATGACGTCCATCGCCAAGTAGCGACGAACAAGGAATATCCGATAGCCGATTCCGGAAGAAGCCGCAAGGGCCTCCGCAAGAATCAGTGAATACCAGGCGATGCCCAAGCTGGTCCGCAGAATCTCGATGAGATGCGGTAGAGCCTGCGGCAACACAATCCGATACACGATCTCCAGCTGGCTGGCGCCAAGTGTAAAGGACCGGATGATTTGTGACCCAGCAATCTTCGAGACTGATGTGTACATCGCTAATGTCATGGCCGGAGCCATGGATATGACGATGAGCACAATCTTCGAAACCTCCTCGACACCGAACACAATAAAGAGTACGGGGAGAAGGACGGGCGGAGGGATCATGTTCCAGAAGCGGAGGAAGTTCAGTAGCAATGCATTCATACCCTCGAAGAGAGCGACATTCATGCCGATCATCAATGCGATAGTACAGGCGATCGTTGCGCCAATGAACAATCTTCGCAGACTGACGAACGTATCATTCCAAAAAATGACCTTACCGGTTTTAACATCGGCTTCAAAGGCCACCTTCTTGAATGACGTGAACATTTTCGTTGGCGTGGGCATGAGCTTCTCATCAGGATTCTCGCGATTACGAGCCGAGGAGAAGAACAGATATGCTGCAACAAGAATGATGAAGAGTACCAGGCTGAGCATGAGACTCAGTGCGTACGATGGTTTTGCGTGCATCCCCCAGAAGCGAGGGACTCTTATTTTTTGAGCGTTCATATGTCATTTTCAAGCTGTCTCCCGCGTGATTGCGGGTTTGTGTTCTGATGTGTATATTACACATATTTATGGAATTGTCAAGTGTTTGCAGTGCATTCACCAACTACGCCCCGCAAGGTATAAAAAAGCCCCGATACTTGCGTATCGGGGCTGGAATCAGAAGGGCGGAGCTTAGAGCTTCCCTGCCGCAGCTTCTTCCATGTACTTGGTGTTATACCGGAGCTTGATGTTGCGATTGCTACCGAGGACTGATTTGTCTGGGAATTCGATCCCGACGTAGTCCTTGGAACTGGCGCCACTGAAGAGTCCTCGATCGAAACAGAATACCCGGACATGGTCCAAGATCTGCTTCATCTTCGCATCCTTCGTGAACTCGACCGCTTTCGCCGGTTCGTTGAACATGAAGGTGGTCTTCAACTGAGCTTCGAACTCCGCGCGCGTGCAGCCCTGGCTCTTGGCCATGACTTCGAGTGCGTTGTCCGTTTCCTTGCCAGAACCATACATGATCTTCATGACCTCGTACCAGGTCGCCGCCAGCGCTTTCTTCACGCCTTCGGGAGCATCGGTACGAACCACCAGCAAATCCTGGATTTCTCCGGGGATCTGACTGGAGTTGAAGACTTCTTTGGCATTCTTCACTTGCTTGACCGTCATGAGAGGAGGATTCCACGTGACACACGTCGCATTATCCGGACCGGCCGTGAAGATGGTCGCGACATCCGAGTCCGACACATTCTTGGTGGTCACGGATGTAATGGGCATTGCCGGCTTCTGCAGATCGAACGCGCGGTACAGCAAGTAATGCGACACCGAGTTCTCCATAAGAGCGATCTCGCGCCCCTTGAGGTCTGCCACCGTCTTTGCATTCTTCGCCACGATTCCATCATTGCCGTTGGAGTAATCCCCAACGATGAGGACGGTCGTGTCGATACCGCCAACGCATGGACCAGTGAGGGCGTCCATCTGAGTGATCGTTGTCGCCACCACGCTCTTGTCAGAGGTGAAGCGGTTGATCGTCGATGGATAGTCCTGCAGCGGCTCATACTTGATCTTGACCCCGTACTTCTTGGCGTTCTTGGCCAAAATGCCCGAGGAGTCGGCGTAGAACCAGGGCGCCCAGCCCGCGTAAAGCGAGTTGACGAGGATGTATTCTTTCCCATCCTGCGCATGCACCCGGTCAGCCGAGAGTCCGATCACCATCAAGGCGATCGCGGCCAACAGTGTTACTGACAATTTCTTGATCGTTTTCATTCGTGTTCTTTCGTTTCTGTAGTGTATTGTTGTGTATTTCTTGTTGTCTGCACTGCAAACTGCGAAGAGGGTCCCCGGAAAAGTCTCACTCTCCCGGGGACGGTACTACTGAAGCGGACTCAACGATCAGGCGTTCTTTGCGCCCGTGAGTTCTGCTTCTTGATCGAGTTCGAGGGTGATAGCGGCCTTGCGACCACGTTCCATGTCCCGAATCGCTTTCTCGCCCTGCTTGGTAAGGTTATCGCGTTCGCGAATCGCCGTACCCATCTGGTCGAGAGCCTTGATGCGGAATGTTTCAACGTCGTTGAGAGCCTGGATGGCGTCTTTCATCGCCTGGGCCAAGCCTTGATCCGACAGCTGCGCCGAAGCAGACAGCTTATGAATCTCGACTCCCTGCGTCTTGAGCAGGTTCGCGTTGAATGCGATCATCCGATCGCCCACCTGGTTGACCGCCTGAACCTTGTTCAGCACGATCTTCTGTTTGGCCAAGGCCTGAGCGGCAGTGACGCCGATCAGCAGTGCCGGATAGGTGACGTTCTTGCACCGATTGACTCCACGCACCAGCTCCTTGTTGTTCTCAACAAGCACCTCGAACATGATGATGCCCTGTTGATTGACGATGAGCTGCTGCTGAAGGTCGGTAATCCGCTGGCGCAGGCGATAGATGAGCTTCGTGTTGATGTATTTGGCCTCATCGCTTTCCGGTGCCAACGCCGCCACATGCTCTGAGAGCTGCGCGTCGATCAGTTGGCACGTGATGATGAGCTTTTGCAGCTCCTTAGTAGCCGTACGCATCTCCACTTGCTCGGATCGCAATGTGTCGATGTCACGAAGCAGCTCTTGCTTGCTCGTTTCGATCGAGTCGAACAACGATTCGATCACCTTGCCCGAAGATTCGAACTTGGTGAAGTACTTGTTGATCGGCCTGCCGACAAGAGGGAGACCCCCAAATAATCGGCCAAACCAGCCCGCTTCGAAGTTGTAGCGTGCAGGATCAATCTCATCGAACTGGACTTTGAGGTCCGTCAGTTGATCTGCGATGCCACTGCCTTCGCCACCACCGATTTGCCCCAACCGTTTGAGCGGCTGTGAGAGCAACCGGTTCGCAGTCGATGCTTTGCGGACCACATTGGTTCCAACACTCTCAACCGAGAGAGCTGCATCTTCTTCGGCTTGTGCATCCCCCACCTTGATGGCGAGGAGCTTGCCGACGAATTCGGTCGCCTGGCGTTGAAGTTCCGGATTAACGGCTTTTCCCTGCTCCGCTTGCCTCATCGCGTCCGGACCGATCAGCCCGAGGTCGGTACTGAGCGCATCCTTCGTAACGAGTCGCGGAGGCCCTCCTGCCAATGCTGTTTTCTGTTGCGCCAGCAGGTCGGTGTTCTGGGTCGGTTGTATCTGTGTCTGTACCATAGCTTACGTTTCCTTCCTTTGTTCTATTGTTTGTTGTTTGTTTTACGTTGTTTGAGCACCTGGTTGATCCAGCGTTATCGCCGGTTCCCTTTTCTTGTTGGCTCGCGCGATCATCTGATTGAGCAGTTCAAGCGATTCATCCATGGACTCTTTGGGAGTGAGCGATGACGAGCGGTCTTTTATCCGCAACGCTGCCGCACCTGCCTGGTCCATGGCCGCAAGAGCCTCTTCGTTTGCCGCCAGGAGGTCTTCAACTTCCTGGGTGGACTGATCGTGTACGAGAGCCTGTTTCTTGAGAGCTGACAGGTTCCTCTCTTCCGATGCCTTGAGCTTGCGCAGTAACTGCGCCTTCTCATAAGTCTCGATTCGCGTACCAACTTCTTCCCGATCGATGTCGTCAGTGTTCATGAGAAGCACAACGATCCGTTCGAGATTCTCGAGGCCGGCGCGGTACCCTTGTTCAGCAGTACCGACGAAACGGCTATAGGTAAGCTCGTTCTCTGAGAGAACGCGGCGAAACACTTCGACGAGATTTTCAAATTTCTCGGCGAGCTGCCTCACTTGGAGCTGCCCTTGCTTGCATTTGAGCTTTTTGAGATCACTTGCAAGCTGAGCCGATTTCTCTTCTTTGATGCGTTCGAATTCCTCGTGAAGCTGCGCGAAATGCTTGCGCATATACGCATCACCTCCCCGGAAGAACCTCACGCTCCAATTGAGGCCGGCGATAGCAACGCCGGCGATAGCAGCTACTGCAGCTCCGGAGCCTGACGCAAAAAGCGCCAAGCCCGTAGCGGCAACGCCGCCAACAGCAAGCGGGATGAGGGTTAGTGGATGCTGGATGGTTTCAGACAATGCGGCCCGTCGGGCGGCCGCTTCGCTGAAATCCAGCTTATTAGGGCCGTCCTGTGGGGACGTATTCATAGTTTCCTTTCTTTTTGACAGTTAATATGTGTATTTCAAGGTCCGATAAGACTGTCAACTATCCTACACAAATATAAGGATTTGTCAAGTATACTGTGATATTAAAAAACCGCATCTCCCTTCTGGGAAATGCGGTTGTGAACTACTCTTACCGTATCTGAATGAGCTTGGTGACACCACGGATACGATCTCCGAAACTCTGAGTGAAATCACCGAGAGCTTCACGATGGTCCGAAGCGAAGCTTTGCTGGTACATACTGTCCACGGCAGCGATAATGTCTACTGTTCCAATACCGCTGACCTGCCCGTCAGGTAAGCTAGAGGTACGATCGCGTAGTATAGCCAAACGCTTCACTTCTTTCACGATCGCCGGCACCATTGCGCCACTTACAATATCAGAAAGACGGAAGTACACTGTCTCCATTTCCTTACCCGTGTCGGCTACCCGATCGATCTGGAAGATGTTCCTTTTTTCAGAAAACACCTCATTCACGAGCAAGTCAGCGAGCATGTCCAGGTTCGAATCTTTGGCAATAGGGATACCCTTCATGTTCTTCACGAAGATCTCGCGAACAGCCGGACGATCCGGACGTTTGATTTCGACCTGTGCATCGATGCGACCAGGACGTATCACCGCTGAATCAAGGATGCCCGGCTTATTCGTCGCCAAAATGACAATCGCACCTGATTCTCGGACCCCATCCATCTGCGAGAGGAATGCAGGAACGATCGAGCGCAGCACATCACTGCTGATGCCTGAATCTCGCTTGGCCAGAATCGCTTCTGCCTCATCAATCATAATGACCGGTCGGATGCCCCACTTCCTGTAGAACTTCCGCGCGCGGGCAAAAATGTGACGAATCGTCCCTTCTGCGGCACCGACATACTTGTCGAGAATCTCCGGACCGGAGATCAAGATGAATCCTTGCGAGATTGGAGCACCTTTTGCCTTACACAAAGCAGCCATCGAACTGTAGACCGCTTTGCCAAGCATCGTCTTGCTACAACCTGGCGGACCCCAAAGGAGAAATCCATTGGGAGCCTTCATGCGATACGCGGCGTGCGTCTTGGGGTACATTTCATGCATCTCAAGTGCTTCCCTGAAGCGGCTCTTGGCATCCTCTTGTCCGCACACATCATCCCAGGTCACCAAAGTGTCTTCGGCAACCGCGAATGAATCATCATCCAATCCATAGTTCTCGAGAATCACCGTGCCGCTCGCATCGAGCACTACCCGGCCATTGGCCTCGAGCTTACCTCCAAATTTCCCCGAGAACACCGTACGACGGTGACCTTGGAAATCAACTTCAACAAATCCTGCGTCGATGATGCGGTAGATAAAAGCGATATTACCTGAAGGTACCGCTTTCTCGACCGCAACGACTTTGGCAGACTTGGGATCAATCTTGACCACATCTCCTGCCTCTAGTTTGAAGCCGGTGACTTGGATCTCGACCGTCTGACCACCATAAACGATGATAGCGTAGGTACGCTTCTCAGCTTCGGCAAATTCGAGATCGCACACACCTCCTTCTATCTCAGGATCTCCGATTCGATACCGATTGGTGAAGCGCTCTTCCGGAGTTGCTGCGGGGAACCGTACATAGGCCCAGCCCGGTTCTTCCGGTTTGAGCAGAACGATTTCTCCGATACCATTAGTTCTCGAGTCCAGTCCGAAGAACTTGCTTCCTGTAGCAATCCGAACGAGGGTCGATTTTTTGAAACTCTCTGGCCCCTGAATAGGTGACCGCTCGATGAGCCGATGAACCGTGGCGTGTACCAACGGATATGAGGCGCTTGCCTCTTCCTGCGTGAGTTGGATCATACTATGTTGTACCTTTCTTTGCTGTGTGGTTTGTATGTTGTAAAAGACCGCTCTACGGTCCTAAAATCTATTTTGTTTCTAGCATATTTTATAATATTTGTCAATTTATCTCATCTTTGTGTTGGGTGTGTATTAGACCAAAAATAAAAAACCGCCTGAATTCAGGCGGGTGGAGTGGTAAAAAAGTTCAATTGATCACTGAAGCTTCTCAGGTTTCTTGTGGAAGATGGCGGTGTGGCCTTTCGTAGCGCCATACCTCGATTCTCCATTCCCAAACTGCTCGACGTCGGATACGATGGTCACAAGCTCAAGATTGGGATTCCCTTCGATGAAGAGCACAATAGCCTTCCTAAACTCATCTCCCACAAAGGGAAAATGATAGACATTCTGGCCGCAGTGCCGCGGGTAGAGCCGTTCTGCTTCTTGTGCCGTGGTCGGAGGAACCGCTTTCTGACGATTCTTAATCTTATAAGCCACAGGCAGAATCATAGCGAACAAGATGCCTATGATTGCAAGAACGATGATGAGTTCGATGAGCGTGAACGCTTTCGTATTTCTATTTTTCATGGAGCCTTTCTTTCAATAACAAGGGTTACGGACCTTCGCTTGAAAAGTCTTCTGGAAAGAGATTGACATACTCAATCAGAGCTGTCAATGATACACAGTTGACATTTTATTGTATGTGTATTATTTTATTCATAGTAAAACTGTGTGCTCGTGCATACAAGTCCACATTGAAAAAATAGTGAGAATCCCCTATGAACACAACCTCAACAGTCCTCCCTGAAAGAATCCTTAGTATCACCCTCGGCAGCTGGGATCCCCACGGACCTGAAGCGCAAGGTTTCAGGATAAGCCCTCAAGCAATTGCTGCCCTCAAACATTGTGACTGCACACTGACAAAAGAACGATCTCGGATCGACATTGGCCTTTATTCAGATCAATCCTTCGGATCTGATGTGCCACTCTCGCGCCGCGAGATCTATGCTCGCGCTCGCGCGGCAGGCCTCGCCTTGTCCCCTGCAGAAGTCGGTCCTTGCCTGCGTCAAAGCTATGTGGATCAACCCAATGGAGAGCGCATACTCGTGGCCATGGACCCGCTCGCACATGCCCGCGAACCGCTCTATGTGTTCGCAGTCGGATGCGATGAACGCGGGGCCTATCTTGATGTGGACGACGAGAATCCATTACCTTCTCTCTCCGACAAAGTCCGGCGCCTCTGGGCATTCGTCGTGTCGTAAAATTGCTGTTCTCTATCCGCTGTGACTCATACAGCGGATTTTTTGTATTCAAAATAATAAAAAGCCGCAATATTTGTCATTACGGCTGGTTCCTACCCACACTTCACCTGTCCCTAAACACTGCGAAAACGCCATTCGAGATATTGAGGTTCTCTGGGAAATACTTGAGATCAATCATATGATCTCCCGTATACCAGACTGATGAATGATTCTCCTGTGCGGAAAACACTATGACAGGAACAAGATTCGTATGCTCGCGGAGATATGCGAATACAGGCTCGAACCGATCATCATCGCTGGCCTTGAAGAAATACAAGCCTCGCCCCAAAGGAATGATCGAGGCATTCTTACTGAGCTCTGTCGTCAGTAATATGCGCATACTGACCATGTTGGGGACCACACCATCTCCGACGCGATTCGGCGAAGCGTTGGATGACGCATGAGCGACAGCGTTGGTCATCGGTGGAGGTGGTGGTTCGCCCGTTTGAACATCACAGCCATTGCAGGCAAGAATGAGGGGGATTGCGATGATGCACACTACAAGTGATTTCATGCTATTGATCTCTTTCAGTTATATTGGTTTTTTAGTCCTGTGTTCAGAAATACCTGCAAATCACTCTATAATACTATATAGAAATGTCAAGAGCGACCATGAATTTCTGTGTATAAAAATCCCCTGTTCTTGCAAACAGGGGTTGAAGCTATATCGAAGCTTCAGAACGGATCCAACAACAGGACAATCTCCACGCGCGGCAGACGATAGCCATAACTGCGATCGGACTCCCCAGGAACGCGTGGCAACGGCTTTGTTCCGCCAAGACCTTCCGCCCTCAACCGCTGAGCATCGATGCCATGAGTCACCTCAAGGTATCGCGCAACCGATTGTGCACGAGCTAGAGAGATCTCCTTATTGGCATCTTGGTCACCACGCACATCGCTGTGACCACGTACACCAATTCTGAAGTTCGGGTAGCGTTTCATCTTCCCCGCTATCAGGTCGATGGCTTCCTTGCCCTCAAGGGTGATCTCATCAGTCCCACTCTGGAACTTGATCGGCTCAACCTTGAGCGTGCCGACGTCCTGCATGCGTGACCATTGTTCATCAGTGAGCGGATTGAATGTACCACTGTGACCCTGAAGACCCTTGCTTTCCTCTCCTCCAACATTGGCAAATCCAGACTTTACCGCAGTCCCATAGAGATCTGCGATGAAGTCGCTCTTGGTGAGCATGAGTGGATTGCTGTCAGGCAGTGGATTGCGATCGAAGTCTCCAACTTGACGGAGCACCGAAACGGCCGCGTCGATTGTGTCTGCCAGCACCCGCTCAGGCCTTGATCCTGATACTTGAGTACCTGCAACACCAAACCATGTACGAGCATTGTCTGTGAGATTGACCCACGACACGCCCTTGACCATGCTTGCCGCAGAGACCTCGTCAACCTTGAGTTCAGCGGCGATATCTCGTTCCAGCTCCTTGGGTTCGTTCAGGTAATGTTTGAGCACCCTGAAATACGATTGCAGAAGCAGTGAGACAATCTCGGGACGACTATTCATGGTTTGCCGATTGGCCAGAAGCACATCGACGATCACATGATCGGTCTTTTCGCTTCCAAGCAATTTGACTACCCCCTTGATCTCGAGCGCCTTCGAAACCTGCGGCTGCCACAGTGTGGCAACTGAGACTTCGCGACGTTTGAGTTTTCCGAGAGCATCAGCAGAATCCTTGGAATGAATGAGGAGACCGGAGCTTTTGGAACGGAAGAGTGGGATATCGAAGTCGACACCCGCCACCTTGATAAGGTGGTGTGACGGCGAATCCGGAGTGAACGCAACCTTCTTGGTGACATTATTCCGGAGCGCATCGAGCGAACCGATTTCGTCGGCGTACGCCACGATTGCATCTCCACCCTTCGATTCATCAATGACGGAAACGATATATCCCGGATAACCCTCTGGAGCACCATTCAGCACAAAGGCATCTACGGTGCACACAGCCAGATTGACCGAGTCTTCCGCCAGAGCTTTCATGCGAGCTTTATAATCAGCATTATCAGGGACACACTCGACGAGGTATCCCTCATTGAGCATCTCCTTCTTGAGCCGCTGAGAACGGAGTGGGAAATACCCCACCCAGTCATCCACAGCGATGATGATCTTGCCCTTAGTTGCCTTCGCATCAGACATGCGTTTCTGCACATGCTTTGCAATGAACGGCGCGGCGACTTTCCATCCGAAGAGGCCCAGCATCGAGACGATGACGAGGCCGATGAGAACTTTTGTCCAAACTTTCATTGGGTATCCTTGGTTTTTGTTCTGTTGTTGTGTTGTAAGTGTACGTATGAAACTGTGAATGACCATAACATAATCAAACGATAAAGTCAATAGACTGGCAGTTCATATAAAAAACCCCTCTGCGTTGCCGCAAAGGGGTTGTGAACATGGTGCGAATGCCTGCATCACTTGCTGAATGTGTCGGACTCGGCCAGCACATCCTGAAGGCCTTTTTTGACGGCCTCGGGCGATTGGGCGTCAGCATAGTGAGTCTTCCCTGGCTGATTCAGGCTATGACCCGATCCGATACAGAAGCCAATCGTGTGGATGATAACGGGACTACGGTTGATCTGCTCGATCAGGCCATTATCGCCGTCATTCGCTTCTCCGTCAGTGACAACAACCAGGTGGTACTCGCCATAGTTGAGCTGTCGGGCCATCTGGACCTTCAAGCTCTCGAACGCGATCCCCATCGATTGATACAGCGGCGTACCGCTATTAGCGTAGATGTTATCGATCGCCTGATCGAACATCGCCCGGTCACCATTTGACAAGGCAACCCTTTCGGAGATGCCGTTGCTGTCGAAGACGAGCAGGCCAAGGTTATCCTCGGGCTTCAGGTTCCGCGCAAATTCCTTCACCGCCTGCTTGGCGACGTCGATCTTGCGCGAATTCCCGGCACACTTGCTTTCTTGCATGCTACCCGACCCGTCGAAAACCACATAGTAGTTCCGTCGAGTGAGCTTGCTGTCCTGAACGGGCGCCGATGCTTGTTGCGGCACCTCCTCAGACTGAATCTGAGACTGCTGCACCGAGCCTCCCCCTTGGGAAGGGTCGCATCCTGCAACCCAACAAAGGAGTGCCGCCGCCACGAAAGGCATGATGATTTTATTCATATGGTATTCCTTTTGGGGCGATGGTTACTTGACCGGCACGAACACGTCGGATTCTGCTTCCACGTTGGCGATACGGAAGACAACGCGCATATTGGCACGCCATTCCGCTTCATTTTCAGAAGCGAGAGGCTCGCCTTTGTACACGCCGGCTTTCTCGACACCTTTCTTCGGCTTCATAGCGCCATGCCCGACCGTAGTCACCTGACTCTCATCGAGACTTACGCCTTTGCTCTTGGAGTATCCAACGAGCCCGTCACGTACACTGTTCGCGCGATTGAGCGACAGATTGATACCGGACTGCTTGCGCTGTCTGGCTTCAACCATGTTGCCACTCTTGAGCGAGGTCAGGTAATTGTTCGGGTCGCTATGACCTTCGACCGTGAGGATCGCTCCCCGATAGGTCGAAGCGAGCTCAATGACCTTATCAAACTGATCCTTGTATTGAGCAGGATCGAAGTCCACGAGCTTGGGTTCGAATACCACCTCGAAGGTGAAGACGCTTTCCAGCGCATCCCCCTTCTTGGCGACCAATGCGGCAACCGCCGCCGGATCGAAGCGAGAACTTTCTGCTTCAACCACGGTATTCCGCAAACCCGACTTGATTTTCTCATAGTCGAATCCTGCGGACGCGAGCGTTGATTTGCTGGCGAGCAGCCCGAGCTTGATGAGCGCCTCCTGGTTCTCAGAAGACACCTTCTCGAAGCGACGGGGGTAACTGGCATCAGTGAAGAACTTGACGTTCCCCTGGTATCCGACGAATGTGCAGTCTGCGAGGAGGCCTTTGGCATCATCGATCGCGTCCTTGCTGTCCAGGAAAACCTGGGCGGCGGAGGCCATGAACTTCTGATCTTTCGAGGCGTTCGCAAGCTGTTCTTCTGCAACCATGAGCGCATTGACGAACGCTTCGACTTCTGTCGGATGATCACGGAGATAATCCGCGCGCACCGCATAGACGTCGGCGATCACCCGGTCCGCAGTCTTGGTAGACATGAGGTACCGCGCGCCTTTGACTGTCTTCTCTGCACCGCTGCCGATCTTGCCGGGTCCACCGGTAAGCTGCATTGCGTCTGGCGATATAACGAAGGCCGCATCAATCGAGGTGTCGGACCGGAAGGCTTCAGCGGGACTGTTGTCAGTACCGGTGATATCCTTCACATACTTGATCTTGACCTGACCGATATCCACGCCGGCATCCTTGAGCGTTTGCACAAGGAAGTCGACGTGAGGGCCATAGGCTTGAACCACAATCGTCTTACCCTTGAGATCAGAGGCCTCCTTGATAGTAGGCTTGACCACGAGGACATCGCCGCCGGACGACCAGGTCATCTGATAGATGACGATCGGACGGACGCGAGGATCCTTGAGGGCAGATAGCGCCTGATTGATCATACCGACCGTACCACGAAGGTATGGTTGGCCTGACATATAGTCTTTGATCTGATCCGGGAAGACATCCTTGCGGATAATCTTGAAGTTCAGCTTCTGAGCGTTGAACAGACTTCCCGGTTGAGTATTCACTGCGCCACCATTGGCGTGCAGTGTAGCGATATCGCCGCCCCAGGTAATGACCGGGAGCTCGATGGCGCCAGACTTGACCGGACCGACTGTGCCCGTAACGAGCTGATCGAGCGGTTTGTTCTCAATGTATTGCGCCGCACTTGCGGTGAGTCCAATCATTGCCGTTATGAGCATCGCGAAGGATGCAATCATCTTCTTCATAGTACTGTTGTGCCTTTCTTGGTTTCGTTGTTTGTTTGCCAGTGTTCTGACGAAATAGCTGAGCACAATGCAATTATTTGCACCATGTTGTCAATGAACACCTTTGTACGTGAAATTAGCAGAATAATCGAGTTTTGTCAAGTACCACACAGCACATACTCTCACCTGACACCAAACCTTGACAAAACCTCATATTCGGGCTAATTTTCAAGCAGATCTTGGCTCAACAAAGCCAAGTGCTCCAAAGAACTATGAAAAAGATCAAAACGCTGGTTATTACCCGGAAGACGGCTTTGCCAGTGGCTATCCAAAAATGCATTGAAGCACTGGGCAGTATCGCTGCCCCGCACATAGCGGAAGTGAACAAAATCGCCGACGCTCAACAATTGCTCAAAACCGAACAGCCGAACCTCATCCTCATCGACGGGGACTACGGCCTATTGGACAGCGAACGCTGGATTGCTCTGTCGAAGCTCACCCCCACCGCACTCAAGCTTCAACTGCTCGAAAATGATCGTGAGTTGCCGGAGAGCCTGCAAAAGCTCAAGTACCTCCGCGCCCTCAAGGAGGACGGTGTGGCTGTCGGTATCTTCATCGACAAGCCGAGCGAAGCGGTCATCAAAGAACTCGGTCGCCTCGGTGCTACATTCGTTCGTCCGAGTCTGAGCAGCATCACTTCAGGTGAAGCATCCTTCTTCCAGCTCATCCAGGGCGGCAAGACCGTATTGGCCGGCCTGCAGGATATCGGCAAAGCCTTGCTTCCCAAATAATCGTCACCTCGTACGACATAGCGCGCACCATCTCGATGCGCGCTTTTTATATACTTCTAATATTTCCTCACCACTCCCGTCACCACTGCCGCTATCTTGATGTCATACTCTGGATATATCGGCTTATACTTTTTGTTGGCAGGTTCAAGATAGACCTGATTTCCCTTCTTACGAAAATACTTCATAGTCCATCCTCCGTCCACTTCGGCGATGACGATGTCGCCTTCTTTGGGGTTCGACGCGCGCTCCGCAACCACCAAGTCTCCTTCTTGGATGCCTGCTTCTATCATCGAGTCTCCTTTGACCTCGAGCAGGTAGGTTTTATCTTTGTCATTAATAAGATACTCATCGATGCTCAAGGTATCGAGCACCGTCTCTTCCGCCACCGTCGGGAATCCTGCCTCGACGAGTCCGAGCATAGGCACCTCTCCGATGAGTTTGTTTGGGATGAGGCGTCCGCTCGAGTCCTTGTCGAGCACACCTTCTCCAACAAGCTTGTTGATCAGTTTGTAGACGGCATTCTTGGACTTAAAGCCAACGAGAGTCATAATCTCTGCATATGTCGGCATGCGTTTGGTCCTCTTGTAGAATCCAAGTATTTTGTTTTTGTATTCAGTAGTCATATGCTCTGGGCAGGGCGTATATACGATAACTATACCATCTAGAACGCAAAGGCGAATACTCTCCCGAAAACACTCTCCGTCCTCGTCAGACGACGAAGCTGTTCGCTCAACATTTTGTGGCGGAGCGCCTGTCGGCGGTATGACACTCCCTTGATAATACGAAGATCGATGTCTTGATTCAACCTCTCGATCTCCATGCGGATAGTTTTGATAACTTGGTGTTTACTCATGGTGGTGGGGGCTTAAACTTGTATGCTATAAGTATAGGTGAACAATCGTTCACCTGCAAGTGGAAGCTGGGGATAACCGGGGGTGCATTACTCCCGAGCAATCCCCAGAGGGGATAACCCTGAATCTCCTAGTACTTATTGCGTATAATCCATTGAGCCGGCCTACCTTTCACCTGAATATACTTCTCTACTTCCGTATAATTGCCAGCTTTATCATATGCACGCAAATTCACAGACACCAATCCCGGATCAGTGAATGGTACATACGTCTGCTTTCCTACCGGGAGATACAGATCACTTCCATCTATGTCGACATACATCGTACTCTGTAGACCACTACCCGTATCCTCTGCCTCAAACTCGAACCTCACCACGTCGCCCACGTCGACACTATCCGCACTGGATCTGATTACTGCACCCGTCGGTGGAGCAGTATCGATCATAACCCGGTAATGACGCACCTCGCCAAGTTTACCCGCAACGACAGGAGCCACATGAAAATAGAAAATCCCATCACTAGGAGCAAGGAGTGTTGCGTTCTCCCCTGATGAGCGTACACCTCCCACAGGGATCGTGCTGGAATCCTGATCGAGCGCATATACAAACTCTGTCGTGCTAGCTGAACTGATCCAAGAGAACTCGAGCTTTCTCGAAGCATACCAACGGCTTCCATTGGGATGTGTCGGAGAATGCACAATGAGGGTGGATGCAACATTATCTATGAAGCGGTAATTGCCATCAACCGCGATGCGCAAGACATTAGTGCCGAGCCCATCATTGGCGAGCACCTCTGTCTCATCTGTAAAGATAAAATCCGTAGAACCCGCTTTCTTCGGCTTGAAGATAATATTCGCAATCACACCCGATGAGCCGGAGAAGCCCGGAGACACGAGTCCGCATGCAATCCTCACTTTCCCCTCCGAAGATTCTATACTCCTCTCCAAGAAGTGGGTACACAGTGAATTCTCGGTGCGCATATCCATTACCTCGATAATATCGGGATCATACTCCATGATGGCAGCAACCGCATTGATTCGCTCACTGCCCGTGTTCACAAGAATAGCGACACTGCGCTCGAACCTAACATCAAAAACTCCCTGCTCAGGTTGAAGACGCATAGTTGAGTTGTACAATATGTACGGGATTGGTCTGAGTTGGGCATATGGCACGAACGGTACACGCGACAAAATGACCATGGCTGCAGCAATCAGAAAAGCAAACGTAGCGAGCGACCAGTAATAATAACGCGTACGCAAGGCCGCGGAAGGATGCTTCTGTATGACAGCAAACGCGAAGACCGCTAAAGCAAGTAGAATGATGCCCATGCGTACAGGGGCAGAATATCCATGATACGGGACAAGAATGAGCGCGCCTCCTGGATTCGTAGCCTCTAGACCAGGGAACTGCACATTCTCAACTTGGTAGTACGGACCCTTGCCCAGACGGACCAGTGTGCCTGTCTTACCGAGGCGTATCCAGTCTGAGTCTATATTGAAGTACGAGACGATCATCTGCCGCATCTCAGGGTCCGAAATAGAAGAACCATAAATACCATAATCTCGTGTATAGAAAATAACTTCTACACCTGGCCGCATGTAACGCTCAGCAAAACGCTCAGCATAAGGATCATCCATGAGATAGTTCGCAAAAACCGCCCCGAGCATCGTACCACCAGCATCATATACGTGCCTACCCGTCGTCATCAGGAGCTGTACAGGATCAAAACTACTCGCTTCCACCGACGCTACTTCACGTGCACCGGCCCTGATCGCACGCCCTTGAGGTGATGTCAGGAAAACATTCTCACCCGTACTCGATGCGCTCCGAGTACGGGTGAGAATGATACCGTGAGAGTCAGCGAATCCCATCAGACCGATGCTTCGCGCATCCTTTTCTGCACGAAGAAGCTCTAGGATAGCAGAAGGATTACCTGACGATGCGGCTTCTTGGAACCGTTCCGTATTCGCTACAGCATTCCCTTGTGTTATTAGATAGGATTTGTCCGTCGAAATTCCTCTATCAAAATCCTGACGCGAGTCCTGCGTCTTGGAAGAGGTCCAAAAACAGGTCCCGTACATGACAACAGCAGTCAGTAGAACAAAGACACCCACAGCAGATGCAGAGGCGATTCGCAAAGATGGAGAGTTCCAAAAGAATTTTCGCCGAGAAGGCTTCATAGCTGGTACAAGTATAGCAGAGTACTGAATCACGACGAACCTTCTAATCCGGATTGACAAAATAGATATATCGTTATAATGTACTCTTCAGCTGAACCCCACAAAAAAGGACACCCTATGCTCGGAGAAATTCAAAGCATCCTACATGTCACCGATACCGGATTGGTCGGCAGAGTCGACTATGCCCTGCTCAGCTACGAGCGGTTGCACTACCTCGCCTATGCCTGCGTGCCCGTCAAACCACAGGTCGAGGCTGTTCGTGCTCGTAACCGCGAAGACCTCATAATCATGGCACTCGAACGGGCTGAAGGTTGCCAGCTCCGTCAACGGATCCTTCTTGAAGTACGAACATGTCTGGCATACCCCGATGAGATCCTTCCTGGAGATGCACACCTCATCGAGGCGCACATCGAATGGTTCCCTGCCTGGGGAAAATCCCCCGCCTACGGCAGGACCTACCGGCACAGCAAACCAGGCCGATCGCAAGTACTTTCGGACCTATTCGCGGCGCATATCGCAGGAGACCTGGAAACAGTCCTGGCTCGCCCGCTCAGAAATGCACCGCCGGGAGGTCACATCGAAGTTCCTCAGCGACAACACGTGTACAGCCTGAACAGAGCATCTGGATTGTCTCGCGCACCCACGTTGCTCCTTCATGCGTGAATGACACCATCGCCCACCGCCTCTATTTTGAGGCGGTTTTTTCATGCTCGATTCTAGAGCTCTACATGGGGCTCTTTATGAATATGCGGACACAAAAATATGCTTGACAAATGCATATATAGTATGCTATAATATACACAGAAGGATTAGAGTGATTCTGTGGGGCTTGTGCCCCATGGAGTTAGATCATTCGAGATCTTTTACAACCTTACCATCGGGATAACATCCCAAGGAGGTTCAGATGACAGCTACGAATTCACCGGCAACCACAACCACTGCCTCAATCAAGCCATTTGGCGATCAGGCTCGAATCGGACACGCAACAAACTGCCACACGGTCCTCGCGAAGTTCTACTTCACGAATCCCAAGCATATCCCCCCGGGAATCCCCGAGGTGACTCGCGCGGAGAGCACCGCGATCGATGCGGCTCATATCCGCTTCGCATACGAAATCAAGCAGGGGCAGTTGGCCCAGCCTGGACGGGTGCGCGAAGGTCGCGTGGACACTGGGGTGCAGTTCATCAACAATCTGCACAATGTTCACGGAGGTTGCTTGGTGCGCGGGCTCTGCAACGCCAACATCGGCTACTTCGTCACTCACTGCCATTGGTTTCGCTTGAAGAGCGACACTCCGCAGAAATCTGACAAGTACGTGGTAGTCCTATGCTTCAGCACCGACTCGGAGAAGAAACTCGAGACGGGCCGAGCAACTCTCGAAGCTCGGCGCGCGCTCGCTTCGACCTGCTGGCAATGGCTTCACGCCTATACAAACCCCAACGGGGTCATCACGCTGAACTTCGGGGGACGCATGCCCGATGGTAAGCCCAAAAACACGGTGGTCGTGCGCAATGGATGCCTTACGGCAGCGCAGATCATCGAACCTGTCACGGAGGAACAGGAAGAGGGTTAATCCCTTATCCCTCCAATCACCGAACCGGCAACGCATCACGCGCTGCCGGTTCATTTTTTATATTTTATTGTATCGCTCCTACATGTTTTCGAACTGACCAAAACCGGAATCTTTCCTCGAAGTATTAACTTCTGCAAAATACTCTATCGTGCGCGAGATAGGATCTTTGCTGAGCAGTGACGGCGTATCCACGACTCCCTCAGCGATGCCCTCGGGAGGACGCCCTGAAACCATATTGAATAGATGAGAGAGGAATGTCGTAGCATACTCCCCCTTATTGAGACTAAAACGGAAACTGACACCTTCCGGAGAGAATGCTACAGAATCAATAGCCGCCTTCTCCAGCGCACGCACCCGTCGCTCTTGAAGGATGATGGTGCGGAACGGCCTCAAATGCTGGAATTGCGGAGGATAGTATTTTATGGAGGTGAGCAAGCGGGCATAGAAATCAACATCTTCTTTCTTGGTACTCAGCAGGAGGGGCAATTCTGGCGGGACCGGCTCCCCTATCTGTATATATGTCGATATGCTCTCGTTGAAAAGGAGTGAAGAAAAAGCATACACCCACAAGGTTGCCTGTTCCTGAACCGCGAGCAATGCCCCGAGATAATCCTCAGGCTTGCTGATGAGGTGATCAACGATTTTGTTCTCATTGGCCATGATCAGCGGAAACGGCTCGATCAGTGCTTTGACCGCTGTCCAATCAGGAACAACAGCTGCAATATTTATGCGGAGGCGATTGAAATACGGTACCTCCCGCTCGCTCGCAACCGTCAGATATTTGATGATGGTTTCCTTGTATCTGCCGCGTGCTATATCAAATCCGAGCTCATGCGACATGAACCGAGGCACGCCAAATCTTTGGAGATAGTAGAAATTGTAAAATCCAGTCTCTGCCACGCGGCGCTCCTGCGCCATGAATGCTTCCTGATCGACCATACCCTGAGTGCGAATGAAGAGGGTGAATCGGTTGCCTTTGAGACCACCTTTGCTGACACCACCCTTGCCATAGCGCATATCCTTGAGGAAGTAGTGCGGCGATGAAATAGTCGCGAGCTTGCTACTATCTACTCCGTGAAAGGAAATCGCTTGTGAAGTGATGGCATTCTTATCTTTGAGGCCCGCGTAATGAATGTCTTGAGGAGAACACCCGATACGCTTGGCCATATCTTCAATAGCGTCAAATGTCGAGATGTTGCACTTGACCAGTGTCGCAAAAATAATCCTCTGCTTCTCAGCACCAGGCACCTGAACAGGCACCGCTTCAGGAGTTACTGGAGCATCAATCGTAGATACCGTGCCATCAGGACCAACCTCTTCCACGATGAAGTCACTCGGGTAAAGCTTGAGATATCCCTGCGGACATGATTCTTTGCCGGGAATGACGATGCCAAAATCACGGAGAAACGCGGCATCTTCGATACGCGATGACTCGGCAAAAAGCTCGGGATTCGTTTTGAATGTTTCGTAGAGCTTGAGCTGCTCCTTCCTTTTGATCTCCATCCTGTCCATATGCGTTCAATTGTAGCAGAGTAGCTATCAAATTGCCGCCCCCTTCTTTTCCTTCTGCTCAAACATGAGGATATCGTAGCCCGAACGCATACGATCCTCTTTTTTGATACCGAGAGACTCGAAGAACCTGAACATTTCTTCTTGCATGCTTTCCGAATCCCCTTCCTCAGCAAGACGCTCCATCTCAATGAATGAACCTAGATCAGTCACCTCATCGATACAGATCTCACATCCATTGTGATGTGTGATGATACGGGTTTTTGCAACGCTAATCGCTTTTTGATAACCCATGAGAAAAAGGGCTTGTTCGAGAGGCTCCTTGGCACTGATTTCCACTTCGTGCTCGATGGCGTCAAGATCGTTTGCCATACGCTTCTTCAGGGTGAAGAGGATCTTCTTACCATCCTTGATCCTGATACGCAGGAATACACTATTCGTACGAAACTTCTCCAGTGAACCGACATGTTCAGCATAGACGACATCTTCCTGGGTGACAGATTTCTCGAAAACACAGTCGAAGGCACGCAATTTTTCCATAACCTGCTCCTTGTCTCTGAGACGCGCCTTGATCTCTACTTCTTTCATGGGATCTTATTTCTTGTGATGGATCAGGATATTGTTCTGATCAGGATCCTTGATGACAGCCATCTTGCATGTTGGATAATCCTGCGGTTCGAGCTTGAAGACAACACCTGCAGTCTTGAGCTTTGCGATAGTAGCGTCAAAATCTATAGTCTCGAGGGCAATGACCGCACCATCCTGTGACGGCTTCCAGTCAGGCGAACAGCCGATCGCCAACGACCCTGATCCGATGTTGTATTCGATCCACATAGAGTCGGGCTTATCACCCGGAAATTCCTCGTTTGGTTTGAGACCGAGTATTCCCTCATAGAAGGCGCGCGCCTTCTTGATATCAGTGACCGCGTATATGGTGAATGCGATGTCTTTGAACATGGTTGTGCAGAATTATTTGTATAACCTATCTACTATTTGCCTTTATTCGTAAATCCCTCGAAGGCCTTGAGCACTTCTATCGGTGTCGCAAAGATGATGGTGTTGGACTGATCCGAGCTCACATCATTGATCGACTGGAGCGTACGTAAATGGAGTGCTCCAGGAACGGCAGAAAGTATGCGTGCAGCACCAGCCAAATTTTCTGCGGCGGCAAGCTCTCCTTCAGAGGTGATGATGACTGCTCTCTTCTCACGCTCTGCCTCTGCCTGACGAGCTATGACTCGCTCCATATCGGCTGGTAACTTCACATCCTTGAGCTCGACATTGCTGACCTTGAGTCCCCATGCATCAGTCTCTCGATCGACGATGTCCCTGATACGATCAGCTATCTTGTCCCTGTTGGCGAGAAGCTCGTCGAGGGTTGCTTCACCTACGATGTTCCTCATGGTCGTCTGGGCGTACTGAGATATAGCATAGCGGAAATCCTCCACCTCGAGGATGACCTTATCAGCAGCTGATACCTTGTAGTAAATGACGGCATTCACATTGACGGAGACGTTGTCACGAGTGATGGCATTCTGATCTGGCACATCGACCGCTTTGACACGAAGATCGACTTTCTTCATTTGCTGGAATACAGGAATGACGAGTCTCCAACCGGCTTTCTTGATGCCTGTATAGCGGCCCATGGTGAGCATAACTCCGTTCTCATACTGGTTGACCTGGCGCAAGCTGACCAAAAGTATGACGGCGATGATTATGACAATGGATGTGATCATGTGGATATATTATCGCTGATAAATATCAAAACGCTTCTCTATATATTCCGCAGTATAGTACAAAAAAGCCGCATCGGGAAGCGGCTCTAGTCTACGCTGCTAGACCGAAGTCCAACATCTTCTTCTCGATATCAGCAGCAAGCACTTTGAACTTCACCGCATCTCCAAGCGTATAGCGCTTGCCCGTCTTCTGTCCCACGATCGAGTAGGTCTTCTCATCGAATACATAGAAATCATTACCGAGGTTACGCATACCAATCATGCCTTCGGAGCGAGTCTCCTTCTCTTCGACATACATGCCCCACTTGGTCACACCTGAGATAGTGCCTTCGAATACCTGGCCGACGCGAGTACTCATGTATTCAACCTGCTTGAGCTTCTTGGAAGAACGCTCCGCGTCTGCAGCGTCAATCTCACGAGCTGTCGAAGTCTCGGCAATCTTCTGGAAAACAGCGATATCAGTATCGCCAAAAGGCTCATGCTTGAGATGCTTCTCGAGAATGCGATGAACCAAGAGGTCCGGATAGCGACGAATCGGTGAAGTGAAGTGTGTATAAAAATCGAATGCCAATCCGAAGTGACCAATGTTTTTGGTAGAGTAAACTGCCTTCTGCATGGAACGGATGACAGCGATACTGATAAGTGGCTGCTGCGGCGTACCTTCGATGGCTTCGAGGAGCTGGTTGATATCGTGTGCATTGACTACTCCGTCCTTGTGCTTGAGATCGAACCCGAGTGCACGCACAAAGATAGCTAGATCCTTGATACGCTCACGATCAGGCGTGTCGTGGATGCGATAGATAGCACCCGTATCGCGCTTCCCCTTCTTGATGATCTGATCATAGACATACTTGGCAACCTCACGGTTGGCGAGAAGCATGTACTCCTCAACGAGCTTGTGTGTATCGAGACGCGGCTTGACGTAGACGCCGATCGGCTTGCCCGCTGGGTCGAGTCGAAACTTGACCTCATCCTGTTCGAACTCGATAGCTCCCTTGGAAAACTTTTCCTTCTGAAAGATCTTGGCCAAACGATTGAGCGTAAGCATCGCATCACGATACTTCATGCCAGCCTCAGCTGACGCTGCGGTTTGGAGCCCGCTCGAGTATTTGTCCATATTGGCCACATCTCCATCAATAGCAGCCTGGGCCGTCTCATAGGTGAAGCGGTGCGTCGAATTCATGATGGTCTTGCCGAACCAACGATCTTTGATCTGCGCTTTGTCATCGACAACGAAGACAGCCGAGAAACTGAGTTTGTCTTCTTGCGGATTCAAGCTACACACATCATTGGAAAGCACTTCAGGGAGCATGGGGATGGTGCGATCGACGAGGTATATAGAACACCCACGTTTGACTGCTTCTGCATCGAGCGCAGTTCCTGGGCGAACATAATGAGATACATCTGCGATGTGAACGCCGATCTCATAAAGCGGTCCCTTCGCCTCAAATTTCGCCGCTTCTTCGTCGGTCAACAGCTTGAATGAAATTGCGTCATCGAAGTCCTTGGCATCAAATGGATCGATAGTGAATGTTGGCGTCGTACGCATGTCGCGGCGCTTGGCGATCTCTTCAGCAGTGATCGCCTTACCAGATCTCCCCATCTCCTCAGCCTCCTTTTCAACAGCTGCAGGAAATCCGACCTCGAAACCTTTTTCAAGTACGATAGATTCCATCTCCACATCATTCACACCCTTCTTACCGAGAATGCGAACTATCTTTCCCTGAGGATTCTTCTTTGGATCAGTCCATGGCAAGAGCTCCACCTGGACCTTGTCATCTTTATTCGCCTTCTTGGCTTCATCAGCAGAGAGTTCGATCTTCACATACATTTTACGATCATCGGGAACGACAACCATCTTGCCCATATCCTCGCCGAGGATGCCAACAAATCGATCACGAGCACGTGAAATAACACGCACCACTTCTCCCGTGCGTTCAGTCTTACCCTGCTTTACCTGCGTTCCCGTGACACGCACCTCCACGCTGTCCTTATTGAGTGCAGTATTGAGGAGACCTGGCTCTATGTATATCGATTGATCTTCGTGGGCAGGATCGTCAAGAAAACCAGCCCCTTTAGCTATGGTGCTGATCTGTCCTACGATGAGGTTGCCTGCCTTATTAGGCTGAGAATCCATGAGAGGGATACTATAGCATTTTATGCGTAAAAAAGCCCCGTTTCCGCGTTTATCTGAACAATGCCGTCCCACTGTCATACTTGAGCCCGAGGATGAGTTCCCCCTTGCTCGTGAAGTGGTACGTCGCCGTATTGGTGAGAATCTGGGCAAATTCTGCTTCCTGGGACCCTTCACAGTACATTTTTGTCGAAATCATCTTGTCGAATGTAATGGCGCCGTCTTTCGCCATATATTCTCCTCCTATACTGTTACAGTCGGTCGACGCGGAAAACCTGGTACCCGTAAATGTGAGTACAAATCTTCCTGGAGACTTGGGCACAACCTCTCTCTCATCATTGTACGAGGCACTGATCCAAGACCAGCTCTTCATGTCGAGCTTCATCTGTGCAGGATTTGCCTCCCCTTCGAAATCTGTGACAACCTCACCAAACTGCATAGATACCGGATCGAGGATGAGCCTCAAACTCTTACCGACCGATGGTTTGACGGCAAAGCTCTCTCCTGGGGCGCGGTCGGCATAGGTGACGATGAAAGATTTTCCTGGGCCGCTCTGGATATTTTGCGGAGCGATGCGGTCTCCGAGAATCATTCCCTGTGATCCTTCGTACCCGCCTTCTTTGTTGAGAGCGGCAACCACATAGTAGAACGTGGCGCTACCACCCTGTTCCTGGGTCACAAGGAAAGCTATATCATCTCTCCCATCCCCATCGAGATCTTTGATGAGCTCATTGCCAAAATAGCGCGTAGTGATCTTTGATGCTGATCCAGGCATGATAGTGAGCTCCGAAACACCTGCCTTGAGGGTGATAAGCTGACCCTCGATCACATAGGTTGCACCAAGAGGGCTTGTAGCAGGAGCCTGGTCACCCTGCTTCTCAGTGTAGATATAGTCATTGAACTTCACGAAACCCCAATACCCCGCAAGCAAGACAAGAAGGATGAGAAGGACGATACCCCTACCGATAAAAAACCTGCGGTGCCCCGAGAGTGGTGATGTATTCATATCCTTTATCATAAAGCATGTAGAGACGGTTGCCAATGCGTCGCGGTGCGCTATACTTACCCGCATGAAACTTCCAACCCCAGCACAGCGCCCGCTCTATATTGGCTTCGGCATCGTCGCGCTTCTATTCATTGCAACTATCACATACTCACACATACGGACAAACACACTATCCAAAAGAATCGAAGCCTTGTCTATGGATACTGCAACTCTCGCTTCCAGTCTTGCCTCAACTACCGAAGTGCTCCGTGCAAGTATCGATCAGACTCACACCAGCCTGACGAGCGCACTGTCAGAAGAACAGGCCAAGGTCAACAGGATCAGGCGAGAGCTCGGCGGGTTCGAAGACCAAGTAGGCGATCTTTCTGGAACCCTGAATACCCTCCAGAAACTATCTCAGACGGACCCTGAACTCCTCGTCAAATATTCCAAAGTCTATTTCTTGAGTGAGAACTATGTCCCTATCCGCCTTTCCGAAATTCCGAACAAATACCAATACAGCAATACAAAACAGCTCCTCATTCACGCCGACGTCCTCCCACATCTCACCACCATGATCGAGGCGGCCTCATCTACAGGTGTGAAGCTCTATGCGTATTCGGCCTATCGTTCTTTTGCTGAACAAAAAGCCCTCAAAGGAAACTACACGGTTGCATATGGAGCAGGCACAGCCAATTCATTCTCTGCTGATCAAGGGTACTCGGAGCATCAACTTGGCACCACACTCGATATCATAACTCCAGGTATCGGCGGTGTATTGGAAAGTTTTGACAAGACCGCAGCATATCAGTGGATGCTCAAGAATGCCTACAAATACGGGTTTGTGCTCTCATACCCACAGAACAATGGATACTATATCTATGAACCGTGGCACTGGCGCTTCGTCGGCGTGAAGCTCGCTACAGATCTGAACAAACAGGGCAAGAATTTTTATGACCTCGATCAGAGGAAGATCGATGAGTACCTGGTATCGATATTCGACTAGTGTATCTAGATACTAGAAGTAACGGACTCTCTGCAGATGTCTTTTCTCGTCTTTGATTTCCGTGCGGGCATGAAGAAAACGGGTGTTATCGAGGAACAAGACCGAACCGCGCGGCAATGACACCGATGTGACACAGGCTGGATTAGCGATCTGCGCATCGAGCGCATCGAGAGCCTGGATATGCTCAGCTGACAACTCGGATTCGATGATGCACTCTCGTCTATACGCGATGCGATTGCCCTTGAACAAAATCGGGCCCGTAGAATACTCACGATCCTTCATGAATTCTTTTGGTATTTTGACTTTGACGTCGTGTGCGAGTAAGTCCTTAGTACGCCGATCGAGAAGAGAAAGGATATCATCGATATCGATCATCTTACTGATGCCGCCCCCGAACCTATCTGGATGAATCACGTACAGAGCGACATACGGAGGAGGCGGAACTTCAAAAGAACAATCTGTATGGAATACAAATTCCTCCATCGTCTGTGAGCGAGCCACGGTCTCGGAAGACTCACCAGGCTTTGGTTTGATATCCCATACATATGCATTATTACCATTGTGACTATGAGGCTTCCCAACCTTATGGATGAGGGAGAGTACATCGATCTCCTTTTCGAATTGAGCCAAGAAGACCCCATGCTTAGTCATCTCATTTTTGTACTGTGAGACATCAAAGTCGTTCTGGTCTATATATGTGAAGGTTTTGAGATTATTTTCTTTCATGTCATTTTTCCTGCATAGGCTGTATAAAACGGGCAAAATCATGCTTATGGGTATGGGATACACGATACAGTCCCGGGCCGAAGAATGCATCATCCCACATAGGAAGGACTCCTGCTAGATACCATTCATTGACCTTCCGCTTGAGTGGATCCCAAAAACGAAACTTCTTCTGAACTATATATGGCTGAAGCAGTGTATCAGGACGTTTGAGAATAGCTTTCCAAACTGCAGGCTCCTTTTCTTTGCCGATATATAACCCATCGGCTTTTCCTGAAATCGCTTTCTTCCCTACCCATTTGGATCGATCTTTCTCGGCTTTCGAGAATATTTTTGGATGCGTGTCACTCGTATATGTCGGGATCACGAACCCTGTGAGCAAAGCTGTTTCAGATGCGGTCAGATATCTCCTCATGATGCGGACATCTGACAGGACCGAGAGGAGCCTCTTGTCATGGACGATGAATAGCGTACGCGGGTCATTGAGGATGGTGGTGCCCGATATGATCGCATCACAAATAACCTTCAGGTGTTTCTCCACCTCATCCTGATGGAGCTCGAGCACTACGGTTGGATACTTTTTGAGAATCTTCTTCAGATCTTTCACCCCGAAAAGTTGTGCGCTCGGATATTCCAAGAGAAATGAGTGGACATCGTATCCATCTTCACGGTCTTTGATCACAGGCACATCTTGTGTACCAAATCGCTCCTTCATACTGTTTTTGAGATTCTGTATCCCGCGCATCTGAGAATACATAGGAAAAAGACTTTGGAATGCTTCGTTCATATATATGCTCATGAAGAACCCATTGAAGATGAACCGAGCATTGATCTCACACAAGAGCGGCTGTCCGACTTTCGTATAGATATAATCGGGTCTGATAGCACCGACCCGATATGGACACGAGGATATCCGGCGAAGCTGGGTCGCTACTTCTTTGGCAAGGGGAACTCTTTTCTGTATATCCGTATCACTGAAATAGTTTTCGACTATTCCGGTAAGTGCTTTGTGAAGAACCCTCTGCACCTGCACAAATGTGTCAATCTCCTTCCGTGAATGCACTATCGGAAATGGATAGAACTCATCGGCATATCCGTTGCGAAAAAGTGCTTTGGGAGAGAGCTTCTTGATCAGCTTGAACCGCGTGTCTACATATCCATCAACTGTGATCGTTTTTGGGATTCGGAAATAGGGCATGATACTACAATCTTATTTTTCTGTATTCTGTTTGACCCTGAACTTCACGATCTTGGTGATCAGTCCGAATGGAATCGGCTTGTCCAAAGGGAATTTGACGGTACCTTTGGATGTTTCGTATTTCGACAGCTCTTTTTTGAATGCCGCAATAGCACCTGAACCGGGATACAGCCCTATATGATACTCGTATCCCCCGAAGTGGATGAGGTTTCCCTTCAGTACAAAAGTTGGGATACCATACTTGATCGCCTCCTCCGCTTTTGGTGCCGCTCTATGGATAGTCGCACGAATCTGCTGAAGAAGAGCTTGCGTCTTCGCAGGATAGTTCGCAATATAGAAATCTATGGTTTTGTAACTCTTCATTTTCATGACGCTATCTTAGCATGAGTCGTACTATATTGACCTCCCCTCTTCCCGTAGGACAAATCTATACAAATACATCATTGCATGATAGAATTTTCGCAGATACCCTCATATGAAAACTCGCGCATGGATTCCTTTCGCCCTTGCAGTCGCATGCTTGGCACCAAGTCTGGCATACGCTGAACCGTTTGATTCCCACGATGTAACTCTCGTGGTTCATACCATCGATGACGCAGATGTCCCCGACGTGGTACTGCTCGACGGGAATCTCCGTATTCACATGGACACCAATACTCCGATATCCCTCCGGGATCTCGTACTATCATTCCCTACAGGACCAGGGGGTGCTCCATTCTATGAATACCCTCTGCCTCAATCGGGGTGGGAAGATTCGGTTCCTGTCATCCTTTGGGATGATACACCGTTCGACCACCCACCCACATCAGCCGGATCTTCGGGAGACGATGAGAGTGTAGTATGCGAGGTCGTTGTACCAGAACCAACTACAGCGTCACTGCTTCTCTTGGCTGGTAGCACTTTCTTGTTCCGCAGACGTCGGTGATTCTATCACCGTACAACGCATCAGGCATAGTCTCACACAAGGACTATGCCTGATTTTTATTATAGCGAATGGACTGATTCTGAAAACTACAAAATAGGTTGTCGTGGCTTCTTGAGTTTGCCACCGAACCATACGAGTGGAAATGCGGTCACCGCGAGAGCTATGGGATACCAGTGCTGTGACAGATCCCAACCGACAACAACGCCAGCAATACCTCCGATCGTCCCGAGGACTCCCAGTGCCACAACATGACGCATCGGGTAATTCGGCGCAAGACGAGCAGTCACATAACCTCCAACTACGGCATAGATGCTCCTATAGATGAATGCCAGTACAAGCATCCATGTCACAAAAAGCCCCACCTCCGTTGGTGCGGGAAAAATACCGAGCATTTCCAGTATCGTGTCGGTGCCAATGGAAAGGAATGCCACTGCAGCGAATCCTGCGAGCACTGCACCAATGCTTTTGAAGATGTTTTTCATATATGTGTATTATACTATACTGCTTCAATATATAGCGTGTTAAGATAATTATATATGAACTCAATACCAAAAAATACAATCTGTCTGTGGTTCGATAAAGATGCGTTCGATGCAGCGACCTTCTATGCAGCCACGTTCCCAGATAGCGCAGTAGGTGCCGTTTACCATGCGCCCTCTGACTTCCCCAGTGGTAAGAAAGGTGATGTGCTCACCGTAGAATTCACCGTCTGCGGGATTCCGTGTATCGGCCTGAATGGTGGTCCAACCTTCAAACAGAGTGAGGCGTTTTCCTTTCAGATCGCGACGGACGACCAGGAAGAAACAGATCGTTATTGGAACGCGATCGTCAACAATGGCGGAAAGGAAAGCGAGTGCGGGTGGTGCAAAGATCGCTGGGGACTATCTTGGCAGATCACACCACGCACACTGAGTGAAGCTTTTGCGGCTGGCGGTGACGAAGCAAAGCGTGCTTTCGAAGCGATGATGACTATGGGAAAGATCGATGTTGCGGCTATTGATGCGGCGAGACGAGGTTGAGGCATACTATTTCTCACCATGCGATTAGGGGCCGTAATCACATTACCAGAAGATGCTTATTAGAAATTAGCTTCCAGTTCTTTATATAGATTACCTTTAATAGCCAGCTCCATGATCCGTATTTCGCTTGTAATAAAATGATTAGCTCGATCTGAATGCTGGTTGTAATACATATCCTCTACCCATGCACTCATAGCCATTTTAGCAATTCTCATGTGTATACCTCTCATTAATTCTTCTGCACCTATTGAGCACATCGTTCGATACCCTTTCAAAAACTCTTTCATTGCACGCAAATTCTGATTTAGATCTGTACTCTGCTGAAAACAAATATAGAAAATGGCGCGTGCTACCTCATAGGATCGAGGAGCAAATTCGGTCTTTTCCCAATCACATATGCCGATTATTTTTCTACTAGCAGAATCAATCATTATATTCCCCGTCTGATAGTCTCCATGAGTTATCGTGTCATTTGGTAGAAATATGGAATCAATGTGCTGTAACACGTCAAGCTTAAAATCGATGTATTCCAGCATCAAACCATCGGTCTCATTAGGACTGGTTTTGTCTAAAATCAATTTTCTGAAGTTCCCAAGTCGGTCACTAATAATTTCGGGTGAAGGCCTGCCGAATTCCTTGATCTTCAAAGAGATTGGAGGGTGTTCCTTGCCGACTATATGTATCTTTCCCAACATTGCACCCATGTTTAGATAATCCTCCAAAGAGTAAGCATGACTCCTATCGCTTTCTACATACTCATAGAGAGTATACAGTTCATGATCTCCTGCTACACAAATCTCACCTTGAAGCGTCGTTCGCATTGCAATGGCGGGAATCCCCTTCAATTTCATCCACGATTCAATCCCATAAATTTCAGGAATTTTGGTTCGGGATTTCTCTCTTACTGATTTAACAAAATATCTGCCAGAATCTGTGGTGATTATATAATTTTCATTAAGTACCCCTTCTGCCACAACATCAATTGAAGTATACGTGCCTAAGCCGTATTGCTCACACACGCGTTTTATATCATCGGGTGAGATCATATGTTTTGGATTGATACTAAAATTGTAACAAACTTATGTGCTGGCGTCTTTGAGCAAGAGCCGTAGTCGGTCAAGCCCAGTAAGGTTATCTTTAACACTTTTATCTTACCATTTCGACGGTCTTTGAGCACTCTATTTTAGTCGCTTAATTTTTCTACAAAATAACCAACTCGCAGCTTGTTTAGACTTAGTAATTCTTTTCTAAACATTTGTATATGAACATTCAAATATTTTTTATCATTTGAAAATACAGACTTTGTTGCATTGAGATACTGACCAAAGTTCACTATTTGTACTAGGCTCGTGTTCTCATTCTCAATGATCCCTCCTTTCCTCTTTGATCTACAAAAAAATATGGCACGTGTCGGTGAGATCGGCATCATAATCCAGAGATCGTCTTTGTCTATATCCCACCACGCTGGATATTGCAGTATTTCACTTCGGTGGAAATCTAAAAGTACAACCGGGTTGTCGGAGATGACAAATCTGTCGTCCATAGTTGCTGGCACGTCAATGATGTGGAAGTTTCTTCTGAAGATCTTTTCAGCAATATGAGTGGCGATCTGATTAGATAATGAGCCAATGTGGTTTTTTGCACCAGCTATTTTAAGATTGGATTTGTGTTTTAGAAGATCGTCTATCGTTGCACCCAAACCGTTGAGGACAATCTTTTTGTTCATCGATTCGTGAGTTCCTAGATCATCAATAATCAACCCTTTGTTTTCAAAGCAGAAAATCAAATACCTTTCTATTGCCGAATGAAATGCTGGGACTCGGGTAAGTTGAAAAGCAACAAACACAGCAAGTGTGGATTCCTCTAAGTAAGTTAGTTTAGGTTCTCCAGAAACAGTATTCAGATACTTGATGACCTGATTCCCGAAGTATTCAAGGTTCTCTGCAAATACTTTCTTCTCTATAAAATCAGATTGTTTACCGTCTTTATCCTTGAACAAATAGAAGTCCTTTGCGGAAGCAACACCATTTATGCTTGTTTTCTCTATTTTGGGATTCTCAAAACTAAACTCCCACGCTTGACCCTTGTCAGTGCCACTGTCCGCTATTCTAAACCGACGCAATATAAGCTGAGGTACATAGTGGTGTTCCTTATCTGTTTCGTTCGTATTAACGTACTCACCAAAATTTTCAAACAATCCCATCAAGAAAAAAAGAGTTTTTGCCGACCAACGACTTTTACCCAGTCTGTATTTGAACGCGAGCAGGGTTATCTTACGTCCGATTTTAGCAAGATATTTTTTCATCTTTAAGTGTTTTGTTGTGTCCGCAGGCGAATGCAAAAAAGATACCTTCGGAAGTGTTCTTCGTTTCCATTACCATAAGGGCTGTGCCACAGAATGGGCAAGCATCATCGACCAAACTATTTAACTCCTTTGCTTCTGTAGTCTGATCGCCTGATTCTTTTGTTAGTTTTTCTTTGACGAGAACAATCATCTGGTCTTTCCACTCCTGCATATTCTTTACAAGTTTGTGATCCACATTTTCGACAATGCCCTCTTTCGTCAAAACTTTGTAACTTGGATCAAGTGTCTTGCGTGTTCTTCGCTCGTGTCCAAAATATGATGAAAGTAGTTCGTTGTGTGTGAGCACCATAAAATCACCGATATACGAGCCGACACTCATTGCACTCTCGCTTATTTTTTGAGTTATCTTTTCGACTCCCTTTTGATCCCATTTTCTCCAGTCATGGTTATGCTTGCTGGTGTATGACGATAGTTCACTGATAAGGCTGTGTATAAGACGTTTTTGATTCTCTATTTCTTTATTCAAAACGTTTTTAGCAGGCAGGATAGGTTCTAGTGCCGCCTCCCAGTCCTCTGTGATGTACATAAACTGTAAAAACTTTTCAGAAAACTTTGAGTAATGGCTGTACAGTTCTTGTGTGTACGCCGTCCATTTTTGTTCACCTTCAAAAACACACTCCTGCTCGTTGTATGGCAACCACATATCTTTGTACTGTTTTTTCAGTCCAAGTTTAAAAGGAATCATACTAGATTCCATCAAGATAAAAGGTGGACTGCTATGAGCATTTAGCTTACTGATCGCGTCTTGAGCTTCTTTGTGTATCTGAACAAACTGTTTGTAGATTTCGTATCTGACCTGAATCTTATGTTGCTGTTTAGTACCCCATTGCTGTATCAAGAGTGCAAAAATCCAACCGATAATAGCAAGAAGGATAGTAACGGTTAAAGTTAGCGTATCAATATTTTCTGAAAGAGTCTTAATATTTTCTATTAATAGATTTGTCATTTTATTGTTTTCGAACTAGATATCTTTGAGCTAGCTCTTATTTGCTGGGGGACTTGGATTCGAACCAAGATACTGGGCTTCAAAGGCCCATGTCCTACCATTAGACGATCCCCCAAGGGTGCACGCACAATACTACTGACAAATCCTGACTGTCGCAAGCTCGAGCGGCAAGACCTCGATCGTTGCTCTACGAATACCGTCAGCTGCCTCGAGGAGTGCTGCGAGCATGCCAGCAGTAACCGCCTTCTTCCCCGCTTGCGCCTCGATGAACGCCCAGTCGTCATCGGACACCCGCTCTTGGATTGACGACTTCGAGGACGCAGAGTGCTGGAGCAGAAGGATGAACCTCATCTTCTCCAAGACCAGTGTCGAGAAGATGGCCATGGAAATACCAGACTTCTCAGCTTCACTGAGGGCCGCGAGCGCCTGATCGGCATTCTTGGAGACGATATTCTCGACGAAGGCATTGACGAGCGAGGCCCGAGGAGCGCCCGTGATAGCCTCTACCTCAGTACGAGTCAGCTTCTTGTCCGACGATGATGAGATCACCTTCTCGAGCATACCCAGCGCATCACGGAATGATCCATCACCGAGAAGTGCAATCAGGTCAGAGGCGCCAGCATCCAGGTCGTATCCCTCTTTCTTGGCGATAGCGGCGACTTGCTTGCGGATGACTTCCCTTCCTGGCGTACGAAAGACGAATGTCTGACAGCGTGAGACGATAGTATCGGGAACCTTGTCGAGCTCAGTGGTCGCAAGAATGAAGATGACATGCTTAGGTGGCTCCTCAAGTGTCTTAAGGAGTGCATTCCACGCATCCTTGGAGAGCATGTGGACCTCGTCGATGATGTAAACCTTGAAGGGCGATGTGAACGGCAGGACCGAGACATGCTCACGAAGCTCGCGGATATCATCGATACCACGATTTGAGGCGGCGTCGATCTCATAGACATCCTCATCGGCGGTTTTCAATTCTCGGGCAAGAATGCGAGCGACGCTGGTCTTACCGGTGCCACGAGTACCCGAAAAGAGATATGCGTGGGCTGGGCGGTCATTGCCCACACTCTCACGAAGAGCGGTAACTATCTGCTCCTGGCCAATAACTTCGGACCATTTTGCAGGGCGATATGTACGGTAGAGGACGGGCATAGGGGTAGTTTACAGCCAAACCGGGAAATTGAAAACCCGCCAGAGGCTGAATGGCGGGTGAAAATCTTTCCATCTTACGGAGATGAGAGATTTGGTTAAGGATGAAGCATCGTCAGCTTGTACGTCGGTTCTCGATGCTATGAGTCGCGCCTTCGATCAACCGGGTCTGATGGTGAGGGGAGTTGCAATCGGAGAGCCGCGAGCGGCGCCGATCGCAAAACCGTAAGTATTTCCTTCCATAGGTAGTCCTTCAGTGTTGCGGCGTTGTGTCTTATCGACATGTTGCTCCATACGACTGGGTCCCCGGAGACAGGAGAGGTGCAAAAAGCCTTCTCATCGACCGATGCGTTCTTGAAGAGCTGATTGCGGATTCAGTCAAAATACTAGCATGGCCTCAAAGAAAATCAACTATCCTTGGAGATACTCATCCACTATCTTCTTAACCTCCCTGTAACCACTCGTCTCCATGAGCTTCACGCGAAGTTCCTTTGCTCCATCCCAACCAGAAACATATGCCTTGAAATGCTTCTTCATTACAGCGAAGTTCTTGAGATGCTTGGCACCACAATATGTCTTATCGAACAATTTTGCATGCTCAAGCATGATCGCCAGACGCTCCTCGGGTGTTTTTGGCCTGGAGAACTTGGCTTTTGCGCCCAACTTCCTGATCGCCTCTTTGTCCTCAAAAAGCCACGGCGTCCCAAATATTCCCCTGCCGATCATCACACCGTCGCACCCGTACTTTGCACACTTCTCATGTGCCTCAGCAACTGTCAGCACATCACCATTGCCAATAATATGGGTCCGCTCGCCGGGAGGGATGCCAGCTTGTACCTCATCACGCAACTTCACGATCTCAGGCATGAGTTCCCAATGCGCCGGCACATCTGACATCTCCTTGCGTGTGCGTAGATGGACGGTCAATGCAGGAAGTTTCTGCTCCAATAGTGTGCGCAGCCAATCCATCTCGACTCGATTGTAGCCAATGCGGGTCTTGACCGAGACCGGGAGACCGCAATCACGAGCGGCATTCAACACCTCAAGTGCCTTCTTGGGATCCCTGATGTGCGCCGCGCCACCACCCTGTTTCTCCACAGCACGATCAGGACACCCCATATTGATATCGATACCATCGAAACCGAGTTCTGCGCAGAGCTGTGCAGCAGCCTTCATCGCTTCTGGGTGTCCCGTGAAGAGCTGTGCCACAATCGGGCGTTCTTTCTTGGAAAACAGAAGATCATGCATGAGTCGTGCCTTGCCAGGAGAATTCAGACCATCAGCAGAAACGAACTCGTTCCACATGACATCAGGCATGCCATATTTTGCAATCATTGAGCGAAAAGCGAAGTCTGTCACATTTGCCATAGGCGCAAGTACGAAAAAAGGCTTAGGAAGTGCGTCCCAGAATGTGCCACCTTTTCTTGATTTTTGCACGGACGACTTCTTGACCATAGAGGCAAAGTCTACAACGAAAATCGATCCGCGTAAAGTTACTCTCTCACTTTCGCGAGGAGCTTGATCACATCAGCATCTCTATTGCCGCTACCAAGTACGATGATTGTATAGACATTCTTGTTCTTGCCGAGTGTGAAGAGTGCGACACTGGTACGATTGGCCTCAGTCGTATAGCCATTCTTGCCACCGATATAGTATGACCAGCTCAAAAAATGCGTCGGATTGACCCAGGTATGCGCACGCACGGTCTTGGTCTTGAGTGCCGTCATATCGATGATGCCGGGGTCATTTTTGCGGATCCAATCTATGATGAGCGTCAGATCATTTGCGCTCGAAACATTGTCAGGTGACAATCCCGATGGGTCTGCGAAGTAGGTGCGGTAGGCACCGATGGATTGCGCCCAATCATTCATAGCCTTGATGAACTTCTCGCGGCCATAGTCTTGGGCAAGCGCTTCGGCGGCATCATTGGAAGACACCATGAGCAACGGATACATGAGGTCAGAAGCCTTGAATGTCTCCCCCACCTTGAAGTACGCCGTATTGCCGTAGGTTGCCATGATCTCACGCGAAATAGTGACACGCTCGTCAGGATCGATGAACTCTCTGGCTATGACTGCAGTAGCAAGCTTGGTCAGAGAGGCGACGGGGAGCAATCGATCCGCATCATGCTCAATGGTCACATCACCCAAGGTGAGATTCTTCATGATGTACGACGTCGCAGTCACGCGATTGTCAGCGGCAAACGGCAAGGCCTGCGCAGCAGCATTGATGAGATCTTCTTCCTCACTCGCCGTATAGCGGATAGTACGCTTGCTACCTGATATAGATGTACCATCTATGGGTGAACTGATGGATGCTGCAACTGACGCCAGCGATATTCCTTCGAAGGCCGGAACGTGCGCACGGGCAAAGCGCCATCCATATGCGGCACCGTACGAGACGCCGATGCCAGCGACGATGGCGAGAAGACCTCCGATGATGATGGTGAAGAATTGTTTCATTTATTTGCCTTCTCTATAGAATACATTGGCACCATACCTCACGTCTATCGAGTCGAACTGAAGAGTCTCTCTTTTTGCACGAGCTTGGTCAACCATATGCTTCCAGAATGAGACAAGGTTGGCTGTCTGCTCTTCGAGGGAAGTAAGTGTATTGAAATAAATGACGACCGTGCTTGCGGCCGACGAAGCGGCGCCAACAGGAGGAGGATTGCGCGCATACAGCTCGTATTCCCTGTTTGCTTTGATCAGGATTGCATCGGACACGATCCCATTGGCGGAAGCTGTCGAATAGAGTTTCTCAAGTGCTTTGAACTCATCGCTCGAAGTTGCGCTCTTACCAACGACTGACTCTGTCGATGAAGCCTCAGATACGAGATCAGGAACATAGTAGCGATGATAGATATTGCCCGTGAATGAAGGTGCCTTCTTGAATATATACCCTCCACCATCGGCAAAATAACAGGAACCTGGATCTTCGAGAGAGAGGTCTGTGCCGTTGAAGTCTGGCAATGTCACGCAGACGAGGGCGGCAGGCTCTTTCTCGACAATAGAGATATTCAATGTATGAGCACCATCACGATCGATAGAAACACGCTCAACCGAGGCGAGCTGGTCTTTGATCTTGGCTACAATGGTGCGTTTTGGATATATGAGCGTATTGGCACGCGAAAAAATGCCCAAGTAACTGCCCTCCAAGGCACCGAGAGCCGAGGCACGAAGGGCGAGCTGTTCACTCTCTGCATCAATACCTGAGATGCGGACTGTCTCGATTGTGAGTGGACCAACACGAGAGAGCGCGGAAACAATATAGAGAAAACCCGCTACGAGAGCGATTCCGCCAAAAACACCCAGGAGCGTCCGTGCACGTCGCTTGGTGGTGAAGCTCTTGGACTGTCGTGATGCTCTGCGTGGAGGCATAGTTAGCCGATGACGCTCTTCCCCATATATTTCACGAGTGCATCGGGCACCTTGATCGTCCCATCAGCTTGCTGATAGTTCTCGATAAGTGAGACGAGGATACGCGGTGTCGGTATGGCGGTAGAGTTGAGAGAGTGAGCGTACTTCAGCTTGCCATCGGCGTCCTTGTAACGGATATTCAGTCGGCGTGTCTGGAAATCGTGGAAATATGAAGCGGAAGAAATCTCTCGATACGTACCTTCCTTAGGGACCCAGAGTTCGATGTCATATTTCTTGACCTGTCCCAGACCAAGATCGCCTCCACAATTGATGACGGTATGGTACGGAATACCAAGTGACTCAATGAAAGTCTCGGTATTACGATTGAGCTCCTCATGATACTTGACTGAGGTTTCGTGATTGGCTTCACACAGGATGAGCTGTTCAAACTTGTAAAATTCATGGACACGGATGAGACCATTGGTATCTTTGCCATGTGCTCCAGCCTCACGGCGGTAGCATGGTGAAAATCCGAGGTAACGCTTCGGTAGATCTCCGAGTGCCAGCGTCTCCTCTGCGTACATACCCATGAGTGGAACTTCGGCAGTGCCTGCGAGCGCATCACCATCCTGAGTCATATAGAAATCCTCGATGTCACCCGGGAGATGCGCAGTGCCGTACAGATTGATCTTGCGTACGATAGTCGGAGGCATGACTGGCACGAAGTCCTTGGAACCGAAAAATTCGAGGGCGTAGTTCCAGATAGCGAAGCAAAGGCGTACACCATCACCGGTCAGATAGTACCCACGGAATCCGTGAACCTTGGATCCGCGCTCGAAGTCGACCATGCCGAGCTTGGTCATAAGCTCTACATGATCCTTGGGCTCAAATGCGAATGTCGGCTTGTCGCCCCACACCTTGATCTCCTTGTTGTCTGCATCAGTGTCGCCATCGGGTACAGACATATCAGGCACATTGGGGACGCGGAGCATGAGGCTCTGCCAATCGGTCATGATCTGCTTAAGCTCGGCTTCGTCTGCTTCCATGGCTGTTTTGACCTCTTTCATGGCAGCGATAAGTTTGGCACGCTCCTCTGGATTTTGTGCGCTTGCGATACCTGCGTTGGCAGCATTCTGCTCTGCGCGGCGCGTCTCAACGCTGGAGAGTACGGTACGGCGGCGGTCATCGAGGGCAATAAGCTCAGCGACATCAAATTTGACGTGCTTCTTCTTGGTGGCAAGCTCGATGATATCCTTGTTTTCGCGGATGAATTTGATGTCTAGCATGCGAATAGTGTATCATATTGATATCTTTTTTTGAATTTCTCCGGTTTCTGCGTGTGACTACCCTATTATCAATATAAGTTTAAATCTCAGCGGGATGTGACATGTGTTTTTTGTGTGGTTATGTCGTGTTTGTACACTACACATCAGTGAACCGTTCCGCATAACCACACAAAAAACACATGTCACATCCCGCTACGGTAACATCTTAAAATCATGAACATACAAAAGATCAAAAGGAGAGACTACCCTTTCCTTCTAAAACAAATCCGTCAGTTGACTCCAGATATGGACATTATCGGCACTATGCCGCCTGACGAATACAAATTCCTGTGTATCGTTGGATCACGAACCTACAGCACATATGGCAAAGATGCTTGTAAGAAACTTATTCTTGGACTGCGAGGATACCCAATAGTTATAGTATCAGGCTTAGCCGTGGGTATAGATTCTATTGCCCACGAAGCTGCTCTCGAAGCGGGACTAAAGACGATATCATTTCCTGGATCAGGTTTGGATCCTTCAGTTCTATATCCATCTTCCAAGAGATACCTCGCTGAACAGATAATAAAAAGTGGTGGGGCGCTGATCTCACGTTTCAATCAACTGCAGAAATCAGATATCTGGACATTCCCTTCTCGCAACCGCCTCATGGCTGGCATATCCCACGCCACTCTCGTTATTGAAGGTCGGCATGGATCAGGAACATTGGGTACTGCAAAATATGCAGAGGAATTCAACCGTGATGTACTCGCCGTACCCGGTCCCATCGATTCCGAACTGTCATACGGCCCTCACATGCTCATCAGGCGAGGCGCAACTCCTATCACATCATCAGAAGATATTTTGGAGGCACTCGGGTTCACCGATACAACGAGATATGATGACGAAAAGAGAGTTCCGAAGAAACATTCACGAAGTAACAGAAGCACACAACTAACCATTAACCTCGACCAGATATCACTATCCCCTGACGAGAAAGCAATCTGCACCCTCATCAAAGATGAAAGCCTCTCTGCAACTGAACTCATAGAGAAAACTTCCTTACCCGTATCGCTCTTCAACATCACCGTGACAGAACTAGAGATGAAAGGGTTCGTGAGCGAAGAGGGTGGAAGATACAGGATGATAAGGTAACCATTTTTATATCCTGAGTTTTGACTTTGCATTTCAATGCTGTAATACTTAGCTTCAATGAAGCTCGTCATAGTCGAGTCACCGTCAAAATCAAAGACTATCACCAAATATCTCGGTGATGGTTTCGTAGTGCGTGCATCCGTTGGTCACGTACGCGACCTCCCCAAGTCCAGCAAGAAAGCTATAGATATAGAAGGAGGATTCATTCCCCACTATGAAGTCGTCGCCAAGAAAGAGGCGGTCATTGCCGATATCGCCATTCAAGCCCAGAAAGCTGACGAGATCATCCTCGCTTCCGACCCGGACCGCGAAGGTGAAGCTATCGCCTGGCATGTTGCAGAAGTATTGCGCGACCGTCTCGGCGCCTCCGTCAACAAAAAGCTCAAGCGCATCACCTTCCACGAGATCACCAAGGAGGCCATCCTCGATGCACTCGCCCACCCGCGCGAGATTGATGAGAATCTCAAAGAGGCTCAGGAAGCCCGTCGCGTCCTCGACCGTATCGTAGGTTACGACCTCTCGGGTCTCATCTGGAAAAAAGTCCGCTACGGACTCTCCGCTGGCCGCGTACAATCCCCCGCACTCCGCATAATAGTAGAGCGCGAACGCGAGATCAAAGCATTCATCCCCGAGACATACTGGGCTCTCGCCGGACAATTCAAAACCCCGAAGAACGAGATCCTCCACCTCATTTGCTCCAAGGAACCCCGTGATAAGAAAGAGGTCGACACTATTCTCGCCACAGCCAAAAAGGAAGACTGGAAAATCATAGATGTTGAGGAGTCCGAACAGAAGAGGTCTCCTCGCGCCCCTTTCATCACCTCCACCCTCCAACAGGCAGCTAGCTCGCGTCTCGGCTTCTCCCCATCACGCACCATGGGTATCGCGCAGAAACTCTATGAGTCTGGAGCGATCACCTACATGCGTACCGACTCCACCAACCTGGGCCAACAAGCACTCGATCAGATAGGCAGCATCATCAAGAAAGAGTATGGCGAAAAATATATCTCATTCAGGAAGTATTCGGCCAAGAGCAAAAATGCCCAAGAAGCCCACGAGGCAGTGCGTCCAACTCATTTCGACAAACAGAACGCCGGCCACAACGACGAGCAGAAGAGACTCTATCGCCTGATCTGGCAGAGAGCAGTGGCATCGCAGATGGCGGACGCCCAGCTGGCTCGTACCAAAATCATCGCCAATGTCAGTAGCGACAGCATTCCTGACTTCGAGGCTACCGGATCACGCATCCTCTTCGATGGCTGGCTCAAGGCCGATCCCGAGTCAAATGGTGAAGAAGTCACCCTGCCAAAATGTGCTCGTGATGAGAAGCTCGACCTGATCTCCGTCGATTCACAGGAGAAGCAGACTCTGCCACCTCCACGCTACACCGAAGCAGGCCTCATCAAAGAGCTTGAGAAGCGTGGCATCGGACGCCCATCGACATATGCTTCGATCTGCAAGACCATCGAGGACCGCGGGTATGTCGAGAAGGAGGGTCGTGCACTCAAACCTACCGATACCGGCGAGGTTGTTTCGTCATTCCTGGAAGAATACTTCCCTACCTACATCGGCGACACCTTCACCGCAGAGATGGAGGACAAGCTCGACGGCATCGCCAACGGCACACACAAATATCTCGCCACTCTCAAAGAATTCTACGGACCATTCCACAAAGAAGTACTCTCCAAGGAGAAGGTCGCCAAAGCCACCGACCTCGGCGCTGCAGATCCAAAATTTATATGTCCAAAATGTGGTACCACTCCTCTCGGAATCAAACTGGGTAGAAATGGCAAGTTCCTCTCCTGTACCCGCTACCCCGACTGCGATGGAGCCCTCACTCTCGAAGGTGTCGAATTCAAAAAAGATGAGCCGATCGGTACTGATCCAGCGACAGGACTCCCTATCTTCGTCTTGAATGGCCGCTTCGGTCCGTATGTTCAACTCGGTGTGAAGCCACCAAAGATCAAGAAAGTTCGCGTAAAGAAGCCAAAGAAACCCAAAGTCAAAAAATCAAAGAAAGGAGAGCCTGTCGAAGTGACCCCGACCGAAATCTCAGCCACTGAGTCACCTACTGAACAAGTGCCCGCGCTAGAAGCCCTCGTCATTCCTGCGGTACCTGTGGTAAAGCCGCGCATGGCATCCATCCCCAAGACCATGGACCCATCCAAGGTCACCGTCGCAGATGCACTCAAGTATCTCAGTTTGCCACGCAGCCTCGGTATCGATCCGAAGACCGGCTTTGATGTGATCGCCTCAAATGGACGCTTCGGTCCGTATGTTGTCACCAATGGCAACTTCCGATCTATCAAGATCCCTGACGATGTCTACGAGATCACCCTCGCCCGAGCACTCGAACTCCTTGCCATCGAGAAAAAGCCGCGCGGATTCCAAAAGAAGAAAAAGGCTGAATAGAGAGATACTTGACTTTTCCTGAAATAAAGAGTATGGTTTTCTTAACGGAAAGCCGTTCTTTGAACACACATTTCGGATTGTCTATGAAAAATACGATACTCGTCGTCGGTGGTGCCCAAACTCGTGCACTGATAGTGAGCATGCTGCACCAACTCAAGTACCTCGCCACAGAAGAAGCTCAGCACGGCCAACAAGCCCTGCTCAAGATCAAACAGTGCGCGACGGCCGGAGACCCAGTACAGGTCATTATCAGTGAATTCAATATGCCTGTGCTGAATGGGGCCGGCATCATCAACCAACTGAAGGTTCAGCAGTATGATATCCCGGTCATCTTCCTTTCGGGATCTACAAGCGAGAGTCGAGAACAAAGCTCAACTCCGCCCGTAATGCTCGACTTCAGCCCTCACCTCCTCCAACAATACTCTGATGGGAGCGTCCGCTATACCGAGCTCGACGCCATGCTCCAGAAAATTCTGGGGCTCGTCGAAGCTTGAAAAAGGCAATCCATCTGACACCATCTCTCGACCGCTCTCATCAAGGGCGGTTTTTTATTACAAAAAAGCCGCATACCTGCGGCTTGAACCACTATCTATCAAGGGGCAATGAGAGCGATGATCTCGTCCGTCTTCCGGTAGAGATCTTCGAGTGACCCGTCATTCATGATGCGAAGTTCAGCAGATGCCATGAGAGCATTCACATTGTGAGTGGTCGGATCGCTACCAGCCGCTTCCTTCTTGTCGAGTGCCACGAACTCGGCGAAGCTCTTGCTCTCACCGGGACGTGCCCGGCGAAGCGCATGCCTGTAGCGCACCTCAACAGAGGCGTCCACAGATATGATGATGCCACCCGCCGACTTGACGCATTCCCCTTCTGCGACAACTCTCAGGCCACCAAGAACGAGCTGAGTCGTGCGCACATGAGCCTCGAGGATCTGTCTCGTAGGAAAATCAGGTCCCAACTCCCTACGAAGCTCCGTCGAGCGCCTGTTGAGATTTTCTGCGCTCAAATCCCCCAGACCATTCCGAGTGATGTGCTCGCGAATATAGTCACTCGTGGACACGAAGGTGAATCCGTAATACTCGGCCAAATAGGCACACACGGTATCTTTGCCTCCGCCACCCAGACCGACGACCCCAATCACGAGACGCTTGGATGCAGTGTTCATGCGATGATATATGGTGAACTGTCTGCAGACACAGTACCAGAAGAGTTCTATTTCCGCAAAAAGTGCTAGCTTGCATATAAAAAAGGCGGAACCAATGGTTCCGCCTTCAGAGATTGATGTATCAACCGTTACGCGAGATGCGCGAGGTGATCCCATCCAAGAGCTCCTTCACATACTGGACGCAGGGGGCGAACGTGAGCTGATCGGCGATGAGCGAACAATTGACCGGACCATACGACCGCAACGAATCTTCGACAGCACGCCTCTTCTCGGGATTATCAGGCTCTGCCGCGAACTCGACGAATGCGGTTGATTTAAAAAAGGCATGCGATGCCTCCTCTGCCAATGCGGTGGTTGATGCGTTCATGAGATGCTCCGGGGAAAGTATACCCCAGATTGACAGGATGTGCACATATGCGATGATTGTCTGCGGAGCACTCCTGAATGCGAACATGTGCACGCCATGAAAAGCTCTTTACGTGCTATCCAGACTTCCGGTCTCCTGACCTTCGAGGAGACACTGCTTGGCTGTAGGGTGGGAAAAGACAGCCATATGGGGTATTATCGCATCCCCTGCGCATCTGGAAAGGTCCGCACCAGCCTAACGGAAGATTGTAGGTGCGCGACGCGACGATTCGGTGCCAGTACTCGCGCCGTACGTCAAAAACCAAAAAATCATTCCGGCTGCCCAGGAGCAGCCGGATTTCTTTTTTATATAGAGACTTATTTTACAGCGAAAAATTCTTGAGCGAATAAATCTCCTCATTTTCCTCCTTGGCAGTATCAGCAGGTGCGCGATCATCTATCGGAGCCGTATCCGTGGATGGAGTCTCTTGAGCTGACACCTCTGATGAAGATGCGGGCGAAGCTGTTGCGGCAGATCTCTGTGCATTGAGCTTCTCGAGCAGTGTTCTCAGATCATCGGGTGAGAAGAAATCTATCGTAACGGTACCACCTTCTTTGGTCTTCTCAATCCTGACACGGGTTCCAAGTGACTCGGTGAAATTCTTCTCCATCTCGATCATTGCTGGATCAAGGTACTTGCCCTTATTGCGAATACGCTCAGTTGCAACACGACGAGAGAGTGACTCTGCTTCGCGGACCGTGAGCTTCTTGGACATGATCTCCTTGAAGAGAACGATCTGTTCCTCGGGACGATCGGTGAGCATGAGAAGTGGACGAGTGTGACCTTCAGAGATCTTGCCTTCCTCGAGCGCGGTGATCATATCATCAGGGAGTGCGAGGATGCGCATCGAGTTGGAGACATACTCGCGACTCTTGCCCACCTTCTCGGCGATCTGAGCCTGCTTGAGACCGAACTCTTTGGCGAGACGTTCGAAGGAACGAGCACGGTCAACAGGGTTGAGGTCCTCACGCTGAAGATTTTCGATGATGGCCATCTCGAGCTTGAGCTGGCTGTCATCCTCACCACTCCTGATGAGTGCGGGTACCTGGGCGAGTCCGGCGAGCTTGGAGGCACGCAGACGACGCTCTCCTGAGACGAGCTCATATTCGACGGTCATACCTCCGCCATCATGGAAGACTTCTTTGCGAGTCACCACGAGCGGCTGGAGGACGCCATACATGCGGATAGACTCTGAGAGACTCTTGAGTGCATCCTGGTCAAATTCGCGGCGCGGCTGGTAAGGATTGGGGGCAACCTTCTCGATCTCTATCCAGAAGATGGCATCGTTTACATAATTTGAAGACATGCTAGTATTTTAGCAGAGAAAGACGTCAATGAAAAATAAATCCACCAGTTGCCGAGTTGCCCGCCCTTTGCGTGAGCCCCCTCACAAATAACACTTTCAGTTCTTCCTGCCGCATCCGTGCGGCTTTTTAGTCCCCCAGAGAACTGCTCCGTTCATACGCTCACGGGTCGTGTTTGATTTCCCGCCGTTTTCGGGTAGACTATCCGATGAAAGCCGGGATGGCGGAATTGGTAGACGCACACGACTCAAAATCGTGCGGAGTAAT
>JBBTRA010000002.1:0-88251 GCA_038065415.1 Patescibacteria group bacterium
CCAGTTCGGATTGGAGTCTGCAACTCGACTCCATGAAGCCGGAATCGCTAGTAATCGCGGGTCAGCTATACCGCGGTGAATACGTAACAAGGCACGGGTAGCGGAAGCTGCTCGTGGAATATTTCAAAGAATCAACCGTCTTTCAGGCTTCGGCCTGACTGACTTATAGTCGATACTTACGTAAGTAAGATGGTGATCGCTCTCTGACCTCAAACAGGAGCGCTTAGTCCCCGAAGATAGGGGACACACATGGGTGATTTCAATTGGATCACTCATGGGCGAACGGAACAAAATAAAGAGCGCTACTTCAAGCAAAAAACACCTAGAAATGGGTGTTTTTTGTTACGTAAAAATGCTTGACTTTTACCTATTATATGTGCTATAATAGTACCAGCTGCACACAAGGGCTGTTCCATTCAGGTTCAGCTTCAACAAAGAAAGAATCAAGATGAAATTAAGTAAGCTCATTCCGTCCTATCGTGCGTTGTACTGGGTTGCTATGATGGCGCTTGTCGGCTTCTGCATCGTGGTGTACTACCAATGCGGCAAGAATACGGCAATCCTCGACAGCCTCAAGCACTACTGATCAATGCACGATCGACACAAGGCGTTCCTCCCGGAACGCCTTTGTTTTTTTGCGAAAAGGGGGTGACTTTGCTATTGTTCACTCACGCGGTCACGTGGCGGAATTGGTATACGCGTACGTCTCAGAAGCGTATCCCGTAAGGGTTGGGGGTTCGAGTCCCCCCGTGACCACCACTTTGCATTTCTAGTCGATTTTTGGTAGTGTATGCCTACTGATTTGAGGTATCAGCTCATCTTTTCTCTGAATAGATTCAAGTGGGTATCTCTTATCTGTTGTGCGGGAATTAGTTGGAAATTCTGGTATGTGAGGTTTTGATCGAAAATTTCCAGCCGCTGGCGCGACTGAAAATCTTTCGATCCGAATTTCGCAAAACCGAGATTCGCGCGCGTGTAGCTCAGTTGGTAGAGCACGCCACTGATACTGGCGGGGTCCCAGGTTCGAATCCTGGCACGCGCACAAGAAAAGCCGCCCAAGAGGCGGCTTTTGCGCAAGAGGGTGAGCCTAACTGACCCTGTAATACAATGGCATCTCCTGCGTCTATACTGATATAATAAGACCATGAATACAAAAACCACACCTAAGGATTTCTTTTTGCATCTCGGTGCAGCCGTGGCGCTCTACATTGCCGCGGGATCGCTTATCAATCTCTGGTTTGCTGTTATCAATTACTTCCGACCTGATGCGCTTGCCGGATACTTCTATGGCAACGCGGTAGCATGGCCGATATCCATGTTGGTCGTTCTTGTCCCTGTGCTCTATGTCCTCGAATGGATGATCAATCGTGATATTGTTCGTAACCCAGAAAAGAGGGATCTTTGGATCCGCAAGTGGAGAATATATTTGACCCTCTTCTTGGCGACCATACTTATGGCTGGCGACCTTATCGCCCTTATCAACGTCTACCTCAACGGTGAAATTACCTCCCGATTTGTCTACAAGATCATTGTTATCGTGCTCGTGGCAGGCGCTGTTGGGAAGTATTACTTCTTCAGCTTGTACCCAGACCTCAAGTGGTCAGCGTTGGCACGCCGCATCAACCCATGGTTCGGTATCGTATTCGTGCTCGCTGCAATCGTTATGGGATTCGTTGCTGCTGGATCACCAGCTACGCAAAGAGCGCTCCGTCTCGACAATCAGCGCGTGAATGATCTCAGTACCATCCAGTGGCAGGTTATCGGTTACTGGCAGCAGAAAGAGTCCCTTCCTGTGACCTTGGCAGATCTCGCAGATCCGATCTCAGGCTTCACAATCCCAACAGATCCTGAGACAAAAACAGAATACGGATACGCGGTTACTACAGGCGTGGCAACATCATCAGTTTCATTTGAGCTCTGCGCAACCTTCTCACGTCCGACACAGGATACCAAGGGTAGGGGAGAATACGGTTACGGTAGGGGTGGGGGCTTGAGCATTGCGTACCCAGCATATGACATGTCATATCCGATCATGGAAGGTCAAGATAACTGGAAACATGAAGCGGGCAAAGCGTGCTTCACAAGAACTATCGATCCAGACAAGTATCCACCAATACGACCGATGCCTGCCGAGACGAAAGCAATCTAGATAGAAATCCCGCCACAAGGCGGGATTTCGTTGACAGATGAGAGTCTGTTTGCTAGCCTCAAAAGAGGCATGGTTCTTCGTAGAACAAAGAAAGTCGATTGCGTAAGGAAAAGCCCCGAGAGGTATTCCGAGCGTATGAGCCCAAACCTAGTACATGGAAGGGGAAACCGTTTCGTGTGCATCCCAGCACCAACACATGGTTCGTAACATGCTGAGATGTTCTTTGCTAGGGGTAGAGGGACCTCAACAATCGGGACGCTGGTACCATGCAGATCAAAGCGCAAGCTAGGTCTTGCTTCGCAGCTCGTAGAGAGCAGCAATCAGTGCCCGAGCAGGCATCCCAAGTAGACGTGGCGCACGTACAGAGAATACTCCGAAATGCGCATGTCGAATCCGTGTGAGAGGGCCGTCCCTCATCTCGGACCATGGTCCGAATTCACATAAGGCTAAACGCGTAATCATGCCACCAGGCGCTCATGGATCACTCCGTGGGCGCCTCATCTTTTGTTCGGGAATCCCTTTGAAAGTCAGACAACTCGTGTTAGAATGGGCTTTCGTTATTTATCCATATAAACCCACATATCTTCAATGAACCTCGGAAAGAAAACCAAGATCGTCTGTACTATCGGCCCTGTCACGGAAAGCGTTGAGAAGCTCACCGAACTCGTCAATGCAGGCATGAATGTGATGCGCCTCAACTTTTCTCATGGAGATTTCGCCGAACATCAGAACCGAGTCGACAATATCCGTGAGGTCATGAAGAAAACAGGGAAGACGGTTGCTATCCTCCAGGATCTCTGCGGCCCGAAGATCCGCATCGGAACTTTCAAGGATGACAAAACCATCAATCTCAAAGCAGGAGCTACATTTACATTGACCACAGACGCATTTGAGGGTACTGAAGAGAAAGTATCGGTCAACTATCCGCTCCTCGCTAAGGAGGTTAAAGTTGGTGGTACCATCCTCATCCAAGATGGTCGTAAGCGCCTAGAGGTCACCGATATCAAGGGAAATGACATCATCTGCAAGGTTATCATCGGTGGGGAACTCAAGGGCAAGAAAGGCATGAATGTCCCAGGTGCAAATCTTTCAATCAGTGCTCTCACTGAGAAAGACAAGAAAGATGTCGAGTTCGGCATCAAGAACAAAGTAGATTTTGTAGCGCTCTCATTTGTTCGTCGTGCTTCCGATATCAATGAATTGCGAGAGATTCTCAAGAAAGCGGGTTCGAACGCTTCTATCATCGCAAAAATGGAGACTCCTGAGGCTCTCGAGGTACTCGATGAAGTCGTTGCGGCTGCTGATGGCCTCATGGTTGCGCGTGGCGATCTTGCTATTGAGATCCCTGCAGAGGAAGTTCCTATGGCTCAGAAGCGCATGATCAGTGCTTGTAATGCCGTCGGCAAACCAGTGATCACCGCTACCCAGATGCTCGAATCCATGATCAAGACCCCTGTTCCGACCCGTGCAGAAGTCTCGGACATTGCCAATGCTATCATCGATGGTACCGATGCAGTCATGCTCTCTGAAGAGACGACGCTCGGTGATTTCCCTGTGGAAGCAGTCAAGATCATGTCCAAGGTCGCGTCTCGCGTTGAGCAAGAAGTTTACACACGCGACACTATCGCCGAATATGACGAATCCCATGGTGTTACTGATGTGGTTTCCCAGTCAGCGGTGCGCGCTGCACACGCTGTCGGAGCCAAGCTCATCGTCGCTCTTACTCGTTCGGGCAAGAGTGCCCGTATGATCGCTCGCTATAGGCCTGCTGAGCGCATCCTGGCTCTCTCAGACAAGCCCGAGAACATCAACAAGCTCATGCTGTCATTCGGTTGCTATCCGAAGGTCTCAGCTACCTTCAAGACCGTCGACGAGATTATGGATATTGTCCGTAGTGCGACGCTCGACACCAATCTCGTCAACAAGGGTGACAAGGTGGTTATTGTCGGTGGTATGCCATTTGGCGGAGCAAAAGATACAAATATGATATTGGTTGAGACGGTGTAGTTGCTTCCCAAATTTTTCTCTATATAATTATGGCATGCAGAAGAGCATGTACATAATCCCCGACACGACGCTCATCCTCGACGGAAGCCCTCAGGAGTATCCGCTCCTTTTGAGGGACCTGCCTTCCGAAGAGAAGCCACGCGAGAAGCTTCAGGCTCAAGGCCCGGAGTCTCTTTCCGTAGCTGAGCTTACTGCTCTTCTGCTGGTTACGGGCACGACCAAGGAAGATGTCCGTGAGATGACCTCGCGCATCATCAGGGAATATGGAGGCAAGAGCGTGTTCTCAGAACGAGATCCGCGCAAACTGGCAGCCGAGCTGGACATACCATTGACCAAGGCTTCTGCCATCGTGGCGGCGGGTGAGCTCGGGAGACGCTTCTACGATCGTAGCTCATCGACCTTCACTACCATACGCAATGCGCAGGATGTCTACGACTATCTGGTTGATATGCGCACACTGCCAAAAGAGCATCTCCGTGGTCTATACCTCAACGTGCATAACCGTGTGATCGGCAACGAGGTCATCTCCATGGGAACGGTCAATTCCAACGTCATTCATCCTAGGGAGGTATTCCGAGCCGCCATTGAATGTAATGCCGTCGCTGTCATCCTTGCGCACAACCATCCTTCGGGAGAGGCGACACCGAGTGAACAGGATATCGAAGTCACAAAGCAGATCGTCCAGGCAGGGAAGATCCTGGGCATCAGAGTTCTTGATCATGTCATCATCACCAAAGACGCATTCACGAGTGTGAAAGCGGACTACTAACACAACAATCACTATGAGAGATTATCAACTCACCTCACCATCTCTGGAAGGGGTTCTTCGGCATGATTCATTGATATATGAAGGGATCCGACGACCTGAGCAACTCCTCCGCATCATGGACGGCCCCGCATCCAAGGGTCCGCGTGATGGTGGTTCCCAGGCTACATATACCGACGCCGATCAAAAAATTCTGGAGCAGTATTTCACTGATATATACACCGTCTTTATGAAAAAGCTCTCGAATTTCGTACTCGAATCAGAGGCGCGAGATGATGACACGCTGAAGCTTCAAGCTTTGCTTCAGGAGCTTATTAAGATAAAACACTTGATACGCACGCGGTCAACTATTGAACATTGAGGCGTTCATGTGTACACTGTGGCCATGTCATCTCGTGATTATTTTAAGGGCAAACGCATCGCGGTTGTCGGCCTCGGTGCGCATGGTGAGATGGTCGAGGATGTAAAATACCTCATCAAGGCCGGTGCCTGGGTATCTATATATGACCTCAAAAGTGAAGCGAGACTCAAGGATGATCTCGTATTTTTGCGGTCGGTAGGCCTCGCCAACTATGTGTGTGGATCGATCCCTCCCGAGGATCTTCTCGACATGGACGTCATCGTATTGTCACACGAGTATCCGCGAGATTCATCGTTCCTCAAAGGGATACGGATGCATAACGATCATGCAGAGGAGAATAACAAGAAGAAGATAGCTATCGAGTATCCAGAAACGCTCTTCTTCAAGTTGGCACCCCCAGTAACGCTTGTTGGAGTCATGGGTCCTTGTGGTAAATCTACGATCATGTCCATTCTCGGACCCATGCTTGAACATGTGTGCAAAGAACATGGGGGGCAGTCTCTATTCACCATAGACACCGAATCATCCGATGGATCACTCGCTCATCTCAAGAAAGCCAAGAGTGGCGATATTGTACTCATGAGGATTCCTGATGTGTTGCTGGCGGATCTGCACGCTATGCGTATCAGTCCCCATGTGGCCGTGTTCACGGGTGTGCCTGGGAAAGGTTCGTACACAGCATCTCCGTTCGAGATATTGGCGCATCAGACATACAACAATTTCCTCATTGCCTCAGATGAGGTGATAGACATTGCACGTAGTGGATCTGTCCAGCCTCGTGCCAAGATGCTCCGTACCAAGCCGTCGCTCGTGCCTGCGGACTGGGGATTCATGGGAAGGGGAAGTCACGATCGTTCAAATGCGGCACTCGCATTTCAAGCTGGTAAACTCTTCAAGCTTGATGACGATGCTGCACGAGGAATACTCAATGAATGGAAAGCACTTAAAGGTAGGCTCGAGTTGATCAAGAAAGTAAGAAATGTTGAGTTCTATAATGACACCATGGCGACCATCCCGGACGCAGTCCTTGCGGGACTCTCGACACTCTCTGAGAGTCGCAATGCGATCCTCATCATCGGAGGATCGGATATGGGTCATGACTATCGGTCGCTGTATGCTGAAATTCCCAAATACGCTCACACAGTCATTATTCTTCCGGGTAGTGGCACGATTCGTCAGCGTGCACTGATTGAAACCATAGCGGGCGTCACTCTGGTCGCGGCTCCGTCTATCGACGAGGCTGTCCGTACATCCATCGAGCGTGCCCAAAAAGGCGATAAGGTCCTTTTCAGTCCTGGTTTCGGTGCGGGAGGTGTTGATGGGTCAAAGAAAGAGCGTGGAGAGAAGTTCGTGAGGGCGGTGCGGAATCTATAAACAACAAGCAGGTGCACATATGTTTTGTGGCAGGTTATGCAGAACGGTACCCTAAAGTCTGGTGTACCGACACGACATAACCTGCCACAAAACATATGTGCACCTGCTTGTTTGTTTAGTCCCCACAGATCATACAGACCACGGCTCCGTCAATTTCGTATCCTGTATACGCAGCTTTCATTGCGCCAGCGACTGAGAGGGCGCTGTTGGTCGATATCTCTAGATTGGCGTAGTCTCGTGCATACTGCTGTGCCGCCTCAATGTCTTCATTAGTAGCTACCCAGCCCGCTCCACCCGTCTGCTCAATGAGTGGTATTAGTTTTGGTTTCCGGTGAGCTACCTGATCCACAATAGCATCAGCAAGAGAAAGTTCGTCCGGACCATCGTATGTATCGAACCCATCTGTCATGGGATGGCATGATGATGTCTGGACGATGTGTACCTGGATGGAGGACTGCTTGCTTCCGAAGTAGTGAGCCAGTGCCTGAGCAGTTGTACCTGACGATGTGCCGATGAATACTGCTCCGATAGCAGCTTTTGCGCTGGCTTCGATGAGTTCTTCTGCGAGCGATGTGTATCCGACGAGGGCTAGATCATCGGTGGATTGGCGCAAACTTCGCGCACCTTCATGAGTCGCTTGCATCAATGCTTGCAGAGGTCTCTCTTTTCGAAGAATCCGGATACGTGCGGATGCGGAGTCTCCGGCACTTGAAGCTGCTGTATGAAGCTTCTCAAGTTTGTGTTCGGCTATGTGGTTGCCGACGAATACGTCGAGCTTCGTATCTGGCAATGTGGCGATATGGAGAGCTGCTGCCAGAGCAGAGTTGCCTGAGGATGATATAGCGAAGGAGCGGTCACCATTCTTGTAATAATGATCAATCATGACCGGTATAGAACGGCCTTTGTGCGAGCCATAAGGATGTAGATCTTCGCGCTTGAAATAGAGGCCAGAGAGGCCAATCTTCGAGGCTAATTGAGGGTATGTTTCCAGGGGAGTCGCCATAGGATGACATTGTCATCCTATCGCATTTCGGGTACTATGGAAAGAAGGCATTTTGTGCCTTTTTACTGTCGTGTTTCACCACAACCTCAAAACTATGAATATGCTCTGTGTATGCCCTGAATGCAAAAATACCATAGATCTCTCGCGTTATCCCAATCTCGCTGCGGGCATGGTTATCGAATGCAATCATTGCGGCATGACCCTCCTCATCAAAGAAATCGCTCCTGATGGAAACGTCAAGACTGATATCGTCGACGAAGGAAAATAAAGGCTAGTACATAAGTACGAGTCCAACGAGTATCAAGGCCAAATAGAGGACCTTGATGCCGAGTTTTTTCTCGTGGTAGTAATGGTTGCCTGAAAGCACCGACCAGAGCATCGAGAACGCACGCTTACCTGTCACGATGATTGATGCGGGAGCGAATATATAGGCGAAGCTAAGTATCGGAACGGCTATGCCCCGCGTGAGCGATTGAAAGCTATATGGATATGTCCAGAGGTAGGGAAATGGATTGCGTCGGCTCTTCCAGATGACCATCACGAGGAAGTAGGTGAGGAGTATCAGGAACATATAGCCCTGCTCGGCTTCGACCGAGTTGTAGTGTGTCACATTGTATTTGAAGAGTGATATGGTGATCGCTGCGCCGAAGGTCCAGAGCAAGACATATGCAATACCTTTGGTTTGTATACCTCGCTTTGCATAGAGGCCCACGATGGCTGCGATGATGATGAACATGCCCACTATTTGCTGTAGCGCAATATCATAGCCGAGGACAATGTCGATACCGAGGAGTAGGGGGATAGTCAGGATGGTGAGGAACCCATTGGTGCTCCGATCCGCTTTGATGATAGCGAGCAGGCCGAAGGTGAAAACTGCAATCTCTAGAATGGCGCGCGCCGCGAATGTGGGAAGCGAGGCGGGATCAAGGTAGAAGTTGCCATTGAAAAGGGACAGTCCGACAAAGAAGACGGTCGCCCAGAACATCTCGAGGAACCCCATGAGGTATAGGGTCTCTTTCTTATGGGCAACCTCAAATTTGCCGATGAGGGCAGATACCTCGCTCAGGAATGTTCCGAAGACTATGAATATGATGCCGATCATTATAATTTAGGATGTTTTTTCTCCGCTTTCCAAATAGACGCAACTGCTCTTGAAAAGATGTTCAAGGGAGTTTTCCAGACGCTTCTTTATTTTTGGACCCAATAGCATGAACATCTCTTCTTGTGGTACAAATTTGAATTGGCCGATTTCATCGGTATCGATCCGTATCGAAGAAATCATCTGATCGTCCAAGATGCCGCAATCAAATACAAAAAGTATGCGGTCGTAGGGGGGATTTTTTGCGAAGTCGACACAGAATAACCGTGCTTGTTTGAGGTGGAGCCCGAGCTCCTCCTGAATTTCTCTTAGAACTGCTTCTCGAGGATTCTCATGCTGGTCAGTCATTCCGCCCGGTATGCTCCAACCTTTATCTCCGTAGGTTTTCTTGATAATGAGAAATTCGCCCTTTGAATTTCTAAAGATGGCCCCTCCGGAGGTGGGCACTTTCGTGAGCTGTGCATAATACTCATCTGGTGGTAAATTCAAGCGCATATTATTTGCTTGTGAGTGATGTGACCACTTCCTCAATCATTCCCCTGAAACCATGTGATCCGAGGAACACAATTACATCACCCTTTTTTGCATGTGTAACTACATGGTTTACGAGCACAGTATCGTCATCTATGTAGATCGCATCTGGATGAGTCTGAGATATTCTATCTTTCAATTCAGCACCTTCCATCGGCTGATCAGCTGCATCCTCGGCGATTTTGAGCTTGGTTAGGCGAGGAACGACGACAGTGTTCGTGTCCTTGAATGCAGCATCATACGCTTGTGCGGATGCTCGCTGACGTCCGCCGATGTTGGGCTCGTATATAGCTACAACATTTTCTTGAGCATATACCTCTCGAATATTTGCGAGGACAGAAGATGCCTTCTCTGGTGTCGGAGCGTGGCAGTCAAATACGGTGATGTCGCCATCGAGTCTCTTCTCGAAGCGCCTCTTGATGCCTTTGAAGTCCTGTATTGAGGTGAGTATTTTTTCTGGTGGCATACCTACAGAATGAGCAAGTGCAAATGCGGCAGTGATATTTTCCACATTGAAACGCCCGAACATGGGTGACGATACGGGGTAGGATTTTTCTGCGACGTGAATAGTAAAACGCAGACCTTCTCGGGAAGCCTCGATAGAATCATAGCGGTAGGTGGCCTGGAGATTCTTACCATAGGTGATCGCGGGAGCCTTGGTTTTTTCAAGAATTTTGTTGACTCCCGCATCATCTGTACAGGCGATGAGTGCTCCGGTCGAGGGTATGCTTTGTATGAGATTTTCAAATGTCTGGAAATACGCTTCTTCTGTCGGATAGAGATCCGCGTGATCCCAAGACACAGAGGTAAGTACGAGGTGCGTGGGTCTGTAGACGGCAAATTTGGGACGCTTGTCCCAGATGGCGATCTGGTATTCGTCGCCTTCCACCACACTCCACTCAGCATCTGTGATCGCGCTCGTGTCATGCGAGAGGGAGAGGCCTCCGGTGAAATAGCTCGGATCAAATCCTCCCTGGATGAGTATGTACGAGAGCAAGGCAGATGTGGTGGTTTTGCCCCAGGTACCGGTGACGACGATAGATTTTTCTTTGATTACATATTTTCCGAGTGCTTCTGCAAAAGAGAGGAGGGGTATGCCATGCTCCTTTGCATGGATGACCTCTGGGTTCGAGAGGCTTGTGCCTACGCCGCCCGCGATGATGAGATCGGGTTCGCCGCCTATGCTGATGTTCTCTGGGTGCCAACCAGCATAATACGAGATGCCAGCTTCGGTCAGGTGTGTTGAAACAGGGGGGTAGAATCCTTTGTCGCTACCGGTTACTGTGACGCCTCTCTTGTGAAAAGCGATGGCGAGTGCGCTTGTGGCGACACCGCAGATTCCTATGATATGGACCTTTTTGGGGAGTGAGGACATGGGGGTATGATAGCGCAGAATCGTCCCGATTTCTAATTTTGTATAGGATATTTCTTGGTATAAAAAGTTTCTCCCCGCCGCGTTGCCGCAGAGGGGAGAGGGTGAAAGAAACTAACCGATCATTGTACGTCCACGATGGCGACGTTTGATTCGGCGCCGAAGACCCCGTATTCCGTCACATAGAAAATCGTGAGGAAGTATTTGCCTGGAGTCAGATCGCCGGAGATGTCCCATTTTTGGCCGCCAGTGTCGCTCGACTCGGCGATCTTGATGCCGCCAGCTTCACTGTTGTCGTACGGCTGCAGCCAGCATTCGATCTGGGCATTTGCCGGAAGTCCAGAGGAATTCCAGCGAATCCAGGTCGAGGTGCCGCGAGAGACGATCCAAGGGGTCGGCAAGTTGAGCGGCTCAGTCATAGTGATGCTGCGCGGCGCGGGGAGGCTGATCTTGAACACCTTGCTCGTCGCCGTCGTGACGACTTCGCCAAACGCGTTCTTCCAGGTGATGCGAACCTTGTAGGATTCGCCGGACTGGCGGAGCACGCGGGGTGTCCATTTGAAGGTGCCGCTCGAGGGGTTCTTGTCGCCTTTGGCGAGGTTGTAACCCCAGGATTCTTGGCCGTTCACGAGCCCGACAATCGAGACTTCCGCAGTCACGTCGAGTGCGGCTGCCGGGAATTCCCAGGCGATTTTCACAGGACATCCGTCCACGAGGGGCGGCGCCGGTTTGATCGCTTTGACGTACCGGCCACCAATTTTCGTCATGGTGACGGTGTCTTCAGGGAGGCCGGTGATGGTTTGGGCCTTGGCAGGGATGCTGAGGCAGGCGAGAGTGGCGACAAGCGCCACGATTGATTTCAGGTGGGTCTTCACTTTTCGATGTTCTTTCTTGGTTTGTGAGCCCGGAATAGTCCGTGCTCGGGGTTGTTCGTTTTTCTGGTTCGACCTCACACGAGGTCATTCCAGCACGTCTAGAACTATTATATCACCTTTTAAATATAAAGTCAAGTATTAGAAAAAGCCCTTATTTTAGGGCATTTTTGAGAGTTATTCACAGGTGGCTCTCTTGGGGTCTATTTTGAGGCGCTACTTGCTGATTCTAGTATGGTACGCACTCTTTCTTCATCCTGAGACCACGTGGTCCCGTCGAACCATTCTAGGCCCTTGAACTGGAGTTTGTAGGTATCTGTAGGACGCTGGAGGGAACCGAGGTAGATGTATTTGAGGCCGTTAGTCTTTGCCCAGTCAATAACTTTGATCATCATGCCAAGACCCATATCTTTGGGAGAAGTAGTGAGATCATAAAATGGATATGAATAGTGGACCATGTGTTCGTTCTCGTAACAGATCGTATAGCCAGCAGGGATTTGGTTCTGGGTGTATACCAGCAGTTCATTGAAATTACTTTTTGCTCCGTCCGTGAGAAGTTCCTTGATTTTCGCAGCGCTAACTACCGAGGCGATGCCGTCGCCAAATTTTGTTGAGTAAAAATCTTTGGCGAGCTTGCCGATTTCCCAATGATATTTCTGGTAGGGGATTGATTCAGGGGTGACCTGTACATCGGCAGTTTTTTTCAGGATCCTTCTGTTCTCGCTCGACAGTTCGAACTTGGAGAGGTCGATACGGACCGAGCGTGTCTGCTGCATCACACCTTTGCCGATACGGGTGAATACGTAGCCTCGATCATACATCGAGGAGATGTTGGTATCTGTGAAGTCGGTAATGGTCTTTTCGTCCCAATGAAGGTAGTTCGTGGACATGATGATATGAGAGTTGTTACTGGAGTGCCAACCAGAATCCGAAGACTACGAAGATGAAGTGAATGACCCAGAAGCGCATGACAGTCTTCTCTTCGCTCCAGCCCTTGAGTTCGAAGTGGTGATGGAGAGGTGCCATGCGGAAGACACGGCGTCCGAGCGTATATTTTGAAATGACCTGGATGACGACCGAGAATGCTTCGACGTAGAACATGAATCCGAGGAAAAGGAGCGATATGGTTTCGCCGATGGCCATAGCGTTGACCGCAAGGAGTGCGCCGACGCCGAGGCTACCGACATCGCCCATCATGAAGCGTGCTGGTTTGATATTGAAATATGTATACGCGACGAGTGCGCCGGTAGTTGTCGCGTTGAGGATAGCGATCTCACCGAAGCCGTTGATCCATGAGAGGACGGTGAGGGCACTGAAAGTAGTGATGAGCATGCCGCCCGCAAGACCGTCCATACCGTCGGCGATATTGACTGCATTTGCTGTGAACATCACGATCAATATGATGACTGGTATGACGAACCACGATAGATCTATGCCAGGGCCAAATGGTATGTAGAGATAGTGCCAGGCGGGGCCGAGCTTGGTATAGACCCACCATGCAGTGACGCTTCCGGCGATGAACTGGAGAATGAGTTTCTCGTGCACAAAAACTCCTTTCTTGGTGTGTGATCCGAACCAGACGGAGAGGCGCTTGAAGAGGCTCCAGGGAAGAGTGATGGCATACCAGAGACGCATCCTCCAGTCGTTGTGGATACGGATCAGGTTGAGGATATGACCCATCTTGCGTGAGCGGCGTTCGGTGCCGTATACACTCATAAGATCATCGATACCGCCCAGAAGCGCGGACAGGAGCATGACACCGATCGGTACATAGGTGAAAGAGCGAGACCAGTTGAAGAGGATGGTGATAATGCTGACAGTCACGACGATGAGGAGTCCGCCCATGACGGGGGTAGTAGCCTTGTAGGCATGAGAACCCAAGGCCACGAGCTCTGTCTTTGCGCCTTTGACGATGTTGAACTTGTAGAGGACCTTGGTCAGGATAGGTGCCCACACATACGCAAAAACGGCGCCTATGAGCGCAAAACTGAGGATATGAGCCAGGTCAGCGGTGCCTTCCAAGATGGTAAGCATGAAAAACACAATACCATAAAATTGCCTTTATTTCCAATGAACTTAGACCTTATCGGACCCTCCTGATTTCCGTCTTGGACTTTTTGGCGCGCAGAAAAATACGATTTGCATCGCCTTGCTTGCCGTTCTCAGTCCAAACCGCGTCGGTGAGAGGTTGGTTCACATCCGCTATCTCGATGGTGCCTTGTTTGATGCCGCTACCGTAGAGACCATCTTCTGGGTATGCAACCGCGTGAGAGTAGTAGATCTTTACTGGAGCTGATTCTTGGTATGCAACCTGATGTATTACGAGTACATGATCTCGTTCACCTTCTTCGGTATTATCGAGCATGGTGATGATGTCGCCAGGGAGGATATCTTTGATCGCAACGATCGCGCTGTTGTCATCGTGTGCAAGAGTGGCGACGTCACAATTCTCGATCGGGCGGAGAGTGCTGCGCAATTTTGCCATGAAACCAGTGCAGCGGACGAATGAGATACGCTTGCCGAGTACACCTTTCTTGAGTTCTAGGGACTCAGCATTGAGGATGTAGTAGGCGAATCCAGAACAGTCGATACCGATGTTCTCGTCAGTTAGTACCTTCTTCAGGGCATCCCCAGTCAGTGCAGCTATCGAAACATGAGATTTGATAATGATGGTTTGTACTTCATCCAGTATATCGTGCGGTGATCCTTTGCCAGCATTCACGCGCAGAGCTCCACGTGCGAGAACGGTCTTGTTGTTGAAGTAGGGGATCGAGCAGGAAGCTGAACCTACAGTGAAATGGAGATACTGATCGATCACGGACAAGGCTCGAGGCGTGAGAGTTTTTGTATTCATTAGCTTTGAACTAGTGTTTCTTGGTCATCATGGTGACTATCTCTTTGCCACGCTCATTGAAAACGCCGTGTCTCTCCATGATTCCGCGGGCACCTTGGATCCTGAGGAGGTCGGTATTGTATTCAGTATTAGGATAGGGAATGACATTATAGCCAGCCGATTCAAGGGCAGTGATTGCATCGTTTGAGATAGAGTTCACGGTTTTGGTCACTCGCTGGATGATTTGTGCGCCATCATTCACGGGAATAATCTCTTCCTCGATACTTTCGCCGAGGAGCGCTTTGATGTGTGCCTCGAATGTGGTGAGTCCCGCAACTCCTTGGAGACGGTTCTCTTTTTGCAAGAAGGATTCGAAAGTTGTAGATGCTGGCTGGCGAGCATTGATCTCGATCAGATGGATGGTGCCACGCTCATCGTCGCGGATGAGGTCTACGCCGTAGAGACCGCGCCATCCGCTTGCGGTGAGCTTGGTGCCGATGTCTCTGACCATGGTTTGTACATACTCGAGCTCAGTGTCGCTCAGTAAATCATGCGATATGCTCCAGTCATTGCCGACAGTCGTGAAGACTCCGTCGGTGAATGGTTCCATGCCGGTGATCTGGTAGCTCACACTGCCCATGAGTATCTTGTTGGGCGCGACGATTGCATTGACGGTGTACGATGATCCATGGATATACAGACTGCGGCGGGCCATGCGGTTGGGAAACTTTTCTTGGAGGGATGTGAGCTGGGCCTCGGAGTTCACAAGGATAGTACCGCCACCGGTATGGCCGTGTGCCCATTGGAGGACAAAAGGTTCGCCGTTCCAAGAGAGCTTCTTGGTAGGAGTGATCGTGTGTGGCGGGAGATATTTTTTACCGAGGTCACCGAGCCACTCGATCTGAGTCATCTTATTTTCGACCATCTCGGAGAGGGAGGCCTTGGGATTGAGGAGTGTGAGACCGGCTTTGGTAGCTGCTTCTTCGACACGTGAAGTATTCTTGAAGACGATAGTGTCGGTGTTGGGTGGGATCATGCGGGCTGCATAGGCCTGCTCAATGAGGTCGCGAGTACCAAGAGTTGTATCCCCGTCGATGAGCTGGATATGGCCGGGGAATTGAGCGGCCAGCTTCTCGCCATAGGGGGTTTTGCCGGCTACCACATAGTAGTTACCCACGGGGTCTGCGCCCAGCGCACGCTCTATTTCACGGGTTATATAGGTGATGGTGCGGTCTGAATTCATGGATTCAATGTAGCAGAAAATGACGCTGATTTCTAGGCTTGGATTGAACTTATCAGTGAAGTGGAGTAGATTAACTCCATGACCACCTTTTCCGTTATAGGAACCCCTATCGGCAACCTTGGAGACATCACGCTCCGAGCTCTCGAGACGCTCAAGAAGGCAGACCTCATTCTCTGCGAAGATACTCGTATGACCAAGAAGTTGCTCAGTCACTACGCTATCTCAAAGCCGACTCTGTCATATCATGCCCAGAGCGCTATATCGCGCACAGAAGATATCTTGAAGTACATTAAAGAGGGGAAGAATCTTGCGCTGGTTTCTGATGCTGGTACGCCGGGTATATCGGATCCGGGGTCGCATTTGATGCAGATTATTCGAGCGGAATTCAGGGCAGAGCTTGCGTCGGGTGCTTTGAAGATCGAAACTATCCCTGGACCGTCAGCGCTTGCGAGCGCACTTTCTATTGCAGGAGTTCCGTGTGCGGATTTTACTTTTTTGGGATTTTTGCCACACAAAAAGGGAAGAGAGACTCTGTTCAAGGAGATTGCGGTATCCGAACGAACTATGGTGTTCTACGAATCACCGCATCGTATCATGAAGACGCTGGAGGCACTGGAGAAGCAGGGAGAACATAATAAATTGATTACGGTCTGCAGGGAGCTGACGAAAATATTCGAGGAAGTTGTGCAGGGTAGTGCCGAAGAAGTAAAAAAATACTTTGAGGATAATAAGGATAAGGTCAGAGGAGAGTTTGTGGTGATCGTGTCACCGCAGAAATCTACCGTATAAACTATCTCAGCCGGAATAAACTACCTCGCAGCAGAGCTGCGGAGCATGGACTCGTTTTTTCCGTCGTCGCTCGGACGCTGTGAATGCAGGACGCATTCACGCGCTCCTCGCTAGCCGGAATAAAAGGGCCGCGCATGTTTTGAATATGGCGGCCTGATTCACGCACCGAATGATTCTAGGAATCTGATCGCCTCATGCACCTCCCCGATATCTTTGCGTCGCCGTGAGACCACCGCTGCGCCGCCATCGAAGCGTATGACAAGAATGTTTTGTAGATTTTCACCATGAATCACTCGCTGAGCGTTCTTGAGCCGGAATGGCAACTCGCCCGTCCGGATGCTGTTTTTGATGAGCCTGTCATTTTGCCTGAACAGTGTGTCTCCTGGATCTTGTGGATCGAGGTGGTCATTGTGTCCGAAGCGTATGAAAGGATCCATACCCAAAAGGAAGCAATCTTCCTCATGTCCTATCCGGTTGCATAGGCCTATGTACCAGCCTTTGTGCTCTGTGAAGAGTCGCACCGCTGTCTCATTTCCGTTCGATGGTTCGAATGGGTCGGTGTCGTGCTTCGTGAGAGCGTCGAATGTGACGTCGCTCATAAATTTCTGGCGTTATCGTATCACCCTGTGGTATATTTGCAATATGTCAAAAAGACAGCTTCTGATAGTGCTCGGTATATGGAACATGGCGTTCCTCTTTCTCGGCTTCCCGGCAGCGGCGGACAAGATTTTTGCCCTCGCTTCTGGAGCCATTATTCTTACGATCGCAGTGGCGATGAAACCTAGGGAGAAGATAGCGCCAAAGGGTCCTGTTCCGTTCGTTGACCATAAGGTTCCCGTTGCAGAAGCACACATTACCAACACTGATGCATCGATGAGTTCATGATACGGCTTTGGCGTGAGGGCGGATCGACACGCACCACGATCGTGATCGTGGCAGCTTTTATTATAGTTGTAGGTTTGATTGTTGCGCTGTGGCGCTTGCCTCTGGGGCGTATTACGTATACGAGTATGGTTGACTCCACGGATTTGTCGGCGGCTGTTGCGTCATCGACCCCTCTCGTAGAAGTGGCTTCATCGACCCCGGTATGGAAGGCGACACACCTCGATACTCCCGAGGCGGTGAGAGCTGTATACATGACGAGCTGGGCGGCAGGTAGTCAGAAGTTCAGGAAACACCTTTTCGACCTAGTGGATACGACGGAGATCAATGCTGTTGTTATCGATGTGAAGGATTATACCGGGCGCATTGCTTTTGATGTTGACGACCCTATGCTCATTGAGACCGGTGCAGTCGAAAGGAGAATACCGGATGTCAAAGAGTTGATCGAAGAACTCCATAAAAAGGGAGTCTACGTGATTGGTCGCGTCTCTGTTTTTCAAGATTCATATCTCATCAATGTGCATCCGGAGTGGGCGGTCAAGACGAAGGCAGGGGAGATATGGAAGGACTACAAGGGTGTCAAATGGCTCGATGCCGCAGCAAAGCCTGTATGGGATTATGCTATTGCCATCGGGCATGCAGCCTATGATGTTGGGTTCGACGAGCTCAATTTTGATTATGTGCGATTCCCGTCAGACGGCAACCTCGAAGATATAGCCTACACATGGGCTGAGGGTAAACAACGCTCCGAGGTTATGAAAGGATTTTTTGAGTACGTCCACAATCATTTTTCAGGTACGGGCATACCAACCTCGGTGGATTTCTTCGGACTTACCACGAGTGCGGAGGGAGATCTCGGTATCGGACAGATACTTGAGCATGGTCTCGAATATTTTGATTATGTTGCGCCGATGGTGTACCCATCTCATTATGGCAAAGGATTCCTTGGATATACCAAACCAGCTCAGTATCCTTACGAAGTAATCGCATCCTCAATGGGTAGCGCCATCGCCAAGGCCGAGGCAACTACTACTCGCTCAGCTGTGCTTGGTGTGGAGCCGATCGCTTCTACCACGCCGCAACTCTATACGAAGAAATCGTATGATAAGCGAAAATTGCGCCCCTGGTTCCAAGCATTCGATCTGGGTGCAGTCTATACGCCCGAGATGGTGCGTAAGCAGATAGAGGCGGCTCATGATCTCGGTCTCGATAGTTGGATGTTGTGGGATGCGGCAAGCGTCTACGACAAGAATGATCTTCTCCCCAAGTAGAGGTGTTGTACACTTGCATCTTATTTTATAAGGAGTACCATTTACTTCCGGAAAGTGATACTCATGTACAACGATTGATTCGAGACCAAAGGCCTTGGTCGTTGTGCGTGCACAAGCAAGTAGTACAACACACAAAATAAAGTTATGGCAAAGGAAATCAAAGGAGCTCGAATCCGTCCGAGCTCAACCGCATCTGACATTCTGGGCGGCTACAAGGTCGGGGAGCTTCCTCCGAAGTTCGCCGAACTCGCAGCCTCGCAGGAGCGTCGGGAAAATGCTCAGTCTAGCAGTTCACGGCCTTCCACACAAAGAGTCCGTGCACATTGATCCGCCATGACACCTTGATTCCTCCAGCGACTTAGGAAATCGCATGAGAGACCGGCCCCCGTGCTTTTGCAGACGGGGGCTTTCGTTATGGTACAATAGTGTCATATATGGCTCCCGTATCAACTGATGAGAACCGAATAACATACTTTGCCGAGACTGATGCGCGCAGCAAACGCCTCAAATTTGGCATCAAAGCCAAGGATCGCACTCGCCACGTCTACGTCATCGGTAAGACGGGTATGGGAAAGTCGACTCTGCTCGAAAATATGGCGGTACAGGACATTCAGACTGGTGAAGGGATGTGCTTCATTGACCCTCACGGTAAGACTGCTGACCTCATGCTTGAATATGTTCCCAAGGAACGCATTCGTGATGTGATATATATTGCTCCGTTCGATTTGGATCACCCGATCTCATTTAACGTGCTCGAGAGTGTGGATGCAACCAAGAGGCACCTCGTCGTCGGTGGTCTCATGAGTACCTTCAAGAAGATCTGGGAAGATGCGTGGTCGGCGCGTATGGAGTACATCCTGACCAACACACTCCTCGCTCTTCTTGAAGCTCCCAACACTACGTTGCTCGGGGTGAATCGTATGCTGTCTGACAAGGCGTACAGGAATGAGATTGTCTCGCATGTCACTGATCCGTCGGTCAAATCATTCTGGGTCAAGGAGTTCGCCAACTATACCGAGCGTATGGCAGCTGAGGCGGTACCAGCTATCCAGAACAAAGTCGGTCAATTCACCGCAAATCCCCTCATCAGGAATATGATCGGACAAGCGCAGTCGTCGTTCGATTTCCGCAAAGCCATGGATGAACGCAAGATCATCATCATCAACCTTTCGAAGGGAAGGATCGGTGATGAGAATATGAAGCTCCTCGGGGGACTTCTGGTTACCAAGATATATCTTGCTGCGATGTCTCGCGCCGATGTTCCGGACCGCGTCATGAAGATGCTCCCCAACTTCTATCTCTTTGTGGACGAATTCCAGAACTTCGCCAACGCCTCATTTGCGGACATTTTGTCCGAAGCTCGCAAATACAAACTCAATCTGACTATCGCGCATCAGTATATCGAGCAGATGGATGAGGTAGTCCGTCCTGCCGTGTTCGGTAACGTGGGAACCATGATAGCCTTTCGCGTCGGCGCGACCGATGGGGAGGTATTCGAGAAGGAATTTGCTCCAGTTTTCGTACTTGAGGATCTGGTTAACCTAGGCTTCGCGCAGATTTACCTCAAACTCATGATCGATGGGTTGAGCTCATCTCCATTTTCAGCAACGACATTGCCACCGATACCACATCCAGATACTTCGTATGTGGAGGAGATTATCGCTGCTTCGCGAGAGCAATTCTCGCGTCCACGTGCAGAAGTCGAAGAGCTGGTTGCCCGCTTCCACGATTCTACACCAGCCGTGAAGAAGATTGAGGCCTTGGGCGATCGCGAGAAGCCGTCACCAAAAGTTGGGTCTACTTCAATGGCGGCTGTCTCTGCGGCGCCTCGACCCCCAGTAGAAGCGCAGAAATCGACAACGCCAGTGCCACGGCCTCTCGTGGTCTCAAAACCTGTTGTAGCAGTTCCAAAACCACCGCTCGAAGGACATTCCAGCCTGAAGGATGCACTTACTTCAGTTATTTCAAAGCCAAAGTCAGTGATTGAAGCACCAAAGCCTGTTGTTGAAGTTCAAAAACCTGCCCCTGTAATTCCCGTTGCTCCAGTACCTCCTGTGGTTGCCCATGCGGTTGCTCCTGTGTCCAAGCCGGTTGTTCAGGTTCAAAAAGCACCTGTAGAAATTCCAAAACCAGTGTCGCTCTCAGCTCTCGCACCAAAGCCACAAACACCTCGACAAGATCCAAAGGCTCAATCAAAAGAGAATGTAAGCAGTCTCAAGAATGCTTTGGCAGCTGCCATGGCGAAGAAGGGGGATAGTGCTCCACAAGTAGCGAATGTTCAGCCCCTCAAGTCTCTCGAAAATCTTAAACAGGTGCCCAAGGCTCCGTTGGTAGATTCCAAACCTCCTCAGGCAAATACTGCACACACAACACCAAAACAGGTTCCGCATGAGGTTCCCGAAGATGTCCTGAAGCGGGTATTGAAAGTAGACTGAAGATGTGGAAGTATGGAGATATGAATACCTCCTCTGGGAACACTCGACCGAAGCGTGTACTCATATTCTCTCTTGTATATTATCCTCGCACGATCGGCGGGGCAGAAGTCGCTGTAAAAGAGATCGCTGATCGTATCAGTCCATCTGAGATTGAGTTCGACATGATCACGCTCCGCAAGCATGCGCCTGCATTCGACCGTGTTGGTACCATCAATGTCCATCGTGTCGGGTTGCCGTGGATCGGCAAGAATACCCGGAGCTCAAAGCTTTTTCCGCTATCAAAAATCCTCTACATCCCGCTGGCTGGACTCAAGGCGATCTCGCTTCACAGAAAAAATAATTATGATGTCCTGTGGCCGATCATGGCGAGCTATGCTGGATTCTCCACACTTATATTCAGGGCATTTTTCCCGAAGGTGCCGGTCCTCCTCACTATACAAGAAGGAGACAACTTTGAGTGTCGTACAGGTGTTCTTGGTTACTTTTTCAGAAAGATATTCAAGAGTGCTAATCAGATTCAAGCCATATCGAACTTTCTTGCTGACTGGTCGAAGGACATGGGTGCGACATGTCCGGTAACCGTCATTCCAAATGGTGTTGATGCTGATGTTTTTTCAAAAAAAATATCAGACACTGAAGCACAGGCTCTCAGAGATAAGCTTGGTAAGAAAACCGGCGATATATTCCTCGTGACCACTTCTCGCCTCGTTCCTAAAAATGGCATAGCTGATGTGATAGCTGCGCTTGAGCATCTTCCGGTGAATGTGAAGTTTTTGATTATTGGCAGTGGTCAACTGGAGGAGAGTCTCAAGTCACAAGTAGCAAGTAGCAAGTTGGAAGACAGGGTGATCTTTGGTGGCTTCATGCCGCACGAAGAAATGGCAAAATATGTACAGGTCTCTGATATCTTCATCCGCCCATCGCTGTCTGAAGGTCTGGGCAACTCATTCCTGGAAGCGATGGCTGCTGAAATACCTGTGATTGCCACCCCTGTTGGAGGTATACCGGATTTCTTGGTCGATGGTGAGACTGGCCTCTTTTGTGATGTGAGCAGTCCCAAGAGTATTGCCCAGAAGGTGGAGAAGCTCATCAAGGATCGTGAGTCGCGCGACTACATGGTCAGGAACGCGAAGAAGATGGTTGAAGAGAAATATGGATGGAAGGGGATTGCTGAGGAGATGAAGAGGTTAATGATCAAGATTTAAATACAAAATTAAGTATAGAACTTTTATGACTACCAATCGACACGCATTCATCCTCTCCACCATTGTTGATGCGGGAAATTTACTCCTTAAGACGCGTGATGAGAAATTCACTATTTCTTTCAAGAATGGTGACAGCAGTGACTTAGTCACATCAGTTGATATTGTCGTCGATGAATTTATCAAAAAGGCGATTCAGGCTACTTTTCCTAGTGACAAAATCTATTCAGAAGAATCTGCGAAAGATGATTCTGATGAACATGATGCATGCTGGACGATTGATCCCATAGATGGAACCTCTAATTTTGCGCGCGGTATTCCGCATTTTGCTGTCTCGCTCGGGTATGTTGAAAAGGGTGTGTGTATCGTGGGTGCTGTGTACAACCCGATCACAAAAGAGCTTTTTAGTTTTGAAAAAGGAAAAGGCGCCTTTTTGAATGGGGGAGCGATACATGTATCAGGAATAGAGTCGTTGAAGGATGCATACGTTTTATTGCATATCGGTCGTCCAGAATCGCTCCGTGAATGGGGTTTGGGTATGCAGAGGAAGCTCCTTGGATCTGCGAAGAAGACCATCAACCTTGGCTCATCAGCGCTCGATCTCTGTTTTGTGGCCGCAGGGAAAGTAGATGTAACTATTTATGGGACTTTGACTACGCTTGATTGTGCGCCTGCAGTTGGAATAGTTCGAGAGGCGGGAGGAGAGATATATGATGGAGAAGGAAAAGCTATTGAATTGAAGACGGGGCCTCAGAAGATATTTGCGGTAGCAACTAGGAATCTATTTGAGCACGTGCGATAAGAGATGGGTAACAAATTTTGAGGAGGGAGGAGGGCACCCTTCCCCGATGTTTTTTCTAAGGCAACTTCTTTTTCAAATGTGGTGTAGTTTGGAAAATCACGGCTTCAAACCTCAGCCTTTTAAAACACAAAAACGGATTTCTGTGAATGAAAAAGTGTGTGGTACCTGCCTATCTTTTGTACCCCCAAGTTTCACTGCATGGCCTACGCCTTCGCAAATTCCTGCTGTCTCTCTTTTTCTTCTTGCGAACGCAGTCCGTCACGCCCCGCCCTGTAATCTTCTGAGATCTTCGGATCTGGAGGTGTATCTTTGACGATTGCCTTGAGCATTTCTAGCCAGAATGAGAGGCGTAGTTTGGTAAGCTCACGCAGGTCGCCCGAGGTCTTTTCGAGTGATGTTGCGTAATAGCTGAGCAGGTACCCGATCTTGTAGATACGCATCAGGCGAAGATCAAGATGCTCATTCTCACCACGATTGACTCGGATATATGAACTGAGCACCTTCTCCAGTGCAGGATTGTGAATGAGCATATAGTTGAGGAAGCGTGCCCAGCCTTCGTACTTATTGCCAAAATGAACTGCAGAACAGTCGAGCATGTATAGTGCATGGTCTTGCACGCGGAAGTTGTGCGGTACGAAATCGGTATGCGTTAGGTAGTTGGCATACTTGGCGAGGGTGGCGGAATTTGACTCGAGCAACTTGAGGGCGTCGGCGAGAGGTTGTGGATCAGCCTTGATTTCAGTGAGTGCGGGACGCATTTTTTCTGGGAATGCCTTGAATGATTCGATATATTTTTCCGAGCTGAAAACAGTGAAGTTCTTCTGGATTGTCTTGAGATGTTCGAAGGTCGTCGCATGGAATGATTCTTGTGCCTCGAATGCACGCAAGATGAGGAAGAATTGCTCTTCAGTGCTGTGATCTACGAAAACTTTGTCCTGGGGGACATATTCCGCGATCCAGAACATATATCCGCTCTTCGTGCCGGAATACATTTCTGCAGGGAAGAGAATATACTCAGAAGCAAAGTCGATCGACATGAGGGTATCGCGAGCCGTCTTTTCTGCGATGATCTCCTTCTGTCCGTCAGGATGATTGCTCGCCTTAACGATGACTGCTTTCTTGTCGGAGGTCCGTATGGCTGCGAGTACGAGTTTGTTGCGGGTCATGAGATATCTCTCGCCACTCACGTGCGGCTGGTGCTCGTCGAGCTCGTAGCCGAGCGGCTTGAGCAGAGCGGATATGTTCGAGAGCTGGCCGGCGACATACTGCTTCCAGTCTGCTTCGGAGTGCATTGATTTCATCACCATTTTATCCTATAGTACCTAGTGATTTTCCGCAATCTATGGATACCGTACTCGTAACTGGGGGAGCAGGATTCATCGGGTCTCATGTGGTCCGCAAGCTTATCGACGGCGGATATCGAGTCGTCTGTGTCGACAATTTCAATAGTGTATATGACCCGGCATTCAAAGAAGAGAATATCGCGCCTCTCCTTGTGTATCCGGATGTTTTCAAGCTAGAACGTGTCGATATTCGTGACAAAGTAGCACTCAAGGTTGTCTTTGAGAAGGAGAAGCCGGTATACGTTATCCACTTAGCGGCATTGGCAGATACACGCAACGCGGTAGATGTCCCTGGAGAGTATGTTGATGTGAATATAAACGGCACACTCAATGTTCTTGATTTTGCCCGCGACTACAAGGTCAAGAATGTGGCTCTGGCATCATCCTCATCGGTATATGGTAATACGCCACGCTTCCCATGGGTCGAATCAGAGAATGCCGATATGCCGCTTTCCCCATACGGAGCCACTAAGCGTGCGATAGAGCTTTTCGCTTATGCATATCATCACAATTTTGGACTCAACGTGACCTGCCTGCGTTACTTCAACGCCTATGGTGAGAACAATCGTCCAGGAATGGTGCCGTATGTCTGGACTAACGCGTTGCTTACAGGAAAAGAAATCGAAATATCTGGTGATGGTTCCCGCAAGCGCGACTACACCTATGTGGGTGATGTAGCTGATGCTACGATCCTCGCGATGCAAAAGCCGCTCGGGTATGAGATTTTGAATATTGGTAATAGCAACCCGATTTCCTTGGTAGAACTTTTGGTGGTATTAGAAAAGGCAACGGGCAAGACAGCGACCCGTAAGATGCGCCCGAGTCACTCAGCAAGTGTGGAGACGACGTGTGCAGATATTTCAAAAGCAAAGAAGTTGATCGGTTGGGAGCCGAAGGTTTCTCTCGAAGAAGGGATGGGGAAGTTGGTGGAGTGGTTTAGGGAGAAGAGGATCAACTAAGCACGCTAATGGTGCGGGCGTGTCGGGGAGACTTTGACAGGAGTTGTTATTTTTGATATAAAAAATTAGGTAAATTGAGTTAGAAAATTGAAAAAGAAAGGGAACCAATGAACAGTGTACCAAGTCGGATCCAAGGCTGTCTCCTGGGCGTCGCCATCGGCGATGCGCTGGGTATGCCTGTTGAAACCATGTCTCATGATCGAATTATGGAAGCCACAAAAGGGATTGGAATCGATCGCTTCATCGAACCGATCAATCGCCGAGACTGGACCAAAGGCATGAAGGCTGGTGCCACGACCGATGATTGGCAACTCACGCGAGCCGTTCTGACGTCACTCATCCGCACTCAAGGGGTCTTCAGTGTCGCTGATTGCGCAGCTGAACATGTTCGTGAGTCTAGCCAAAGCCTTTTTGGCTGGGGAAAGACGACGCAGGGTGCAATCGATGCGATCAAGCGGGGAGAACGCGATCCTGAGAAAGATCCACTTCCACCTGCTCCTGTCGGCGGTGGCTGTGGAAATGGGATTGTCATGAAGGTTGCACCGGTTGCTATCGCCAACTTTCTACGCCAAAAAGATCACAAAGATCTCTGGCGAGACGTGAAAACCCTTGGTTCGATCACTCACCCAGATATTCTGGCGAGCGTTTCGGCGTTCGCGGTCGCTGTAATGTTGTGTAAAGTTCTCCAACCCGGAATACTTTCCGCTGGCCAAGTAGGTTTTCTGTTTGAGCAAATGCTTGCTGTCGTTATAAATTTGGAAAAGGAGGAGAAAATTCCACCTCACGTGTCGAATCGTCTGCTTAAAATTCCCGATTTTTGGAACGATGCAGGGTATCTTCGTAAAGGTGTCGGTTGTGGATTCTACGCGATCGATACGGCTGCCTTTGCGATTGGCACATTCTTACGGCACACGAATTCTTTCCGACAAGGAGTGCTCGAGGCGGTGAATGCTGGTGGTGACACAGACACCAACGCATCCGTAGTTGGTGCTCTCATTGGAGCCAATGTTGGCCTCGAAGGAATTCCTGATGAGTGGAAATGCTTCAGTGAGGAGTTCAAAGAGCCTCAAGTTCTCGGTCACCAACTGTCGCTCATTACGGCCTAACGAGCATACAACCCGCTGATTCTATCAGCGGTTTTTTATTTTTTCACAACCTTCCCAAAAATCCCTTCCAAACCTTTAAGGTGGCCTTCCCAGGAGAATTTTTCATGCAGTAATTTTGTCCCACCCGCGACCAACTTCTTACAGAGCGCCTGATCTGTGAACAGTCTCTCTATTGCCGCGGCAAGCGCAGCATCATCACCGGGCTTCACAAGGAGGCCGGTTTGCTCATGATAGATGGCCTCATTTGTGCCAGAGATATCTGTGGCGACCACTGGTATCTCAGCCGCAAAGCTGGTGAGTACAGTGTGGGGAAGTCCTTCATAGGTTGAGTTCAGGACATATACAGAAGAATTCTTACGGACATGCCAAGTCTCCGCGCGTGATACTTTTCCAAGGAATGAGATGTTGTTTTCGACACCGAGATCCTGGGTGAGCTTTTTGAGGTTTTCGGTCTCTGGTCCATCGCCGGCAATGACTGCGCGCACATCAGGGAACCTCTTGCGGACGATGGCCATGGCTCGGATGATGCCGTCGATGCCTTTCCATGCGGTGAGGCGAGCGGTGACCGCGATTTGGTGTGCGATAGGAGGTTTTGGTTCGAAAGGAAGCACCTCTGTTTCCTCGGCAGCATTGTAGTTCACGACGCTGCGCTCACGGCGGACGCCGTAGGCCTTGATGAGTTCCTCGGAGAGATATGCAGACGGTGTGGTCACACATGCTGCACGACGGAGCACCCAACCTTGGACGCGCATCATCGCGCGAATCTTCCAGTCACCCTCAGGATTCGTGAGGAACTCCTCGAGGCGTTTCTTGGTGAGGCGTCTTTGAGTTGCGCGTTCCCATGCTTCGTCACCCACGAACTTGAGTACGAATGGTGTTCGCAATACGCTACAGACGATCGCTGTCGGTAGACCTGCAGCCATCGCATTTTGCACATATACGAGGTCTGCACCGCGAGCAGCTTTGAGCAAGGTGAGGAGATACAGAGGAAGGCGAACAGGCAGCGGCTTACGCTTGCTCACGGGCATCAGCTTTGTTCCCTCAAAAGCCGTGCCAACATCCGTGTATGCGACAACTGTTATGTCGTGGGTGCCATGGAGTCGCTCGCAAAGCTCTTTGGTATAGGTGGCTGGACCGCCGATTTCAGGAGGGTATATAGGAGTTGCTATGACGATCTTCATGCAAGTAAAGTAACACAAAAACAGCAAATAGTGTATGATACTTCGTACCTATATGAGTGCTTCTCTCTCGCCCAAGCCACGCATCGGATTTATCGGTCAGGGATTTATTGGCAAGAATTATGCCGATGACTTCGAAGTTCGCGGGTATTCTGTGACCCGGTATGCAGCAGAACCTGCATATGTCGGCAACAAGGATGTAATCAAGGAATGCGACATTGTATTCATAGCTGTCCCCACTCCGACGACCCTGAAAGGGTTTGATGACCACATAGTGCGAGAGGTCGTGAAGCTAGTCGGCAAAGGTAAAATTGCAGTGATCAAGTCGACACTCATTCCGGGAACAACAGTTTCGATACAAAAAGAGAATCCCGATATATTTGTTTTTCATTCACCAGAGTTCCTTACGGAGGCTACTGCATCGAAGGATGCTGCTCATCCTCTGCGCAATATTGTCGGCGCACCTATTGATTCTAGCGAGTACAAAAATAAGGCACAGGAGGTCATCGCGATCTTGCCGAAGGCGCCCTATGAGCTTGTCTGCTCTTCGCAGGAGGCCGAGCTCATCAAGTATGGCGGCAACTGCTTCCTCTATACGAAAATCGTGTATATGAATATGCTTTATGACTATGCAGCATCGCTCGGGTGCAATTGGGATGTGATTTCTGAGGCGATGGTGCACGATCCGCGTATCGGTGTAAGTCATATGAAGCCGCACCACGCATCAGGTCGGGGTGCGGGAGGTAATTGCTTCATCAAGGATTTCGAGGCGTTCATCGAGGGGTATAAGAAGAATAATCCACATGATATTGCGGGTATCGAAGCACTGGAAGGATTCAAGAACAAGAATTATGATTTACTGAAATCATCAGGGAAAGATCTCAATCTGCTCAAAGAGGTAACGGGGGAATGAAAAAAGCGGCGCAGGAATCAGATTCCTGCGCCGCTGTCAGTGTGGGTGACTGCCTCAGTCTTTTGTCCGAATTTTGATCTTGAATGATCCCGGAACTGACTTTTCGGATATAACAAAGAGGTAGCCTCCACCACATCCAGAGTACATCGCACCCAGACTGTGCCTCTGGTATGTTTTGAGGATACCTTTGAGGTCTGTCTTTATCGTACGATGCCGGATCGTTGCGGGGAGAATCGTCTCCCAGCATTCCATGCACTCATTGAACGACCTTCCAAGTTTGCGGGGGTCCATCTCCGTAATTGCTCGGAAACAATCTGTGCCGCTTTGCCCGAGTCGTGCGATCCATTCTGGATCGAGATGTTTGATTCCGAGAGGATCGTATCCGGGTGGTCGTGGTGCGATAGGTAAAACATGCAGTACCTCCTCGAGCCAGTGAGCGTGAGCGGCGTCAGTAATCGATGCTATATTCGTGGGGAATACACCTCGATGTGAACTGTAATTGTAGTCAAGCCGATTGATCCCTGGATACAATAGGCCGATCATGTCTTGGGAACCGCTCGGAGCGGACTTACCTTTGTTCTCTGCAACATAGAGCTCGCGAACGAGGGATTCTCGTGGCCGCCAGGGGAGACCATCTGGCCAGAGTTTGATGGCTGTGGAGCGTGTGCTTCCTGCGAGACCCGAGCGCTCCATGGGCAGGAAGTCAGGTTCGATCTGGGCGACAACCATTGATCCGAAGGGTTGTGTATTGAGTTTTGACACAAACGGCTGGTCAATCCATCCTCCGGCGAGGGCGATCCGATGCGGCATTGAGCCGATGATCGGTGTGATGGGATATTTCTTCATATGAGGTGAGCAGGGCTTCTCTGGAGCCTACGCTAGCACGACGGAGCGGCCTCAGACAATGCCGCCGTACACAAAAAATCGAAATAGTGTACTATTACATGATATGAGAATCCTCATTGCTTCAGGTATATATCCACCAGATATCGGCGGGGCGGCGCAGTATGCCCGCAATCTCTATGAGGCGTGGAAGTCTTCGGGCAACGACGTCAAAGTTGCCGCCTACCGTTGGGAGCGCGCATTCCCGCCACTGGTGCGTCACATACTCTTTTTCCTCAAGATTATCCGTAAGGGTTGGAACGCCGACCTCATCCTTATTCTCGATACCTGGAGTGCTGCTGTTCCGGCGATGTATGCATGCAAGCTCATGCGCAAGAAGTATCTCATTCGCACCGGAGGAGACTTCTTATGGGAGAGCTATACTGAGCGAACTGGCGATCTGGTTTTGTTCAGGGATTTTTATTCAACAAGCATGAGCAAGCTCTCAACCAAAGAGAAGCTGGTGTTCAAACTTGGAGGTGATGCTCTGCGCGGTGCAGCAAAAATCATATTCAGTACTTCGTGGCAAAAAGAAATATTCGAAAAAGCATATACTCTCGACTCGCACAAGAGCGTCATTATCGAGAATTATTGTGGCGAACGTGAGCCTACGGTAGAGCCAGAAAATCGTATGTTCGTTGCTGGTACTCGTCCGCTCAAATGGAAGAATGTGGAGTTCCTCAAAGAGTGTTTTACTGAAGCCAGTGACGCATTGCAGAAGCTTGGTCTCGAACCTATAGAGCTCGATTGTGGAAAGGCGGTGTATGACAGCTTCCTGGAGAAGATTCATCGTTCCTATGCCGTGATCCTGGTGTCTCTGGGTGATATCAGTCCAAATATGATCTTTGACGCAGTAAAATGTGGCACGCCGTTCATCGTCACGCAGGAAATCGGTATCCGCCATCGTATCGAGGATGCCGCACTCTTTGTGGATCCGAAAAATAAGAAGGATATCGTGGACAAGATCATATGGCTCGCAGATCCGAAGAATAGGGCGATACAAGCGGGGAAAGTGAGAGGTTTGTCATTTACCCATTCCTGGGCTCAGATAGGTAGTGAGATTGTCGAGGTGTGGAAGAGTTTGTAAGATCATGCAGCAGAAGAAATTACTCATGATAAGCACGGACCGTAAGATCTTCCAAGAAGGGAGTGCTGTCAGAGCGCGTCAGGCTGAATATGCAAAAGGATGGGCAGAGGTGCACATACTGGTTTTCGATGACGCGCGGAGTTTGAATGGGGAAACAGTCATCGCACCAAATTGTTGGGCGTATCCCATACAGTCCCGAGCCAAAATTCTGCACCCATTTGGCACGATGAAGCTCGGGAAATTCCTTGTTGTGAAGAGAGGAATCACAGATGTTACATGTCAGGATCCGTTTTTGACGGCTATGGCAGGCATCGGGCTCAAGAAGGATTTTCCACAGGTGCGCCTAGAGATGCAGGTACACAGTGATATTGGTAGTACCTACTTCACATACTCCTTCGGCAATAAGATCAGGAAATCTCTCGCATTGAGCTATCTCCCAAAGGCTGATCATGTGCGTGTCGTTTCGGGCAAGATTAGGGATTTCCTTGTCGAGAAACTAGGGACTCCAGATTCGAAGATTGAAGTCAGGCCGATATTTGTGGATACGGAGAAAATCAAGACTGCACCGGTCATCGAAACCGCGGATCTCCGCAAGAAATATCCTCAGTTCGGAAAGATCGTACTGGTAGCCTCACGTCTTGAAAAAGAGAAGAATGTCGCTTTGGCTATAAGCTCATGGAAAAAGATCACCGAGAAGGCGCCGAGTGCTGGCTTGGTTATTGTGGGTTCTGGGTCAGAGCTGGCGACCTTGAAAAGCATGGTCACGGATCTAGGACTAAATACCACCGTTGTCTTCGAAGGTTGGGCTGATCAGGCTACACTGTATTCGTACTACAAGACTGTTGATGTTTTCGTGAATACGTCCCTCTTCGAAGGGTATGGCATGACGCTTGTCGAAGCTCATGCGGCTGGATGTCCGATCGTATCGACGGATGTTGGTGTCGCCAAAGAAGTCGGTGCTATCATAGCTGCGTGGGATGAATCAGATGTTGCGGACAAAGTCGCTTCAGTCCTCGTATAATACATATTCACTATGATGGAAAAGATAGCAACTACATATACCAACCTCGGAACCGCGTATCCGTTCTGGTTCAAATTGGGGCGCTTTTGTATATCTGGGGGCGCGGGAGCAGCCATTAATATCGGTATTCTTTTTCTGCTCACGCATATTTTCAGTGTCTGGTATCTGCTCTCGTCGGTTATTGCTTTCCTCATATCATTTTGCGCAAGCTTCATATTCCAGAAATTCTGGACTTTTGGTGATACCAAGACTGAACGACTTCACGTACAAGCGGGATGGTATCTCATTGTTGCTGTGGTTAATCTCGCACTTAACATCTCAATCATGTATGCATTGGTTGAATGGGCCGGGTTCCACTATATCGGCGCACAGCTCATCTCAAGTGCGACCATAGCACTTGAGAGTTATTTCGCGTATCAGGCAATATTCAAAGCATCTCAGCAAGTCCGCTCGTAGGCTCGCTTTTGAGTCCGCATATGATATCCTTACCGGCATGAAACTTTCCATAGTCATCCCTGCGTATAACGAAGAAAAGACAGTCGAAAAGATCCTGGCTGCGGTCGATGCGGTCGTATTGCCAGGAGGTATAACCAAGGAGATTATCGTCGTTGATGATTGTTCCAAGGACAAAACATTTGAGGTGCTCCAGAGTCTCCAGAAGAGGTACAACCTTATTTTGTCCCGTCATGCCATCAACCAGGGTAAGGGTGCTTCAGTTACCGATGGTATACGTATTTCGACGGGTGATGTAGTGGTTATACAAGATGCTGATCTTGAATACGACCCGAAGGAGTTTTCACTTCTCTTGGAGCCGATACTTGCAGGCGATGCTGATGTGGTCTACGGTTCGCGCTTCATCAGCAATCGTCCGCACCGCGTGCTCTATTTCTGGCACTCTATGGGCAATAAGTTTTTGACCCTGTTCTCCAACATCTTCACTGATCTCAATATCACCGATATGGAGACCTGCTACAAAATGTTCACGAGGAAAGTCGTTGATGATATCAAGGACAAGTTGGTCTCCAAGAGATTTGGCATCGAGCCGGAGATTACGGCACGGGTCAAGAGATATCGTATATACGAAGTAGGTATTTCATACAAAGGCAGAACGTACGCTGAAGGCAAGAAAATCGGCTGGAAGGATGGATTCTCTGCGCTCTGGTGCATCATCCGCTTCAATCTATTCGCATGACTTCATTTTTGAAGGCTCATTGGCATTGGTGTGCGATTGCGCTGACAATGCTCGCATCGATGGCACTTGTCTTCTCAGTCAATGGTTTTTTTGATACACGTATAGACGCGCGTATCTATGCCGCGCAAATATCTTCATTTGAGAGTGGTGATGTATTTTCGGGTGACCCACATGTGATCATGCGCCTCTTCAAACCGCTCTACGGCATCATTGGTGGGTGGATATTCCAGTCGACACATCCTTATGGCATGATCCTGGGGCTCAATATATTTTTTTACGCCATTCTCGCTTTTTTCGCGTATCGTATCTTCAAAGCACTTGATTTCTCTGAAAGAGAATCGGTCGTCGGAACACTCTGGATAGTCACCGCATATCCTGTCCTCAAATATGGTCTTGCACTGGGTACCGACATGTCGGGCTGGGCCTTGGCGGCAGTAACGGTGGCTATTGGTCTCGTTGCGATCAAGAAAGATTCAAATTTTTTGTTGGCACTTGCTTCGGTTGCTGGATTTCTAGGAGCGGCAACAAAAGAGACGGGCCCGCTCGGACTGGGTGCGATCGGATTGTTGGTCGTGTGGACATATAGGAAACAGGGGATCAAGATTCTTGCTACTCGGTTGGCATCCGTATGTCTGCCATTCATTATTTTGTATGGAGTATTGTTTGCTACTATTTCAGGCAGTGCCCCTACACTCTTCGACTGGTTCAATGCCAATACAACAGAGTATAGCGGCAAAGGCACGTATTCTGTAATCAAACTTGTCGCTGTTGCAGGCTCTACATTTGGTCTGTACTGGCTTGGTGTTGTGTATGCGATACGCATGATGATACGGGAACGACGAATGTTCGATCACATCGGCTATATTGTCGGGGCATTGATTGCTACTCTGCCGATACTTATGTGGCCGCTGTTTATTTCGAGAATAGTGTTCATACAATTTTTGTGGGTCATGCCACTTGCGCTCTACGGCTATCGGGTGATGTCTGGTCGTATTCAGAGCAGGTATCCTGAAAAAGGAAAGATCATCATGATATTCGTTGCACTCGTTCCTATCGTGTTTAGTGCAGCGCTTTTCTTGGTTGGCGCGCGAGGCTCGCTCTTTACTTTGATGCATTGAAAAAGGGCCGAAATTGGCTATAATGAGCCTCTATGAAGAAACCCCTCATCGGCTTTATCGGACAGGGTTGGATTGGCAAAAATTACGCCCTCGACTTCGAAAAGCGCGGATATGAGGTTGTCCGCTATGGTCTTGAAGAGGCATATGCAGATAATAGGGATAGGATCGGAGCATGTGACATCGTTTTTATTGCTGTACCCACACCGACGAGTAAAAAAGGTTTTGATGATAGCGTCATCCGTCACGTTTTACCGCTTGTCGGTGAAGGGAAGGTTGCAGTGATCAAGTCCACAATCATCGTGGGTACGACAGTAAAACTCCAGAAATCATTTCCGCGCATCATTGTTCTGCACTCGCCAGAGTTCTTGAGCGAACGTACAGCTGCATATGATGCTGCGAATCCGGACAGGAATATTGTGGGTGTTCCACAAAAAGGTTCGAAATATGCTGATGCCGCTAATCTCGTCATGTCAGTGCTTCCACCGTCACCGTTCTCACTTGTCTGTACTTCAGCGGAAGCCGAGTTGATCAAGTATAGCCATAACATCCATGGGTATATCCAAGTAGTATTCGCCAATATCCTGTATGACCTCGCAGACGAGTTCTCGATGGACTGGGATGTGCTCTTCAAAGCATTTTCTGCCAATCCTCTCATGGTCCCGCGCTACCTTCAACCGATTCATCAGAGCGGTCGTGGTGCTGGAGGTAATTGTTTTATCAAGGACTTCGAGGCCTTCATCCGACTCTATGAGAAGTCAGTGAAGGATGCGGTGGGACTCAAAACTCTCAAGGCTATCCGCGATAAAAATCTGGAGCTCCTCGTCTCGTCAGGAAAGGATCTCGAGAAGATAGCAGCAATCTATGGTCCAGCAAAAGCGAAACAGAGGGGGAAAACAATCCGAATCCAGAAGCGCATCAAGAAATAATATGAAACTCCTTGTCACGACACAAAAAGTAGACCGCGCAGATCCAATACTAGGCTTTTTCCATGCGTGGATCATCGAACTGGCAAAGCACTTCGATGTAGTCACGATCATCTGTCTGGAGGAAGGTGAGCATGAATTGCCCGCCAATGTCAGAGTGTTGACGCTCGGAAAGAGTAACCAGAAGCTCGTGCCAGTGGAGGCTCAGGTAAAAAGAAGGATAGGGTACGTATGGAAATTCTATACGTACATCCTGAAGGAGCACAAAAATTATGACGCTGTCTTCGTGCACATGAACCCGGTATATAGTGTACTCGGTTGGCCAATCTGGAGATCGCTCGGCAAGAAAGTGTCACTCTGGTATGTGCATCGATCAGTCGATCTGAAGTTGCGTGCAGCAGCGATTTTGGTTGATCGTATATTTACCGCATCGAAGGAAAGCTTCAAAATTTCTAGCAAAAAAGTCCTGGTTGTTGGTCATGGTATAGAGACAGGACGGTTTGCCGGCATCACTCGTCCCTTGCCGCTTCCCGAAGATCCGATACGAGTCCTCCATGTAGGCCGTATCACAAAGATTAAGAATTGCGATGTTCTTATCGAAGCTGCCGGCATTTTGTCACAGTCATGGAGCCGTCGTGTAGAAGTGATATTTGTTGGAGAAATGGTCACACCTGCTGATCATGAGTATCGGAAAAAGTTGGATGATCAGATCAAGAACCTTGGCTTGACTGACATGGTCCGTTTTGTCGGTCCAATCCCAAATCACGATATCGGCACTTGGTACGCGCAGGCGGATCTCACCGTCAATCTGGCTCCAACTGGTGGTGTCGACAAGGCAGTGCTCGAGTCGCTCGCCTCGGGTGCGCCGGTCTTCTGGTCAAATGAATCATTTAGCGACATATTTCACCCGTATGAGAGTATCTTTCACATAGCGTACAAGGATGCAGGTATGCTTGCAGAAAAGATACGTTTGTACTGTGGGCGTATGGATGCTTCATCGATTGAGGCCGAGCTTCGTGCACGCGTCGTAGAACGTTTCAGTATCGATGCACTTATTTCACGCATTTCACTAGATATTCATGACTCAAGTCGATAAAAAAGCATATCATCTGAGCACGTATTCGACTGCTGACCGCTGGGTGAGCTACTATCATCAGCTGCGCTTGGCGACCGCATGTGCACCTCGAAACATTCTCGAGATTGGCGTTGGCGATAAGGTTTTTGGTTCGTATATCAAAGAGAATACGAATATTGCGTATGTGGGGGCGGATTATGATGCCACGGTTTCTCCTGATGTTATTGCGGATATCTTGAAGTTACCATTCAAAGATGAGGAGTTCGATGTGGTGTGTGTGTTCGAAGTTCTTGAGCATCTCCCATTCGGGCAGTTCGAGAAGGCACTGGCTGAACTGAGTCGCGTCTCTGTCAAGCATGTCTTGATCAGCTTGCCGCATTTTGGTCCGCCGGTGAAGCTCAGCTTCAAGATTCCGTTCCTGCCGGAGGTGAAGCTGGCGTGGAAGCTTCCGTGGCCCAAGAAACATGTTTTCAATGGCCAGCATTATTGGGAAATTGGCAAGAAGGGATATTCGATCGACATGCTGCGCTCGGTGTTCAGGAAGCATTTTGTGCTAAAGCAAGATTTCGTTCCGTTCGAGAATCAGTATCATCACTTCTTTGTGCTTGAGAAAAAACCATGAAAGTCCTCTATATATACTCTGGATCCCGCAAGGATAAATTTAAGGGAACGATAGGGATAGATTATCCTGATACGCAATTTTATGGACTCAATCATCTGGGCAAGTTCGGTATTGAAACAGATTACGCAGAGTTTAGTGATGTTTTGACTTTCAAACCATTCAGATGGATTCTTTCCTTCCGGTTGAGGCACATCATCGCAACCCTCTATTTTTCTTTGAAAGGTGATTATGACGTTATCTTCGGTTCATCACTAGTGTATGGACTCCTCTTCAAAAGGTTGTTTGGTTTGAAGCAGAAATATGTTCTGCTTGATATCAGCATCGGCCGCACCCTCACTGCGAATAGGGGTCGGACTTTACGATATAAGTTCTTCATTTGGTTGCTCGGCGCTGCTCATGGGATTGTGTCTCTATCAAACGTCCAAAAGGTGAGGCTTGAACAGGAATTGCCTCAGTTTATCGGTAAGGTATATTTCGCACACCTTGGTGTCGATACGAAATACCATACACCAATCTTCGAAGATAGGAATGGTCCCATACTCTCTGCGGGCCGTGATAATGGACGTGATTATGGGACTGTACTGGAAGTGGCTCGTCTCATGCCCGAGGAAAGATTTGAAATTGTTTGTAGTCGTCGCAATCTGGCGGGGTTGGGCGAAATTCCTGTGAATGTATCGGTGACCTATGATTTGCCGCCCCATGACCTGTATGATAGATTTGGCACAGCAGAGATGCTGCTTCTCATCACCCATGACGACTCATACGCTGATGGATCCGATTGTTCTGGTCAGACGGTACTTCTCGAGGCCCTGGCCAAAGGATTGCCGGTGATTGCTTCTACTAAAAAGTACCTCGCAGATTATGTAGAAGATGGCAAGGATATTCTCGAGGTCGATTTCTATGATGCTACAGGTATCGTAGAGAAGATACATGAGATCAGAGCAGGAGACATGGCCGCACGGCTCGCGCGGAATGCTCGTGAGACTGCTGCATCATCGCTCTCGACTGAGAATATGGCGCGCGAGCTCTCGGATATTTTTACCAAAATAACTACAAACTAATGGAACCGCAACTCAAGATCGTAGACAAGCTGGTGGCAGGCAAAGAGCGTGTGCTCGAGCTTGGCTGTGGCAATGGCAAGCTCATCAACGGCATTGCCGCCGCATATCCGCATCTCAAGGCAATTATTGGCGTTGATTTTTACAATGCACCGCCTGTCATCGATCCGCGAGTCCAATTCATAAAACAGGATCTCGAGAACCTCTCTATTGAAGGTACATTCGACCTCATCATCCTCAATCACGTTTTTGAGCATATTAAGAATCCGCTCGGTCTCGTGGAGCGCATCAAGAAAAATCTCGCTCCTCGCGGTAAGCTCCTCATCATCGTCCCGAATAGGCGCGGCTTCCAGAATGAGGCGCGCACGTATCTTCCTGAGCATGGTAAGCACTATTTTCTCTGGGATCGTGAGAGTCTCGAGTACAGCCTCAATCGCCTGGGTATGGTTTGCCGCTTCCACAACCTACATTTCACCTCGACCCGCGGCAATCTCCTCAAGTTCATCCCGGCATTGCTACGCATAGAGAATCCAAACCTCATGTGTATTGCAGCGATGGATGTTCAGGAATAAATGACTAAGCTCACCTACATCACTAATGTCCGCATGCCTACCGAGAAGGCTCATGGCATCCAGATCGCTCGCATGTGCGAAGCCTTCGGTACGGCAGGAATTGATCTCGAATTGGTGGTGCCGCGTAGGAAGGGAACGAATCCAGAGAGTGCGTATGCCTTTTATGGCATCAAGAATAATTTCAAGATACGCCCCCTCTGGTGCATCGACATAGTCGAGAAAGTTCCATGGTTCGGTTACTGGCTCCAGCTTGCAACCTTCACTCTCTCTGTTTTGGTGCGCTACACATTCGCCTCACGCACAGCATCAAGACTCTATACGCGCGAGTTTATGCTGGCTGTCCTGTTACGCCGTCTTGGCTATGACGTTGTCTATGAGTCACATCGCATTTTGTTGAAGAAGAAGCTCTTCTTTGGTTTGCTCCGCGGTGTGAACCGCATCATTACCAACTCACGCGGCGTCGCCGAGGAATTCAAGGCCAATGGCTTCAAGGATGTTCTGCCGCTACCCAATGGTATCGACCTTGCAGAGTTCGATCTGAAACAGAGCAAGGCAGAGCTTCGTCGAGAGCTTGGCTGGGTAGAGTCAGATCGTATCGCCCTGTATACCGGCTACCTCTACAAATGGAAGGGTATCGATACACTCATGGCTGCGGGTGAGCTTATCTCCAAAACAGGTTCTTCGTTCAAGCTGGTGATCCTCGGAGGTAGCGTGGCGGACGTTAAGACATATAGCGATATCGCCCGCGAAAAGGGAATGATCAAGATGGAGTTCCTCGGACACAAGGATCGGAAGGTGATGCCCAAATACATGAAGGCGGCCGACGTTCTTTTGCTGCCTAATAGCGCAGTAAGCGAAGAGTCGGTCAAATATACTTCGCCCATCAAACTTTTTGAATACATGGCGAGTAGAGTTCCGATTGTGGCGTCGGATATGCCCTCGATTAGAGAGATCGTGAGTGATGAGAGTGCAGTGTTGGTCAAGCCGGATGATGCTGCTGCGTTGGTTGCAGGTATAGAAAAAACTCTTGCTGATGAGGCGGAATCAAAAGTACGCGCAGAGAAAGCGTATCAGGATGTGACGGAGCTCACGTGGGATGGTCGTGCAGCGAAGACGCTAGACTTTATCGGGCTGCGTGCTTAGATACCGATGACTGTACGTATGAAGGACTTGAATCCGCTCCAGCCAGGGCGGAAGTTCTTTTTTATAGAATAGTCAGCATGCATTTTGAATGCAGTGCCATCGATAGTGAGTGTGTCCATCTTGCCCACGATGAAGGAAAGATTCTGGAGTGCTTCGGGTTGAGATTTCCTCTCGTGACGCTCATGTCCAGGACGGTACGGATGATTCTGGTGAATGGCCGTGACGACGGGGGTGATATCTATCGATGATATATTATTCTTCCTGCAATACCAGATCATCCAGTTATCCCAACCGATGCGTCCGACTACGAGTGCCGGCATGTCCGTGAAGATCTCCTTCCTGAAGATAAAATAATCCATGGCCGCAACAGAATGAAGCGCACCTTCTTTGTGAGCACGATCTTTGAGTGGACGTTCCCAGTTTGTATCCTTAAAATCTATTTCCTCGGTGATATCTAGATCCCATCGACGGCCGCAGAGTAGGAAAGGACTGGCACTTGCGGCATCGGCCTTCTTGATTGCAGGAATGAAATCTGAGGTCAGTATCATGTCGGCATTTGCATACATGAGGATGGAGTGACGCGCCGTGTTCCGCGCGAGCGCGAATGCAGAGTCGAGTCGTGGCGTCCCCTGATCGGTGATGGCGACTCCAGGGATGTGGGTCAGCCCCAATTCTTGTGCAGTTTCGGCGATGCCTGCATCGGTGCCGAGCGCTATGATCTCGACGTCTGGATGTATGTGCTTCCAGCTCTGGAGTGCATTGCGCTGTATGAGGCGGATATGCGGGTCAGTGAAGGGCTTGGGGATGGTGAAGAGGGTGATCATATATTAGGGAACTATAGCATAGAGGCGGATATGGGTGTCACGCTTCTGATCGTAGTATTCATAAACCTTCATCCCGTAGTCTAGGAAGTACTGAGCCGTGCGAAGCTTGGCTACCTCATCGCGCATCCATGGATTCCCCCTGGTCTTGGTATCGTCGATGAAGTAGCGGACATTCATTTCCTGGAGGCAGGTACGAATTGCAGCATCGTCATTCGTGGAGCAAAAGTCATCGATATACGAGTTGCCGTTTTTCATCGAATAGCGGTAGAAGACGTTCCAGTACTCGAGAACCTTCTCATCCTTCAAATGCGTATTGATATAGTCGGTCACATAGATAGCGCCGCCTTCTATCTCACGGAAACAGGTATTGCGGTCACGTAGACCAGTCGCGCAGACGATCTCTTTCTTGAATGATACGATGCTTGCGCCGAGGAGGGTGAGGGCGATGACGATGAGTAGGTGAGGTACTACCTTCTTCGCGTATGAGATATAAATTGAGCCTTTGTCAGCGATGGACTTCATGAGGACATCGAGTGCGAGGACCAGGAAAATATTATTCAATATGAGGGCGGGGATTATGAAACGTATCTGGTGCGACCAGATGAATACGAACGCAAGGTATATCTCCAGTGCAACCAGTGTATAGAGAAGAATCCCGCGCAGATTGCGTTTGAAGGCCAGGTATATTGCGAGAGCATATGTCGCCATGAAGCTGACTGATAGGAATATGCCGAAGGGCAGGTGGTAGGTCTCTTTGCCGAAAAGGTAGAAGGGAAAGATGAAGAAGTTGTACCAGGTCTTGTTGAGTATGAAAGCATTGACCTCCACAGTGAACTCCACACCTCCGCCAGCGGCGAATATAGGAAAAAAAGGATTTCCTGTCAGTATGAGGTTCTTGATATACCAGAAGCCGCCAATAATGAGTGCCGACAGGAAATATATGCCGCATACCTTGGCAATGTGCACAGCAGGTTCTTTATGGAGCCTTGATATCAAGATGATCTCAATCAGGCCTATCGCACCGAAGAAGAGTGAGAGGTATTTGATTCCGAGTCCCAGGCCGAGAAGCGCGCCGGCAAGAATGACACCGGGGTATGCTGTGCGAAGGTGCTCATGCGCTATGTGCCTCCTGGAGAGAGTGTCTATGAGTAGGAGGAGGCTAGCGATACTGAAAAGGAACGACCATATATCTATCATGCCGCCGCTGAGTGCATTGCGGGCCAATGGCATACAGGCGAGGAGGAGTATCACGGTCAGGTAGGTGAATCTTTTGTCGGTGAAATATCGGTGTGATAGAAGGGCAGCAAAAATAATGAGTAAGAGGTATGCGGCAAACTCGATGAGCTTGGAAACGCCCAGATTGTCGAAAAGGACGATAGTGACTGCGTAGAGGATTTCGCCAAGAACAGGGAGTTGGCCGTATTCGGGGTCCTCCATGATGGGGAATGAAATAGGTTCACCGCTCGCTATCTCTGCGGAGAACGGTAGATGATATGCGAGACCATCTTTACCCATTGCTGATGCGGAGAGTGCTATGCCGGTATATATGATGGTCCAGGCGATGAGTATGAAGAGTAGGACGGATTCTACCTTTGTTTTTGGGATGAGTTTCTTCATCGTGTGCTTCCATGATTTGAAGCCAGCAAGTAAGTGCACATGGTAATAAATCGTCTTTCTAGAGATATAGAGGATGATGATCGTTATTAGACCGAGCCAAAAGATGTTCAAGATGCCAAAAAGGGAAAGCATCAATCCGACCATTGCGACGGCTCCATAGCCGAGAATAAGCGATACGGTGCTATGAAGTAGCACCTCTTTGCGCCAACAGATTGCCTTGAGGAGCGACCTTCCGAGAAGGAATGAGATGTAGCTGAATATGAGTGTTTGAATAATATAGAGAAACCACATGTTATTTGAGGCGTGCAGATATCACTATGCAGTCGCCGCTCTGGAGAAGATCCACGATACGGTTGCAAAGGGAGATGAGATTGAGAACTAGAAGATATACAGCTCTTTTCAGGACGGATTTGAGTTTTGCAGGGAAGCCATGGTTTTTCGAAGGTTTTTCCTGGGAAGCTGCTGCATCTTTTTGTTCGTATGCCCACAAAGGATTCTTCATGCCTTGCTGAGGTGTGAAGCGGAGACGATTGAGCGTATGGATCATCCATGTGGTCGGACTCACTGTCCTCTTTGAGATGACCTCAAAGCCATGGCGCGCGAGCAAGATGCCGATCGCACGTGAGGTCAAAATGTGTTGGTGATAGGGGATGTGCCAGTGCGCCCATGCCCGACCGAATATCCTGCGATATATGCTGTCAGCATTGGGTGTACTGAGGATGAGTGTGCCATTCTTCACCATGAATTGTTTTGTATGAGCAATGAAGCTCTCAAGATCGATGATGTGTTCGATGACTTGGTTGGCGATGGCATAGTCGAAAGTGCCTTGAGGAAAAGGACAATCTTCGATCGTACCGATGTGGAGATTGAGCTTAAGGGCGTCTCGGACTATGGATATGTTCTCATCTGTTTCTATGCCGTATGCTTCAAATCCACGTCGCTCGAGTTCGATGAGCGATGCGCCGTCACCACAGCCAATGTCGAGGACTCTCTTGCTGTCGCCCTGAAGCGGGAGCATATGCTGTATCTTGTGGTTGCCATACCACCAATACATGAAGCGCTGATGGAGTGTCTCAGACCTGTTGCCGCGAGCTTCGACAGACTGTAGGTCGATGATGTGACGAGGATAGTAGTCGGTGTAGAGTGGTCCGATATCTTCTGGTTTGAGTGGTGGTTCGGTCGTGAGCGTGCCGCAGGAATGACATCGCATGATGGAATACGATCCGGGGTGGCCATAGCGGTCATCGTAGATGTGGGGGATGTAGGGGACAGTGGGGCTGCTACAGACAGGGCATGGAGATGAAGCCACTAAATTTTTTTTGGTGGATGTGGTCATGTGGTTCTACGTTTCAAGGCTAGCTCTATCGGACGTATCACGCAATATGCGCTATAAGCCTTCGATTCTGCATTGGTCTTGCCATAGAGCTCTCCCATACCTAGATGTCTGAGTAGGCCGTATATTTTGGGGATTGACAGTATTTTTTGCACTCCTTTTTTCCAAGCAAGTTTCTTATGAGCCTTCGTAAGGGTTGAATTTATCGAGCGAACATAGGCAGGATCGAGTACTTCTCCGAGGATCGCCTCATCGAGTGGAGGCAGCTGACCTTCCTGTATTATCTGGAGATTGAGAGTGTTATTGCCATCACAGGTGAGACCATCATTTTCGATATCGAGTTTGTGATCTGCAAAGTATTTCTTTTGCCATGATCGGCCAGAGCGTTCATCTGCTCCGATTGAGAGCATACCGAGTGCAACTTCTGGATCGAGGAAGGGAGACCATGGTTTCCAGGAAAAATGCTCGGGAATCTGATAGAGATAGGTGAGCAGAATGAGCTTCATACGGGCAAAAAGTATTGGTTGGTAGAATGAGTCATTTATCCTGTTTTTGTGGCGCTCGAAATACGCGGTTCGAAGTGCACGATCTGATTTCAGAAGAGATTTGGTATGGTCAGCATGGTCTCCGTGATTACGGGACAAGTTGACGAGGTCACCCTCCGAAGTAATGGGATCAAAATGCACATGTCCCGCCCAGAGGTCCCCGATGATGCCACTCAAGAATGCCTGTGCTCCAGGAGCGCTCTTCTTGCGAACTTCTCCGAAGAAATCTAGATGATACATGCCGTGTGCGTGCACCGCGGGTCCGAACATACCATCCCATTCTTTGAGATATGCTTGAGAATTATGAAGAGGGATGAAGCTCCATTCGAACCCGAGGCGTTTGGAGGTTTCTGCTGCTCGTATCACTTCGCAGGAACGATGCTGTTCTTCAGATGTGCCATAGGTGAATGCACGCACGCGTGCAGGTTCGCCCAGCATGCTGCCGAGCAAGCGTGAATCGTAACCACCACTCAAAGGAAGGGTGATAGGTCCCTCGATGCTTTTTTCCCATGTTCTGACTTTGTCTGTGAGTAGGGCAGTCATTTCTTCCGGAGTACATATACGCCTATCCGCTGACTCGATCGGGTCAGGAAGCTTTTCTATGAACAATTTTCCTGACTCATCGACGGTGATACGTTCACATGCTCCGAGGAATTTTACGTCCTGTATAGGCGTCTGTCCGAAGACCGAGTAGCCAAATTCGAGATAGTTGTTGAAGCCTTCAGGATGGAGCGTCAAATTAGAATAGTTGATGACGTCGTGTATCGAATGACTCACGGCACCTGTCTTCTCGTTGTAGAAGACAGGTCGCGATGCTAGCCAATCTGTTTCAAAGGTCTTCTTCATATTAGAGTTCAATATGTCCACGCCAACCTCTTTGCGGAATGAAATTCGCATGATTTTTGCGTATACCATCGACGGAGACATATGAAGGATCGTTGCTCTTCACGGGTATAGCATCGAGGTTACCCTTCCATCTCTTCAGCCAGGATCTCTTGAGTCCGACACGGAGTGTGGCCATCTTATCTGCATCGAATCCCATGTAGGTCACGCTGACCGCATCGGCCGCTAGCGGGTTGAGACTGCCTATGAGCGTGCCAACCCTTTTATCCGAAGGGCGGAGCGGACCCTCAGCTTCTCCAGCGATGATACCGTCGGTGAGCGCCAAGAATATTCTCTGTGGAGTATTTTGCAGGGCTCCTTGTCTGTCGGAATACAAGATGATGCGGATGAGATCGAGGCTCATGCGCCATGCGGTATCGTTGCCGTACCATGATCCACCGTTGATGTTGCCAATATAGTCTTTTCCACATTTCTTGCGACCGATACGATCTGCGACGCCTTGTCCGTAGTATTGTATCGGACGTAGGAACCAGCGGTATATGGTATCTGCCAGCTTGTTCTCATGGGAGAGTACATGAAGCTCGCCCCACATGCGGAAGCGATTGAGTGCATTCTGGAACATGCCAAGATCAGGGTACTCGTCTCCACCGCGTGACGGGTCGCCGATCCTGCAGTGGGGGATATAATTCTTATCTCCCTGGGTTCCGACCATTGATTTGATATTCAGTGTGGCGCCAACCTTCATGTGTGTCTTGAGCTTGGGTACGGAGATGATGACGTCGGCATTGAGGAATGTCTGAGCAACCTTGTAGCGATGTGCGCCACCGGTATGGTTGCGTACCGTGTGTTGATTGTCGTAGTCGGCACCATAGAAGAGTGAGCATTGTTTCTCGGTGAGTTTCGCAAATTCGCTGCTGCCGCGGAGATCGATCTCACGATATCCGGCGGGGTCGCGTTCTTTGATTTCGCGTAGACTCGATGGGCTATAGCCACTCTTTGCATCCCACGGAGCGATGAGGGTGCGCAAATCGTAGACTTCGAGATCGAAATTCTTTTCCTTCTTATAAAGTGCAATCATCTCATCCATACCTGTGATCTTCCTCCAGTTGTCGAAATTCGAGGGTATGATCGGCGCATCAGCGATGACGATTCTACCGGTGCCGCCGAGCGCGATGTACGCATAGTCGACAAGCGCGCGCATGACTGATCCGTGGGTGATGCTCGCAAATGAAGATGCTGCGCGATTGAGGTTTTTGTCCCAGACGGCATTGGGCTTGATGACTACAGTATTACCCTTAGCTATGATGTCCGAGAGAGGGTTCCAATTCTTCGTTCCGTAGTTTTGTGCATCGAAGCCAAGGGTGTGTAGTACTTCGCGTACCCCCGAGTATGCGGGATTCTTCACCCCTGTACTTATGGTATCCACGCCAAAAGGATATTCTGGATATGCCTCGTCGGGATGGTAGGGTGCTGTCTCGAAATATTCGGTTGCGCCTGTTTTCCAGATTGCTACGGTTGCCTGCTCGAGAAAATCTTTTTTGGTGAATCGGGTCATATGTGTGAGTTAGTAGAATACACGATTCGGCTTGGTGGTCACGAAGAATTTCTCCTTACCCTTGTAGTACTCCCAGTCGATGCCTGTACGATCAAATATGATGAAAGGTACATTGCCATACCATGCGGCAAAAGGGCCAAAGGTGCTGTCTGAGCCGATGATCACGTCGGTTGCGGCCAAAGTGAAAAGGTCTTCCGCAGGAGATCCTGTGGGGAAGAATGCGTTAATACTTTTGAAATGGTCAGGGTTGAGCTTCTCATCGGAGCATATCACGAAGCAGATGTCTTGGGTTTGCATGCCGGATTGTGTGACATACTCAGTGAGTATTTTTTCAACCTGCTGTGGTTCGAAGAAGAATTTCTTCTCTTCGACATAACGATAATCACCGAGGCGGAAGTGGACACCGACGACGTGTTTGAAATTAGCACGAGGATAAGCGAGTACAGAGGAGACGTGGGTTCGCACTTTTTTCTTAGGTTTAATCGCGGTCATGATGTCAGCTCGATATTTTTCCATGCCAATCGGATTGCGGTACATCCATCCAGTCACATATGCAGCACTGTCGCCTGAGTCCTCAATCATTTTGAGTTTGCGTGCCTGATCCGTATCAGCTACCTCGGTCGGCGGCAAATAGAAAGGACGCCAAGAATCAACTTCTACAGTATCGTTGATTGTTTCTGGATGTTTGGCGAGAGTGCGTTTGGTATATTTTGGAAATACCCAATGTCTGAGTGGAGACCATTTCCTGAAGGATATTTTCCGGAGCGGCGAATAGAATAGCAACCAAATCAGCCAGTTGCCTACAGGCATCTCTATTTCATCGCTGTATGTTGAGAAACAATAGTTCCTGAACTCATAGCCCTTCTCTATGCAGTACGCATAGAGCGCAGCAGAAGGCCAGAGCTGGTTGCCGAGACGGCCGCCATAATGTTGAAGGTAGACTATTTTTTTCTTGGAGGGTGTCATGAGATAGTTTGATCTAAAATGAATTGAGCGCCTTGATCACAGTGTCGACCTCTGCGTCCGTGAGTTCAGGGAATATCGGCAGAGAAATTATCTCGTCAGCTGCCTTTTCTGTGTTGGGCAGATCGCCTTTCTTACCGCCCAATCCTTCATACGCCGTCTGCAGGTGAACCGGATGTTTGTAGTGGAAACCATGGCCGATCGAATGCTGTTCCAGATGCTTGATCAAGGTGTCTCTGTCAGCTGTTCGTATCACGAAGAGGTGGTACGTATGCCATGCACCTGGCCTTTCTGTGGGTAAAATAAGCTTCGGATTCTTGATGCTGTTTGCGTATTGCGCAGCAATCTCTCGGCGGCGCTCATTGGCTGCTCCGAGTAGGGGGAGCTTCACGCGTAGGATTGCGGCCTGGATCTCGTCCATACGGCTGTTCCAACCTTCCACCTCGGCAAAATACGTCTTTTTCATACCATACATGCGCATAGCCCTGCAGGTGTCCGCAACTTCCTGGCTGTTTGTGACGATCATACCACCATCGCCATAGGCTCCTAGATTCTTTGTAGGGTAGAAGCTGAAGCATGCAGCATTGCCGAAGCTACCGATCGTCTTTCCGTTCAGTTGTGTCCCCGTCGATTGTGCGCAGTCTTCGACGACGATGAGCTTGTGTTTGTGCGCAATTTTCATGATTGCATCCATATCGCAGGCATTGCCATAGAGGTGGACGGGTACAATCGCACGAGTCTTTGTTGTGATTGCAGCCTCTATCTTACTTGTGTCGATGGTGAAGTAGTGGTCTGTGTCTACAAAAATGGGGGTTGCGCCGAGTTCCCGGATCGCGCTCACGGTTGGTACGGCAGTATTCGCTACGGTGATCACTTCATCGCCAGCCTGTACGCCGAGTGCTCGCAGGGCGATTTTGAGCGCATCAGTGCCAGAATTCACAGCGATGGCGTATTTTGCACCAATGAACGCGGAGAATTCCTGTTCGAGAGATTCACCCTCTTTTCCGAGAATATACTTGCCCGAGTCGAGGACGCGTTTGATGGCGGCCATTACTTCCGGCTCTATCTTTTTCCAGCTGCGCTGACTATCGAAGAAGGGGATTACCATGGCTTTTTCTCTGCAACGAATTTCATGAAGTCGTCGTAACTTCGGATGTAGTCTTTCTCGTCATATTCGGTGTCGGCGATGACGAGCAGGATCGCGTCATCGCTGAAGCTATGCATGACATGCCACACATACGGGAGGAGCAGTACACCTTCATTGGCCGCTGAGAGCGCGACGGACGTCTTCTCAGAGCCATTGTCGAGATCTACCGAACATGATCCCTGGAGGCAGAAAAGTATCTGGTTCGTCTCGTGATGCGTATGACCGCCGCGGGTGTCGTCGTTCTTCATGCCCTGCATGGTCAGTATCCTTTTCGGTTGGAAGGGAAGTTTCTCGACGCCTTTATTCTGTACATATTCATACATGGTCAAAACTCCGTTCTTGGTATCGCGGCTCGGGAACTTCAGCATTTTGTAGAATTCTTTTTTCATTTGGGGCGGCTTATTTACCGATAAGCCCTTTGATCTTGCTAGCGATCTTTGCCTTCATGCCTTGTTTGATTTTGGCGGTGCCTGTCTCGCAGAGCTTGAGATATTCGGGTATATAGGCATCGAGGGTCATCTTCGGAGTCCAACCGAGTGAGCGGATCTTATCAGCAGCAATGGCATAGCGTACATCTTGACCGCTCCTGTTGCCCACGAACTCATAGAAGTCCTGTGGCTTGCCCATATGTTTGAGGATCATTTTGATGACTTCGAGGTTGGTGTGGCTTTCTCCGGATGAGATATTGTATATCTCATCATCCTTTCCTTCCTCCATGACCTTGAAGACTGCTTCGCAATAATCCTTCACATATATCCATTCACGAATGTACTTGCCGTTGCCATGAACAGGAACCTTGGAGCCTTTGGTAGTGAGCTTGATGGTCTTGGGGATGAGCTTCTCCGCCTGCTGACCGTAACCATAGTTGTTGCTACCACGGCAGAGACGCGAGCGGACACCGTAGGTGCGCGACCATGCGAACACGAGCTGATCGGCGGCAGCCTTGGTTGCAGAATAAGGGCTCGATGGCTTGAGCTTGTCTTCTTCTGTGAAGAAGTCGGTATCACGGTCTCCGTAGACCTCGTCGGTCGAGATATGGACGAGGAGTGGGCGATCGACGGCATCCTTGCGGCGAAGAAGTTCGAGCAGGGTATGGACTCCCTTGACGTTGCTCTTGAAGAAAACTTCGTTGGATGCGATGGAGTTGTCGACATGAGACTCGGCGGCGAAGTTCACAATGGTTGATATGCCACCTGGAAGCGCTTTGAGCTCGGCAATATCGGCGCGGATGAACTCGTAGTTTGGATGCTGGTCAAAATTGGTGTCCTTGCGGGCGGCATAGGTCATCTTGTCGATGTTGACCACGCGATAGCCTCGTTCGAGCGCCATCTCGATGAAGTTGGAGCCAATGAAGCCTAATCCTCCGGTTACCATGATCTTCTTGGATGTAGTCATATTCATCATATTATACCGCCTTTCGGGGCCTGAATATATTGATAATAGGCTGCAAAAATGGCCTGATGAGATCCTTGAACGCCCACCACCAGAGAGGGAAGGCGACAGTCTTCAGCTCATCCGAAATACCTGTACGCTGGATAGTTCCGGCGATAAAATCGGGCTGTATCATGCGGATGGTTTTCATCGCCTTGTAGAGCTCGTTGCGGTACTGATTATAGATGAGCCTTTTGATGAAGGTTGGTTTACCATAGTTGTGAGCCGTCTTGGCTATAGAGACCCTGAACGGTGATGGCAGAAAATATATTTTGAAGCTTGAGAAATGGAAAAAGATGAGTGGAACATCATCGATCATTACTACTCCATTTTTACGGTATATTTTGTCCTTGAAATTGCCAATGCACCATGGGGCGAGATTGGATCCCTTGTGGGTGAGAATGTAAACGCCTTTGAATTTTTCTTCAAAAAAGTCGAGATACTTCTGATCGCCAAAACGGTCAGGTTCTACTCGCGCGTAACACCATTCGATACATTTGTCGCTCCACCAGGTTAGACATGCTCGACCATCGTCATCGTTTCTGAAAATCACCATGCCGACATTGTATTTCCCCACATCCTTCTCTTTGTGGCGACGATTCTCTGGGTGATTGTGTGGAATGATAAGAGTCGAATTGTTCCCGAAGAGGTCAAATATAGGCTGTACCGATGAATAGAAGTAAAGGTCGGCGTCGACGTAGATGACGAGTTGAGACGCATCACCTGGATCTGTATAGTTTTTCATTACATGCTGAGTGAATCCGCTTCCGAGCGTCCAACAGTATTCTTCGAGAGTTCTGGTTTTTTTCGTGGCGGCAATCGCTGGCTCTTTTTGTTCGAATTCAACACGACTTACGAGAGTGACGCGTGGTAGCGCGAGTTTCGTGAGTAATGCATGAGATTCTTCGTCAACGCAGAGGATATAGAGTTGGAAAGGCTGGGGTGCATATCTTATGAGCGACGCATGAAGTGCGAGTCCACGATTGGTGAATCCTTTATCGAACAATGTTACGTAGAGATGCTTCATGATTTTTTGCATAGATAGCTGGTTATTAATACGGGCTCACCAAGACCTGGAACATTCATCGAACTGATGGTTTCACTCGCTGCAACGTCGAGACCGTATTTCTTGAAGAGGTCGAATAGTTCAGACTCATTGAAGAATATCTCGAACATTGGCAGGCCATAGCCGATCTTTTCTGCATAGGTTGTCGATGTCGATCTCACGACTGGCGTGCGGTGAAATAATGCATACTGCGTAGCGACGCGAGCGGTCTCGGCAATAGCCTTCTCGTAATCGATAATATGGAGTATACAGCAGCCTGATATGGCGATATCGAAAGATGTATCAGGATATCCGAGTTTTGTAGCGTCTTCAGTCCGAAATGATATACCCGGATGCAGTTCTTTTGCTTTTGCTACAAAAGCCTCTGAATAATCACATCCTTCATATGAGACCTCGAGTCCTGCGTCTTTGAATACATCTGCGTAATATCCTGTCGAGCAGCCAATTTCGAGGATGGTCGGCTTGGTCAAATGTGTTGCACGGATAAGTTTAACTGCAGCTTCATAGACAGGTGCGCTTTTAGGGGATCGAGCGTTAACTTTGAGCTGTTGGGCAGGAATAGATGAATCCTTCCAGATATCCTCATATTTTCTTTTAAGTTCTGCGAGATTTGGATTTTTCAGAATACTATAGTGGCCCGAAGCTTTTTCTGTGCGAGGACGCAGAGTATACAAACACTTTTTAGCGAATGACCAAAGTGGCGTTGGTATGACGGACTTCAGATTGCGGAGCTTGTTTTTTAGAGTATTCTTCATGTCAGTTTATTTCTTTGCCACGATAATATTATCCATGTAGAGATCATTATTCTTCGGCAGTATCCGGTACAGGATGGATCCGATTATTGTTACCGGCGCTATGAGTATGGCATAGCTGAGTAGCTTCAGGTAGTAGTTCTTGAAAGGGAGCGACTTGTGGATATAGCAGGCGATAAGCTGGAATATCACGCGAATATCGTTGAGGCTTTTTCGGTGCTCGATAATCGTGAAGCCATGTTCTTTGAGGAGATGTGCAACGCCAAATGAAGAATACCGCGCATAGTCGTAAGGTTGGGAGTGCTCGTCCCAGACGAACGGCACGCTCATGAGTATGCTGCCGCCCTTCTTGAGGGTGCGGTTGATTTCTGTAAGGAATTCGTCGGGATTGAAGACGTGTTCAAGCACTTGAGTGAATATGATGCCGTCAAAGGTTTCGTCTGCAAAAGGGAACTTCTTAGTGTCGTAGAACACATCTATCTGCTTGATCTTCCTATTCTCCGGAGAGTCGTAGTCCATGCCGATATATTCGGTTGCGTGCGTGAAAAGCTTCTCATAGGGCTTGGTGCCGCAGCCGACATCCAGAACTTTGCCGGTGATGTGGCTGCTCAACTCCTTCATATTCTGGTGCAAGGCGCGGCGCACGAAATAGAATGGGTTGAAGACCATGCCGAGGAGCTTCGGGTTGTATTTCTGCGACTGAATTTTTTGGAAAAATTTCGACATGCGAGTGTAGGTTTGAGCAGGCTTATGAGCGGATCTTATTGATAATTCGACGGATGATGCTCGGTTTTTTTGGTCGGAGATAGTCGGCGAACAGTGCGCGTGCACGAGAGTCTTCTTGGAGCGGGATCCGTTCGGCCCGGATCTTCCGGTCAGATAGCGTACTGCGGTATTTCAGTGTCTTCTTGGAGTGTGTACCGGTCGTGTCATGACCGATGTTATCGACGAGCGATATGCCCGGATAGAGCGTGAGTTTTGCTGCTAGAAATGAGGAGGCGTGCCAGCGTACTGCCCAGGAATTGTTTGTGCCGGCAATCTGACCTTTCAACATATCAGTGAAAGGGTACGATCCATCGAGATCGAATGCTTGTGTCAGATTTTGTTCCTCGAGTTGTATCAAGAGGGCCTTACCGTCTGGATTGAATTCGGCCCAGGCTCTCTTCCAAGTAGCCCAGCCCCAGCAGTCTGCACCTCGCAGAAAGAATGTCTCGGGAAGTTTTTCCTTTACAGCGTAGCTGTACCCGTGGATGCTCGCTACTTTGTTATCGTGTTTGTAGAGGTTGAGTCCGTCGTTCATATAGGTGAGGAAATATGGTGAAGTGACGAGATCGTCCTCAACGATAATTATCTGCTCGTATGTGTTCACGATCTCGGTGACACCAGTGATGATTGATTTGGCCAGGCCGTAATTTTCCGCACGCTCTACTATATGCACAGATTTGAAACCTGCAACTGATTTGAGGTATGTGCGAACAGCAGTGACTCCTTCCAGTGCCGCTTCATTCTTGGCTCCATCGGCGAAGATGAAAAGATCGCTTTCGGCAGCAAGCATATTCTGCTGCAGAGCTTCAATCGTTTTTTGTGTATGCTCAGGACGATTGTAGACAAAGAGGGCTATGGGGGCGTAATTTTTCATGGAGTTCATATTTTTCGGGCCGTCACAATATAGTCGAGAGTGATACCTTTCTTGCTGAAGATACGATCGAACACGAGGCCGATGATCTGTATTGGCGCACATACAATAGCTATGATTATGCGTGAACCAATGAATTTCAACTTATATCTGAGGCCTGATAATCCACCACGATCGAGCAGGGAGTTTGTCCAGTCTATAAGGAAGTCAGACATAATCTGTGCACATGTTCCGAAAATACCTGTGGTGTGCTCGATCTTCTTGATCTCGAAGCCGCATTCCTTGAGTAGCTTCTGGTGTCCGAAGGAGGTGAATCTCTGAAAATCGTAGGGTTTTTCATGTTCGGGCCATACAAATGGCATCGATAAAAATAGTGTTCCTCCGGGTTTGAGTACACGATGTATATCCTTGGTCAATTCGGGCAGGTACTCTACATGCTCGAATACCTCAGAGGCTATAACAATATCGAACTTCTCTGCAGGGAAAGGTATATTTTTACCATCGAAGAAAAGATCAGCATCCATAGCGCCACGATCATGGCCGCTTTCGGAAACTTCGATGCCGGTATACTCGTTCCCTTTGAAAAGTTGCTCGTAAGGCTTGATGCCGCAACCGACATCAAGGATGGAATTTCCGGGCTTGAGCGTTTTGGAGAACTCAAAGAATTTTCGGTATAGATGCCTTCGTGTGATAAAAAATGGGTTCAAGAATATTCCGAACCAGCGTGGGTTAAACGCGTGGGCATCCTCAATCTGGCGTATTTTGTTTTCTATGAATTTCTTCATGATAGATTTTCTTGCAGCATGCTGCATAGTTCTCTCATCCGGTGCTCGTAGGTATGCTCGGTGAGTGTTCTGTGCTGCCCAGCCTTCGCTATCTGAGCTCGTTCGGACTCGTTCGTAAGATAGTACTGTATTTTTTGTACGAGATCCTCTGGTGAGTCATAGGTGACCACTTCTTTTCCTGGCACGAATATATCCCCAATATTCTTTTTGTTATCGACCATAAGGAGGCATCCGACGCCCGTAGCTTCATACATACGCATATTGTTGGCGTAGTCTCCAGCCACTTTCTTCACATGTCCCGTTATGGTTATTTTGCTATTTCTCAATATGGAGAACATCTCTGAGCCCCATGCTTCGCCGTGATAATTTTTCCGTATAGCTGACTCGGCGGGAAGGTTTTCAATCCCATAGCCCCATGCATCAAGCTTTATCGCGTGCGCGACTGCTTCCAAGGTGCGGTTGCGGTCTGCGTGAATCTGATCATAGCCTCCGATGTGGGTGATGTCATATGTCAACGCTGCTGGCTGTAGATTTTCCAATATAGTCTGATCGAATGCGAGCTTCAGATAGTAGGATTTTGTACCGTGATTGTGTAGGTACTCCACCTGATTTGGAAGAGAAGAAACTACAAAATCGTAGGGCTTGAAAGCGTCCATGGTTGGCAGTTTGCTGGCGATCTGGAGTACATAGAGTTTCGTCAGCTTCTTTATACGCATGTTGAATGCGGTATCGAGGTCGCGGGTAATCGAATATATAACATCGGGCTTATATGCGCGTACTTGGGCCTCGAGTATTTCTTCTTGCCAGCCCCATTTCTTGTGAATCAGGTAGTGCAGCTTTGCTGAAAGCGTAGGAGTTTTTTGCGGTGAATTTAAGGAGTGTTCCTTTATCCATGCTTTTTGTAGTCTTTCATTGTTCACGATGATCAATTCGACCTCATGTCCCAATAAGGAGAGTGCTCGTACACACGGGAGAGCTGGACCTGAATTTTCTTGTTCGAGAGCCTTTTTCTGCTCGACATACGAAAGCGACGACAGATTCGGATATTTCCGATAGGAATTCTCTATATGTTCCTGATAGTCTGTGTCTATGACGAGTATCTTCATGGATTTATTCCTTAGTGAATACAGCTACGTATCCATTTGTTTTACTACGGGGCCATCCGGTCATTGTCCAGAACCACAGCGAGATACGATTGATGATCGATATACCTGGTAGCGGCCATGAGAATTCGAGTCCTTCGCGACGATTCCAATTGCTGATGAGATTGACTTGGTGTGCACCCTGCTTTTGTTGCTGCTCGAGGGTGAAATAGTGCATGATCGCCTTGGGTGGGTATGGCTTGATATGGTCGAGTTCATTGTAGAAACCAGGGTACATGAGAGGGCTTCGTATGATAACGATACCCCCCGGCTTTACCACACGGAAAAGTTCCTCAAGGAGAAGGGTTACTTCGGGATAACTGAAATGCTCGATGACATGTGCGCAGTGGACGATATCGAACGATGAGTCTGCGTAGGGCATTTTTGTTGCAGATGCTGCTGCAGTCTTGAACCCTTTTTCCGTGAGTTTTTGTGCGACGGTTGTGTTGACTTCGAGGCACTCGATGTCGAGCTTCTCTTTGGGGTGGATGGTGCGAAGCTTGAGAGGGAAGCGTCCGAGACCTGCTCCTACCTCGAGATATTTTGTGGGTACGCCTGTAGGAGTGTTTGAAGAGGGTGCCTCTATGGTGTGCACGATCGCATCGAGTGCAGGAGCATCTTCGCGCTCGACCGACTTCATGTTGTATCTATCTCGAATAGTCATATGATTGATAGTTATTTCCGCTCTACGACACTCCACTTTTGGTCAATGAAGATGGGGCTATGTGCGGTCTGCACGCCTGTGCCGTAATAGTCACCTTCATCAACACGGAACACGGCTACATTCTTGACATGGTCTTCACGATTTTCACCTGCATGGAGATCCACTGAGACGCCATAGGTCCCTACATTGAGTGGGAACTTCTGGTCGATGCTACAGCGGATGACTCCTTTTTGTGGGAGGGTGGCAAATTGTTCTTTGGTCAGATTGGTCGAAGCGAGGATGAGTGGTGTACCAGACTCTGCAGTGATGGAGAAAGTTGCGTTCACGTCATTCACAGGAGACCCGTCAGTCGTATATTCGAAGCAGAGTGTGTATGAGCCTCCTGTCTTGAGTGTGTTGACCTTTTTGCCATTTTCCTCAATGAAGAATGAATCTATCTTCACGCGCCCCGCACCTTTGCGGTCATGGCGCATGCGGACATCGACACCTTTTTCGCGCACGAGCGGATCCTTGAGATACATGCTGATAATTTCATCAGTGTCTCCTGATGCTTTGACCACACCCTTCTCGATGAGGATGCAACGGTTGCAGAGTTTCCTGACAGCTTCCATGTTGTGACTGACGAATAAGATCGTGCGGCCGTCCTCACGGGTGATCTGATCCATTTTGCCGAGACATTTCTTCTGGAAATCGGCATCGCCCACAGCGAGCACCTCATCGATGATGAGGATGTCTGGCTCCATGTGTGCTGCCACCGAGAAGGCGAGGCGTACGTACATACCGCTGGAATAGTATTTTACCGGCGTATCGAGGAATTTTTCGATCTCTGCAAATCTGACGATCGCATCGAACTTGGAGGCCATCTCTTTTCGGGTCATGCCGAGGATGGCGCCATTCAAGAATATGTTCTCGCGGCCAGTGAGTTCCGGATGGAAGCCGGTTCCGACTTCGAGCAGGCTGCCGACCTTGCCGTGAAGCGTGATCTCGCCTTCGGTGGGCGAGGTGATCTGGGAGAGGATCTTGAGTAGGGTAGATTTTCCGGCCCCATTGTGACCGATGATGCCGACCACTTCACCAGGATTCACTGTGAAGTTGATATCTTTGAGTGCCCAGAAGACCTCTTTCTTGGTGAGCCCTGTCATATCCTTGAATTTCGAGCCGAGGTAACGCAAGGGATGCTTGAATGCATCGGTGATCACGTCGCGCAGAGCGATATATCCACCACGTTCATGTGTGATCTTGTAGCTCTTGGCGATATTCTTTACTTCGATGATGGGGGAGGACATATATATATAGAATGTTAGACGATATCAGCGAAGTACCTCTCGACCTTTTTGAAGACATAGATTCCCACAATGAGCAGTATGAAGCAGGCGATGAGCGAGATGCCAAGGAGGAGCCAGTTGATCGGCGCGGTACCGAGGAGTGCCGCGCGGGCATTCTGGATGACTCCCATCATCGGGTTGATGGCCAAGAATTTCGAATATGCTCCGGCGATCGAGGCGGGGTAGATGACCGGAGTTACGAAGAGGAGGAGCTGAATGAAGAAAGGCAGTGCGTAACGGACGTCACGGTATTTTACATTGATCGAGGCAAGGATCAGTCCACCGCCAACCGCTGCCATGAAAGTGATGAGAAGGAGAAGCGGTATGAGAAGCAGGCCGCTGATGTGCGGCGTATATCCATAGTAGAACATCAGGCCGACGAGGATGGCCGCAGCAATGGCAAAATCTACGAGCTTGGTGATGACCGAGGAGATGGGGAGTATGAGGCGCGGGAAGTAGACCTTGGTGATGATTGCCTGGTTGCTGATGAGTACATTGCTGGTGTCGCCGAGCGCGCTCGAGAAAAATTGCCAGAAAATAAGACCGACATAGACGAAGATCGGGTAGGGGACGCCGTCAGAAGGCATCTTGGCTAGTCCTCCGAAGAAGATGGAGAAGACCACCATGGTGATGAAAGGTTGGAATATTGCCCAGCCTGCACCGATGACAGTCTGCTTGTAGCGGACCTTGAGGTCACGCCAGGTGAAGAAGTAAAGGAGCTCCTTGTAGTTCCAGAGTTCGCGGAGATCCGAGAAATGGAATATCTTCTTTGGTTTGATAGTCGTGATGATGCTCATGAGAGAAATGTATTCTAGCACTTTTTACCCAGTAGGTGATCCTGCTGGATCACCACTTATTTATCTTGTCCACGACCTTCTTCTTGAGACCGAGGTATGACTTGACTGCTTCTTGTTCGAGTTCAGGGGAGAGGACGCGGAGTATTTCTTTGCCGAGGATACGATACTGCCCGCCGACTTTGTTGGCGCGGAGGAGTCCTTTCTTGAGCATGCGCTTGATCGTGCTCTCGCTTACACGGAGTATGTCTTGTGTTTCGCTTGTCGTATAGACGCCATGAGGTTTTATCTCTTCTGTCATAGAGCTCTATTCTAGCAAAGTGTCAAAAGGTGTCAAGTTGGTTCACTAGTAAAAAGCCTTTGATTGGGGCCCTATTTAAGCTTTAATTAGCGCTCTATAAATATTGACAAATAGCATTATATATGCTATACTTAGTACAGGATTTAAGCTCCCAATTGTGGGAGATTCGTGGGTATAACCAAAAACAAAAAGAGGACATTTACAATGAAATATCGTATTACATTAGCGGCCGTTGTGATGTGTCGCCCCGATGTTGCTCGACAACTCGGCTTCATTCCGGCGACGGACAAAGAAATCGTACTCGACACGCAGGATGGTTTGGGAAGGGAGATCTGGTTCGGGTATCTTTCTGAGCGGCAGAAGCAACAACAGGAGCCGCTTTCCGAGGACAGCTGGTTGAAAATCCGTGTTCCGGAAGACGGCGATCCGCTCAACGAAATCCATAAATTTGCCGAGGCGGTCAATTTATTCTTTCGGTTTATGGCCGATGGGATTCGGGACAACTGTCTTGCGGTAAGAAGGATTGAGGTCATGGTCTAACCACCGTTACATATCAATGGGAAACCGTTGATGTGTAACGGTTTTTCATTTGCGGAGCTTCCTCGTGGCGGCGTCGATTACATGTCCGTGGCATGTTTGGGATAGGCGTGGTATATTTTGCGGTACTTACCAAATAACCATCAGCGTCCATTACTATGAACCTCCAGAAAATCCTCCGTTCGTTGTCCGTTGGTCTCATTTTTCTCATACCTATCTTCCCACTGATCGTCGCGGACGGGTTCTTCTTTCCATTTATTACGGGCAAAGCGTTCTATTTCCGCATCTTGGTTGAGGTTGCTTTCGTTGCATGGATCCTGTTGGCATTTCTTGATGCAAAGTATCGTCCTCGATTCACCGCGCTTACCATCAGTGTAACGCTCTTCGCTGTCATCACCCTGATCGCCGATCTTCTCGGAGTCAATCCAGTCCGCAGTATGGTCTCAAACTTCGAGCGCATGGAGGGCTGGTTGGTTATTGCTCATCTCTGGATGTTCTACATGACCGCTACTCATCTTTTTGGCCATGATGAAGAGGGTAAGCGCATGTGGCGTCGTTGGTTCAACTTCTCGCTGGGTGTCGCGGTCGTAGTAGTAGGATACGCGTTTGCTCAGATGTTTGGCTGGGCGGAGATTCATCAGGGTAGTGTCCGTCTCGATGCTTCACTCGGCAATGCTGCATATCTTGCGGTGTACATGCTCATGCATGTAGGTATAGCTGCGTACCTCTCCTTCGTTGCCTATGCCGGCAAGATCGCTAATGCTAGTTTTCTGAAGTGGGCGTATCCGCTCCTGGCGCTTGTATTCAGCTTCATTATTATCCAAACACAGACTCGCGGAACGATCATCGGCTTGGCAGGTGGTGCTCTGCTCGCCCTTGCTCTATATGCTCTCTTTGCCAAGAAAGAGTCGATACGCTCCCGTTCTATAGCGGCTGGTGCCATTGGCCTCATCTTGGTACTTACTGGTGCACTCTTCTTGAGCCGCGATACAGCCTTCGTCAAGAATAGCCCGTCCCTCAACCGTATCGCATCTATCTCGCTCACTGATACCAAGACGCAGGCACGTGCCTATGTGTGGCCGATGGCTCTCAAGGGCTTCACTGAGCGCCCAATTCTCGGATGGGGTCAGGAGAATTTCAACTATGTGTTCAATCAGCACTACAATCCGAAGATGTGGAATCAAGAGCAGTGGTTCGACCGCGCTCACAGCGTCTTCCTTGATTGGTTGGTCGCGTCAGGGGCTGTTGGTGTGCTCTCGTATCTCGCACTCTATGTTTTTGCACTCATGGCTGTGTGGAAGTCGAGGATTACTATAGCTGAGAAGAGCACTCTCACGGGTCTCATCGTGGGATATGCTGTCCACAATATTTTCGTGTTCGACAACCTCGCCAGCTACGTCTTCTTCTTTGCGATCCTGGGATTTGCCGGTTCACTCGGATCTGCTGAACGATCTTCCAAGTCCAAAGTAGAGAAGTGGCTCGAGACCAAGACATTCAGCCGTGATGCAGTCGAGTATATCGTCGCCCCGATCGCTATCGTCGCGCTCGCTGCAGGAATATACTTTCTTAATGTTCGTAATATTCAAGCCAACACTAGCTTGATAGACGCTTTGAGAGCGTGCTCCACGGCTGGTCGTGCGGATATTGCGCTTTTTGAAGGTCTTTTCAAGATTGATTCCGCAATGGCTGCTCAGGAAGCACGTGAACAGCTCATTTCATGTGCTACTGGCGTAGTTAGCAACCCATATCCAGGTCCGGTCAAGCAAGCTTTCTACGATCTGACAGTCAAGCAGATCCAGGAACAGATTGCGGATGCTCCCGAAGATGCACGCATGTATATTCTCGGAGGTCTCTTCCTGAGCAATCTCAATCAGACCGCAGAAGCGAAGAAGCTCCTTGAGAAGGCTCGCGAACTGACTCCAGGTAAGCAGGCGGTAGCATTCCAGCTCGCCACTTTGTATGTGGCCGAGGGCAAGAAGGATGAAGCACTTGCATTGCTCAAGACAGCGTATGATGCAGATCCTACATATGATGATGCTCGCTCAGCATATGCAACCTCTATGATTATTGCCGGCAAGGATGCTGAGGCGCGCGTGCAGTTCGATAATGACCCTACTATCTTCGAGACCCAGCGCGCAGCTCAGGCATATGCCTCGCTCAAGCAGTATGATAAGGCGATAGCTATATACAATAGGCTTATCGCTGCCGATGCCAAGAACGTCAATCTCCGTACGGCACTTGCACAGACACAGTATTCTGCTGGCATGACCTGGTCAGCGACTGAGACTTTGCGCGCTATTGCCAAGGATTTCCCTGAGTACAAGGAACAGATAGATGCTGCTATCAAGGAGGTACAGGCTGGCGCAAAATAGGCTCTTGACTCGATAGAGGGCAGTGATATACTAGCGATGTGAGTACCCATGTGTGGGACTTCCAATAAATAAATGTTTCGCAAAGTCCCGCCCTCGGCGGGCTTTTGCGTAATTCACCGCGCGAATTCCATCATATTCAAATAACAAGAGGAATGTGGGCTCGGAAAACGCTTGGAGTCCAGTACATAGTTTCTTCAATTTTTTTCATTCACAGAAATGAATTTTTGTGCTGTAGAATGTTGAGGTTTGGGGCCGTCGTTTGGCATACTACACCACATCAAAAGAAGAAGTTGCCGAAGAAAATTTTTTGGAAAAGTGCTTCCTCGTGACGTGGACAATGAGGCCTTTGTCACCACCCAGAAGGGTCTCGGCATACTCAGTGAATCTCTACTATTTGATTGTATGTGTACATTTGTATATAATTGCGAATAGATTGTACCAAGTGACGGCGACGGCTGTACTCACATAAATTTAAACATTTTATTTGGAGCTCGCACCCGTCGCCATCAGTTGGCGCAAAAACAACAATCATGGCATTGATCATCAAAGAAAAGGTATCGCTTGCCCCCTATACTACATTCAAACTCGGTGGGCTGGCGCGATTTTATTGCTCCGTCAACACAGAAGACGAGCTTGTTGAGGCGTGCCAGTTTGCGCGAGAGAAGGATCTCCAGATCTTTATCTTGGGAGGCGGATCGAACATCCTTATTTCAGGAAAAGGGTTCAATGGACTCGTCATTCGCATGCGTATCAAGGGTATCACCATAGAAGAGAAGGAGAGTGGAGCTGTCTGTGTTACTGCAGCAGCTGGCGAACTCTGGGATGACTTGGTAGAAAAGACTGTTTCTGAAGGGATATATGGGTTGGAGAATCTTTCTGCGATACCGGGTACAGTCGGTGCGGCGCCTGTTCAGAATATCGGTGCATATGGGGCAGAGGTTTCAGAGACAATCATCGAGGTGCGTGCGTTCCACATCCCAACGCTCACCTTTGTGCAACTTTCAAAAGCTGAGTGTGGTTTTTCATACCGGGATAGCGTCTTCAAGCATGACAAGGGTAAGTATGTTATCACGAGAGTGTATTTTGGGCTTTTCAAAAATGGGAAGGTGAATACGAGCTATAGGGAAGTCCAGCAGTATTTTGCCGAAAAAGAAATTGCAGAGCCTACATTGCAAGAAGTACGTGATGCGGTCATTGATATTCGATGGGGTAAACTACCTGATTGGAAGTTGTGGGGAACGGCAGGATCATTTTTTAAGAACCCTGTTATTAGTGCGGTAGCATTCGCTGAGCTCAAGAAACGGTATCCTGATTTACCGGGATTTCCTGAACCTGATGATAGGGTCAAGGTTTCACTCGGGTGGATACTCGACAAGGTCTGTAATGTGAAAGGGCTCTGTGTCGGCAATGTCTGTGTGTATGAGAAGCAGGCGCTGGTACTTGTGGCCAAGCCCGGTGCGACGTCTGAGGAAGTGGTCAAGTTGGCGCAAGATCTCATGAAGGCGGTCAAGGAGAAGACGGGCATAGATATAGAGGGAGAGGTTGAGTGGGTCAATTAGTTTTTTTATTGTCCCAAATATGGTACAGTGCCATCTACTCTTATGGCTATATTTTCCAACATATTCACCCGCACCCATACCAAGAATGTCAAAGCATTCGAACCTATCGTCGCACGCATAAACGCCCTTGAAGATACAATCAAGGCTCTTTCTGATACTGATCTTCGAGCCAAGACCGACGAGTTCAAGAAGTCGCTCGCTGAAGGAAAAACACTTGATAATATTCTCCCCGAAGCGTTCGCTGTTGTGCGCGAGGCATCACGCCGTACACTCGGTCAGCGTCATTTTGACGTACAGCTTCTGGGTGGCATGGTACTCAATTCTGGCGGTATCGCAGAGATGAGGACGGGAGAAGGTAAGACCTTGGTGGCGACATTTCCTGCATATTTGAATGCTCTTACAGGCAAAGGAGTGCATGTTGTCACAGTTAACGACTACCTCTCAAGGCGTGATGCAGTCTGGATGGGCCAGATATACGCCTTTCTCGGACTCTCTGTCGGTGTGATCGGCAATGAGACATCATTTTTGTATGATCCGACACACAAGGAGGCGCCAGCGTCCGTAGAATCTTCTGATGAGCTCGATACGGAACGCGATCAGCTCGGTGCATTCAAGGTGGTTCATGAATTCCTGCGCCCGGTATCTCGCCGAGACGCGTATGCAGCTGATATCACCTATGGTACGAACAATGAGTTCGGTTTTGATTATTTGCGTGACAACCTCGTGTACAGCCCTGATAGGCTTTGTCAGCGTGAACCAAGCTATGCTATCGTCGACGAGATCGACTCTATCCTCATCGATGAGGCGCGCACACCACTGATCATTTCTTCGCCGACTCGTGATGCTGAATCTACATACAAACAGTTCGCAACACTGGTGAAATCGTTTGCACAGGAGTCTGACTACACTGTCGATGAGAAGCATCGCTCGATCTCGCTCACGTCTGACGGTATCACCAAAGCTGAGAAGGCTCTCAATATTGAAAATATCTACACCGACAAGGGTATCAAGTCGGTTCATCATCTGGAGACCGCTATCAAAGCAACCGCACTCTATAAGAAGGATATCGACTATGTAGTCAAAGAAGGTCAGATTGTGATTGTTGATACATTTACGGGGCGTATGCAACCAGGCCGTCGTTGGTCCGATGGTCTCCATCAGGCTATTGAGGCCAAGGAAGGTGTCGGTATCCAACAGGAATCTCGTACCTACGCATCGGTCACATTCCAGAACTTCTTCCGCATGTATCCCAAGCTTTCTGGTATGACGGGAACCGCAGCAACTTCCGCAGAGGAATTCTTCAAGGTGTATGGCCTCGAAGTTTCTGTTATCCCAACCAACAATAAGCCGGTTCGTATCGACCGCAATGATCAGATATTCCAGACCGAGCTTGGTAAGTTCAAGGCCCTCGCACGCACTATCAAGGAATTGCACAAAAAAGGCCAGCCGGTCCTTATTGGTACAGTATCTATCGAGAAGAACGAGTTGCTCTCACACTTCCTCAAGGCCGAAGGCATACCGCACCAGATGCTCAATGCCAAGAACCATGAGAAGGAAGGGGAGATCATTGCTCAGGCTGGTAAGAAGGGAGCAGTTACTATTGCTACCAACATGGCAGGTCGCGGTGTCGATATCAAACTCGGCGGTAACCCGAGCACACCTGAAACATCACAGGAAGTAAAAGCCGCCGGAGGTCTCTTTGTGATCGGCACCGAACGTCATGAGGCACGCCGTATCGACAACCAGCTCCGCGGTCGTTCAGGTCGCCAAGGAGATCCAGGCGAAACACAGTTCTTCGTGTCTCTCGAGGATACGCTCATGCGCGTGTTTGCCTCGGATATGCTCAAGTCTATGATGGGTAAGCTCGGTGTCGCCGAGGATGAGCCGATCGAGCACAAGCTCATTTCCAAGTCCCTCGAGAGTGCCCAGCAGAAAATCGAAGGATTCAACTTCGATTCCCGTAAGCATGTGCTCGAGTTCGATGACGTCATCAACACACAGAGAAAGAACATGTATGGCCGCAGAAGGAAGGTTTTGCTCGGAACAGTAGATGAAGTTGAGACGGAATTGAAGGAGATCGTTGGTGATGATTCTCTCGGTGAGGTTATTTCCAAGAAATCCGTTGAATTCGGCCGCGACATGTTCTTTGACGCGATTCGCATGGTGCTCCTTCAGGCAATCGATATGTATTGGGTTGAGCACCTTGAAGTCATGGATTACACCCGTTCGAGCGTTAATCTGCGCGCCTACGGTCAGCGTGATCCTCTCGTAGAATACAAGAAGGAAGGTTTGAGGCTTTTCAAGGAGATGCAGGCGGCCATGCGTGAGCAGGTCGTGAAAGTGATTCCTCATGTGGTACCTGTAGGTAACGCTGCTCCGGTTGTACAGGAGCAGAAGGACCTCAAGGAAGTCCATGAAAATGCATCCATCATTGGAGGGGGTGACGGATCAGGTAACGCGCAGTCTTCAGTAAAGAAAGAACCGGAAGTTGGCAGGAATGACTTGTGTCCATGCGGAAGCGGCAAGAAATACAAGAAGTGCCACGGAGTTGGGAAGTAATATGTCTGTCATAAGGAAAAGTAGACTATTAGCAATTTATGGAGACAAAACCAAGAAAACTCTTTACGCTCTGCATAGTCCATCAGGATGGTAGAGTGCTTCTTGGTATGAAGAAGAGGGGATTTGGTGCGGGGAGATGGAACGGGTTTGGTGGCAAGGTTATGCCCGATGAAGGTATTGAGGGCGCTGCTCACCGAGAATTGACTGAAGAGGCAAGTATCAAAGCTTTGAAACTCGAAAAGGCGGGCATATTGGAGTTTGAATTTGAAAATGACCCGAAGATGATGGAGGTTCATGTGTTCAAGATAGAAAGCTTCGAAGGGGAACCGGTAGAAAGTGAGGAAATGAGACCTCAGTGGTTCAATGTTCAGGAGATACCTTTTGATGATATGTGGTCCGATGACCGTTATTGGTTGCCATTGCTTTTGCAAGGCAAGAAATTTACAGGGAAGTTCCTTTTCGATAAGCCATCGACAGCTGAATATTCTGCAAAAATCCTCAAAGAGGAACTTGTCGAAACTGCGGATCTTCCTTAGATATACGGGTGCTGTATATCCCGTAAAGACAAAAAATTCACAATAATTTGATAGTGTGGTAATGTAATATCATGATAACCACACCTCCAAGTCAGTTCTTCTTCGGCCTCCTTTTGGCTGCGATAGTCTTGGCAGTTCTCATTTTTATGCCCTTCCTGACGCCAATCGTCCTTGCGGCAGCCCTTGCGGTCGTTGCGGGTCCTGCACATCGTCTCATGATACGGATATTGTTCCGTGATCGGGAGCGCAGTAGTCTCGCCGCGGTGATTACGACCATACTCATCATAGTGGTGATATGTGTGCCAGTACTTCTTGTTGCGGGTAAGATATACACCGAAGTGCAGACCATGTACGCATTCTTGACTGATGAGGCCGGTAGATCTCAGGTGATCACCTCTCTCAACGCAGCAACATCCGGGCTTTCACGCGTGTTCCTCGGCCTCTATCCGGCGTATTCATTTGATTCGTTCAACATCACTACAATCCTCCAGAGGGCGCTCGAATGGCTCTTTGCCAATCTGGATGTGGTCTTCGGTGGCGTATCGAAGATAGCGCTCAGTGTGTTCATCATGTGTCTGGCGCTCTTCTACTTCCTCCGTGATGGCCGTGAACTCAAGCGTCAGATCATTTCGCTGTCTCCACTGGGAGACGCTGATGATGAACGTATATTTGGCAAGCTTGAACAGACTATATACTCCATATTCGCAGGAAGCATCTCGGTCGGTATCGTTCAAGGTGTGCTCACGGGTATCGGCTTTGCTATCTTCGGCGTGCCAAGTCCTGCTTTGTGGGGATCGATCGCAGCTATTTCCGCACTCATCCCAGGTATCGGCACCGCGCTCGTGATCGTGCCTGGCGTTGCGTACCTCTTCTTCACGGGTGCCACGGGTCCGGCCATCGGTCTCCTTATTTGGGGAGTGGTCGCTGTCGGTTTTATCGACAATTTCTTGGCTCCTATCATCATCAACAGGAGGGTCAAGATTCATCCGTTCATGATTCTGCTTTCGGTGTTGGGAGGTCTTATCTTCTTTGGACCGGTCGGATTTGTGCTCGGACCGATAGCGCTGGCTTTCCTTTTTGCACTGCTCGATATCTATAAGACGAGGCCCAAAGTAAACTAACCGATATGGCCTTCATAGATGAAATCACATTCCACGCGAAAGCGGGCGACGGCGGCACCGGCGTGGTTCGTTGGCGTCATGAAAAAGGCAAGGAATTCGCTGGCGCAGCTGGCGGTAACGGCGGCCCGGGAGGCGATGTCTATGTACGTGCGGTACGCGATATCAATATCCTCGCGCGCCATCGCTCGGTCAAACAATTTCGTGCGACCGACGGCAACGCGGGCGAGAATTGGAGCAGGCAGGGTAGTGCTGGTGAAGATATATATGTAGAGCTCCCGATCGGTTCTTTGGTCAAAAACGTGCAGAGCGGCCGTGAGGTCGAACTCATCGAGGATGGTCAAGTTTCCAAAATACTGCATGGCGGTAGGGGTGGTCTCGGCAATGAGCATTTCAAGGCTTCGACCAACGTTAAGCCTGAGCAGTCTACAGACGGCATGATCGGCGATGAAGCGGATTTCACTGTTGAGCTCAACCTGATCGCAGATGCTGGCTTCATTGGTTTGCCGAATGCAGGCAAATCTAGCCTTTTGAATGTATTGACCCGTGCTAATGCCAAGGTGGGCAGTTACGCCTTCACCACGCTCGATCCGAACCTCGGCGCGCTGCATGGATATGTGCTCGCTGATATCCCTGGTCTTATTGAAGGTGCATCTGAAGGCAAAGGTCTTGGACACAAATTTTTGAAACATGTGAAGAGAACCAAGGCGTTGTTCCACCTTGTTTCTCTCGAGAATCCGGCTGATAAGATAGAGGAAGTCTATACAACTATCCGCAAGGAATTGGAAAAGTACGGACAGGGGCTTACCGATAAAAAGGAAGTTATCATTTTGACGAAGACAGATCTCGTGGATGCGGAGGCGGTCAAGACTGCACGCAAGATCCTCGAGAAATACAATCGCGAGATACTAGAAGTTTCTATACTGGATGATGCGTCTATCAAGAAGATAGGTGAGGAGATCGCAGGGAGGCTTGCATAAGCAAAGCTTTCTATTTTTGCGGGAGAGAATACATTGGTATCCCATAAGCGTACCGGATACCACCACAATGAAGTTTATTTTCTGTAATTAAGTTTTTTGTGTTACCTATGGTGACTGTAGCCCCTGTAGTATTTTGGGGCAGTATACTAAGTGCTTTTATGTTACTACGGTTAATAGAAAGGACGCGGTTTACTTTTGTTTGCAGTCCGTGCTCGTTTAGAGAAGGAGTACTAAATCCTAAGAGAAATATGTCTCTATTTTCATATATCTTGCAGACACGAGCCGTTTCTATATGTCTACTTTTTTCTGGGGCTTCTGCAAAGGATATGCCAAGCACCCTAAGTTTTTCAAGCTCTTCTTCATCAGCAATAATACTCGCAAGGTATGGCTTTGCTCCACCCAGCCATTGAGGTATAAAAGGAAAAAAGAAATTACTAAAAATATATATCCAAATCAACAAACAGGAAAATTTGAGTAAAAAGTTTGTCTTGGAAAAACGAATTCTAACCCATTTCCAGATGCCAATAGTTAGTATAGGAGGAAATAATATTAAAGTACCGGCGGATAAAAACCGTGTTTGTAACAGATCGTATTCAAATATCCCAAAGTGACCAAGATATAAATTCCATGCAAAAAATCCGCTTGCATATGCTGTAGCCAGTAACATAACAGTTTTTTTCTCAAGTAAATCCATCGCCGTTAATAAATTTATCCGAGTTTCTCCAACAACAACTTCTTGATCATCTCAGGGTTGCCTGCACCCTTGGTTGCTTTCATCGCCATACCGACGAGGAACTGGAGTGAAGCGAGCTTGCCGGCCTTATATTCAGCGATGGCTTTTGGGTTATCGGCGAGTACTTGTTCGATAGCGGGAATGAGTGCTGAAGGGTCGTTTTTCTGGATGAGACCCTTGGCCTCAGCGACCTTCTTTGCAGATATTCCCTTCTCGGTAAAGAGGATTTTGAGGAGATCTTTGGCGCCGCGAGATGAGAGTTCACCCGCGTTGATCATGCTGATCAGCTCGGCAAAAACAGAGGGTGATACCTCCCACAGAAGGGAAGTAGTGCTGACGGGTGATTGGGTAGATGAGTCCTTTATAAGCCTTATATAATCAGTGAGAATATAGTTGGTAGCCAGCTTCACAGATTTTGAGTCTCCAGCAGCGAAGTAGTTTACCACCTCTTCATAGTAGTCAGCGGTCTCGGGTGATTCGACAAACACCGCAACTTCTTTGTCAGTCATGCCAAAGTCCTTGGTGAAGCGCTCGCGCTTGATCCATGGGAGCTCAGGCAACTCCTTCTTCAAAGTCTCGGCAGAGAACTCTGGGATTTCGGAGAGCTTCAACTTTGGTATATCAGGATCCGGGAAGTAGCGGTAATCGTGAGAGCTCTCCTTTTTTCTTTGAGAGTATGTTTCGTTTTTGCCATCGTCCCAACCACGAGTTTCTTGTATGACCTTGTCACCAGAACGGATGAGGTCGGACTGACGTTCGATCTCATACTCGATTGCTTTTTCAACTGAACGGAATGAATTGAGGTTTTTGACTTCGGTCTTCGTTCCAAATTTTCCGGCAGTAGTGTCAGCAGGGGATGCGACAGAAATATTTGCTTCGATACGCATCTCTCCCTTTTCCATGTTTGCTTCACCCGCACCGAGATAGCGGAGGAGGAGCTGGAGCTCGCTCGCAAACTTCACTGCAGTTGCTCCGTCGTGAATGACAGGTTTTGTCACGAGTTCCATGAGAGGTACTCCAGCACGATTGAAGTTCACCAAACTTTTGTCATGGGTGTCGTGTGTCGACTGAGCAGTGTCTTCTTCGAGATGTATACGCTCAAGCTCGACACCAGAAAGGGAGCCTCCCGTGATGAGCGGATATTTGTACTGACTGATCTGGTAACCTTTTGGGATGTCAGGATAGAAATAATTCTTGCGATCCCACTCTGTGAAGTCGGCGAGAGTTCCGCCAAGAGCGACACCCATTTTGAGCACATGATTGATTGCCTCCCTGTTCAGGACGGGAAGGGTACCTGGATGACCAAGACAAACAGAACAGACATTCTTGTTAGGAACCTCTTCATCGGGGTCATTCTTGCATGAGCAGAACATCTTTGAATTCGTAGCGAGTTCCGCATGTATCTCGAGTCCTATGGTGGCGATGAATTCCTGGTCAGTCATAATGGGTTTATAGTATATGAAAAGGAGCAGGATTTCAATCGGAGTTGATGCTATAGCGATAAATCCAAGAGGACTAGAAAACCCGCCATAGCGGGTTTCTTGGAGGTTGCTGGGAGAGCTCTCTCTTCGTCTCCAGTTTAGTCCTGATCGAGGTGCTTCACCTGAAGCTTCCTGACAGCTTTCTTAGGTGTTCGTGTTGCTCGGGTAGGAGATTCATTTTTGCCGATCACCTCGATAAGTTTCTCGATGTCCTCTCTCTTATATACTCGGTAATTATTGATGGGGTGTCTGAGGGCCTTGAGCTTGCCCTTGTTGTCCCAATTACGGAGGGTAAGAGGGGTGACCCCGAGCATTCTAGAGGCTTGCTTTATAGTGACTATTTTTGATTCTTGGCTCATGCGTGTGTGATATGGCTTATAAGTACCCGCTTAGTATAACACTTATAAACATTGATAAACCATATATAAACTGTGGACAATTATATCAATCTATAAAATAGATTAGTAATGTTTTATTAAAAACGTCGAATTTGATCGGTGCACTAAAAAATATTTTTCAGCTACTTCGAGTGGCTATTATGAGAGTAAAAAATATCGACCAAAATCTAAAACGACCCTTTAAAATGCGATATGAGACTTTTATTTTTTGATACATGATATTAGTGCTATCCACAGAGCTTTTTCATATCGATGATTGCTATACTTATCACTGAATGAAAGATTCAATTTTAATCGATGCTCGTGAGTTCATCTCGGTTGTCCGAGCCTCCGAGATAACCAAGTACAGCAACGACTATATCGGGCAACTCTGCCGCGAGGGTAAGATTGCTGCACGCATGGTTGGCCGCACCTGGTTCATCGATCGCGAATCTCTCTCCGTCTACAAAAATTCCGTTGATGCTGCATTCGCCGGACAGGGCAAGCAGAAGGAGGCCATCCTGCCAAAGGGGTCGGTCGAGTCGAACATGATCGATGGGCGCGAATACGTCGAAGTCGCCAAGGCGGCTGAGATGACCAAATACTCCAAGGACTATATCGGGCAACTCTGCCGCGAGGGTAAGATTGCTGCGCGCATGGTTGGCCGCACCTGGCTCATAGACCGTGAATCTCTTGCCACCTACAAGAGCTCAGTCGACTCCTTCTTTGCTGGTCACGGTAAGCAAAAAGAGCCGGTGCTTCCGCGTGTTGTTGTTGAGTCGAAGATGGTCGCTAAGTCGACGGTCATGTTTGTCGAAAAGCAAAAAGAGTCGCTTGCAAGGAACGCATCAGTGACGTACATGCCGGACACCGGCGCGACGTTACCAGTGTTGCAAAAGAAATATGATGCATCTGTCGCCGTGACACATGTTCCAAATAGTGATCAGCGCATTGTGTATCGTGAATCTAGGAAGTCATCGCCAATGCGTACTGCATTTACGGTTGTTGCGATTGCGCTCGTTCTCGTCTCTGGCTCAGTAGCTTTTCTTCGCATCTCTAATCGCTCAGGTCAGGGTCATGTTGCAGTCGAGATGATGGCCCCGAACACAGCCTCTGTTGGCAGTATCATCTATGCGATTGAAGATTTCTTCAGAAGGGTCTTCAACATGGAGTCTCGATCATTAGCAACGAATGATGTGGAGAAGCCTCCACCGAACCCTGGAGGGCTCGCCATCGTACCGTCGTCAAATTCGAAAGCACAAGATGAACTTATAAAACAAAAGATACGAGGATCGTTCTCGGATGAAGTCCGAGTCGCTCCAGACGAAAGTGGCACCGCGGGGGTGATCACGCCAGTCTTCAAGAAAGCAACGGGAGATAACTTCGTATATGTATTGGTCCCCGTCGCAGAGCAAGCAAATAATCAGTGATCGTACTCAAGTGTCTCGGCTGTTTCGAAGAAGAACCAAGACACATGAGCAGGATTACTCATGAGATCGAAGACAGAATTATCAAGGATCGAATTTATATCATAAGCATTATTACCATGAAAGAAATCATTCAGACGCTCAGAATAAGCATGACGACGCTACTCATAGTGGCAGTCGCATTCTTCACTCTTGAGCCCGCAGTTAGCAACGCAATCGAAGATCAGTTCACAGTTACGCAAGTGGTCACCGCTGAGATATCCTTCCTCACGCCGAGCTCGGATATCGTCATGAGTCCACAGCTCGCGGGTATCACAGGAGGAACTTCCAATGGATCGACCTATGTTCGTGTCCTTACCAACAATGCGCTTGGCTATAGCATGACGCTCACATCAAGCTCCTCCTTGGGTATGATCGGCAACACTCAGGGCGGAAATATTCCCGCTTACACGCCAGCAACTGGTATCGTTCCAGACTTCAGCTTCTCAGTACCAGTGAACAGGGCTGAGTTTGGGTATACGGTAGAAGCATCGACGACACCAGATCTTGCTCAGGCATTCTTGGATAACGGTACGACAACCTGCGATACAGGGTCGGCTGATACAGTCGATGCATGCTGGGTTAATGCAAGTACGTCTGCACGTACGATCATCAATCGTACCACTGAGACAGCTGCTTCAGGTGCTACGACGACTATCAAATTCCGCGTCACTATCAACTCCAATCCATCTCCAGCAGTTCCTCAGGATACATATGTAGCAACCACCACTCTTACTGCCACCACGAACTAACGAAGCGTCTTTACACTTCACATCACTACCATGACATTACAAACACTCTTCAGAATGATATCCGGTTGTGCGATTGCGCTGGCCTTGCAGGCCGGCTCGCCAGTTCTTTCCGTTGCGCATGCAGCTCCGTACAGCATCGAGACTCTCCCCGATGCAACTGTCTACAATGACTTCGTCGTGGGTCCCGGCAAATACCAGGTAGATGCAAAACCAGGCGAGACCAAGACGGTCAATATGATCGTGACGAACCGTCTCGGCAAAGAGAAGGCGTTTCAGATCCAGCTCGAGGATTTCGTAGGTTCACGCGATTTGCAGAAGACGGTTGTACTTCTCGACAACGAGCGTGGCCCGTATTCGCTCAAGGATTATCTCAGAATTGCCTCGAGTACTTTCGTACTCAACAATGCTGAGAGAGTGACTATACCGGTGACCATCCAGATCCCAACAGATGCTCAGCCCGGTGGTCTTTATGGCAGCGTGGTCATCAGTACAGTGACTTCGCCTGCGGAGCAGAGGCCTGCAGGATCAGCAGGTATCAGCCCGATTGTTACTCGCATCGGTTCACTCTTCTTCATTCGTGTAGCTGGAGAGGTCAAGCAAGATTTGATCCTCAAAGAATTCTCCCTGAAAGGAGATTCGCGCATCGTAGGATCGAGTCCGGTAGATTTCCAATTGCTCTATGAGAACAACGGCTCCATTCACGAGAATCCATCCGGATCCATCAGGGTCAGGAATATGTTTGGCTCCGAGGTTGCTACTTTGGAAGTCGAACCGTGGTTCGTCATGCCAGACTCACTTCGTCTCAGGGAGGTTTCTTGGAACTCTCCATTTCTCTTCGGTAGGTATGTCGCAACCGCAGAGATACACAAGGGGTATGACAATTTGACAGATACGGCTTCGGTCGCATTCTGGGTCATACCTTGGAAGATCATCCTGGCTGTATTCATCGTCATCGTGATCATTGTCGCAGGGATCAGATTCATCGCATCGAAGATCAACATATCACTCAAGAAGTAAATCAACCATGCACTTCGCTAGCAAACAACCATCGACCATATCGAAAGCCGCCTTCCCGGTATTTTTCGCGTTGGTTGTCCTTGCTGCAGTGTACTCGTCTCCGTACGCGGCAGGTCAGACTATGACAAGTGGTTCGTACAAGATACAGAGCGACAGCGTCAACTTCGGTGGTGCTCGTTCATCATCAGCAACCTACACGATCGAGGATACTGCTGGCGAGGTTGCTACGGGCATATCGTCGAGCACCAACTATCAGGTCAAGGCTGGATATCAGCAAATGCAGGAGACATATATCGCACTAGCTCCAGCTGCGGATGTGGCCATGAGTCCAGCGATCGGCGGTATCACTGGTGGGATATCGAATGGTTCCACTGGCTTCACCGTGACTACAGACAATCCTGCAGGATACACCGTGACTATCAAGGCGAGCTCCACTCCAGCTATGCAGTCACCGTTGGATACAGTTGCAGATCATAGCGCAGGTGCAGCGAATCCAAGTTTCGGATTCACTGTACCGGTGACTGCTTCTGCATTTGCATTCACGCCAGAGGGAACTGATATAGCGAGCACATTCAAGGATGATGGTGCATCTTGTAATACTGGTTCGGGCGACACCTCCTTCGCATGCTGGGCTGGCCTCTCTACAGCTCCTCAGACGATCGTAAGCAGGACATCGGCAAATCATCCATCGGGAACTCTTACGACAATCAACTTCCAGGTTCGCTCTGGATCAGAGCATGTGTTGGTGGCGGGCATCTATGTAGCCACTACGACTATAACCGCATTGCCGTTGTAAAACTCATGAAGAAGTACACAGCACAACTCATGCATATCGGACTGGCGCTCTTGGTTGGAGCATCTTTTGCTTTTGCGGCAGAGAATACATTCCAGGTGCAGCTTGCGGTCATACCAGAGGGGAATACGGCTCCGTCGGTTCCAGCTAACCTTGTGGCGACTGCAGTTTCATCTTCGCAGATCGATCTTTCATGGGACACATCTACCGATGATGTCGCTGTAGATGGATACAGAATATTCAGGGACGGTATCGTTGTGGCTTCTACGACTGCTCTCACATACTCGGATATAGGTCTGACTGCATCGACCGCGTATACCTATGAGGTGGAGGCGTTCGACACAGCTCCGCTCTATTCGGGTCTATCCGCACCTGCGACAGCGACGACGCTTGCTGTTGGAGTTACTCCGCCAGGTCCTGGTGGACAATCAGGAGATGGTCAGCTCACACTGATCTTGAGCAACATCAATGCCACACCTGCACAACGCTCTGCTGTTGTGAGCTTCTCGACCAATCAGGCGACACAGGCGAAGGTTTACTGGGGTACAACAGCTGAATACGAGCTCGGTTCGATCTCGGGCCTTTTCTATGACGTCAACCATGCAGTGACCATAGATAGCCTTGTTCCCGGTACACAGTACTTCTTCAGGGTTGAAGTTGTGAATTCTATTGGAGCGATGAAGTCAGCCGAAGGTTCATTTGAGACTTTGTCAGTAGTCCAGCAGGAAGTTCTGACTAACGTGACTGGCTTCAAAGCAACTCCACGCACATCAGATATCGCTCTTTCATGGAAGAATCCTTCCCAGAGCATTTTCGATAGCGTTCGTATCGTCCGTTCAGATAAATTCTTCCCGAGGGATATCTATGACGGACAAGTCGTATACGAGGGGCGCGCTCAGAATCATGTGGATGCGGATGTTCGCATTGGAACGACCTACTACTACACGATATTTGCACGCGACACAGCTGGCAACTACTCGTCGGGAGCGCTTGCCAAAGCTCGCATCGCTCCGGCAGGCGAGATTGTCATATCGCCAGATTCTACGGATCCGTTCATCGGCATACCGGTGCTCGAAAATGTTGATCCGGGCATAGCACGCCTAACCCTGCTTGATTTCGATTTCTTCCAGGAAGGGAAGAAGCTCGTCAATATCGGCAATCAAATCGGGATCGATGGCTCGAAGGATCTCACTATACGCCTTGAGTATGGCAAAGTTCCAGAGATATTGAAGACTATCGCAATCACTCTGGCTGATCCTGAGGATCCGACGCAAGTGTTTCCATTCTTGCTCCGCGTGAATCAGGACAAGACTGCGTACGAGGCTACCATCGCTCCACTCGGTAAGCGTGGCAAGTACAAAATGAACATCGTCATCCTCGACTACAAGAATCAAGGATTGAGGAGGTTGGACGGCAATCTGAGAGCGTTCGTCTTTGGTTCGATTCCGGGCCTTGTAGGAGCCAGGGGAGGTGTGTCATACCGCGTGGTTGATCTTTTCTTCTTGCTTGTGGCATTGATCATGATCCTGCTCGCTATTGCATATCGCAGGCACAAGAAAACAACTCAAGAAACATATGGAGTATAAGAACATATACAAGAGAATAGTCTACATGGTTGCCGTCTTCGCGGTGGCTTTGACGGTTGTCTCTGCATATGTGTTTGTGGCACACGCTGCGATCAATCGTGAGATCAACTATCAGGGTAAGTTGACCAATGCATCCAATGTCGCTGTCGCCGATGGTCTCTACACGATGTCCTTCAGCCTCTACACAGTCCCTACGGCTGGATCGGCGATCTGGACTGAGCTCCTGAATGGTGCAAATGAGGTTCAGGTCACCAATGGTCTCTTTAGTGTCATGCTCGGTTCGACGACACCATTCACTGGCGTGGACTTCAATCAGGAGTTGTACCTCGGTGTCACGATCGAAGGTGACAGCGAGATGACTCCGCGCAAGATCCTCGGCACAGTACCAGCTGCATTTGTTGCAGATACGCTCGACAATCTTTCGAGCGAACAGTTTCTTCGTTCCGATGCACAGAATTCCACTTCGACAGCATCTACCTTCTTGACCATTATCCAGAACGGAGCAGGTAAGATCGCAGAATTCTTTGGCGCTGCATCCAATAGTGTGTTCTCTCTGCTTTCGAATGGAAATGTGGGCATCGGCACCACCACTCCATATGCAAAGCTTTCGGTTGCAGGTCAGGTAGTAGCTGAGAATTTTGTGGGAACATCGACGGCTACATCAACCTTTGGTGGAAATCTTGCTCTACGAGGAGGATTTGAGGTTCGGTATGAGGATGCTACAGAAACTCTTTTCATAGACAAACCATCGTCTGCATTTGAACACATACGAGTAAGAGATCTCACTGCCACCGACGCACTCTCTTCTTTGACCCAGGTATATACACCGCGCGTTGATGCTACTACTGATCTTTTGCTTAAGGCAAATACTGATTTGGGTGAGGATACTACCGTTACAATTGATTCGACTTTCGGATATTTTACGGGGAGAGTAGGCATCGGCACCACCACTCCATATGCAAAGCTTTCGGTTGCAGGTCAGGTAGTCGGAGAGTACTTCACTGCAACTTCAACCACTGCTTCTAGATTCCCATACGCTTCAACTACAGCTCTCACAGTCTCAGGTACCAATGGTCTCCAGCTTGCTTCAGGTCTCAACGGATCTCTTCAGGCGATCAACGGTCTTGTGTCAGCTACCTCAACTCTCTCTACTGCATTTGGTGGTACGGGTATCTCTACGAAGCCTGCGTATGGGGAGCTTCTCTTGGGTCAAGCAAATGGAACATATGCGCTGACATCCACAACATCTTTGAACATTGCTGCAAACAGTCTTGTTGGGACGCTTGGTGTTTCGCAGGGCGGCACGGGGTCTTCGTCATTCGGACAGGGTTGGATATATTCGAATGGTGGAACCAATGCGCTCAATTCCTCCTCATCTCCAACGGTGAACTATGTTATTGCTACGAGCACCACGAAGAAGAGTATATTTGTAGGAGGTATAGATTCACGCAATACCTCGACCTTCTATAGTCCGATTGATGCTGCTACGCTCACGGTGAATAGCTACTCGAGTGTTTCGTTGACATCGTCTGATGGAATCATCAACATTGGTGATGAGAGTGTCAATCAGGAGATGCGCTTTGTTACAACCTCGGCGGGTACAATAGGTGCTGCAATTAGCACTACAGATTCATATTTTGCACAATATGGCGGCAATGTCAGGGTAGGACCAGTATCTCCACTCACTGATTATGGGTCACGCCTCTTTGTGACCAGTGAGAATCTCTCAGACGCATGGATCAATCTCAAGCAAACCTCCGGTGATAGTCAGCTTGTCATCGGAGCTATGACCAATCCACGCGATGTGAATGGGTTGGCGGCTCCATATTTGCAGTCATATAATGATGGGTCTGCGTACGCGCTTATTTTGAATCCAAATGGAGGGCAGGTGAACTCGTATGGAGATATAACGGCGCCATACTACACGGCGACTTCAACTACGGCGACTTCTACTTTTGCATATGACATCTCGGTCGCTGGCATGGTCAATGCGATCCAGTCAGGCACAGGTGCCGTGGTTGTTGGTGACACGACAGGCAATGCGCGTGGTACAACAGCGTTGGATGTGCAGTCTGGAAGGACGGCGGCCACAAACGTCGCTTCGAATAGCAATTCGGTCGCTGTCGGATATGACAATCGTGCATCAGGTCTCAACTCCATTGCTCTCGGATCGAGCAATACAGCATCTGGTAGCAACAGTGTTACGGTTGGTATATCGAACACTGGTTCGGCAACATCCATATCTACCGCCTTCGGTCGTTCGAATACCGCTACTGGAAACTCATCATCAGCTTTTGGATACAATAACACTTCATCAAATACCGATGCATCAGCCTTCGGTCGTTCGAACACTGCATCCGGCAACTCGTCATCAGCGTTCGGTTTCAGCAACACGGCATCAGTCACGAACGCTTCGGTATTCGGTAGCAGTATCACCAACACGATTGCTAATTCGACCATGGTTGGACCATCAGATTCTGCCAAGCTCACAATACTCTCAACCGGAGAAGTTAAGGGATCGTTCTTCAGCGCAACATCTACTACGGCAACCTCAACATTCTCCGGCGGATTCACTACAGGAGCTCTCGGTATTACCGCTTTTGCAAATGGATACGTAGGTATCGGTACCACGTCTCCTTCCTCGAGCTTTGCATTCAGGGGTGCAGCAATGGCAGGAATAGGGACGAGCGTACCTACTTTTAATGTATATGCTGGTAATGGTGTCACGAGTGGATCAAATTCCGGAGGTGGAGGTGGAGTACTCTTTTCTACGGGTAATGGTGTGGCAGCTTCCACTGGCGCTACTGGAGGAGATTTTCGTGTCCTTACGGGTAGCGGATCCTCCTCTGGTACCGCAGGAAGAGGTGGAAATATATCCTTTGAACTAGGGGTCGGTGGTAATGCAGGTAGTGCTGGAGGTGCAGGCGGCGGGTTCTCCGTCGTAGCGGGTGCCGGTGGTACAGGGAATGGTCCTACGCCAGGTACGGGAGGTGGCATCAGTCTCACAGCTGGTGCAGGAGGAGCTCAGTCATTTGGGGGAGGAGCGACGAATGCTGATGGTGGCGCCATCACGCTCACTTCAGGTAATGCCGGAAGCGTCACAGCAGGTGGAGCAAACGGAGGTAACATTCTTTTGATGCCCGGCGTGGGTGCTGGAACAGGATTCAGTGGTAATGTTGGTATAGGCACAACCTCTCCATACGCAAAGCTTTCGGTCGATGGTCGAGGTGTCTTCAACCAGGATATCCGTGCAAACTATTTTACCGCAACCTCTACTTCAGTCGCCTCAACTTTCCCGTATGCCTCGACGACAGCTCTGAGTGTCTCATCTCTCACTTCTGGGCGCGTACCGTTCATGAGTACAGGAGGTTTATTCAGGGATTCTGTTAACTTCAGTTATTCAGATGGAGCAGGACTTTATGTACAGAATGGAGATTTTCGTCTCAATTCCAATAGTAGGTTGTTGCTCGACAATGATGTAGATGGTTTTGTATACATAAAGTCTGATACTGCTAACAGTCTTGGTTTGGGATATTCAAATGCAAACGTATACGCAGCCAACTCTAGTGGTGGTGCAAAACATGTCTTTGTTGATGGTGAAGATACGGGGGCAACCGTTCAACTTCTCATTCCAGGAGCTGCTAGTTCTCTCGGTATTGGCACCAGTAGTCCTGTGGCGAATCTGGCCGTAGAGGGTAACATATTCTGGAGCGCCACCTCTACAGCGAGCAAAGGTATCAACCTCACGGGAGGTTGTTTCGCGGTGAATGGAACATGTGTATCGAATAATACCTACGACAATTCCAATGTAAACGCATTCATCCATGCGTCGACCACGATACCGAAGACATATACTGCGAATGTGTTCACGAATACGAACAGCTTTGCTGGTGCAAGTTTCTTTGGTGCACCAGCAACCTTTAACAGTACATTCTATTTGGATGCGAACGATGGAACTGATGCTTTCACGATCTACGATACTCCAGATGGAGAGACAGCTTTCAGTGTGGATGGCGATAACAGATTTGTACTTTTCAATGAAGAGGGAGGGGGGTACAAGGTTGGTATTGGAACAACGAGTCCATATACGGCACTTTCAGTTTCTGGAGAAACGACGTCCACATTCTTTACGGGTTCGTCCAGGACTGCAACCTCCTCATTCCCCAATTTGCGGTTTGGAGAGGTTGTCGTCAGGCATCCTGATGGCTCGGCGACATCGTGGATAGCTACAACTACCACGGATATCGGCAGGGGAACAACTCTTATACTTGCGGCCGCGAGCGCGCAAGATGGCGATACTATACAAGTGTCAGCCGCTACATTCGATATCGGAGAGTCCACGATCGACCTCAATGGATCGGCAAACAACAAGTCGATATCACTCGTTGGTGCCGGCAAGTATGCGTCGGTGATCATGGGATCGAGCACCTTTAGTATCATACGATTGGGTTCACACCTCAAAGTTGCAGATCTCTCCGTCGTTGCTGTCGGGAATGATGCGCTCCTGAGTTCGCAGGTTCCAATAGGTACTAACGAATCTGCGGACGGCACTCTTATTGAGAATGTGTACATCAACGGTAAGAGTGATGGTATCTTCCTTAGTACGGAGACGGGCACCACAACCATCAGGAATGTCACTATCGACTCATATTTTGATGCCATTATGGCGTCTCCTCAGGTTGGACACACATCAGAGGTCAATGTCTATGATTCCGTCATACGCATAAAGAATGGCTCATCAGCCGCGACGAGAGGTATCATCGCACGAGGTAATACCACGGTTAACTCCTTCAATAACCAGGTATATATATACGATACAGATGCCACAACTCGATACGCCTATGTTGCCGATAAGTCCAATGATGTTGGCGGCATACTCAATATATATGGAGGGTCAGCAACCTCAACAACCGGTAGCTATGATATCGCCGCTATCAACGACGGTATCGTCAACATCATGTCAGCAGTCAGATATAATCCGATCAAGACCACTGGCCCGATCGTCTATCTCGACAATGCTCCAATTAGATACAGCCTCGGCTCGTCAGGTGCAAGCAGTACTATTCTCTGGAATAACAATGGTGTTGCAAGTTGGGTTGCAACATCATCACTCGGGCTCAGCTACAGCAATATTGATGTAAACGCATTCATCCACGCTTCGACCACGATACCGAAGACATACGCGGCGAATGTGTTCACGGCCCTTCAGACATTTGCAAATGCTTCGAGCACACAACTTACTACGACTGGTTCAGCGTACTTTGCGACAACAGGAGGGAGGGTTGGTATTGGGACAGCTCAGCCAGCAACCTTGCTTCATCTGAGCGGACCAACACCTACACTGCGTATCGAGGGAGGTACTGACGATAATGAAAAAATAAGCTTTGTTGATGATAGCAATGAGATGGCATACATCTCACACAACCCTGGGCTAGGCTTCTTTGATGTATGGTCTCTTGTACATGAAATTCGTATCGGTACAAATAATACTGAACGTTTACGTATTAGCAACTCGGGTTTTGTTGGTATTGGAAATTCAAATCCTGGCGTAGCACTTCATATTGGAGGCGAGAATGGCATTAGTGGGTCGATTCGTCTAACAGAAGTTGTGAGCGGGTTATCTTCAAATATCTATACATATCCGGATGATGGATTTATGATGATTGAACCTGGACAAGGTTTGCTCGGTATTGGAACTGGCTTCGTTCCCGCCTCCAGACTCGCGGTAAACGCAAATGCTGCAATCGGTTCAACGTTCGCCTCCGTTGCCGCTCCTACAGACGGTCTCATCGTAGAAGGTAATGTTGGTATAGGCACAAGCACTCCGTACGCAAAACTTTCAGTCGCGGGTCAGGTCGTCGGTCAGTACTTCACCGCTACATCGACCACTGCTTCTAGATTCCCGTACGCGTCGACGACAGCTCTCACGGTATCGGGTGCTTTGTACAACACGGCACTATCGAATACACGAGTCCCGTTTGTTACTACCGGTGGACGACTCACAGATAGTTCTGCGCTGACATTCTCTTCCAACAGGCTCACTATTGATGCAGATTCAACTTCAGGCGCACTCAATATCAAGAATACGGCCGGCGGATCGAACAGTGGCTTCCTCGGAGTCAACAATACCTCGAACCCGTTCATAGCTGGTCTGAGCAATGGTGACTTCGGTATCAAGTCTGACTTCGGAAATCTTGCTCTCTCAGCCAATAATGGAACAGCCGCACATCTCTTCATCAGCAGTAGCAACGGGTATGTCGGTATTGGTGAGATAGTGCCTTCAGCGAAGCTCACAGTTGCAGGGGATGTTCTTGCGGGCAATTTCACGGCTACGTCAACGACGATTGCATCAACCTTCCCGCTTCTCTCAGCAACCACTGCTACTACCAGCAACCTCGCGGTTACTAGCGTCATCTCATCTCTCCTCAAGACGAACTCCCTTGGGCAGGTCGCTGCAGCGATTCCGGGAACAGACTATCTGACATCAGCCAATATGTTCGCGTATCCATTCCTATCGAATGCAACCACAACGCGGCTTTCGTTCAATGGTGGTTTGACTTCGTATGCGTCCACAACAATAGGTGCTGGAGGTCAGGCGACCGGACTCACGATCAGTGGTGGTGCGACTACGACTGGTAGCGCATATTTTGCAGGGAACATAGGTCTCGGCATCAATGCTCCTACTTCAAAGCTTGATCTTGCTGCTGCGGCACGATCCGGTACTCATGGTACTGGTCTCGCACTCTATGCGACTGGCGAGTTGGGACCAAATAGCGGCATACGCTTTGCTCATTCAAACAGCACGCAAGGTATCGACTTTGGATTTAGTGGTATCGCAAAGTACACGAACAATGGTAACAATGATCTCACTATTGATTCTGCTTCAGGTGGAAGATTGTTGTTGCAGTCGCTTTCGAATGGATTTGTTGGTATCGGTAATACTGGACCGTCAGTAGCTCTGGAAATAGGTGAATTTGAGAGTGGTGTTAGCGGGTATATACGCTTGAACGAAACAGTTAATGGATATTATTCTGATATCTACCCAGTTGGTGACGATGGATTCTTGGTTATCGATCCAGGGGTTGGTTCTGGAAATCCAAATCTTGTTATCGGCGCAGGTGTAAATCCAGGCTCGAAACTCTCTGTTAATGGTAATGCCGCCATCGGATCCGTCTATTCATCGTTCGGGGCTCCAGCAAATGGTTTGCTTGTGCAAGGTGATGTTGGTATCGGTACCACCTCTCCATACGCAAAACTTGCGGTTGTGGGACAGGTTGTTGCTTCTCACTTTACAGCAACTACTACCGCTACCTCAACACTTCCTAATTTCAGGACAGGAGGAGCAACTGGACTTTATGCCAATTCAAATAATGGAAAAATTGCGATTGGGTCAGAGACATATGACACAGCAGCGGGTTCATATCTGACTGTGAATGAAGGCTTTGTTGTTCAAACGGGGTCTGGTCAAGACTGGTTCGCCGTCTCTGGTGGTGTCGTTACATTCAATGCACAAGGTGGTAGTACAAGAGCGGGAGGAATAGATCTTGGGGCACGATTCAACATTGCACCGGTAAGCGACTCTATTCCAACCCTTGCCGTCAGAGGATTTTCTGGCGGTGTGAGTGATATCATGCGCGTTTCGAGTCCAAGCGTTACTACTGGTGATTATTTCATGATTAAATCAACGGGTAAGGTTGGTGTTGGAAGTACAACCCCGTACGGAAGACTATCAGTACAGAATACTGCAGCATCCGAGGTTCCGCTTGCTGTCTTTGGTACCATGAATCAGACCGCAAATCTTATCGATGTCGGTGTCGGAACAACAACTGTCGCAAGCCTCACACACTCAGCTTCAAAGCTCGCATTGAAATTGGGAACTTACGAAAGGCCAACTGGATTCAGCCAAATAAGTACAGAAGTTGATGATATATACACTCCGGGGCAGGAGCTCAATATAAGGGTAAATACTTTCGGCGGAGGAGGAAGAATCAAGTTCGGAGGTATTTCAACCGCTGGTGCCGATACATCAGCTTACTCTATGCATTTTGGAAATATACAGAATTGGGAATCAGTTCCTTCGAGGGTGCTTACTCAGGTGAGTTCAGATGCAACATACTGTCCTACTGTAAACTGTACAGTGTTTGGAGCAAATACTACATCTGACCTCGTGTTTGCGCATGGTGCTGATGGTTACATAACGAATATGCAAAGCGTAACAGACGGAAATCCTGCTCTCGCTTTCAAGTCATACCTATCCACGTTAAAAACCTATGATAACCTCGTTCCTTCTGCATTTCGATTCAATACCGCAACAACATCTACCGGATTGGGAACAAATAATCATACGCTCTGGGAGACTAATGATGTTGATTTAATGGCGCTCACGCCAGCAGGAAACCTTGGTATCGGTACATCGTCTCCGTACGCTAAGCTTTCGGTGGTTGGCCAAGTCGTTGCTCCGTACTATACAGCAACCAGTACGACTGCTACGAGTACATTCGCAGGGGGGCTGACGGTTGGAACCTCGGGTCTTAATGCACTCCAGGGTGGCAAAGTAGGTATTGGCACAGCTTCACCAATTGGCAGGCTCCAGGTGGATTACAACAATACGGACTATACGAATACAGGTGGTGCGAACTCTCACATCATCATGAACAACCCGAATGCGAGCGGTCAGAATGTACTTACCTCGATCATAAATGGTGCTGTCATGGCGAAGTGGAGGACTGACCAGGTTGGAAATATCTCTTGGGTTGCAGGTGGATCAGGTGCCCATTACTTCTACACCGGCGGTGATTATGGTGTAGGAACTGCTCAAATGATAGTTTATGCTGACAGTTCAGTTACAATGAATAACGGAACGAGCTTCGGAAGTGGCGGTGATATAACCACGGTCAGTGGATCAACTCTCGAAGATACGTTCGGAAATATCAGCATGGTAGGCGATGTCTGTGGAGGCTCTGGATCATGGTGTGTGAGTACGCTCTCCGATCAGCGCCTCAAGGAGGATGTTCAGCCGCTTGGCACGACTCTCGACAAGGTCATGCAGCTCAATCCAGTAACATATAAATGGAATGAGGAGTATCTCTCTACGCACGAATATCAGGCGAACGCGACATCTACTAAAGTAGGATTCATTGCACAGGAAGTAGAGCAGCTATTCCCGGATCTCGTCGTCAATGACAGGACTACAGGGTATATGGGAATCGACTACTCCAAGTTTTCAGCAGTTCTCGCGCAGGCTATCAAGGAGACCAATGACAAGGTTGATCTGATCGCCAGCACGACCAATGTGCTGACATGTACGGATATACAGTGTATCAATCCAGTCCTGCACAGCCTCAAGAATCGCTCGCTCGAACTCACCGCCCTGGTTGCACAGAATACGGAAGCTATCTCTGATCAAGAGGCACGTATAGACGCTCTCGAAGCCGCCATTGCCTCGACTACTCCTGCGGTCGTAGCGTTGAACATTGTTGAGGCCGCTTCGAGCACAAAGGCACTCATCAGTCAGGATGAGCAGTTCCTTGCTGGCACTGCTTCATCGACAGCAGAGAGGCTTGCTACATCTACTTCATTCATCAGCTCTGTCGCTTCCGCGGTCAAGGATATGATCCAGTCTCTCGGTGAGTGGACCATGGATAGGCTTACAGCTCGCATCGTATACACGGAGCGTGTCGAGGCTCAGGTTGTCGCAATATCTGATGGCCTCGAAATGACCGATGCTACTACCGGCCAGGTATATTGTGTACAAATCAGTAATGGCGACTGGAACAAGCGTCTCGGAAGCTGTACTGCAACTTCTACGCCTCCAGTTGAGGAAGATCCAGAGATCGTCATTCCTCCACCAGATGAGCTAGGGGAGGAAGATGTGGTAGTTGATCCTCCAACGACGGGTACGTCGACTCCAGCAACTGATACGGAAACCACTCCTCCTCCGACCCCGGATGATGAAGGGGTTCCGGACGAAGAGGCAGATGGTGACTCAACACCTCCGGCGGAGGAGGAGAATGCAGGTACATCTCCAGGTGATACGGAAGGGGAAACATCTGGGGACTCAGAGAATGATGCTGGAAATGCAGATGCAGGAGATGATTCTGATGATACCGCCGATGATTCCGGATCTTCTTCGGAAGGTGGAGATACAGGAGATTCAAGTTCTGCTGAATCAGGTTCATCGGAGTCAGGTTCTTCCTCGGGCACCGGCTCTTCTGGTTCAACGGAGTAAGCACATAAAGGTTTATAAACATTACTACGCTTCCCCAAAATAATTATATTTTGAGCCATTTTTGTAAGTTTGTATTTACTGACAAAATTTGATGATTCGATGAGTTTCAGGTGGTTTGCTTGGTTTTGAAGTCCATGTTTTCCAGTTGGTGGTCACTCTATGGTGCGAGTCGTGCGTTGATGGATCATGTCGTATGAAATAATTCAGGAGCTGATTCGTCTTCATCTCGGGTCGGTCAGGCGGGGTGAGAGACTTCTCCACAGTGCCTCTATTAAAGATTGATTATATACTTATGAAGGCGACGAGATACACCATTAATATATAGTGTCCCGCCAGTCTTCTTTTATTAGCCAGTTTATCAAGTAGGTTATTTATTATCATGAAATCATTCCCTGTATCAGTTCTTTTAGCTCTTGCACTTTCAGTTACTGCATTGTCGCTTGGGTATATCGTTTTTAATGCTTCAGGTAATGCACCCCTGACCCTCGTTCAATCCGATGGTCAGGTTGCACAGGTGTCTTCTAGCTTGTCTTCAGGCTTGATCGCTCATCTGCCTTTTGATGGTTCATCTCTCGCTGATGCTTCAGGGAATGGCAACAGCGGATCGTGGTCAGGAAGCCCAAGCTTCACTTCGGGTAAGATAGGGGATGGATCAGCCTCTGTCTCAGCTGCAGGATATGTGGTCATAAATAATAAAGTCTACTCCACTTCTGGTGGATCAGTCGCTTTTTGGTTCAAGAAAAATGGTAGCGGCAACCTCACGGGTAGTTATGGAGGATCCGGCAATCAGCGAGCTCCTACTCTGAGTATTTCTCCGTCAGGGACATTGACGTGGGAATTTGGAGGCGCCACAGCAAATGAAACGGGTGTTGCCATTGATAATAATTGGCACCATGTGGTTATGACGTACACAAGCTCTGGAGCTGTGCGCGTATATCTCGACGGTTCTCGTATTGTAAATAAGACAGCAACCAATCCGGGAGATTTCTTTAACCAAGTTCACATTGGTCACTATGGTAACTTCGGATCGAGCTTCGGGAATTCATCTGTCGACGACTTCCGTATATACAATCGCGTTCTCTCAGGTTCTGAAATAACATCTCTCTACAGCTATACGGGCGCAACAGTTGATACTACCGCACCATCTATCTCAAATGTCACCGCGTCATCCATCACAACAACGGAGGCAAGTATAACGTGGACTACTAACGAGCCAGCTGACACCTATGTCGATTTCGGCGTTACATCTTCATATGGTAGTCATTCGACATTGAAGGATACTGGTAATGGCATGGTTACCTCGCACTTGCAGAATATCGTTAATCTTCAGCCGAACACCACCTACAACTATCGCGTGACATCAAAGGATGCGGCAGGGAATGTTGCAGTATCGGGCAATGGAACATTCACAACGCTTGCTCCACCAAATGCTCAGCCAACAGTTTCGCTCTCTTCATCTGTGCCAACAGCATTTGCTCCAGCAGCTGTTACGTTTACTGCTGCGGCCGCTGACAGCGATGGAAGCATCGCTCGCGTCGAGTTCTACAATGGATCCTCCCTCCTTGTCTCTGATTCATCAGCACCATATTCCTATGCATGGTCCAACATTGCAGCGGGTACATATGCTGTTACCGCTCGAGCGTATGACAATATGGGTGCATCAGTAATATCTACTCCAGTAACAATCACAGTAACACCTGCTCCGGTCGCGATGTCTGACAAGTTCAAAGTAGGTGATAAGGTTCAAGTGAACGATACGAGCGCAAATGTTCGTAGTTCAGGAGCGCTCAGTGCTTCGTTGCGCGGAACTCAGCCTATGTATTCAGTTGCAACAGTTCTTGGTGGTGGAGCTCAGAACCCTACAGACAAGTTTTTCTGGTGGGATCTCGATTTCCAGACAGGTGTTGACGGATACATGGGTGAGGGAACTCTCAATGCAACCACAATTTCGACAGCATACAAGATTGGTGATCGTGTTCAGACAAAAAATCCAACCAATGTTCGCTCTGCTCCGCTCATTTCAGCAACCACTCTGCTTGGAACTCAGGCAGATAAAGTTGCAGGAACTATTGTTAAGGGAGGCATGCTCGATGCTGGGGGAACCTTCAGTTGGTGGTATGTTGACTATGATAGTGGCGTAGATGGTTTTTCCGGAGAAGATAATCTCCAGATGCTCTCCAATACACCAGCAGATGTCACCGCCCCTTCAACCCCCTCAAACCTCACCGCAACAGCTGCATCAGTTTCCCAA
>JBBTRA010000003.1:0-73856 GCA_038065415.1 Patescibacteria group bacterium
CGAGCGCGACTGGCGCGAGCACTAGGAATTTTTCAGCAGAAAAATATCCGTGTCCCTGAATCCCTGTATTTTGCTACTCTTCTTGTTCACCTAAAAACTTTTCGCTTCCTACTCCTTCCTGCTATAATATCCCCATGCCCATTGAACAGCTCATTCCGAAGCTCATTGCCGATTTCCAAGCAGGCATCCTTCCACAGAGCATACAGTTCATCATCACGGTATCTCCGATAGTACTCTGCTTTCTTCTGGGATGGATATTTTGGCCCCTCTGGGTACGGTATATCCGCGCCAAGAACTTCTTGTCCATGAAATACGCGGTCTTGGAAATCGCGCTCCCCAAAGATACATTCAAGTCTCCACTTGCTATGGAGGTATTCCTCCAGGCACTGCACAACACCTCAGATGGGAGCACCTACTCTCAATTTTGGAAGGGTGAAACAAGACCATGGTACTCTCTCGAGGTTGTATCTATCGAGGGTAGAGTTAAGTTCTTCATTTGGACAGAGGATCGTCGAAAAGCTGGAGTCATCAATGCGCTCTATTCACAATTTCCAGGTATCGAAGTCCATGAAGCAGATGATTATTCGAGATCTGTCCATTTTGATCCTGAGACCATGAAGATATGGGCAGCTGAGTTCGCTTTCACAAAGGATGATCCGTATCCGATCAAGACCTATGTGGACTACGGACTCGACAAGGATCCTAAGGAAGAATTCAAAGTTGACCCAATGTTGCCAATGCTCGAATTCTTGGGAAATATTGGTCCGAACCAACAAGTGTGGATACAAATCCTCATTCGTGCACACAAAAAGGAGCAGCCAAAACCCGGCCACTGGTTCAAGAAGACTGACGCGTGGCAAGATAAGGCGAAGAAACTCGTCAATGAGATTCTCATCCGTGACGCCAAGAGCAAAGTTTCGGGAGAAATCAATCCTGAGACGGGTTTTGCCAAGCTTCCGACCATATCCAAGGGTGAACAGGTGATCGTTGAAGCTCTCGAACGCAGCGTCACCAAGCTCGCATTCGATGCGGGTATCCGCGGACTCTATATTGGCAAGAAAGAGTCTTTCAACACTATTCTCGGCGTAGGAGGTATCTTGGGCAGCTTCAAACATTTCAACACTGAACATCTCAATGGCTTCAAACCGAACGGTGATAGGTGGCATCCACAGCTCGGAGATCCGTGGAAAGATTACAAGGACATCCGCAGGAATCGGTATTCCGCCGATGCGCTCGCTATGTACAAGCGTAGGTCATACTTCTATGCACCACATGAGGGTACTCCACTCGTACTCAATACCGAGGAGTTGGCGACGATCTATCACTTCCCAGGATCTGTAGCTGCTACACCAACCCTGCAGCGTATACCATCGAAGAAAGCTGAGGCTCCTTCAAATCTCCCGCTCTAACCCTGAAACGCCGATCAACTTATGCAAAAAAGCGCATTCAATATTCCGCTCAAACATCAGCGTCTATACAAGACGTCCAGAACCCGCTGGTTTGTGCGGTTGATTTTCAGATACAAGTATATTTTGGTTGCTTTTGCATTGTTCGGCATCGCCTCTGCTTCATTCGTGATCGCGCAATCGATACCGCCAGCAGATTTTGCCCGTGGAGCGATCGTCCGCATACCCAAAGACATGACCGTCTCGGAGGCAGCTGTATTGCTGGAGCAAAAAGGTGTCATCCGCTCCTCCTTCTTGTACAAAGCGTACATGAGGGTGATTCGCAATGGAAAAGGTGTCCAAGCAGGGAGCTATCTCTTCGACCAGCCACAGTCGGCGGTCAGAGTGGCATATCGTATGGCGTACGGTATAGATGAACTGCAAAAAATCAAAGTCGTCATACCTGAAGGATCGAGCTCACGCAACATAGCTGCCATCATCAAAAGAGCGATACCTTCATTCGATGCAAAAAGTTTTCTTAGTGAGGCTCAAAAATACGAGGGGTATCTCTTTCCAGAGACATATTTCTTCAACCCCGATGTTTCGCCCAGTGAAGTAATATCTGAAATGAGGACACAGTTCGAAGAGAAGGTTACCGCCCTCATGGGTGCTATAGCAACCTCTACCCACGCACTTGAAAATGTAGTCGTCCTCGCCTCCATTCTCGAAGAGGAGGCGAACAATACGGATGATCGCCGCATGATATCAGGTGTTCTCTGGAATCGAATCAATATCGGTATGCCATTACAGGTAGATGCACCGTTCTACTATCTTCTCGGTAAAACTTCCAGCCAGTTGACCTTGTCTGACCTCGCAACCACATCGCCGTATAACACCTACAAGAACAAGGGGTTACCACCCGCCGCCATATCGAACCCAGGCCTCGACGCTATCCGTGCCGCGCTCAATCCTGTTCCATCAAAATATCTCTTCTACCTCGCAGATCAAACAGGGGTGACACACTATGCTACTACCCACGACGAGCATGTTGAAAACAAATGGAAGTTTTTGCGCTAGAGAAAGTAATGCCGTACGTTTGAGATATATGGAAAGGCCGGAGAAGAAATCTTCTCCGGCCTTTGTGATGGTTGTTTCCTGATCAGGCTGCCATAGCACCTTCATGTGCATGCCAGGCTTCGATATGCTGCGCGATCGCGGCTGTCTCGATGCCTTTTGAGGCAGTCATGCTGTCCAGCTGCAAGCCATCAGGCAAGCTTAGGACAGGCGACTCGTCCAGAAGGACGATCAGTGGAGCTTTTTCACAGAGGCTCGCGATCAGCTTCTCTGAGGGAGCGATCGCGTCACCGTCCATGATCACCGCACTGAGGGTGTCGAGGTTGCCGATGATGAAACCTTCGGCTTGCGCGAGATTGCGCGCGCCGTAGACGTCATATCCGAGATGTTTCAAGGTCTCGGTCATCGAAACGCTCGCGACTGTCGTGGATCCGACCACCAGTATCATTAGTTTGTTCATGTGCTTGTTCTTTCTTCAGTACCTTCCGAAGTGGAAGGATTTTCTCCTTGTTCGAGTCCGCCATTGTGGCAAACTCACTGTATATATGATAGCATATTCAACATGAAAAGTCAAGCTACTCCAGCGCTCAACAAAGGCATCAAAAAACGCGTTTTTATAGGCATTTCCGGCGGAGTCGACAGCTCTGTCGCAGCTGCCATGCTCCTCAAGGCGGGGTATGATGTTACTGGGGTCTTCATTAAGGTGTGGCAGCCTGACTGGCTCGAATGCACCTGGAAAGAAGAGCGCCGTGATGCCATGCGCGTAGCGGCTCATCTTGGTATCCCATTTGTCACACTCGATCTCGAAAAAGAGTACAAGCGCGATGTCGTAGACTACATGTTGTCAGAGTATCGTGCCGGCCGCACACCCAACCCTGATGTCATGTGTAACAAGGCGGTGAAGTTCGGCGGATTCTACTCCTGGGCAATAAAACAAGGAGCTGACTTTGTAGCGACTGGGCACTACGCAGAGATCAAAAACGGCGCCCTCTATGTTTCGCGCGACTCCAACAAAGACCAATCGTATTTTTTGTGGACACTTCGACCAGAACAGCTCAAGCACATACTTTTTCCGATTGGCCACCTCACAAAACCTGAGGTTAGGAAACTTGCTGGAAAATTCAATTTACCGACCGCCACGAAGAAAGACAGTCAGGGTATCTGCTTCATCGGTATGGTAGATATGAAAACGTTTCTTTCGCACTATATCGAAGCCACTGAGGGGAATGTCCTGAACAGCTCAGGATCAATCATCGGCACGCATCCAGGGGCTGTTTTTTTCACGATTGGCGAACGACATGGATTCACTATCAAGGAGAAGAGTCCTGATGATCAGCCACTCTACGTGCTGAGTAAGAATATGCAGAACAATATCATCACGGTCGGAGAACGTGGGGACGAGAGAACCACCAAAGATGCCAGCGTAGTCACTACCGTACCTAGTATTGCCATCTCGCAGACCAACTGGCTGGGAGAGGTGCCGAGCGTAGGGAAAGTATACCGAGCGCGGAGCCGGTACCGACAAGAGCTTGTGAACATGGTCTTTTCCAAGATTGACGGTGAAGGCTCGCACGCAGAGGTTGTATTCAAAAATACCCAAGAGGTCATCGCGCCTGGTCAATCGCTCGTCATATATGATGGAGATATCTGCATCGGCGGCGGGATTATAGAGGGTTAAACGAGTGACAACTAGTAATTCACAGCGGGGAATATCGCTCCATCTGTTACAATGTCCGTCATGCATCGACGCATACACACCACTGTGCTCCTCGTCATTATCCTGGCGGTGATGAGCGGACTCTACATTTTTCACCGACTCGCAGGCCCGACACCAGTCGAAATACCCTCCGCTCCAGTTGCCTCGAATCCATTTGCCGACAAAACTCCTCAAGAAATACTCAGGGGTGACACCTCGAAAAAACAAATTATATTCACTTTTGACGCAGGCTCTGGGGATGCATCTGTACAACCGATACTCCAGACTCTTGCTGCACACGGGGTCAAAGGTACATTCTTCATGACAGGGGTGTGGGCAATACGTAATCCGGCATTGACGCGAGCGATTACGGCCGCGGGTCACGAAGTATTCAATCACAGCTACAACCATCCTCATCTGACTGAATTGTCAGATCAAGATATTGTCACAGAGCTCACCCATGCTGATGTTGCCCTTGCCAGTGTCACAGGAAGCTCAACCAAACCATATTTTCGTCCACCCTATGGAGACCGTGACCAGAGGGTACTCGACGCGGCCGCACAGACTGGATATCGATCCGTCTATTGGACTCTGGATGCACGAGACTGGATGGAAAGTGAGGGTATGACCGCTAACACCGTTAAAGAAATCATACTTTCTAACCTCGAGCCTGGAATGATCATCCTCATGCACGTAGGAGACACCATCACCGGCGAAATACTCGATGACTTGTTCACTGAAATCAAAAACAGGGGATACGAACCTGTCGCATTGACACAGGGTATGTAAAGAGTGGTTGCCTAGGATGCGTACCCAGAGTTTCCTTGATATACTTGTGCGCATGAACCACCTCATCACCATCACGAAGTCTGACGGTACTCAGCAGCTCTTCGAAGAGGAGAAACTCATCAATTCCCTGAAGCACGCTGGGGCCTCAGATCAGGCCATCGAAGAGATCATCGAACAGGTTGAGAGGAGCATGAAGGATGGCATGACTACCAACGAGATTTACGGACACGCTTTTTCATTACTGCGTAAACACTCGGTGCATACTGCGGTCAAATATTCTGTCCGACGCGCGCTCGCCGAGCTCGGACCTGATGGATTCCCGTTCGAGAAATTCGTCTCTCGCATCTTCCATGCCTGGGGATACGATACTCTCACCGACCAACATGTCATGGGAGCCTGCATCGAACACGAGATGGATGTCGTGGCTTGGAAAGATGATACGCTCGCAATGGTCGAGGCGAAGTTCCACAATGAGTTTGGTCTCAAATCTGACGTGAAGGTAGCTCTCTATGTGAAAGCTCGCTTCGATGATATTGCACTCAATGAGTTTGATTATGGTGGTACGCGCAGGAAACTCACGGAGCGCTGGCTCTTCACCAATACCAAGTTCACTGATCAGGCGGTCAAGTACGGTTCATGCAACAATTTGAGGCTGATCGGCTGGAATTATCCGTCGAGCGGCAACCTGCATACGCTAATCGAAGAATTGGGTCTGCATCCTATCACCTGCGTAACTTCACTCAATCATCAGCAGAAGAAGGATCTGATAGGTAGAAATATCATCACTTGTGCTGATCTGGTAAAAAGGCCAGAGATACTTACAGAGATTGGTGTTCGATCGGAAGAAGATATTCAAAAAATGCTCGAGGAAGCGAAGCTTATTATGTTGGATGGTAAGTAGTTCTGCATATCGGTATAAATAAAAAGAACGGTGTTGACCGTTCTTAGAGGAGCTCAATTTCAGCAGACAGCCCGGAGCGCAGGATCATGACATACACCGGAAAATGTTATTGGTCTACCGGTTGCTTCTCCTACTAAGAGGAGCTGTTCATAGCCAGTAGCCGCTAGAATGATCTTGAGACGTTTGTTGGCGGATATATCCCTTCGGACATTTCCGGCTTGTTTTGTCGGATGCTTGTTGCTTGTTCTCATATGTTCTAAGGTTATAATAGGAGATACCTATGAATAGTCAAGCGAACTCGAAGATCGATTTTATGCGTCAGATACGCGACGAGATCCTTGTTCTGAAATCGTCACCGCTCTACGAGTACCGTACGAGTAATAAATACTTTCCAGTGATCGGAGAGGGGAGTCATGATGCCAAAATTATGTTCGTCGGCGAAGCTCCTGGCCGAAATGAGGCGAAGACCGGAAAGCCATTTTGCGGAGCTGCGGGCAAAGTATTGGACGAGTTGCTGGCACACGTGAATATTCCACGCGAATCAGTCTATATCACCAACATCGTAAAGGATCGTCCTCCTGAGAACAGGGACCCGACGCCACAGGAAATCGAGGTGTATGGACCATTCCTGGATAAGCAAATTGAAATAATTCAACCTAAAATAATTGCAGCACTCGGCAGGTATTCAATGGGCTATATCATGAAAAAATTTGGACTAGACCTCGAACTAGAGCCCATCGGTAGAGCGCATGGAAAATCATACCCTGCGAAAGCATCTTATGGCCCGGTAGAGATCGTTGTGCTGTACCATCCATGCGTCGGCGTGTATAATCCGAACAACATCCCCAATCTCAAGAAAGACATGGAGATCCTAAGTACCCTCATCGCGTAACTTATACCTATGAAAAAAAGCCCGCAAAATAAAAAATATGCGCCTACACTGTCTCCAGAATGGGATTTGAAACAGCTCTACGCATCCACATCCGACCCCCAGATCGAAGCTGACATGCAGGAAATTGAACGGGGTGTATCTGCCTTCGCTCAGAAATATGATACCGCGGATAAAAAGTATCTCTCAGATGCTACGGCGCTTGCCGCAGCTCTTTCAGCGTATGAAAATCTTGCGGGTAGCGTCACTCCAAAGCCACTATACTATCTTTTCTATGCCAACAGTCTCAACAGCAACGATTCTGCAGTCAGTGCGCTGATGTCTCTCATGAGTGAACGCGCCTCTAAGGTTAGCAACTGCCTCCAATTCTTCACGTTGGCACTCGGATCTATCAGCACGGAGAAGCAAAAGAAGTTTCTGAAGGACACACAGCTCGCACCATACCGTTTTATGCTCGAGTGTATTTTCAGTGACGCGAAGCACAAGCTTTCGCTCGGCGAAGAGAAGGTTCTTGCCTTGAAAAAACTTCCTTCAAAAGAATTGTGGACTGCCGGCAACGATAAACTCCTAGGAAAAAGTGTGATCAAGTGGCAAGGAAAGAACATGCCCTTGGCCCAAGCTCTCAATCTCATTTCTGAACAAAAGACATCCCAACTCAGGAAGAAGCTTGCTCTCCTCGTGTATACAGAGCTCAAGCGGGTTGCTGATTTTAGCGAGGCAGAAGTCAACGCTGTCTTCATCGACAAAAAAATCGATGATGAACTGCGCGGCTTCAAAACTCCTTACGAGAGTACGGTCAGAGAATACCGCAATGATCCGGCTGTCATCGAGCATCTCGTTCAGACTGTGACGAGTAATTTCCATATTGCTCACAAGTTCCACACACTCAAAGCTCGACTTCTCAAACAAAAGAAGCTCAATTACTGGGATCGCGCCGCGAAGATAGGAGTTACAAAATCTACCTATTCATTCCAAGAATCCCTCTCTTTGCTCCGGAAAACATTCCACAGCATCGATCCGAAATATGCCGCTATACTTGATCAGGCTGTGCAGGACCGCCGTATCGACGCATCTCCGAGAAAGGGTAAGCAGAGTGGAGCATACTGTTCGAGCTCATATACACTGCCGACCTTCGTCCTGCTCAACCATGTTGATACGCTCAATTCGCTTACTACATTCGCACATGAGATGGGTCACGCATTCCATGGCGAGCTTTCCAGATCTCAAGGACCTATATACTGCGAATATTCATACGCATTAGCAGAGACGGCAAGCACACTCTTCGAAGCAATTGCGGAGGATGCAGTCTTCGAGACCTTATCTGACAAAGAAAAAATCATCGTCCTTCATGACAAGATCAACGGCGATGTTGCAACTATATTCCGTCAGATTGCCTGTTTCAATTTTGAATTGGAACTACACACAACGATTCGCACCAAGGGTTTTGTAGAAAAAGAGGAGATATGTGCCATCCACAATAAGAATATGCAAGCCTATCTTGGTCCAAGCTTCACGATGATTCCCGATGACGGCTACATGTTCGCATCCTGGAGCCACATCCGTCGCTTCTTCTATGTCTACTCATACGCGTATGGATCGCTGGTGTCCAAAGCATTACTGAGACGCTACAAACAGGATCCGACATTCTGGAACAAGATCGAAATATTCCTGTCAGCAGGAGGCCGAGATACTCCAGAGAATATCCTCAAAGAGATCGGTATCGATGTCTCTAAGCCTGATTTTTTCTTGGACGGCCTGAAGACAATAGAAGAGGACATCGCTCTGCTCGAAAGACTCACATCCAAGAAATAATTGGAAACAACGCCCCATATTTGCTAGTATGTCCCCATGCAGTCACCGCTGACCTCAGCCGATATACGCTCGCGATTCCTCGCGTTCTTCGAGAAACGCGGCCATACAATCATACCCTCAGCATCTCTGGTCACTCCAGACGAAAAGGGAATAACAAATGCCACACTCTTCAATACTGCCGGCATGCAACCCTTAGTTCCATATTTGCTAGGCAAACCATACGTAGTAGAGGACAGGGAAATTGTTCGCCTCGCCGATTCCCAGAAATGCGTACGCACAGTCGACATCGATGACATCGGTGACAAAACTCATGCTACATTCTTCGAGATGCTCGGCAACTGGTCTCTCGGGGATTATTTCAAGAAGGAGGCCATCGAATGGAGTTATGAATTCCTTACATCAAAGGAAGAGGGGCTCGGACTCAATCCTGATCGACTCTATGTGAGCGTATTTGAAGGCGATGCAAATGCACCTCGCGATGATGAAGCTGCGACTATCTGGCGCGAAATCTTAACCAAGAATAAGATCGAGGTGGGTGGTGATACAACCGCGGGTGAAAAGGGGAGGATTTTCTATTTGCCGGCAAAGAACAATTGGTGGGAAGCTGGCGATAATGGTCCGTGCGGTCCTGATACCGAGATGTTCTATGATATTTCCAATACATTCCAAGGAGGCCTTCTGACCCATACAGAATATGTTGCTGCTGATGATAGTCGCGATATCGTGGAAGTATGGAATGACGTCTTCATGCAATATGAGAAGAAGGACGGGAAGATTGTGGGGACATTACCCAAGCCATCTGTCGACACCGGAGCAGGACTTGAGCGACTCACGATGACCATACAGGGCGTAGATAACATCTATGATACAGATCTTCTGAAGCCAGTGATGGACCTCATGAAGAATCCAGACCAGACTCTACGTAATAAGCGCATAATCGCAGATCATCTGCGCGCGAGTACATTCCTGATCGCGGATGGAGTGACCCCTTCAAACACAGATCGCGGATACATACTTCGCCGCCTCATCCGTCGTGCGATCGTCAATACAACTGACAAGAAGTTGGACAGTGACCGTATTTCCGCATATATCGACACACTAGCTACCATCTACAAGTCTGCATATCCCGAACTTTTGAAAAATTCAGAATACATTAAGAAAGTTTTGACCGAGGAGTCGGCAAAATTTGCTGAAGCACTCGTGCACGGCATTAAGGAATTTGAACGTATCTCAAAAACTAATGCGATTTCGGGGGCAGACGCCTTCATGCTCTTCTCTTCATTTGGTTTGCCCATCGATGTTACGAGAGAATTGGCCAAGGAGAAGAATCTGTCGGTTGATCTCGCTGGTTTTGAAGCAGAATTCAAAAAACACCAGGACCTCTCCCGTGCCGGTGCCGAACAAAAATTCAAAGGGGGGCTCGCTGATGCAAATGATCCAATGGTCGTTCGCTACCACACAGCTACGCATCTACTCCATCAGGCCCTTCATGATGTCTTGGGCGAGAATGAGGGCAATCAAAAAGGATCGAATATTACAGCCGAGCGTCTGCGTTTCGACTTTACGGGAGTGAAATTGACCGATGACCAGAAAAAGCGTGTGGAAGATATTGTCAATGAAAAAATTACGGCTGACTTGCCGATGAATAATGTCGTATTGCCACGTGCAGAAGCAGAGAAGACTGGTGCGCGACATTTCTTCGGAGAAAAATACGGCGATGAGATTTCAATCTACTTTATCGGTGGTGATTTAGCCTCGGCATACTCAAAAGAATTCTGTGGCGGTCCGCATGTGAAGAATACGGGCGAACTTGCAGGACCAGAAGGGAAGTGGAGGTTCAAAATACAGAAAGAAGAAGCTGTCTCGCAGGGAGTGAGGAGGATCAAGGCGGTGCTGGGGTAATCTTTTACCCACCCCACAAAAATCACCTGTGCTATACTTACGGCAATGTTTTTCTCGCGCAAAAACGGCACTCTGACTCTGATACTCGATGTACAAAGCTCCATCATTCGAGGCACGCTTGTGCACATGCGTTCAGAGGGAAAACCCCATGTCCTCTTCACACACGATGTCGGCATCGCATACAAGCCTCATGCGCGGAGCGGGTATATAGTGAAAGCTGCACTAGCCGCAATATCCGAGACTATCCGAGAAACCTTGCGCTACATATCTCACCTCAAGGGCATCGTCGGTCCCGAGCATGATATACCGCACCATATCTCCGATGTGCATTATGTACTCTCGTCGCCATGGATCGTCTCTCAGGCCAAGACCATCAGTCAATCATTCAAGAAGGAGACATCTATCACCAGATCATACATCCTCGGACTCATTGCCGAGGAACGAAAGAAGCTCAGCGAAAAAGGTGTTGAGGATATCCGCGTGATCGAAGAAAAGATTTTCGATGTTCGTCTCAATGGATACTCAGTCGCATCATGGGAAAGCAGGTCTACAAAAGATCTCGAGGTATCATTTGTGAGCAGTGTTGCTGGAACACGCATGATTGAACGTTTTGTAGAGGCCTGCGATCATATCGTCGGCAAGGGGGACGTCAAATTCCATTCATCTCTCTTTCTTCAGCATATTGGGCTCGGCAAAGTCATCCCTGAACGAGCAAACTATGCGCTCATCCATATTCATGGCGAACTCACTGATGTTGCCATAGTTCATGCTCACTCATGCACATTCTTTGGCTCATTCCCATTTGGTGTTCATACGATCATCCGGACAATGGCTCGCGAACTCAAAATAAGTGAGCAAACTGCAGATTCAGCACTGGCACTATTCACCCAAGGAACACTTGATGCCACGCATACAAAAAAAGAGGGACTCGTCATCGAAAATATGAGCAGCGGATGGGTCGGCGAGTTCCGCAAACTCCTCAAAACCAACCCTGCTTCGAGCGGTATACCACATCATGTCATCATCTCAGCCCGATCACATGAAGACTTCTTTTCTCAATGTTTGAAAAAAGAGTATTCACAATTAACACTAGAATCTCTCGATATCCAGCAAATAACCGCCCAGGTGGACTACGAGAGTTTAGCGGAGCGACTTCGTCTAACTGGTCTCTACATCGTTGCTATTCACAGCATGGAAAAGTAGGGTACTGCATGGTATAATTTATCCAACATGCCTCGACGCGTCCAAGACATCGTACCCAACAATCATCGTTCGATCAGGGACATTCCCGTCGAACGCAACGACATAGCCGCTCCCGTCCAACCTCCAAAAAAGAAAGTTGGACGAGCTATACCTCTCAAGAAGGTCGATATGGATATCAAGAAAGAACGCTATGAAGATCGTGTAGAAGAACGAGAAGAGCCTGTTCGCCAAGAAGAACCTGTCAAACATACTGCACCTGCTCCAACCAGAAAGAAAAAGCAGAGAACATCCAAGAAGCTACTCTTCATTGCCATGGGTATCGTCGTGGTGGTTGCAGGAGCTGGCTATGTCGCATCGGTATACTTTTCCCGTGCGACATTCACCGTGGTCGCCAAGACCATTCCAGTGGCAGTGAACGGTACCTACATCACCCAATCAACTCCCGGCAAAGGCTCACTCACCTATGAACTCGCTGTAGTCAAAGGTAGTGAGTCAGCAACAGTCGCCGCCTCCGATGGTCCTAGTGTTTCAACGACTGCAAAAGGGAGAATAACTGTTTACAATGCATACAGTGCACAATCTCAGCGCCTCATTGCAGGCACCCGTTTTGCTGACGACACCGGTCGCATATATCGCTTAACCGGATCTATCGTCGTCCCCGGCTATACAGTATCAGCTGGCAAAACAACTCCGGGAAGCATCTCAGCAGCAGTGGCCGCAGATCAACCAGGTCAATCATACAATATTACCAAGAGTGACAATATCAGCGATTTCCAGATCGTCGCCTACAAAGGAACTCCACGCTACGAGCAGATCTATGGGCGCATCTCGACCGACATAATCGGTGGTTTCGTAGGGGCCAAGAAAACTGTGAGTCCTACTGTCCTCGCCTCTACTACCGCCGAACTGCAGTCCAAGATCATCGCCTCACTCTCTGAGCAGATCAGGAGTACCTTGCCAGAAGGGTACATCATGTATCGAACCGCCTATGTACCAGCTTTCTCAGCTCCTGTTGTCGGAGGCAGTGACCCCAAGTCTGCCACAGTAACTGTTCAAGGTACTCTCTACGGCATCCTCTTCAAAAAAGATGAGTTGGTAGCACGTGTGGCCGGGGAAGAAGCTATCGCAACCTTTGAAGGTTTTGCATACGAGACCCCAGGCTTTGACTCACTCGACTTTAGCATCGCCAATCAAAAGGATTTTTCACCTGAAAAGAAGAATACGCTTATCATCAAGCTCAAAGGCGATGCTCTCCTTGTTGGTGCAATCCCCGTTGAAACTCTCAAGACCAAGCTTGCAGGATTGTCACTCGCAGATACGAGTAGTGTACTCCGTGCATACAAACCTATCATTGAGATAGAGAAGAGTTCGGGTGAAATAACGCCCCCATGGTCGAAAGTTCCGAGCGATCCGAGCAGGATTACTGTAGAGGTATTGACGAAATAGCCAGTCATCTGCTAAGATACTGAAACGCGCTAAATACCCGATGGACACCGCGCCACAATCTAATAAGCCTGCTAAAAATACCGCAAATGGCATTGTCGTAGAGGCATTGCCTGATACGCTGTTCCGAGTGGAACTGAACGACTCGAAAGAGGTCGTCCTCGCGTATCTTGCTGGTAAAATGCGTATGAATCGCATACGAGTGCTTATTGGAGACAAAGTGGAGTTGGAACTTGATCCATACGGTGGCCGTGCCCGCGTCACTAGACGCCTATAATTATGAGAGTCAAAGCATCAGTCAAAAAAATCTGCCCGAAGTGCTCCATCGTTCGTCGAGGGGGATATATATACGTAGTATGCAAGTCAAACCCAAGGCACAAACAGCGCCAAGGATAATTTCAATATTCAGCTTTCAACTCCCTAATTTAACTATTCATTTACCATGCGTATCCTCGGTATCACAGTTCCAGAAAACAAGCGCCTTGAAATCGCGCTGACCGCTATATATGGTATCGGCCGCTCCCGCGCCCTCGATATATTGAGTACAGCCAAGGTTGATCCTTCATTCAAGTCGACCCAACTCTCAGTCGAGCAGGAAAATGAAGTACGCAAGCTCGTTGAGAGCTACAAGATCGAAGGTGATCTCAAGCGCGAGGTTGCAAGCAACATCAAGCGTCTCAAAGATATCAAAGCATACCGTGGCAACAGGCACGCTCGTCATCTCCCGACGCGCGGACAGAGGACCAAGACCAATTCCCGCACCGTCCGTGGTAACGTTCGCAAGACCATGGGATCCGGTAAGCGTAAGGAGGAGAAGAAATAATCATCAATAATACCACTATGGGAAAGAAGCGAATCGTCACAACTGAAGGAGCAGAATCAAAGGCTGGAGCAGACAAGGCACCAGTGGTTTCAGCGAAGAAGCGTGTCGAGTCAGGCATACTCCATGTCCAGTCAACTTACAACAACACCAAGGTCATGGTCACTGATACACGAGGAAATGCACTTATGTGGGGTTCGAGCGGGGGAGCAGGATTCCGTGGTGCAAAGAAGGGAACTCCGTTTGCAGCAGCCAAGGTTGGCGAGGTACTCGCTCTCAAAGCAGCAAACATCGGCATGAAGGAGGTGGCTGTTGTGGTCAAGGGTGTCGGATCTGGCCGTGAATCAGCTATCCGCGGCTTCATCAGCAAAGGTATCATCATCACATCCATCAAGGATGAGACCCCGATACCATTCAATGGTCCAAAGCCTAAGAAGCCTCGCCGCGTATAATCCATATAATCTTTTAATCATATGCAAATCGGTCCACGATACAAGAAAGCACGCTACCTCGGAGCAGCAGTATTCAGGAAGACTCAGTCTCCTAAGTACGCTCTTCGTGCACAGCGCAAGGTCAAGACTACCAAGCGACGCAGTGCCAAGAGCGAGTACGGCCGCCAGCTTCTTGAGAAGCAGAAGGCTCGTTACAGCTACGGTGTATCAGGTGGTCAGTTCACGAATTATGTGAAGAGCGCTCTTCAGACCAAGGGTGACAATGCCAAGAACCTCCTACGCATCCTCGAAGGTCGTCTCGACAATGTAGTATTGCGCGCAGGATTCGCGCTGAGCCGCTCTGCAGCTCGTCAGATGGTCGCTCACGGCCACCTGTGCGTCAATGGAGGTATCGTGACTATTCCATCCTACCAAGTCCGCATCGGTGATGTGGTCACCATCCGCGAAGGTAGCAAGAAGAAGACTCTCTTCGCAAAACTGGATGAGGAAATGAAGGCGGTCAAGGCTCCAGCTTGGATATCTGTAGATGCAGAAAAGAAGGAGATCAAAGTCGAGGGGGAACCGACGACAGATTTGAGCGAACTCCTCTTCGATGTGAGGTCAGTGCTCGAGTTCTACACTCGCTAGACAAGTATCATTTTTAATGTATAATTAATCGTCTATTTTACAAATACCATGACACACGACCTTATCCTCCCATCAAAGCCAAAAATCGTTAGCGAACAGGGCACCAGCGGCATCTATGAAATCGATGGCCTCTACCCAGGCTACGGACACACGCTCGGCAACTCACTCCGCCGCATCATCCTTTCGTCACTCCCAGGCGCAGCTGTTACGAAGGTTAAAATCAAGGGTGTTGAGCATGAATTTTCAGCAATTGATGGTGTCAAAGAAGACGTCATCGCTATCCTGCTCGCTATCAAGAAGCTCCGCGTCCGCATCAGCGGAGATGAGGCTGTCATCATGAACCTCAAAATCAAGGGTGCAAAGGAGGTCACCGCCAAGGACATCGAAGCCCCAGGTCAGGTCGAGATTCTCAACCCAGATCTTCATATTGCATCACTCACTGAGAAATCTTCAGAGCTCGATATCGAGATCACTGCAGAGAAGGGTCTCGGATATGTCTCCAAGGAGGTCATCCAGAAGGATCGTGTCGAAATCGGTTCTATCACTCTCGATGCTGCCTTCACACCTATCCGCAAGGCTAACTACGAGGTCGAGAACATGCGCGTCGGAGATCGTACTGACTTCAACCGCCTCCGCCTCTCGATCGAGACTGATGGCACAATCACTCCACGCGAAGCTCTCGAGCAGTCCATCACCCTGATGATCCATCAGCTCAAGGCTATCGTCGGATTCGTCGAGGCTGAGGTTGAAAGCGTTGCAGCAGTCGAGGAATCTTCAGCAAAGGCAGAGTCCGTCGAAGGATCCCTCAAAGATATCGATGCAGAGCTCCTTAAGACTCGCATTGATAGCCTCGGTTTCTCAGCCCGCACCGCAAAGGCGCTCGTGAACGGCAACGTTCGCACGCTCGGAGGTCTTGCGCGCAAGAAGGAATCAGATATCATGGACATCGATGGTCTCGGAGCCAAGGGCGTCCAGGAGATCAAGAAACTCCTCGCTCAGCACGGCATAACACTCAAGCAGTAATACTTATACTCCCATGAGACACGGCAACAATAAACGAAAATTCGGACGCGAAAAGAACCAGAGGAATGCCCTGATGTCTTCGCTCGCACGCAACCTCATCCGAGACAGCCGCATCAAGACGACGACTGCTAAGGCAAAGGAGCTTCGTCCGATGGTTGAGAAGCTCGTCACCAAAGCAAAGGCTGGTACGATCGCTGATCGCCGTCTCGTCAATAGCCGCCTCAAGAGTCCAACTGAGACCAAGAAACTTTTCGATACTATCGCTCCTGGTTACAAGGACAGGAAGGGAGGCTACGTACGTATTATCCGCTTGCCGAACCGAGACCTCGACGGCAGTCCAATGTCCCTCATCGAATTTGTATAATCCTATGAAATACACCATTGACGCACAGGGCAAGAAGATCGGACGCATCGCCAGCCAAGCTGCAGCATATCTGCTTGGCAAGAGCATGACCTCGTTCGCCAAGAACACGGTTGCTGACGCGCACGTAGAGATCGTCAATGCTTCAAAAGCGGATGTCACCGCTCGCAAGAAGACAAACGACAAGTACGTCACTTACACGGGATTCCGTGGAGGTCTTGAGACCGAGTCACTCGGCGAACTCATCATCCGACGCGGTATGACCGAGGTTTTCCGACGCACGGTCTACAGGATGCTCCCGAACAACAGGCTGCGCGATGTCCGTATCAAGAACCTTACCATTAAAGAGTAGTAGCATTATCCATGACTGCAAAAACCACCACAACCAAGTATTTCGAAGCTGTCGGCCGCCGCAAGACCGCCATCGCTCGTGTCCGCATGTTCCCAGGAACAAAGGCTGGGTTCGAGATCAATGGTAAGGAGCTTGAAGCGTATTTTCCGGTCAAGGAGATGCAAATGAATGTCACTGATCCTCTCACCAACGCAAAGGCTGCAGAAAAATTTCACATAACCGTCAAACTCGTTGGTGGAGGTATCTCTGCTCAGTCAGAAGCTGTACGCCATGGTATATCTCGCGCGCTCCTCATCTACGATATTGAGCTCCGCGGCAAACTCAAGAAACTTGGTTTCCTCCGCCGCGATCCGCGTGCCAAGGAACGACGCAAGTTCGGATTCAAGAAGGCTCGCAAATCTCCTCAGTGGAGCAAGCGTTAAGCTTTACCAGGTATTTTATATCCAAAAAAGGAGTGGCAACACTCCTTTTTTCGTGGTACTGTTCTCCACGGACTTGAACAAACACAACCTCTCGATAGTATGAAAATGACATACGCCTATATGATCGTAGGAACCCTGGTAACCATCCTGCTCACGTGGAGGATTCTCATCATCTCCAAGCGGCCCTACCGCAGAAGGGAGCTTCAGCATCATATCGACATGATCCAAGACCCTCACGGGTGCAGCGTAGCCTTCAAGCACTATGAAGAATGCGCCCACATCATCAGTCATTACGGGATCAAGCTCGATGCGACATCACTCGGCTACGGTGCCAGTCTCGGCGACCTCTGGAACGCAGCTCAAGCATCCACGGAGCGTGCCCGTTTGCGGGAATTCACTGCTCATCAAAAACCTGTTACTACCCAGGTTGTACGGGTGTGTTGATGTGTAGATACCTACAGTTTCGCGAACCTCCCTCACTGGAGGTTTTTTATTTGATTTTTAATACATACATTTACAAATCCTCACTTGTCGTTATAATACCCCTTATGAAGAACCCTCACGAAGACAGCGACATAATTCCTGAAGAAAGCCTCAAAAAGGCCCTCGAATCAGACATCGACACTCTGGATGATAGCGTCGTGGCGGAGGAAGCCATGGGTGACACTATCAAGAAGCTCCGCGACAAGATCAAGAAGCTCGAGTCGGAAAAGCAGGAATACCTCACCGGCTGGCAGCGCGCCAAGGCAGATATGGTCAATGCCAGACAGCGTGATGAGGCAGAGCGCAAAGACTTCATCAAATACGCTAACGAAGGACTCATCGCAGACCTCATCTCTGTACTCGACAGCTTCGATATGGCCATGGGGAACAAGGAGGCCTGGGAAAAGGCTGACAAGAACTGGCGTGTAGGAGTCGAGTATATCTACTCACAGCTCATCAAGGTCCTCACCGAAAATGGTCTTACCGAAATCAATCCAATGAATGAGAAATTTGATCATGCGAAACATGAAGCAACCTCATACGAGCCTGTCACCGATGAGAAGCTCGATCATGTTATCACTGGCGTTATACAAAAAGGTTATTCACTCAACGGAAAGCTTTTGAAAGTACCCAAGGTTAGGGTCGGTGAGTTTAAGAAATAAAAAACCGCCTGCTAGGGCGATTGTTGCTCACTATCATCTTCGATGACAACTCGGAATTTCTCTTCTTCATTCCACTCGAGTAGTTGCCAATAAGACTCAGCGAATCCATGTAACGTACCCCGAAGCACCAAAAAGTCAGAAACTGCACGTGGACCGTAGGGATTGGTGATCCGCTCGAACTTGTGTCGCCCCGGAAGCAGAGTAACCCTGATAACCCTACTATCGCACATCTTGGCTCGAGAAGCATCGATGAGATCCCACGGGGCATTAGTGGTGATCGTCATTCGCTGTATTCCAGTACTCAGATACGACATGTATTTGGTCGTCATATCCTGAGGCATGAGCACTTTGGACTCCATGACATCAAGCACATCGCTCGGTTGGGAAGCCAAGAGCCTGACACCGTTCATGGCACGGAACGCCAGATTTGGTATCGATACGCTTCGGTCATTGATCGCCCGTTCAGCCAGCTCAGCTATGCGCTGCAGACGCTCTTCAGGAGTCCACCGTGGACCTGGATTCGATTTCATATCTAGATATACTCAAACATATTCATTAATACTTGTCAATTATTCTCTGACGATTTTTTTGGTATACTATACACATGTTAGCTACCCGCGAATTACAACTCGCCCCAATACCCAACACGACCGCTCTCCAAAATGGTCAGCTGGTTTCGCGTATATTCACTGATGCTGCCGGTCACTCATTCCGCCTGACATTCTTCGTCTCTATCATTGACGGGGAAGTAAAGGGTCAGCTAGTGTCAGCACAAGAGATCGGTCAAAAGGTTTCAGCCGCCACGGCCGACCACGTCTTTTGTCTGCCTTTCTCATGTCCGAAAATTGTTGCTTCAACTCCGTATGTCTCTCCATTTTCATCTTTTGTATCACCGTATTTCTCTCTGGAATTTTTGATCAATAGTCAACCTACTCGAGCACCTTCTCGCGCATAACTCTCCGCGCATGTATATCAAAGTCCGGGTCAAAGCCGGCCAACGCGCGGAAAAGGTCATCCAGGAAAGTGATGATCATTTCGTCATATCCGTGAAGGAGAAAGCTGAACGCAATATGGCGAATAAAAGGATACTTGAGATTGTGAGAGGTATGTTCCCGGGGAAATCTGTGAGGATTATTAATGGTCATCAGAGTCCGGGGAAGTTGATAGCGGTGGATTAGATGCGGTGAGTTCATTAAAACAGCAATAATAAAAACTGTGTACAATTAGTACACAGGTAATGAAGAAAGTTACATTTACTGCTAATTTTCTTCTAGTCGGCTTAATACAATTCGGTGCGCAGATTCAGGTGTAAGACGTAAGACTCTGAGAGCATCTTCGAGAGCTGCTCCTTCCATGACACGCACCTCTGATGCCTCGACTTGTCTTTGGATTTGATCCAAATAGAGCTTCGCCTCATCGAGAGCCGGGAGTAACCGCAGATGTGTATTAGAGTGGTTACAATTACCACACTGACTCACCTCCTCGACAATTCCCAAAAAGCGATCCAACTGTCCAACAAGGATTACCACTGAACCCTCTCGAACAATCATGCGGCAATGCGAGCAGCGTGCTTCAAGTCCAAATGGGATTCCAACTGGCTTCAGAATGAACTGGTTCATGCAAAATCCTTTGTGTTATTCAAAAGAAATATAAATTAAAAATTAATAACTGTCAATACTATGTCCAAAATAATCGGAATCGACCTCGGAACGACATTCAGCGCCGTCGCAGTGATGGAAGCTGGTGTGCCGAGAGTCCTCGAAAACGCAGAGGGACAGCGTACAACACCCTCGATTGTCGCCCAATCTAAAACCGGCGAAAGACTCGTGGGACTTCTGGCAAAGCGCCAGGCGGTCACGAACCCAAAGAATACGATATTCCAGATCAAGCGCTTCATCGGACACACCTTCGATGAGGAGAGCGTGCAGAAGGATATCAAGAACGTCTCATTCGAAGTCAGGAAGTCTACCAACGGTGGCATCGAAGTGAAGATGGGTGATACCTGGATGAGACCAGAAGAAGTCTCAGCCATGATCCTCACCAAGCTCAAGAATGACGCAGAGGCTCGTCTCGGAGAGAAGGTGACTCAGGCAGTCATCACTGTCCCTGCGTACTTCAACGACTCACAGCGCCAGGCTACCAAGGACGCGGGCAAGATCGCTGGACTCGATGTTATGCGTATCATCAACGAGCCGACTGCGGCTGCACTCGCATATGGATTTGCCAAGAAGAAAGATGAGAAGATTGCTGTCTTCGACTTTGGAGGCGGTACCTTCGACATCTCAGTCCTCGAAGTAGGAGATGATGTTATCGAAGTGAAGTCTACCGATGGTGACTCACACCTCGGCGGTCGCGATATTGACGCAAAGATAGTGAACTGGCTTGCCGACACATTCCAGAAAGAGAACGGTATCGATCTCAAGAAGGACGCACTCGCACTCCAGCGTCTCGATGAGGCTGCTGAGAAGGCCAAAATCGAGCTCTCGACAGCTGCACAGACAGAGATCAACATCCCATTCATCAGCTCCGGTTCAGATGGTCCAAAACACCTCCTCGTCACGCTCACTCGTGCTCAGCTCGAGCAGATGACACAGGAATTCATCGATCGCGCTATGGCTATCACCAAGCGTGCAGTCGAAGCGTCCCCATTCAAAGTAGGGGAGATCAATGAGATCGTCATGGTGGGCGGTCAGACACGCATGCCTGCACTCCAGGATGCGGTCAAGAAGTTCTTCGGTAAGGATCTACACATGGGTGTGAATCCTGACGAGGTGGTTGCGGTGGGCGCGGCTATCCAAGGAGGAATCCTTGGTGGCGATGTGAAGGATGTACTCCTCTTGGATGTCATCCCTCTATCTCTCGGAATCGAAACTATGGGTGGTGTTGCAACGAAACTCATCGAGAAGAACACTACCGTCCCTACCCAGAAGTCTCAGATATTCTCAACTGCTGCTGACAATCAGCCGTCTGTAGAGATCCATATCACTCAGGGAGAGCGTCCAATGTCGGCTGACAACAAGTCGCTCGGCAGATTTATCCTCGATGGTATCGCTCCAGCTCCTCGTGGTACGCCACAGGTCGAGGTAACCTTCGATGTTGATGCCAACGGTATCCTCAATGTTACCGCAAAGGACAAGGCAACTGGTAAGGCTAACAGCATCAAAATCACCGCTTCTTCGGGACTCTCCAAGGAAGAAGTCGAGAAGATGAAGCAGGAAGCAGCTGCTCATGAAGCAGAAGACAAGGCAAAGAAGGACATTGTTGAGGCGAAAAACATTGCTGAGCAGCTCGTCTACACTTCAGAAAAGGCACTGAAGGAGGCGGGGGACAAAGTTCCTGCAGATCTCAAGAAGTCTATTGAAGAGAAGGTTGCCGCATTGAAAACTGCGAAGGATGCCGGCACACCAGACTTTACTGCGATCAAGTCTGCAACTGAGACATTGTCTGCTGAGATCCAGAAGATCGGGCAGTATATGAATCAAACTCCTCCAGCAGGAGCAGCTGGTGCAAATCCTACTGATGGAAAGGCTCCAGAGGGCGGAGATAATGTAAAGGATGCGGAGTTCAAAGAGAAAAAGTAGTTCGTAGTTCCTGACAAATAAAAAGACCTCCGCAGCTTCCCTGAATTCGCCGGCTGGCGGAATTCGGGGAAGCGAACGGGGGTCTTGGAATGGGTGAACTCAATCTGAATCACAAACAACAAAGACTGACTCGGGGGCGATTTTGTCAATTGATTTCTCAATTCGCCTCAGCTCTTTAAGAAGCTTCCCGTCAGAATCTTTTATTCTACAGGAAATGTAGAAGGAGTTCTCATTCTGTTCATCAACTGAGACCACACTGATTTTTACCGGTTTCTTGAAACCTTGTGCAAAACAATTGAGAACAAGTGGGCACAAATCCACTGAAACGCAGACAGTATATCTCTTCATAATTCCTCAGATACTTTGTTTAGTTAGAAAAAAATCTTGCGAAACCACTGAAATAATAATATCATACTAATTATTAATCGTCAAATATGTCCAAAGATTACTACAAAACCCTCGGCATCGAGAAATCCGCCTCCAAAGATGACATCAAGAAGGCCTTCCGCAAGCTCGCGCATGAGCACCACCCTGACAAGAACAAGGGCAATGCTGCGTCTGAACAGAAGTTCAAAGAGGCGAGCGAGGCGTACTCGGTGCTCTCTGATGATCAGAAACGGGCACAATATGACCGCTTCGGATCCGCAGGCCCAGGCGGAGGTGGATTCAACCCGAACGCAGGAGGCTTCGGCGGTTTTGACTTCTCCGGATTCCAGCAGGGAGGTAGCGGCTTTCACTTCAATCAGGGCGGAATGGAATTCGACCTCGGCGACATATTCGGTGAATTCTTCGGAGGTGGTGGCCGCAGACCACGCAAGGGCAGGAACATCACGGTGGATGTGGAACTTTCATTCAAGGACTCAATATTCGGCATTGAGAAAGAAATCAGTGTCGAGAAGGTAAAGCTCGCAATCAAGATTCCTCCAGGCATCGAGAACGGTCAGGGTCTACGTGTAGGAGGGAAGGGGGAGTCTGGTGAAGGAGGCCCCGGCGATCTCATCGTGCGTGTCTGGGTCAAAGAGCATGCACACATCAGAAAAGAGGGATTCGACCTCGTCATGGAGCAACCGATCAAGCTCACAACCGCGCTCGCAGGTGGTTCAGTCGACCTCGATACATTGGATGGGGCTATTGAACTGAAAATACCTGCAGGCACTAGTCATGGCGAGATCCTCCGTGTGAAGGGTAAGGGCGTACCATATGAGACTCAGGGAAGCGTCTTCGGTACTGGTGGCAGGCGCGGCGATCTTCTTGTTGTCACACATATAGAGATGCCGAGGAAGCTCTCAAAGAAAGCTAAAGAGCTCATCGAAGGACTCAAAGGGGAGGGGATGTAGAAACCGATCATTTCTGGTATTATCTATTCATGACCAAGAAAACTCTCCTCTCAGGCGTCAAACCAACCGGCCGACCGCATATCGGTAACTATTTCGGAGCGATGAAGCAATTTGTAGATACTCAAACGGTGGGACAGTACGATTCGTTCTTCATGATAGCTGACTATCATGCACTCAACTTCATCCAGAACAAGGAAGAAATGCGCTCCAACATCCTCGACCTGGCGATCGACTATCTTGCCATCGGTCTCGATCCGACCAAAGTAGTCCTCTTCAAGCAGAGCGACATATCTGCACATACCGAGCTCGCTTGGATTTTCGATACCATTGTCACCATGCCATACCTCATGCGTGCACATGCCTACAAGGATGCCGAAGCCAAAGACAAAGAGATCAATGTCGGCACGTTCAATTATCCCGTCCTCATGGCGGCAGACATCCTCCTCTACGACGCGGATGTAGTACCAGTAGGTCAAGATCAGAAACAGCATGTCGAGTATGCCCGCGACATCGCACTCAAGTTCAACCATATCTTCAAAGGAGAAACTTTCAAACTTCCTGAACCTCTCATCATGGAACATGTAGCAACCGTTCCTGGCATCGATGGTAAGAAAATGTCCAAGAGTTACAACAATACCATCCCACTCTTCGCAACTCGCGAGGAGATCACCAAGGCTGTCATGAGCATCGTGACTGATTCCAGTGGAGATGTTCCAACGAACGTGTACAACATCCACAAGCTCTTCCGCCCTGAGTCAGACTTGGAACCCCTCTACAAGGAACACGCGGGCAAATACAAAGCTCTTAAGGAAGCACTCATCGAGGATATCGACACTTTCATCAAACCACTAAGAGAGAGACGTGCAGAGCTCGCCATGAATGAAGAGGTTGTACTCAAAATCCTCGCTGAAGGAGCATTCAAAGCAAAAGACAAGGCTGACAAGAAACTAGCTGAGATAAAACAGACAATAGGAGTGATCTAAGGGTCATGAGCCATCATTGATCCTCTATAGTTTTTTCATAACTCCTTGATAGGGAGCTGGTACGCTCTGCATATTAACAGTAACGCATAGCACCATGTCTCTCGACACAAAAGACCTCGAACTCATCGAGCGTATCGTATACAAAAATAGCGATGACATCGCCGTATCCATCGCACGCAGTTTCGAACGGCTCGAGGAGCGCATCGACGCCGCAGAATCTCGCATATATTCACGGCTCGCAGATATTGAAGACAAAATAGAGGCGAGTAGCCTGGCAGTGCTAGATTAGATGTCTGAAACCTTCAGTACATCCCTACTTACTCAAAATCTTGATTCCTCCTGCCGTATCCATCACCACATACCCACGGTTCTCAATCTCGATACGAAGGGCATCCGCCTTTTCCCATTCCTTTGCCTTGCGTGCCTCTTCACGCGCATCAGCAAGAGCTTGTATTTCTTCAGGAACCTTTTCTTCTTCCACAGGAGCAAGGGAACCGAGCTTCAGTCCCAATACGCGATCGAAGTTCAATATCGTTGTACGCTTATCTGTATCGGCAACAGCGGTGTCTTTCAGCAGTTCCCAGATCAAGGCGATCGCCTGCGACATTCCCAGGTCGTTGTTTATTGATGCCCTAAAACGCTCACCATAGCCAGCTACAAGCGTTCCCCCCTCTGGAAGGTTACTGACTGCAGTCATGAGCTTTATGAGGGCATTTTGAGCCCCACGGACGGCTTCCAGCGTGAAATTCACCGGAGATCTATAGTGGGCGGTCAAAAGCCAGTAGCGATAGGCGAGCGGGGATACCATATCATCTTCGAGGGTCTTGAGGGTCACAAAACCACCAGCTGATTTTGCCATCTTGCCATCATTCATCGTGACGAATGCTCCATGCATCCAATAGTGCGCCAGCGGAGCGTCGTATGCCGCCTCTGACTGGGCGATCTCATTGTTATGATGCACGGGAATGTGATCTATACCACCTGTGTGAATATCAAATGGCTGGCCGAGAAATTCACGCGACATCGCCGAACATTCGATATGCCATCCCGGAAATCCTTTACCCCATGGAGCATCCCAGCCGAGTGTGGCATCGAATTTCCAGAGAGCGAAGTCGGCAGGACTCTTCTTCTCAGGATTCACCGCGACACGACTACCATCTTTGAGAGATTCCAAGGAAATATTTCCGAGTTTGCCATATGCAGGAAACTTGGAGATGTCAAAATAGACACCATCGCTTGTCGTATAGGCGATACCTTTTTCCTGCAATTTCTCGATGATCTCAATATCACCTGCGATATGATCAGAAGCGCGAGGGAATTCGTGCGGAGTTTCGATATTGAGAGATTTCAAATCATCAGTGAATCTCTCAAAGTAGAATGTTGCCACTTCACGCATTGCTTCCAGCGAAAGAGGTTTACCTTCTCTTTTGAGTGCCTTGGTCATCTTGTCTTCACCATCATCACCATCAGTGACCAGGTGACCCACATCGGTAATATTGACGACCTGCTTTACTGAGAATTTATTGTACTCAAATGTTCTCCTCAAAATGTCCGCGAAAACATATGCACGCAAATTTCCGATATGCGCATAGTCATATACCGTCGGGCCACAATGATACATAGAAACCACACCATCTTTGAGTGGTGTGAATGTTTCAAGTGAACGGGACAGGGTATTGTAAAGTTTTATTTCCATACGTTCTAGAGCCACCTCTTCTTCCTGAACAGCCACCAAATACTTGCACTGATCACGATCATGAAGAGGAAGATAGCATACCAACCGATGCCGTGCTCGATGAGCGGAACATTGAGAGCTGGAATTGTAAAGAGTGCCGCAATGAAGGTCGCCGGCTGAAAGATGAATGCCACCAGGGTGAGACGCTTGATAATCTCGTTTTGCCTCGTGTTAAGGAGGGAGTCATTGGTCTCACGGAGGTCAGCAAGAAGTTCACGGGAATTGGAAATCAGCTCACGGATACGGTTGAACTCGTCACGAATATCGCGCATGTATACCGTGAACTCCTTTCCGAAGAGGGAAGTCTCATCATAAGCAACCATTTCTTGCCAGATCTCCTCATGAACACGCGCTGTTTGCTTGAAATCAATAAGCTCGCGACTCAGACCTGAAAGAGCCTCGACCATTTTGCGTTCATCCCCTCCGAAGATACGGGTTTCAGCATTGATCAAAGAATCTTTGATATTCTCCAAGTCCTCACACATGCCCGCATAGATACGCTTGACCATGTAGTAGAAGAGATGGCCGGCATGGTCAATCTTTTCTTCCTTATTGATGATCGAGTTGGTCTCAAATATTTTGCCGAAATACTCCAACTGCTCGATGGTATCAAAACGAGAGGTGATGAGAAAATTCTTGCCAATGACAAAATCAACCTCACGATCAACGATTTCGTAGGCATCATTCTTCTTGTTGCGGATACGAACCGGAAGTGTCAGTACAACGAGGATATAGTCCTTGTAGAAATCTATCTTAGCGAGGGAAGAGGAGCTTTTGAGCTCTTCGCCTACAAGCGGGTGGAGATCGTAGCGTTTGATAAGACCAGCGATTTCTTCAGTATCAGGATTTGAGACATCGAGCCAAATGAGGCCTTTCGACGTATGGTGAGTGATCATAAGGCTTATTGTAGCAAATCGTTTCGAGTTATGCGATAATACCCCCACATGAATACCCAAGACCGAAAGCTGGTGCTGTTCCTCATCGGATTGCCCGCAGTTATATTTGCATTTTTCATCGGTGTCTACGTCGGAGGAGGGGAGAATCCTCGAAATACGAGCGTAGTCGATACTAGCGCCGTCAGTGACGAGCAATTCGAACCTTTCTGGAAGGCGTGGCATGCCCTCGACGAAAAGTACGTAGCTGCAGCGAGCACTTCAGCCCAACAGCGTGTCTGGGGCTCCATACAAGGTCTTGCCTCCTCATATGGCGACCCGTATACCGTATTCTTCCCACCTGTAGAGGCCAAGATGTTCCAAGAGGACATATCCGGCAATTTTGAAGGTGTTGGCATGGAAATCGGCATCAAAGACAAGCAGCTCCAAGTTGTAGCTCCAATTAAGAACAGCCCTGCAGAACGCGCAGGAGTAAAAACAGGGGACTTTATACTCAAAATAGAAGAACAGAGCACCGTGGACATGCCTGTCGATGCTGCAGTGAAGCTTATCCGCGGAGCGAAGGGAACACCAGTCAAGATCACCTTCTTGCCACAAGGAGCGACCAAACCTGTCGTACGCACCCTCGTTCGTGACATTATCGACATCCCGACCTTGGAAACCAGCACCAAGGAAAGTGGTATCTTCGTTATACGCCTCTATAGCTTCACTGCTCACTCGGCAGACCTCTTCAGAGGGGCGCTCCGTGAGTTCATCCTTTCAGGCAATGACAAGCTCATTCTCGACCTTCGTGGCAATCCAGGTGGATATCTCGATGCGGCCTGGGATATGGCTTCATGGTTCTTGGCTCCCGGTAAAACAGTCGTGACTGAGGATTTCGGCAACAACAACGAACCAAAGGTATACCGCAGCAAGGGGTACGACATATTCAATGACAACCTCCACATGATCATCCTGACAGACGCCGGATCAGCCTCGGCATCGGAGATTCTAGCTGGAGCTCTTCAGGAGAATGGAGTAGCAAAGATCGTTGGTATGAAAACATTCGGCAAAGGATCGGTCCAACAGCTCGTTTCCATCACTCCAGACACCTCGCTCAAGATCACCATCGCTCGCTGGCTCACGCCAAAGGGTCACAACCTCTCTCATGACGGCCTCGAGCCAGATTACAAGGTAGAAGTCACCGAGAAGGATGTTGCAGCCAAGTACGACCCTCAGATGGCTAAGGCAGTTGAAATATTGAACGCGACCCAGTAGTATCAAACATATACCCGAAATAACCGAACCACCATACCCATGAAAATCATCCTTTTGAAAGATGTAGCTAAGCTCGGCAAGAAATATGAGACCAAGACCGTGAGCGACGGCTACGGCATCAACCTGCTCATACCTCAAGGGCTCGCTATTGCAGCAACTCCTGACGCACTCAAGCGCCTCGAAACTGAGCGTGCCAAGGCAGAAGGTGAGCGCAAAGTACAGGAAGAGCTCATCGTCAAGAATATCGAAGGCCTCAAGGATATCACTGTTACTATCATCGGTAAGGCCAATGAGAAGGGCCACCTCTTCGCTGGTCTTCACAAAGAAGAGATCGCAAAAGAGATCGAGAAGCAGACTCGCCTCCAGATCGCCCCATCATTCATCGAGCTCGAACATCCACTCAAGGCTGTCGGTGAGCACACCATAGAGGTCAAAGCTGCAGGGAAGTCAGCCAAGCTCAAGATCGTCATTCAGGGCAAATAGAATCCCTCTCACTCAGATATTCCCTCAAAAACAAAAAAGAGGCTTCGAAGCCTCTTTTTTGATATCGTATTTCAGTCTTATTTGACGTGAACGATGTTCTTCCTGACGATATCGTTATTGAAAGATGTCTTACGCTTGGTACCATACGAAACGACACCATCCCTGAGTGCGAAGAGGGTGTGATCCTTGCCGACACCTACATTGGTACCTGGAAGGGTAGTGGTACCGCGCTGGCGGAGAATGATCTGACCGACGGTGATCTTCTGGCCATGATTGACCTTAACCCCAAGGTATTTTGGGTTTGAATCTCGACCGTTTTTTGTGGTACCTGCGGCTTTCTTATGTGCCATAGTAGTGGGAAATTTCTAGGGATTGCTATTAGTTTTGTCCCGGTAATATAACACAGGGCTCATAAAATTACAAGAAAATAGCCTACCCTAGGCCCAAATGACCCCTCTACGAGCAGTGGTGAGGGCAGGGGAGCACAATTCTGGTCAATACCCTCCTCTGTCTCCACTTAAATCCCACGGTATCTTGCCATCCCTATATTTAGAGCCATATTTTAAGGGCAATCTAAGTACAAATCCCGTAATATGGCTCTAAATAAGGGTATATTGAGTGTAAAATATGGCTCTGTTGAGCCATATTACAGCACTCAGGGTATTGACTTTGGGGCTATAAGATGCTATACTTGTTGTACAAGAGCGAATAGGTAATCTCATGGTTACTTCATTCGTTTTTTTAATTGTATTATGCTTGAACTTACAACTGGTGTGATGTTCCTCATGTCATCCCTCTACGGTTCCGGACACAGCGATAATCACATTGAAACGATTAACGCAGCTACGGATACTGAACAGGCAACGACAACCGAAGCTCGCTCATTCACAGACTCAAAGCAGATCCAATCATATCTCCAGCAGGAATACTTCGACGCTCCCATCCTCATTGAGGTTGCGCGTTGTGAATCGGAGTACCGCCAGTTCGATAAGAACGGTAAAGTTATCCGCGGACGTGCTGTCGCTGATGATATCGGCGTGATGCAGATCAACGAATACTTCCATGGCGAGACCGCCAAGAAGCTCGGACTCGACATCTATACCACTGAAGGGAACGTCGCATACGCGAAATACCTCTACAGCAAGTATGGACTCAAGCCTTGGTCAGCGTCAGCTCCGTGTTGGAATAAGAATGGAGACATCGCTTTGGCGAAAAAGTAAGATCGATTACCACTAGAGAAGCAAAAGTCCTCACGGATATTTCGTGAGGACTTTTGCGTTACGCTCGAACAGTGCCCGTAGGGAAGAGGAGTGGAAAATTATCCCGGCACCGATCCTGTGCAGTATTCTTCTTTTCGATACCATGTCGCACAATATACATTAACGCACTATGCTAGGCTAAAACAAAAGCCCGTTAAGGGCCTTGGTTTGTTCTTATTTCTTAATCTGGTATCCGTTGCGGTTGTGAGATCTTCGGCGCACTGGATCTCAAACTATCTGGTTCCCCATCCTTTATCTTCTTCAGATTCTCGATGGCCGGTTCCCAGATCAATTCTAAGAATATATCATTCCAGAGATACAAAACGGGCTTCTTGAGATAGTTGTCCCAAACATTGATCATAACCTCTTGAGCATACGAGAAATTATCCCTCCCTGCCGGAGAATTGACGATGTCGCGGATACTGAAGCCGAAGTAGCTCAACACCAGGAGCGCAATCACGATAATGACGACCGTACGCACGAGACCTTTATTGTTACGATTGATTCTTTTCATAGAACAATTGTACCGCACATTCAACTGGTTGAGCCTGTGAGTTATTCACAGCTAGAGATATGACAGTGGGTTCAGGTAAGCCTTGAAGTCGGCAAGCGGTATAGTAGCTCCCGAGCAATTCTTGCTCATGCCAGGTGCAAGCTTGGTGATTCGTATACCTTCAGTCGCGTATACACCATAGTGGAGGTGCGGGCCAGTCGTATAGCCCGTATTGCCACTGTAGCCGATGATCTGTCCCGTGACGACTTGCTGGCCAACAGAGACACTCTGCAGTGAGAGATGCGCATATAGGGTCGACAAGCCATTCCCGTGCTTGATCATGATCCATTTGCCATAGGAATAGCAGCTCGGAATGATATCAGTGTTGGCGACGCCGACAACAGTACCGGAGAGCGATGCCTTGATCGGTGTACCGATGGAAGCTCGAAAATCGACACCAGTATGACCCTTGCCGTTGTAGATCTGGGAATTGGCCGTAGCGAACGGTGTATTGCCGAAATACTGCGTTACGGTGATAGCATCGAGCGGCCACGACAAAACTCCAGAACCGGTGTGGGGGATACTGGCCGGATCTATGGTCAACTTGAGTTGGGATTCGAGATCAAGCACTTCCCTCTCAAAGAGTTCTTTGAGATTCTTTTTTTGAGCGAGCATAGCTTGATATTTTGCCTCTGACTGCTTGGTATCATCGAGAAGTTGCTTCTGCTGATTGGCGGTACCGAGCACGACGCTACGCTGATCTTTGAGCTGACTATTGAGGGACAGAAGCTCAGCCTTGGCCTTCTCAGTGGCCTTCTTGTTGACCTCAAGATTTGCCTTCGCATTCTCCAAGCTGGCGATACGGTCTACAAGGCCTTTTTGCACAGCAGCGATGCTATCGAGCGAACCCCAGGCCGCCGAGAGCGACTTCTCAGAGAGGAGGAGCTCGGGCAATGATCTACTTCCAAGTTCATTGACGCTCACATATGATCGAGCGATGATTCTACGATCATCAGATATTGTTTCTTGCTTGTCGGATATTTGAGAGCTGAGTAGTTGTATCTGAATGTTTTTCTCTACGATCTTGTTCTCTGTAACTTTGATGTCAGCTTCAAGCTTCTTCTGTGTAAGCTGGAGAGATTTGACGGTAGCAGAAAGTGACGAGACTTGTGTACCGATCTCATCGAGCTGTTTCTGGTATCCTGCAATTTCTTTTTCGAGAGCCTTGATGTCTTCTGCACGCTGGCCGATCTTGGACTGGAGATCTGCAGCAGTCTGGGCAGACACAGAGAATGCGAGGAGTAGCGAGAATGATGCCAGAACGCATGCGGATATCCATGCTGCTACGCGGGTCTGCATCATCAGCTGATTTTATTAAGAGCAGCTGTGATCCTTTTCACTGATTCGTCTTTGCCGAGCACTGCAGCAGATATGAATGGATCCGGTGATCTTTCTTGTCCCGTAAGCGCCATACGAAGCGGCCAAAGCACGTCGCCTTTGCCGTTGGTTTCTACATAGGTCCAAATGCTCGCTTTGATATTTTCAGCTGTGAATCCCCCAGCATCCACTCCAGAAATAGACTGGAGCACAGCAGAAAGATGCGTCGCAGCAACCTTGGCATCGGGATTCTTCTTCCAGAGCAACATTTCAGGCGCGTACTCTTTGAGACTGTGCACAAAAGCGAGCTCACCAGTGGCGGCAAGCATGGTTGAGATTTCGGCAAATGTAGTGATCTTATCGCGGAGAACAGGAATCAAATTCTTGAACACGTCGCTCTTGGGGACGATCCATTCAGGTAAGAATGGAACCGCGTGCTCAACAAAATCAGCTTCAGACATCGTGAGAATATACTGACGATTGAACCAGCGAAGTTTTTCTTCATCAAAAACAGCACCAGCTTTTTGTACACGATCGAGCGAAAACTGAGCAACAATTTCATCAGTCGTGAGCACTTCCCTATCATCCGATGGATGCCATCCAAGGAGGGAAAGGTAGTTGACGATAGCTTCACGGACGTATCCCCTACTCCGATATTCGCTGACTGGAACTGCACCCTTACGCTTAGAAAGCTTGGACTTATCAGCTGCCAAGAGGAGTGGAATATGAGCATACTGTGGTACAGGAGCACCTATAGCCTCGAATACGAGGATCTGCCGAGGAGTATTGGAAATATGATCTTCACCACGGATGATATGAGTGATGCCCATCTCATGATCATCGATGACAACGACCAGATGGAAAACTGGTTCATCCTCACTCTTGGCGATCACGAAATCACCGAGCTCTGTCGTATCAAACTCAATGCGTCCGCGAATGATATCGTCGAAGACAACTTTCTTGTTGGGATTCTTGAAACGAATGACACTGGAACGGAGCTGGCCGACGTCGACCTGTTTGCCTTCTTTTGCAGCGGCTTTGGCGTACTCCTCATTCTTCGCGGACTCGTCAGAGATATATGCATGACCCGACTCAATCATCTGATGGATGTATTTCTTGTAGATCTCTGTGCGATCTGACTGACGATAAAACTCATCATATTCAAGGCCGAGCCATTTGAGGCTTTCGACAATATTCTCTTCATATTCTTTCTTGGAGCGTTCCTTGTCCGTATCCTCGATACGCAGGATAAATTTACCCTTGTTTTGACGGGCATATATCCACGAAAAAAGCGCTGTGCGGTATGAACCGGCATGGAAATAGCCTGTTGGGGATGGGGCGAAACGGGTAATGACTTTCTTAGGTTCCATGAGGGATAGTATAGCAGAAAATGGGTGCACTGGAAGAATTATTGACATAGGGAAAAATCCGGCTCAGAGTCGAAAAAAGACATATTATGCACAGATAATAAAAAAACGGCACACAAGACTTTGTATACCGTTAACACCTCGCACCCGTGTATCCATCAAATGATTTTGTGCTTTAACAAAAGGTTTCTGCCTTTTTGAGAAAGTATCCACTTGCGGCGCATCTGCGGCAAGGAAGTGCACCCGCCACTCTGAATCAGGAGACCCCTACTCCTCATCTTCTCAAAATCAACATCGAACCTTAACCTGTCGGGCCCTGTTTCATCCCAATCCCAGATCATGAGAAGCTGCCACAATTCCAATCGCGAGCTGTAGTCCAAAACCTCAGCAAAAGCGTAGAGTATCTTGATCTGTTTTGAATTAAGGTCGGAACGAGTAAATCTGCGTTTATTCGCCTCATACCACTCATCCAGTGCGACGCAGTGGGCCAACCATGCCTCTTTTTGATCTTCGGTTATAATGTTCCGATTGTCTTCTGAATCTGTGCTTTCGCGGCGTCCCATGAGCATGATTCCCACAACTATTACAACCAGAAAGGGTACAACAACGCCTACGGACTTTATTAAATCCATGTCTAAATCCATATGGGTATCCTCCAATTCTTAGTCTATTCAACTGTCAAACTGATGTTCCAAAACCACCTGACCAAAACTGTATCACGATTTTTTTAGAAAGTAAATAGATGATACTCCCCTATTTAATGACGCTATTCTTCACCGTCCCTTGCTCCAGAAATGCGATTACATTCTGTGCTGCAACCTTCGCCATCTCCGTACGAGCAGATTCACGAGCAGAGGCGATGTGAGGCGTGAGAATGACATTGGGGAGCTTGGCGAGACCACGGGCGAGCTTGGGCTCGAACTCGAAAACATCAAGACCGGCGCCACGAATGGTGCCATTTTGTAGAGCTTGAACCAGGGCGTTCTCATCGACGACTGGACCACGTGATGTATTGATGAGGAATGCGGTCGGCTTCATCATACCAAGCCTGATATCATTCATGAGATGTTTGGTCGATTCGAGCAGAGGTACATGCAGGCTAACAATATCTGACTGCACGAGGACTTCTTCCACAGTCTCGACACGGCGAGCCTTGTAGTCATGCTCAAGAGTCTCATTCCGATTGAGGTCATGATAGACAATCTCCATGTCAAAGCCACGGTAACAATGATGCGCCACACGTTCCCCTATCCTCCCTGCACCAATGAGTCCGAGTACTTTTCCTTGGAGATCGGTACCGACCAGATTCATGGGAGACCAGCCTTTGTACTTTCCGGCACGCACAAAGTCGTCCCCCTCCACAATGCGGGTAGTCAGACCGAGCATGAGCGCGAGTGTATGCTCAGCGATCGTGTATGCATAGTTTCCAGGCGTATTCGCAGCCTGTATGCCCCGCTTCTTGGCCTCAGCTACATCAATATTGTCATATCCTGTGGCATAGTTTGCATAGAGCTTTACTGTGGGAGCCGCATCGAATATAGTCGCGTCAATCTTGTCAGTCAAAAGAGAGATGACTGCATCATATGGTTTTTCTTGAAGAGCTTTGACGAGTTCCTTTTGACTCGGTACGCGATCTTTCGAATAAATATCAACGATATAATCCTTTTCCTGGAGCATCTTGATTGCAATATCAGGAATCACGCGTGTAATATAGACAGACTTGGACATGTTCTCTCTAGTATAACAAAAGAGTCGCCATGCGGCGACTCTTTTGTGAAATACTATCGATCTGGTCGTGAACTATCCCTTGATACCTGCTCCGACAGCAGATGAAGCACGGAAGAGTTTCATGATAACATTGCCCCTTGAGTCCTTGATAGGAAGATCCTTGGTAGCATCGAATACCTTGTCTCCATCATCAGCGTGGAGCATAGCGTAGTAGATACCTCCCTCAACTGTAGACTTGGTGAGAGTAATCTTGCCTGGATTGATACCCTTCTCAAAGTACATTGAGCCGATCACATCACCTGGCTGACCATTCTTGTCTGCGTGCACAGCAACCCATCCGCCATTGGCGAGCTGGACTGATGAGAGATAGACGACGTTACCTGGATACTGGTCTGACATGACGATACGATTGACCTCAGTAGCCGCTCCGCCGCTTGTGTCGACTGGAGTGTTGCCGTCTGGATTCGTGGTGTCGGTTCCCTTATTACCGAACACCATGATACCAATGACGATAAGGGCGATAATGACGATGGCTGTGATGACCCACTGCCACGCCTTGATGCCGCTCTGTTCTGGATTCATATGTTTATATGTTGATTGTTAACTTATTAAAATTCGACAGTTTTAGATTGATAGTATAGCACACTTATCCCCCAGAGATACTGTGGATGAACATTGACTAGATTTATTTCTCGTGTTCTAGAGCTATATCCAAAATCGCATCTGCAATAACAGTCGCACTGTCCAACCGAGCAAATGCCTTAGCCTGCTTTTTCATAGTCTCCTTGATATTCGCAGAATTGGTGATACGGTCAATCTCCCCTATCACGATGTGAGCACTCAGATTGTTCTGCTCTATGACAGAAGCCGCACCAGTCCGAGCATACGCAAATGCATTGGTGGTCTGATCATGACTGATCTCCGTCGGCAACGGGATGATGATCGATGGTACTCCCCAAGCTGCAATCTCGAAGATAGTAGACCCGGCTCGCGAAACTACAACATCAGCGACTCCAGCGGACATACGGAGCGCGAGTTCATTGAGATAGTCAAAAGGATGGTACCGGGATGCATACGGATGATCCTTGAGGAACACCGAGCTCGTCTGCTTGATTTCATCGAGATTTGCTCGTCCCGTCTGATGGATAACCTGATATCTATTGAGAAGTTCCGGTAAACCTTGGATGATAGCGTCGTTGATCGAAGCTGCACCCTGAGATCCTCCGAGAATCAAGATAACCGGAACATTCTGCTCAAGCTGAAGGAATTCATGAGCCCCGTTGGAAAGTGGTTGAGCTATCTCGCTCCGGATGGGACATCCTGTAAGGGCTACAACCCCCTCTTTCTTGGTGAAGTACTGGGCAGCATCAGGGTATGAGATAGCAATCTTCTTGGCGAACTTGCCAGCCCACACATTGACTCTCCCCGGCTTGCTATCCGACTCGTGAATGATGACCGGTATCTTGAGAAGTTTCGCGGCAAAGAGTGCCGGGAAGCTCGCATATCCTCCTTTGCCAAATACCACATCAGGATATATGCGAAACAAGCTACTAACGGCTGATATACAACCAAATACTGTCTTGAATACATCTGTAAGATTGAGGAGTGAGAAATAGCGGCGCATTTTGCCCGCAGAGACGCTCACGAACTCAAGCTCGTTGTCGAACAACGCGCGGGCATTGTACTTGGTCGGCGCCATATAGTAGAACTGCGGCGCAATGATCTTGCGTTCGGCGATCCTGGCGCGTAGAGCTTGGGCGACGGCAATAATTGGATAGAAATGGCCTCCTGTGCCTCCTCCGGTAAATAGGATTTTCATGTGGGGATTATATCATTACCTCGAATATTTCGACACATTGGCAACCATGCCCGACGCGGCTAGAATGATGATCAAGGCCGTACCTCCATGAGACACGAACAAGAGCGGCAACCCAGAGAGCGGAATGATACCAAGCATCGCGCTGATGTTCATGAACGATTCCACGATAATGAGAACTGCAAGTCCTATTGCCAACATAGATCCAAATGGGTCGTGGGTATGAGTGCCAATACGGAAACAACTAACTGCCAATGCGACATAGAGCGCAAGTAGCACGAGACTACCGAGAAAACCGAATTCTTCTGCAGCTACCGCAAATATCGAGTCACCGATAGGCTCAGGCAAGTAGCCGAACTTCTGTACGCTTTGACCGAAACCACGGCCGGCCCATTGACCCGAACCGATAGCAATGAGCGATTGATTGACCTGATATCCCGCGCCTAATGTGTCACTCCCATCATTGATGAAGGTCTTCACACGCTCGAGGGCATACGGACGGAAGAATAGAACCCCTGCGATGACAAAGATCATAGCCAAACACGCGAGGCCAATATGTTTGAGCGGTAACCCGGAAATAAAGAGCATGACGATGCCAGTGAAGCCAATGATGGCGAGTGTATCAGTGTCTGATTGTGCCAGAAGAAGCGCACTCAAGACTGCCATTAGGAGCAGGTACGGGAGCAGACCAAACTTGAAACTGGCAATCTTGTCTTTTGCAAAATGTGCCCATGCGGCAAGATATATGATGAAGGCAATTTTGAGAAACTCGGACGGTTGAAAAGAAACAAACCCGATATCGATCCAGCGTGCAGCACCTCCATGATGGAGAGAGAGTCCTGGTATGAAAAGAAGTAGGTTGACGATCACTGCTCCAACGAGAATGAAGAAAGCATACTTACGGAGCCCGTGATAGTTGAAACGAGAAAATCCCCAGAAGGCAGCAATACCGATCATGAGACTGATACCCTGCTTGAGAGCAACAGAACTGAAACTGATATCATCCTGCGCAAGGAGCCCAAGGGAAGCGGAAAGGAATATGACAAATCCCGCAATTGTTAAGGCGGCGACTGAAATGAGAAAAAACCGGTCAATTTTTGCGGTTGCAGGTGACATTCCAGTTATTGGTCCTTGGTTACCGCATCTTGAGTAGATTCTAGAGCGTGTATAGGTGCTTGACCCATCTTGAACCCTTCAATATCCCGCCTGACTTGTTCGTATTCGGGGAGCTCCTCGACTTTTGGAAGGCCGAGATGCGAAAGCAACTGCAATGTAGTCTTGTACAAGAAGCTTCGTGCATCCTTGGGGTTCTCAACACGTTCGACGAGGCCACGGATGAGCAGATTCCTCACGATGAACTGCGAATTTACTCCGCGAATATAATCAATGTCAGCGCGCGATATCGGCCCCTGATAAAGAATTATCGAGAGGGTCTCCAGCCCTGCCTTACCCAGATCCCGCGTCAATTCCTCCTTGGTGAGCTGCTCGATCAACGCAGAGATCTCCTTGGCCGTGCCGAGCATGACCTCATCATCTGTTCTCACGAGCGTCAACCCTCTACCTTTCAGGGCACTTTCTAAGTCTTGTAAACCAGCATTGATTGCCTCTACATCACTACCCAAAAGAGATGCGAGCTTTTTCACCGAAACAGGCTCTGCTTTCCAGAAGAGGACAGCCTCGAGTTGGGCGGAGAGATTCATATAGTCAATTATAGGTGAAAATGCTCACGATGTCATACATGGATCAATACCTCGGCACACCAACATCCTTGGTCTCCATATGTATATCATCGAAGTCTCGCTCTTGAGTCACCTGCAAAACCCCCTCTTTAACCAGCTCGAGCATGGCCAGAAAACTGACGATAACATTGACCTTCTCACCTTTGTGCTCACCAGTGAACTGCTTGAAGCTCATGCGCAAACTGCTCGTAATACGAGTTGTTAGTGTTCCGATCATATCTTCGAGACTGATGACCTTCTGGACCACATGCTTGGGCAAGCTCTCCTTTTTTGGAAGACGGTTGATCAGATCTTTGAGAGAGAAGAGGGCTTTTTCGAGAGTGAGCTCGGGCGCAGGTGCGAACACAGGCTGAACTGGACGTGAGGCTGATTGGGGGAATATCATCTCAGTTCCAAACAACTTTTGGACATGCGCGCCAGCTTCTTTGATCCGCTTGAATATTTTGAGGCGCATCTCAAGGTCCTGAATATCACCCTTCTCTTCTTCAGTTAGGCTCAACTCCGGCAACAATGATTTGGACTTAATGAGAAGAAGTGTCGAGGCAATCAAGATGAAGTGAGCCGACTCCCCCATCGGCATATGCTCAAATTGGCGAACATGGGCAATGAAGTCATCGGTAACCTTGGCGAGAGAGATATCGCTAATGAAGAGCTTGCGCTTCTCGATAAGATCGAGAAGCAAATCGAGAGGCCCCTCGAAAGATTGAGTTTTGACAGTGAAAGCCATAGTCCGGGTATTATAGCGCATATCGACCTACCTCTGAATGACACAGTCAAACTCCGCAATAGTCGTACTACCTACGAAAAAATAATCCTTGGCAAGCACGAGCTCACGAGTATCTGCACATGCACGACGATTGAGCTCCTTCTGGATCCGGTATTCCCTGCGCGCCACTGTATCCGCATAAGACATAGATGCTGCCGAAACAACGAGCGCAAAAATCAGACAGCCCGTAGAGAGTAGGATCACTGCTGTCGTGGCGATGAAGCCACCGAGTTTTCTACTATTCATGATTATACTCATAATTGATCGAGTCCATGAGGGAGTTGTTGCGGCTCTGAATCGCGTAGACATAACTGATAGTATTCGCCATCAAAAATGAAAGGAGCGATGCATATATCAGCGCTTCAACCAAAGTCACACCTTTTCGAGTTAGCCAATATGTTGATCGAGTATTCTTCATTTGAATGATACTTGATAGATCATGGGTGCCGTTGCCGCTAGGATATAGAGCTTGTCCCCATCACAAGTCAGCATCTGGGGCGCAGCGGGCAACAAGAATGCTGCAGATGTGCTCGCTGAGGCCGAATGAGAGAATATTCGGAACTCCTTGTCAGTCGCCCTACTGGCCGCATACAGGTACGAACGGTCAGCCACAAGTCCGTAGATACCTCCGGGAATATCACTGGACGCGTACCCAGAATCTTTCAGCGATCCCACTGAACCAGTATGAATTGTAGAGGTAGCCCAAACGAATAGCTCATGATCTCGCTTAACATTGAATCCTCCTGCCGTTCGACCAAAACGTAGTACATCCTCAAACACGGAGATGGACTTCCCTTCTTGCCGTTCCCAGCCGGAGGGATTGAAATTATCAGCAACCGCCACATCTCCGGACTCTATACTATCCAGGCGCATCAACTGTTGTTCACCGGCAGTTGCAAGATACACACTCTTGTTCCTTCCGAAAATATCCATGACTTTACTGCCAACTTCAACCCCTCCCATCCTCTTCATACTAGCTGTATCGGTGACATCAATGACGGAGAGCTCTTCACCATCCCACTTTTCTGTTCCGAGATATATCTTATCTGCATCATAAAAGATCGAGCTCGCCATCGGAGGCGTTGCTGTGGCATACGGCAAAGGTATCTGGTATTTCTTTTCAAGCACAGGAACATCGAGAGCGTCGAAACGAATGATGTGGAGCTGAGCTGCAGTGCTTGCAGCCGCTCCGTATACCCTATGCCCCACAAGTGTGATCGCAGATATTCCGGGTCCTGTATGAATCGACGAGAGTACCCCAGGATCATGCACATCCCGGATATCTACCACAAGAAGATCAGGATCGGTGACGATAGATGAATCTGCAGATACGTATGCGATGTTATTTCTGACTTCCATATCCGTAAGCGGTAAACTCGGATCGATCGGCAACATGATGGGAACTATCGAAACCAACAGCGATGCGGACGGCTCAGAAAAACGAATGCCCGGATCAGGAACTACCACAGGATGCTGAAATCCATAAGAACCCGTACGTTCCTTACTCGCGAAGTCGACAGAACATACCGGCGTACCAGCCGAATCCATAGTGTCCACGAATGGATACCTGCGCACAGCATTGAACATGATCGGACCTGCACGATTCATGAATTTGGTATCCGCATGAATGCGTATGTCTGTCTGTATCCGATCATTGCCATACCAATGAGCATACGCCTCGATGGTAGTTGTAGCTAAGCGCGATAAACGACCAGACAATGATTCACCTGGTGATATAACCGTATTCCGAAACTCATACGGCATCATATCTTCAAACTCACCCTTATGTGCATCATAAAGATCGAGAGCATGGTCCCTTTCGCGTGCAGTCTCAAATAACTCCTCAGCATTGACTGATGAGTATGTGATACATGCGATAAAAAACGCTCCGAGCGCAAGCGCCAGAAGAATATCGATAAGTATCAAACCTGAATTATTTTTTTGATTCATACTTTGCATATGCATGGTGATCAATCAATGTTGTAGCGCCCTCGAGATATCGTAAATCGGCATCATTATAGACAGAGCGATCGCACCAACTACACCACCCATACCAGCCATCATGGTCGGCTCAATGAGCGCTGTGAGCCGCTTGAGACTGTGATCGATATCTCTATCAATGATATCTGCCGCACGCACCAATGACGCCCCCAAAGTACCCGAAGCTTCACCAGCAAGTAGAAGTGGCGGTATGTACGACGGAATCTTCACAGACACGTGTCCGATGACCGACCCGAGAGGAAGACCCTTGGCCACACGCATTCCCTCAGCCTGAATCGCCTCCGCAAGCTGTATGAGAGGTATCGCTGCCGCAGCCTGAGCATACGCTGCGACCGCTGATATGCCTGAGTCTATAAGCGAACCACACGAACGAAAGAATACTGAAAGTGCCAATGTTCTACTCAGCGAACCAACAAGTGGAATGTACGCCAGCGATCGATGCACTCCTTTCCTAAATCTGTAAAATTTCTTGTACAACACTGTGGCAGTTCCAAACGCCAGAATAACTCCGAGACATCCATATACTCCATATGTAGTGATATTTTCAGAGATAGCCATAACGATACGCGTAAGTAGAGGTAGCTCAACATTGAGACCCTTCAGCATGGGTATGATTTGCGGCATGATTCCTTTCACCAAACCAATCGTGAGAAGTAGGGCGAAGGTGCCAATGATCGCGGGATATGCGAGTGCCGACAAAATCTTCTTCTTAATGTCGTCTTGTTGTTCCATCAACCTTCGAGCCATTGCAAGCGACGAAGCAAGTCCTCCAGTACCCTCGCCTTGTCGGATGATACCAACAAACAAAGGTGGGACGCCTATAACTGACGCCAAAGAAACAGACAGCGTAGATCCTCCCGTGATATCATCGTGGATCTTTTGGACCTGTACTCTACGTCCCGAGGACATCCCCTGTTCCACGACAGATAGAGCTTTGTCGAGGCTCAAGCCTGCAGATATATACAGCTCGAGCCGTTCCATGAAAAGCATGGTTTCCTCTCGACTCCAACGTATCGTCCATATATGAGATATTCTTGTGAATGTGAGCATATGATATGGATATTAGATATCAGTCCGAGAGTACGCGTGCGACTTCCTGCTCGGTCGTGATACCCCACTCGACCTTCTCATAGCCATCTTCGAGCATCGGTTGGAATCCATTCGAGCGCGCATACTCCCGGATTGCACTCGCGCTCTCCTTGGCACCAATGCGCTCACGCATACCGGCGTCGACCTCGCACGCCTCTGCTATGACTGATCGACCCACATATCCAGTATGCCTACATGTATTACACCCTTCAGAGAAACATTCGCGACACAGTGTACGAACAAGACGCTGAGCCACGACCAGCTTCAAGGTAGAGGCGAGCAGATATGGATCGATACCCATGTCGACAAGTCGCGGAATAGCCTCAAGAGCAGAATTGGTATGTAGGGTGGACAACACCAGATGGCCAGTCAGGGCGGTATGTATAGCAACTCGAGCCGTTTCAGCATCACGAATTTCTCCTACCATAATGACATCAGGATCCTGCCTCAAAGCAGATCGAAGTCCTGACGCAAACGTAACCCCATGACTATGGCGTATATGCACCTGCCTGACGAGTGGCAATTCATACTCAACAGGATCTTCGAGCGTAATAATTGATACAGGCTCACGAGACTTGAGCGAGAGACATGCATGAAGCGTCGTAGTCTTGCCAGATCCAGTCGGACCAACGACAAGTATGAGACCTGATGCTTGTCGAAGAGCACCGTCTATCGAGCGTACATGATCTGGAGTGAACCCGAGACGAGCAAAAGATGCTTCATCAGGTATACGTGCCGGTAGTATACGGAGAACAGCATTCTCTCCATGATATGTAGGCATGAACGAAATACGTATATTGTATGAACTGCCCTCGATATCTGTTTTCCATCTGCCATCCTGAGGAATCGCGTGTATATCGGTACGAGCGCCGGACAGGATCTTCAGGCGTGCAACAATCTCTTCATGAAGCCTCCGAGATATCATGCACACATCACCCATGTGTCCATCTATGCGCAACCGGATACGCGATGTATGTTCAAGTGGATCATAGTGAACATCTGACGCCCGTACCAAAACTGCATAGGCGAGCAGTCGATCTACGGCCTCAGTAGCGGTAGTGGGCTCCGATTCAAAAAGTACACTGTGCTGATGTATTGTTTGTAATGTGTCGTTCATATGCAGTACGATACCAAGGTAAAATGAAGAAATGATGAAGTAACAATGGGTAAGCTATGATGCTACACAAATCCAGTTGCTTACTTATGTAAAATGTGTTACTGTGCTATCTGGCCGTTCTTTCCAAACACTCTATGAACCTAGGATTAGGTCTCTGGAACGGCTGATGTACGCACACACAAACCAAACAAAATCAGCTATGTTGATCGAACCGAAGCTCCGCGTAACCGTACCGGTGACATTCATCACTTCTCCTACCAAGAAAACGGAGAAGACTATCGCCGCCGTGCTCAAGGCACTTGCATTCAACAGCCGCGTCTCCCCCGTGTGGGATATCGGCCCGGACATCCTCCATTCTCAAGCAACCTCCGATCCTCGGGCAAAAAGCTTTGGACGGTTCCTGCTTGGCCTTCTGACTGGAGGAGTCAAGGATATCAGCCAGCGAACGCCTCCGAAGATCATTGCCCTCGCCCTTGCGCATCGCGTTGAAGAACACATCCGTGTTCATGGAGCGCTCGAGCATATCTTCGTGATCGCTACACCTCATACGCCCGAGCAGGTCAAACCGCTCTTGCAGGTATGTGATGATGCACGACTCGTGTACGTCGGCCCTGACGAAAGTGTCCATGTAGCCAACAGCTTCCACCACCAAGTCATTCGCGGCGCACATCGTTTCGCAAAACTTCAAGCACGGAAATCACAGCCTCATCAATTTGTCCGTCTTGAACCGGATTCAACAACCGCACAAACGGTTTCCGACATCCTGCACTATGCAGACATGCCATCGGCCCTGCGCGCCACATGGCTCGAAAGCATGAAAACGCCCAAAAGTGCCGCTCACACGCAGCTGCATCCTCAGGCCATCGACATGACTTCGCCTCAAGGTGCCTTGGCGACAGCCTAATCTCAAGTTCATCGCCTCCCCTCCCGCCCCGGCTGGAGGGGATTTTATGTATACAAAATTACATATTGTCAAATGATTATAGTGTGATATGCTTGCTCTTGGCAGTTCTTTTCAGTTAAAGGATTGTTTTTGTTTTCAATCAAATACCAGCGGTCAACACACAACCCACGAAAGGAGGCTCATCTATGAGCTTGAACGGTACACACTCCCACGGAACCCCTCACCCTTCCCTGATCTTGGACCCAGACTTGCTCATTGCACTCACTGGAGCCCGGGCATGCGGAAAATCAGTCATCCTCAAACTCCTTGCCATGCTGTATGGTCCGGAGTTTCTCGCCCTCGAAAGCAGTGGCTTATGCGACGACCACATCCGACGTGGCACGAGGATCGGTCAAGAACTTGCGACCTTCACCGGTGTACGCAGCGGTGGCGGCTTCTACCCTGATGATCTGATCATACGCACCACACTTCAGAGCATCGAGGAAGAGAAGGCAAAATTGACACCCCCGCCCAGCCGTCATGCGATTCGAGCTATTGGTCTTGCCGGCGGCTTTCGGACCGAATCTCAGCGGCTTTGTTTCGGCAAAGCCGGGTATCGAACTCGTTCAATCCACATCTGTTCGACACTGCGCCAAGTCTTCGAAGGTGTCGTCCGACGAAAGGAGATCGAGGGGCAAACTCGTGACGATGTCAGCGTTCGATCTGTCGTTGCAAGTTGGCATAATTACGGAACACTGGTGCGTCCCGGCATGGAGTCAGCTCCCGCCGATGAGGTCTGTACCATCCATAAGAGCCATTCTCTGCTCCGCAAAATGATCGTGATCGTGCGAAATATCGACCGATGGACAGGCACTCAAGGTCTCATCAACCTGGTAGTGAAGGATCATCCGGTCCGTCTGGAAATGGCCCGCCTCGAAAAAGAGTGGGCAAACAAGCCGGTTACCTTGACCCAAGAAATGGAAGAGGTCATCGCCGACGATGAATCCAATCAACACATCCTTCGGCTCTCTCGTCCACTTACCGAACAAAGGCTTGTCACAGCCTGAGTCCCAGGTTTACTCCAACGCAGTTCTTCGGAATTGCGTTTTTTATATGAATATATACAAAATCAGCTGATAGGCCTTACTTAAGGCCTTATTTTGACAAAAATGGCCGAATAATGTAAACTGTACTTTCATTCATATTCCTTATACTTTAACGTTTTTTCTTCATGGATATCCGAAACATAGCCATCATCGCGCACGTGGACCACGGCAAAACCACCCTCACCGACGCCATTATGACCCAGTGCGGGCATGGTGATGAAGGCTCCATGGACTCCAACGCCCTCGAACAGGAGCGTGGTATCACGATTTACGCCAAGAATACCTCCATCCAGTACAAAGGCACCAAGATCAACATTGTCGACACCCCAGGTCACGCTGACTTCGGTTCTGAGGTCGAACGCGTGCTCCGCTCTATCGACACTGTCCTCCTCGTTGTTGATGCCCAGGAAGGTCCGATGCCACAGACTCGCTTCGTGCTCAAGAAGTCCCTCGAGCTCGGCATCAAACCTATCCTCATCCTGAACAAGATCGACAAGCCTGCCGCAAATCCTACTCGTGCACATGACGAGGTACTCGAGCTCTTCATGGAGCTCGGGGCCAATGATGCTCAGCTCGACTTCCCTACTATCTACGCCATCGGACGTCAGGGCGTCGCCATGAGGAAGCTCGATGACGAAAAGAAGGATCTGACTCCCCTTCTGGATATGGTTCTCGAACATGTTCCTCCAGCAAACGCAGCAAAGAATGCAGGTGATGCTCTCAAGGCACAGGTCTTCAACCTCGGCTATGACAACTTCCTCGGTCGTCTCGCTATTTGCCGTATCTATAGCGGAACCATCCGTGACGGACAGAATGTCTGGGTCAAGGATATCAATGGTAAGACATTCACTGGTAAGATCACAAAACTCTTTACCTTTGATGGTAAAAAGCGTATCGAGACTAAGGAAGCTGAGTCTGGTGATATCATAACCGTCGCAGGTCTCCCTGATATCTATATCGGAGAAACGATCACTGACACTGAGTCTGTCGAGGCGCTCCCCGCTATCACCGTCGACGAGCCGACCATCTCCCTACAGTTCCTCGTCAACAACTCTCCATTCGCTGGTCGCGAAGGAACTTTCGTTACTGGTCGTCAGATCCGCGAACGTCTTGAGCGTGAACTTGAGACCAACGTAGGACTCAAAGTGGACTTCTCTGCAAATGAATTCTTCACCGTCTACGGCCGCGGCGAGCTCCACATCGCTATCCTCATCGAGAACATGCGCCGTGAAGGATATGAACTCCAGGTTTCCCAGCCAAAGGTTATCTTCAAGGAAGAGGGTGGCGAGAAGCTCGAGCCATTCGAGGAAGTCATCATCGACTGCCCTCAGAACTACTCTGGTGCTATCATCGAGACTCTCGGCAAGAGGAAGGGTGTCATGACCAATATGACTACTCACGGCAATCAGGTCCGTATCGTCCTAGAGATCCCAACCCGCGGCCTCCTCGGGTACAAGAACGTCTTCACCATCGACACTAAGGGTGAGGGCATCATGTCATCCCGCGTCATCGGCTTCAAGCCATTCGCAGGTGATATCGAGAAGCGTGAGACAGGTTCTATGACCTCTATGGCTTCAGGCAAGTCTCTCGGCTTCTCCCTCTGGAACCTCCAGGATCGCGGACGTCTCTTCATCGGGGCTGCGGTCGAAGTGTATGAGGGTATGGTCATCGGCGACACCGCCAAGGGCGACGACATGGATGTGAACCCAACCAAGGGTAAGGCTATGAGTAACATGCGCTCATCCGGTAAGGACGAGGCTCTCATGCTTGTCCCTCCATTTGAGCTCACCATCGAACGTGGTCTCGAGCTCATGCGTGAGGACGAGTATCTCGAAATCACCCCGAAGAATGTCCGCCTCCGCAAGAAGTTCCTCACGGAGCTCGATCGTGCAAAGTCACGAAGGAAGGATCTTTAAATATATACTGAACTGGCCACAAACGGCCGCGCTTGTACCAAGCGTCGAACTTCCCGCTGCTGCTGCAGTGTGGAAGTTCGACATTCGGTGGAAACGGAAGCTTGGCGCTTGTAATAGCGTTTAAGAACTCCTGCAAACAATAAGTGCCCCATTCTCTCCGGAGAGTTGGGCACTTTTCTTATACAAATCATCATGAAAAACATATAACTTAATCACAATTTCATTCATGCTAACCTGATATGGTTCTAGACATGGAAGTTTAATACTTCCATGTGGGCCCGTGGAGCGGTCTCCCACCCCACCCCGACAGCTGGGGTGTGCGGGTTCGACTCCTCAATGAGCACATTGACCTACTGGGCGGTCGGGTCCACAAAAAATATATTGACAACTAAATTAAAACGGCTACAATGTATTTATTGTCGGGGTGGGGTGGAGAGATATCAAAACCGCATACCAAACAAAAGTCCCTTCGGGGGCTTTTGTGTTTATGGCCCGAAATTACTCCAAGAAAATCTTCGTCCTCCTGATCCCCAACGCTATCGTCCCAACCCCCAGATCCTTCCCCATCCTATTCGCAAACGATCTCATATAGGTACCACTTGAACACTTCACGCGAATAGTCACAATATCGAACGGCTCGCCACCTGATATCCCATCATCGAGTACTTCTTGCCAGCGGCGCTTGATCTCTTCTTGACGAAAATCACCAGTGACACGATCAATCATGTCCACAATACGCGCCTCGAGTTCAAAACCTGTCATCTGTTCCCTTTTCAATTCTTCGATCTCATAAATAGTCACCTCTTTGGTCGGCATTTCCTGCGGCAACTTGTCGGCACGCGCTAATTCATGCAATGCAATACCATCAACGGTACGCGATGAATACGGCGGGTATTCTTGCTCAAATTTCCCCACATATTTCGATGTATCCAGACGATCGAGGGCACCACTCGAATCCTTGAGTACATCAGTAGATTTTGTAGCCAGTCCAAGCGCATCATATGTGTCAGTAGTCACGCCGAACAAAACATCCACTTCATATTCCTTGTCGAGTCCGAGATACTTCTCTTTGTTCTTACATTCGTCGCCAATGAGAATGAGCAGCTCCCCTTCCGCAAGAGGATCAAGCCTGCCTGCGTAGGTCATAGGAGCCTCCTGCCACTTCTTCTTCGACTCTGCATCTACTGACTCATCTATACGCAAACGACGAAACCGCTCGAGTGCTTCGAGCGGTGTTTCGCCTATCTGTTTATAAATAATTTCCAAAGCTATTACTCCTCCGATTCGGTCTCTGTCGGTGCGATTGCATCGATCATAGCGCGCTTCGGCGATCCTTTGTATCCAGAACCTGCTGGAACGAGGCGACCGATGATGACGTTTTCCATGAGACCAGTAAGGTTGTCCTCTGCACCACGAACTGCATTACCAATGAGCACGCGAGTTGTGTGCTGGAACGAGGCGGCAGAGAGGAATGATTTGCGTGAGAGCGATGTCTCGGTGATACCCATTACCAACTTCTCTACCTTGGCCGCAGATCCTCCTGCGTCCTTGGCAGCCGTATTTTCATCAGTGAGATGTGTATCGTCAACGATCATACCTTCAGTGAGGTTCGTGTCTCCTGCATCCTTGACGCGGCGGCGGCTGAACATCTGCTTCACAATGAGCTCGATGTGCTTGCGTGACACCGTCTCTCCCTGGAGCTCGTAGATCTTACCAACTTCGGTAATAACGTACTCCTTGGCACGCTCTTCTCCTCCGAACTCGAAGACCTCATCGATATCAGCCGATCCATCCGTGAGGAGATCACCCTTCTTGACCTTGTCGCCAATCTTCACGAAAGCCGTACGGCGATATGGGAAGACATACTCAACTTCCTCAATCTTCTTCTTACCCTTGGTATCCTCGATCTCTGGGAGGAGGCGGATAACCTTCTCCTTGCCAATCTCCTTGACCTCGGTCACCACACCGTCGACTGATGCGACGACTGCAGGGTTCCTTGGACGACGCTTTTCGAAGATCTCTTCGACGCGCGGCAGACCGGCAGTGATATCTCCTGCTGCAGATGCAGCTCCTCCTGCATGGAAGGTACGCATCGTAAGCTGAGTTCCTGGTTCACCGATAGCCTGAGCAGCTACTGTACCTACAGCTTCGCCCAGATCGATAAGTTTGTTCTTTCCAAGATCGAGACCATAACACTGTGCGCACACTCCACGGATAGTCTTACATGAGAGCGGAGATCGTACGTGGACCGCAGTAGCACCAGACTCTTCAATGACGAGTGCGTCTGCCTTGGAAAGGAGATGTCCCTTCTCAAAGAGTGTCTTGCCGTCCATACCCTTCAACGTCTCTGCAATGACGCGTCCGCGAATGTTCTTCGACAGAGGGATAGCCATACCTGATGCAGTCTGTGTGCGGATGATGATGCTTTCCTTGGTGCCGCAGTCATCCTCTGATACCACGACATCCTGCGCAACCACGAAGAGCTTACGTGTGAGATATCCTGCCTTAGCCGTGTTGAGAGCCGTGTCGGTGAGACCCTTACGTGATCCGTGGGTAGTAATGAAATATTCAATCGGAGTCAAACCTTCCTTAGCACAGGAGAGAATCGGGAATTCAATCGTATCTCCGGAAACGGAAGCAATGAGACCCTTCATACCTGCCATGATAGTGATCTGTGAGAGGGATCCGCGAGCACCTGAGTTGACCATGTCGTAAACTGATCCATTCTTATCGAGAGATGCTGGGATGACCTTCTCTACTTCACTCTTGGCACGCTGCCAGATTTCGATGTGCTTCCTGATGCGTTCCTCCTCAGTGAGGAGACCCTCCTCGAACTGACCAGTGACACGCTCTGCGTCCACCTTACCCTTCTTGACGATGGCGTACTTCTCCTGTGGGATCACAATATCGTCGATACCCCAAGTTGTACCGGAGAATGTGGCAAAGCTGAATCCGAATGATTTGATGCGATCAAGAATCGGTGCAACATTATTGACACCATGGAGAGTGACCATGTCATCAATGATTGAAGCGATGCGCTTGCGACCTACCTCTTCGTTAATAAATGGATAATCTTCAGGGAGAACATTGTTGAGAAGGATACGTCCAACCGTAGTCTCAAAGAGGCCTCCGGCGAATTTCGCATACTTCGGAGTGTTTGGCGCGAGCACCTTAACAGCCTCACGGAGTCCTATATCCTTGAAATTCTGTGCCAAAACTGCAGCCTCAGGAGATTCAAAATACTTCTGTGGCGCCTTGGTATCAGCCTTGTCTATGATCTTGGTGACCCAGAAACAACCGAGCACGATGTCGAGAAGCTTAGCAACAACTGTAGGATCATTGTTACCTGGCTTCAATATGTTCTTATCAGATGCCATGATTTCCTTGGCTTCCATCTGAGCTTCTTCAGAAAGCGGGACGTGGACTGCCATCTGGTCACCATCGAAGTCAGCGTTGAAGGCTGTACAGACGAGTGGGTGCACCTGGATAGCATTACCCTCGATCAGGATCGGGCGGAATGCCTGAATACCGAGACGATGCAATGTAGGTGCGCGATTGAGGAGCACATACTTGCCCTTGATGACTTCTTCGAGGATCTCCCAGACTTCCTTGGCACCATCATCGATGAGACGATTTGCTCCGCGAATATTGTACGCAAGTTCTTTCTTGAGGAGACCAGAGATGACGAATGGACGGAAAAGTTCCAAAGCCATGTGCTTTGGGAGACCACACTGGTCGAGCTTGAGCTCAGGACCAACCACGATCACGGAACGACCAGAATAGTCGACACGCTTACCGAGGAGGTTCTGGCGGAAGAGACCACGCTTGGACTTGAGACTGTCAGAGAGCGACTTGAGAGCGCGTTTCTGAGCAGCGGCTGCAGCTGCTCCAGCTGACGAGCTGTGACGGATCGAATTGTCGATGAGAGCATCCACTGCTTCCTGGAGAATGCGCTTCTCATTGCGGAGAATGACTTCTGGAGCGTTGATTTCCTTGAGCTTCAAAAGACGATTGTTACGGTTGATGACGCGGCGATAGAGGTCGTTAACATCAGATGTTGCATAGCGGCCACCATCGAGCGCGACCATCGGACGGATACCAGGTGGGATGACAGGAATGCGGATGAGGAACATCCACTCTGGGCGGAGCTTGGCCTTGATCATCTGCTTGACGAGCGAGAGGCGCTTGGAGAGCTTCTCCCTGTCAGCGGCTCCAGCGTTGTCGACATATCCCTCGAGCTCAGTCTTGAGCTTGGCGAGATCGATCTGCTTCAGGAGATCATAGATGACTTCTGCACCGATACCTGCCTCGAAGAGGGCCCCGTACTTAACTGCATACTTGTGATAGGTGACCTCGTCCATGACCATACCGAGCGCAAGACTCTCAATCTCCTTGCGAGCATTGACGACAAGCTCCTTGAGAGCCTCCTTCGTCTTATCGTCCTGAGCGGTCTTGAGCTTGCTCTTGTATTCTGCATCGAGCTCCTTAAGGAATGACTCCTTCTCATGTTCGTTGACCTTGGTGACGATGTAGCCAGCGAAATAGACAACCTTTTCGAGATCTGCAGTCGTCATGCCGAGTATAAGACCGATGCGTGACGGAACTGAACGGAGGAACCAGATGTGAGATACAGGCGATGCGAGCTCGATGTGACCCATGCGGTCGCGACGAACTATCGAGCGGGTGATCTCGACTCCACACTTCTCACAGACGATACCCTTATAGCGGATACCACGATATTTACCACAGTAACACTCATAGTCTCGATCTGGTCCGAAGATGCGTTCGTCGAAGAGACCGCTCTTCTCTGAACGTTGAGTGCGATAATTGATAGTCTCAGGCTTGGTGATCTCACCGTGAGACCATTCGAGGATCTTGTCAGGCGATGCGAGCGAAAGCTTCACAGCGTCGAACTGTACCGGGTCCATTGATTTCTTGGTTATGGTAGTCATGATGGTGATGGGTTATTCCTCCTGTGCGTGAGGCTTGTTGGTAAGTTCGACATTGAGAGCCAATCCACGAAGCGTCTTGAGGAGCACATTGAAGGAAGCTGGCAGATTCGGAGCCTTCGGACGCTCACCCTTAACGATGGCATCGAAGGTCTGGGAACGACCGACGATATCATCCGACTTGACCGTGAGGATCTCGCGGAGCGTATGAGCTGCGCCGTGACCGAGGAGTGCCCAGACTTCCATTTCTCCGAAACGCTGACCTCCGCCCTGGGCTTTACCGCCAAGAGGCTGTTGCGTGATGAGCGAGTAAGGACCAATAGAACGCATGTGGATCTTGTCCTCCACCATGTGGTGCAACTTGAGAATATACATGTATCCGACTGCGATAGGCTGTGCAAAGTGTTCACCCGTACGACCATCACGGAGCTTCATCTTACCTGAAGCATCGTATCCTGCTTTGACGAGCTCTTCCTTGATCTCAGCATCAGTTGCTCCAGCGAATGGAGGGACGATAGCCTGATATCCAAGCTCGCTTGCTGCGAGTCCGAGGTGGAGCTCGAGAATCTGTCCGAGGTTCATACGAGATGGAACTCCGAGTGGTGTGAGAATCACATCGATTGGACGACCATCATCCATATATGGCATATCCTCTTCTGGAAGAATGCGTGAGATAACACCCTTGTTTCCGTGGCGTCCAGCCATCTTGTCACCTACTGAGACATTACGGACCTGGGCGACCTCGATATAGATCTTCTTGATGATACCTGATTCGAGCTTGTCCCCCTTCTCGCGAGAGAATATCTTGACTGAAATAACGCGGCCGCGCTTGCCGTTCTCCATGCGCTTGGAAGTATCCTTAACATCGCGAGCCTTCTCACCGAAAATAGACCTGAGGAGGCGCTCTTCTGGTGTGAGCTGAGTTTCGCCCTTCGGTGAAATCTTACCGACGAGGATATCTCCTGGACGAACTTCTGCACCGATGCGGACGATACCTTCTTCGGTGAGGTTCTTGAGCTTTGCTTCACCAACGTTCGGAATATCACACGTGGTAACTTCAGGTCCGAGCTTGGTATCGCGCACATTAACTACGAACTCTTCGATATGGATAGAGCTCCACTTGCTGTTCTTGACGACGCGCTCCGAAAGGATGATAGCGTCTTCGTAGTTATTTCCTGACCATGACATGAACGCCACGAGCGCATTGTGACCGAGAGCTATCTGGCCATTCTCTGATGTAGAGGTATCAGCAAGCACATCTCCCTTCTTGACCTTGTCTCCGACCGAAACGATCGGGCGCTGATGGAAAGCTGTGAAGCCGTTCGTTCGCGAGAAGAGTACGAGCTTGTATTCATATTTCTTCCCTTTCTTAGATGCGAAGACAATCTTCTTGGCGTCAACATGGGTGATTTCGCCATCTTCTGGAGCAATGATGAGGCGTCCGGTATCCAAGACCGCCTTTTTCTCTATGCCAGTAGCGACGAATGGAGCCTCAGGAACGAGACATGGGGTTGCCTGTTTCTGCATGTTCGATCCCATGAGTGCACGGTTTGCATCATCGTGATTCACAAATGGGATGAGTGAGGTCGCGATAGAGAATGCCTGGTTGCTCGAGACATCGATATAGTCGACATCCTTCTTGTGAGCCATAGCAGGCTTGCCGTTGATACGAACCTCGATATCATCTACCTGAAGAGCGCCTTTCTCATCAAATGGGGTCGCAGCGTGTGCGATACGGAAGTTCTCTTCCTCAAGCGCATTCATATAGACGATTTCCTTGGTGATGATGCCATTCTTAACCTTGGCATATGGAGTCTCAATCATGCCGAAGTCATTGATGCGGGCATACATAGTGAGACGCAATACGAGACCGATGTTCGGACCTTCAGGAGTGTGAATAGGACAAAGACGACCATAGTGAGATGGATGCACATCGCGGACTTCGAAGCCTGCACGTTCACGCGAAAGACCTCCGGGACCAAGGGCCGTCAGAGTGCGGAGATGCTCGACTTCAGCGAGCACATTCTCCTGCTGCATGAACTGGGAGAGCTGGTTAGTCGTGAAGAACTCCTTGATACGAGCCTGGAGCGGGCGAGGATAGATGAAAGATACAGGGAGCGTGACATCAGGCTCAACCGTAGACATCTTGTCCTGGATATTGCGCTTCATCTGAGTAAGGCCGAGGCGGATGCGCTGTTCGAGAAGCTCACCAACGTATCGAACGCGGCGTGATCCGAGGTGATCGATATCGTCAGGCTGGGTATCTGGAGTCGTAGTAAGGGTTACGATGTGTGCAATTGTGCTCGCAACATCATCGAGTGAAAGCGTACGGCGCTCGAGCTCCTTCTCATCCATCGACTTACCAAAGCGCTTGTTGAAGCGGAAACGTCCAACACGAGAGATATCATAACGATCCTCCTTGAGGAGTGACTGCACGAAGTTACGTGCGTTCTCAGCAGTAGCGAGATCTCCATCGCGGAGACGCTTGTGAATCTCCATGTATGCTTCGTCCTTGGTCTTTGCATGGTCCTTAGAGAGAGTCATCTCAACAACTTTGACAGCGTCAGGATTGCCTTTGAAGAGGTCCATGATCTTCTCATTTGTCTCTGCGCCCAGAATGCGGAGGAGTGAGGTGACTGGAAACTTACGCTTGCGGTCGATACGGCAGTATATAGTACCGTCGGTATCCGTCTCGATTTCCATCCATACACCGCGAGCAGGAATAACCTTGGCACCGAAGTAGTTCTTGCCCTTTACCTCGTTGCCCGTGAAGAAGATACCAAAGGAACGCGCGAGCTGAGGAGCGATAACACGTTCAACACCGTTGATGATGAAGGTACCATGATCCGTCATAAGTGGAATGTCCGCGAGGAACATCTCCTGCTCTTTGACCACATTGAGAGACTTGTTCTTGAGGGTGACTTTGACCTTGATCTGTCCTTCGTAGTTGAGCTTGTTATCCTTGGCATAATGCTCGTTGAATTTCGGTAGCATGAGCTCGGGAGAGCCTATTGAAAGCTCGAACTTCTTCTCAGCATAGTCCTTGATCGGCGAAAACTCGTCGAGCAGGTTCTTGATGCCCTTCTCCACGAGCTGCGTGAAGGAGATGAGCTGAGACTCCACAAGGTGTGGCATCTCAGCGAGCGGTGCCTGGTATCGGGAAAAATATTTCTTCGGGCGGATGGTGGTGGTCATATTTTTTATAATATTAGTAAAACTCACGACGGGACCGAACAGCAACAAACACGCAAAAAGTCCGTTTGTGGATAAACGGGTATTGATTTCACTGCGGGGCTAGCGAGTGATAGACACGAGTAGGATTAATGATGGACCTTTCTAATCCTCCGCTAAGGCAGAACACAATCTGCGAAGTTGTGTCTACCCTAGCATATACATATAGAATGTCAAGGCTGTGGACAAGTTATTTCTTCTTTTTACCCATTTTCCACTGATCCATCTTGGCATGGTGTCCACTCAAGAGTATCTTTGGCACCCTATACTTCTTACCCCTGTATTCAATGACTTCCGGTCGTGTATACACATCTGGGCTAGCAACGCGCTCCTCTTCTATAGACTGAATATCACCCAAAACTCCAGGAATACGGCGCGTAATGGTATCTATCATGATCATCGCCGCCAACTCCCCTCCGGTGACAACATATGGTCCGACTGAGATGTCTACCATCGGAAACGCTTTCTTCACACGGGCATCGATACCTTCATAGCGGCCACAGACAAAAACAATGTCTGTATATTTCTTAAATGTCTCTGCCATCTCATTGGTAAACTGTTTTCCAGCCGGACTGAAAAACACAATCTTCACTTTTGATTTTGAAGTTTTAGATTTCATTTTCTTGCCGATAGCTGCTTCAATAGCCTTGATTACCGGCAATGCTTCGATGACCATGCCTGGTCCTCCACCATATGGCCTATCATCAACGCGACGCTCAGCATAGGTCTGCTTCTTCTTATTCGCAGAAACAGTAAAGTCGCGTGGATTGTAGTATTTGAGAGCAATCAACCCCTTCTCCTGGGCACGCTTCAAGATAGAAGCGTTGAGGTACGACTCGGTGCTTTCAGGAAAAAGAGTTACAAGATGGTAGGTGGTCATAGGCATTAACGAAAATCGTGATACTTCAAAGTACCACGATTTTCAAAAAATGTCACTATCTTTGTTACTCGAGCTTGAGATCAGCCATCGCTTCGTCTACAGTCTTTGAATTTGGAGTGACGAGCGGAGTGGTAGTACCCATACGCTCAGGAGACTTGAGGCCACCTACAGGCTCGTTGATCTTGAGATTGACGCGGGAGTTGTTCTTCATGCCGACGACGCGGAGGAGTGTGCGGACAGCCTTGGCAGTATTTCCCTGTCGACCGATGATCTTACCCATATCTGCTGCACCAACTTCGAGAGTGAGGAGTACACCCATCTCATCGACTGTGCGAGTAGTCTTGACCTCTTCTGGATTATCTACGAGGGCTTTGATGACATAGTCGAGGAACTCTTGGTCTTTCTGCATATTCTTAAGTTTAATTCGTAATCGTACAGTTCGCTGTACTGTGATAATTATAACCGATGTTCAGAGTTCGAGGCAAATCAAATCCCCGGTTCTCGATAGGATCCCGGGGGTCCGAACCTGTATTCGATCTGTTACGCTGCTACTGGAGCAGATTCTACAGCAGGAGCTGCGGCTTCAGGAGCCTTTGCAGCTTCGGCAGGAACCTCTTTCTTCTGGACCGTCTTGAGAGGGAGAGCGTTGATCTTCTTGCCAGCGATAACCTTGTTGGAAACAAGGAAGTTGTGGAGAGTTACAGAAAGCTTGGCACCCTTGGAGATCCAATGCTTGATAGCCTCGACTTCGAGCTGTTCAACCTTATTCTTGATGCGGGTATCATACCATCCAAGTATCTTGAGATAGCGACCGCTCTTCGGGCCATTCTTGGAATCAGTCAAAACCACACGGAACGTTGGTTCGTGTTTGCGTCCAGTGCGCTGTAGGCGGATCATTAACATGTGTCGTGAAATACTAGCAGAATAGCCCAAAAATTGCAATAACCATGATGCGATGATTACTGGTTATTCAATATCTCCTTTACAGCTTTCAATACCCTCTTTATCTCTGCCTTCGTAGTCCATCTTCCAAAGGAGAACCTAATCGCTGTTGCACTATCAGCACGCATCGCCTTCAAGACATACGACTCTTCCTCATCCCGCAAACACGAGCTCTTGGTCGAGCAGGCGATACCGCGTGCATCCAGTTGAAAGAGAAAGAATTCATTATCGATACCGGGTATAGAGACATTCAAGATATGTGGTGCATGTTCAACACTCCTCCCATTGAAAATGATGCGAGAATCAATTTCTTTCAGTCCGGCAGCCATCATGTCGCTCAGGTCCCGCACCCTGTTCACTTCTGAGGCACTCTTGGTTTCAACTGACCCCCTCTCTGAGCCCACTATCTCGAGTGCCCGAGCAAACCCTGCGATTGCGGGGATATTCTCTGTACCTGATCTGAGTCCTCCCTCCTGTCCCCCTCCATGTACAACAGGTTCAATAGGTGTCCCTCGCTTCACATATAGACAACCTGTACCACGCGGACCATACACCTTGGTACCATCGAGTGTGAGCAAGTCGACACCCAGTTTTTCCACAAATACTTCCTGATACAAAACCGCCTGCGCAGCATCAGTATGAAACAAAGGATAATTAGCGCTCTTTTCCTGCCTGATTATTTTCGCAATCTCTCGGAGAGGCTGTATGACACCTGTCTCATTGTTGACCGCCATAATTGATACGAGAACAGTACTTGATCTGATCGCCTTTCTGAGATCATCGAGTGATACAACCCCTGAATGATCTACAGACAGACGCGTTACTTCACACCCATGCTTCTCCAGCATGGCTACAGTTTCCATGACCGACGAGTGCTCTATGGAAGAAACGATGATGTGAGGTTTCTCGATACCCGCCGCGTGCGCGGCTTGCACGACACCTTCCAAGGCCAAACCATTTGCCTCAGTACCACCGCCAGTGAAGATGATTTCATCAGGATGAGCATGAATGAAATCAGCAACCTTTTTCCTGCTTTCAGCCAGCACCTTCTTGGCTGCAACACCTTCCGCATACAACGAAGAAGGATTGGCAAATCTAGGCGATGAGTACTTCACGACCTCCTTGACGACACGAGGGTCAATAGGTGTCATCGATGCATAGTCGAGATAGATGCGGCGCTTGAGTGGATTCTTGATCATGCGCACATGGTATTTCAAATCCTTGACACAGTCAATATCTATGTTGTCAGAATTTTTACCCCTACAAAAAATCGCCCTGCAGGTATGCGGACGATCGTGCGAGATTGTTCAATTTTTCCTCCGTGAATGAAGAGGGTGGTACCGACGTGCACCCTTGGAAGAAGTGCGCGCCTGATCAGATCGTTTTGATCGATCCAACCGAGGTTGATGGGACCAGAGCGGCGGACGGATATCTGGAGGGCTGACACTGACGATGGAGTATGCACCGAGGATGAATGCGTACACACGCAAACAGCCCCCAGTTCCCCCGCAATTGTGATAGAAGGTCATGCGAACCTCCACATGAATGAAGGTTGAGGTGCAAAGAACGCTCTGTCGCGACCGGCTCGATGAACAGGTGCAGGAGCGGTCGTCAACTGCTCTTCCTCATCCTCGAACAGCTCAGAATCTTCCGGTGGACGAACCTTGATCACACAGAAAAAACCGAGATACCACGTGATCTCAAACCAGCTTTCCTTTGTTGTGTTCATTCTGCACATGAATATACCCTATTGCTCCCCGATGTTCAATCTCAGATTTTCATATATAATGTGCCCATGCAATCCCTCACATCGAACCCACTTCTGCTCGGCTTCATCATCCTCTCCATTGCGACGCTTGCTCTGCTTGGTTTGGTCATATGGATGTATCTGAAACTCCGTCGCTTTCTCGTCAACATCGACGCCCACCACATCGGCGACTCACTCACCAGCGTTTCAAGTGACCTCAAGGATCTCCAGACCTTCCGCTCCGAGATGGAAGCGTATCTTGCACTCGTCGAGAAGCGTCTACGCAAGAGCATCCAATCCATCCACACGGTTCGTTTCAATCCATTCAAAGGCACGGGCGGGGGTAGCAACCAAAGCTTCGCTACTACGCTCCTCACTGAAGATGGTGATGGCGTCATCATATCGAGCCTCTACGCCCGCGATCATGTGAGCGTGTATGGCAAACCAATTTCCGGACACCAGTCAACCTATGAGCTCTCCGACGAAGAAAACGAATCCCTAGAAACTGCAAAAAAAGCTCTGAAATAAGCCTTTTCTTATCCCCGGAGTGTACTTTACTTTTTTGATATATATGGTATAATAGCGCCAGCATTGGAAGCTCGTTGAAAACGAAGCTCTGAACCAATCTCAACAACTTTAACCAGCCATTCGGACACCATCCGACTGACACATCCAAAAGAAAGGAGGCGCGTATGAATACGCGTTTCATCGTCGCACTGATCATCACGATCATGCATGTCATCAGCGCGCACCGCGTTGAAGCACAACAACCAAGTACGGTGCCGAGCTCCTGTCCCATCTGGCTCCCCTCAGGACCAGGACTTCATCATTGGGTAGCCACGAATCGACCATTCTACTCTCCCGTGGCGATCTACTATACGACCAAGGCAGGTGGTGATGGCTGGATCCAAAATTCTGGATCTGTCCAAAGCTTCTCCACCTTGGCGCAGTTCCAGGGATACCTGGCTTCCGAAGGCATGCGCCTCGTAAGCAGCATCAAGACCAACGCAAAGGCTGGATCCTCGATCAGATTCAACACGACGATCTATTATGTTAACCTACCGTATGATCTTGGATTGTCGATCAATGTCACCAATGTCTGCACGGTAGAACAAGTCAATTCGAATTCATTCATAGGATTGCCTGCTCGCTGGGAAGCTGGAATCGTACCGGTAAGCGGCCTGGAAAGATTCACCGTAGAGGTGAGTGATCCACCCTACAGGTACACTTGGACACCCACATCTGCCGTAGCATCCCCGGCAGGCATATACCCGCAAGAGCGCACGACCCACGACCTCATCGTACTCAACTCGTGGTACGCGCTGAAATCTGATTCACGCGTCCGATACACGGTAGAAGCGGGTGGTGTGACCAGCAGCTACACTCAGCTTGGATCTACCATATCACCCCCCGTAGTGAAGATGCTTCCCGGCGCACGTCTCCAAGTGTCCATGTCTCCCGGAACGGAGACAACCGTCGAAGCAACTCAGGATTTCGTCACCTGGAACAAGGTGGCGACATTCTATGGGACAAGCACGGTCTTCGACATAGACCGCACAGCACCACACAGGTTCTTCAGAGCCTACTCCAATTAGCACAAGCCCCGCATCATCCGATGCGGGGCATTTTACTGTGCTGATTAGTCTAGATTGTTTAGAACTCTTCCAATGTAGAGGACTGAACTGTCAGGACCACGGAGCTCCTCTTCACATCACCAGCCAAATCACAGCTGATTGTGAATATATACTGTCCGCTTGGAGTATTCGCAGGAATGGTGGTCGAAATCGCGTTGCTGGTCAAGATAGCGCCGCTATTCGTATTGGTCCAGTCAGTCCAGGTTCCAGAAGGTGAAAGTGCGCTACATACATATCCTGCTGTAAGACCATTGTTCCAGCGGAGTGCGAACGGCTCAGTCGCTTTTGCCTCATAGGCGGAATACCCTGCACCGTAGTAGCTTGGCGGAAGGCTCGTAGTACTATCACCGATCAAAAGCTTGAGGTTACCCGCCGAACCAGTGACCGGAACAATGACCGAAGCATTGGCTGTCCCGCCCGCACCAGTACATGAGACCGAATAGGTCGTCTGAGTAGTCTGAATTTGTCCCTGACCATTATTGCCCGCGGTAGCATTGCCTGTTGAGAAGTTTGTTCCGGTACATGCAGTTGCATTGGTAGATGACCACGTGATGACCGGTCTAGATCCAGAGGTGACTGATGCTGGAGCTGCAGATATTGCAGCAGTAGGAGCGGGCGTTGTTCCTCCACATCCAGGACACACAACTCCCCCTCCACCTGATATAGGAGTGAAGTTAAGCCAGCCGATCACTTCACTGCCCCAAGCAAACCCTGAGAATGAACCAGCTGGATGAGTACCTACAGTTGCAGGATAATAGGTAACACCAGCATTACCTGAGGTGTCTGGAGATGCGTGATTTGTTCCAGAAAGATTGATCCACCCATCGAAACCTCCACGATTGTCATATGAAGAAGTTGAACCTCCAGATGAGTTGGCATAATAACCGATACCACCCCAATTCCTACCTCCTGAGGATGTTGTCGTCCATGTTGCGCCACGATCCCTCGAAATACTTATTGGATCACCGTACTCTGTGACCACTATCTCATTTCCATCATCAGAAACACTCACGCCCGTCCACCATGGCGTACCTATAGCGGTCATCGGTGTCCACGTGAGGCCAGCGTTCGTAGAAACATAGACATATCCGCCGGATCTGATTGCAGCAAGAACCATCCCATCATCTGATGCTGACATACTAGTCCATGTATAACTTGCCGAAGATGCGTTTGCATCTGGAACACCTACCAAATTCTTTATCCTATCAATGAATGAGAGTTTTTTTGCAGAATCATCAGCACTCGCGATTCCTGTTCCCGTAGACCACGTGACACCACCATCAGTCGATACTCGCACAGAAAGACTGTAGACACTTCCAATCATTGCAGCGATCTTCTGTCCGTCATTCGATATTGCTACAGAAGACCAGTTCCCCGATCCTGCCGCAGAACGTGGTGTCCAGGTAAGTCCCGCATCCGTAGATGTATAGATTGCTCCGCCATATATACCAGAAACTAGGTGAGCTCCGTTGGCAGATACAGCAGCCACTCCATAGGTACCACCCGTTGATTGGCGAGCCGTCCACGTAGTTCCACCATTTGTCGATACGTATACGCTATCAAAATATTTTGATGTGACAAGTGTCTGATTGTCACTGGAGATGCTCATGCGAGAATAATATCCCCCAGGCAATCCGGGTGCAGCTGTCCAGGTAGTTCCACCATCTGTTGTTCTATATATACCCGGACTCGTCCCTCTGTCATATGCAAAAATCGTCTGTCCGTCACTAGTCGCAGACACCCAATCCCAAAATCTCACACCTGAAGCAGTCTTCTCTACCCATGTCGTACCACCATCTGTAGAAGTCCATATATTTCCACCGAACACAGACGCAACATACCCCGTAGCCAAAGAACCTCCGGTACTACCACTCGTGACCATCAGTGGATTCTTGACGCTCAGTACTCTTGCCCAGCCAGTCACTTTACCGGTCGTCATATCAATCGTAGGGTTACAGCCATTGAGTGCTCCTGTTGTGTTCGGACATCCGGCGACATCAGCGGGATTGAAGCTAATCCAGCCCAAACCTGACTTGATACCTTGAGCATCAACATGACCAGACCACGCATATCCACCGAGCGCACCCAAGCCCCCTGTCGGGGTTGTAGTACTGATAGTCACGCTGTAGCCGCCGCCTCCTGCACCAACATTGGTGGAGTTGAAACTGACCCATCCTGTATTGGATGACCATGCCCAACCAGTGAGAGAAGATGTGCCCGCTTGTGCCGAGCCGATCAAGACTCCGAATGCAAGCAAGAAAGCTCCGAGCACAATGGGTATGATTTTTTTCATGTAAAGGTAAAAGAGGTTAGTAATTACCCCATTATTTTACCCCAGTATCAACACCCACGCGAGTACAGCTGGGGACAACCTTACTTTGGCCACTCCTCCACTATCAAAAGTGACTTCCCTTCTCCTATCTCTCCCCAGATCTCTTCCGTCACATACGGTATAAAAGGATGCAATGCTTGTACAATCGTGCGCAGCGCTCGGAGCAAGAACTGAATACGCGAAATCATGACAACACGATCAGTTCCCGCGATGATCGGCTTACTCTCCTCGAGAATAAGGTCCGCAAATTCGTGCCACGCGTAGTGATAGAGCTTCTCTCCTACCAGATAGAATTTATACTCTTCCATTTCTGTGCTGATTTCAGCTATAAGATCATTCAATTTCTTGAGGTGAGCCGCATCTGCTGGAGTCCAGTCCTTGAAATCAGCATCAAACGCGATTTTCTCAGCACTAAAGACGGCTTTGTTGGCCTCTCGATCGTATCGCTCTCCTTCTGCGGTCGAAATGACGAATCGAGTGATATTCCAGAGTTTATTTGAGAAATTTTTGTATCCCTTGACCTTGTCTTCAGACAATTTCATGTCATTGCCCGGACCAGTGCCAATGATAAGCGAAAGGCGTGTCGCATCTGCACCATATTTGGCGATCATGTCGAGCGGATCAATTATATTGTCCAGCGATTTGGACATTTTCCTACCCTTACCATCACGGACTAGACCGTGAAGATACACTGTCTTGAACGGCACATCGCCGATGAGACATCCCGTCATGAGCACCATGCGAGCCACCCAGAAGAACAGGATGTCGTAGCCAGTCTCGAGCACTGCTGTCGGATGGAATACCTTGAGATCCTCGGTCCGATCAGGCCAGCCAAGAGTCGAGAATGTCCAGAGACCTGATGAAAACCATGTGTCGAGCGTGTCTTCGTCTTGAGTCCACGCCGAGCACGAATCTGCTGATTCGCCTTCACCAGACGGGGCTTCAAGGCCGATTGATATTTCGGCACCTTTGTACCATACCGGCACGCGATGCCCATACCAAATCTGACGCGAAATACACCAATCCCTCAGATTATCGATCCAATGATAGTACACTTTCTCAAAACGTTCAGGAATGATCTTGATCGCACCCGACTCTACGGCATGCTTCATGATCTCCTTCAACGTCACCTCCTGACCAGATTTTATTCCAGGAATATTTGAGCTCGGTATCTTGAATGGCTTGTTGACTGCGATAAACCACTGATTCATGATCTGGGGCTCGATGAGTCCGCCGGTGCGTTCTGCCGTAGCGACATTGTGAGTATACTGCTCCTCCTTGGCAACAAGACCTTTGGCGCGGAGCTTCTCTACGATTTTTGGACGCGCTTCGGAGAGCTTCATTCCCGCAAATTCACCCGCAACCGGCAGAAGCTTGCCATATGAATCTATGATCTGCTCTTTGTCGAGTTTGTAGCGTTCAGCAATATCAAAGTCCACGTTACTGTGCCATGGTGTAATTGTCATGACGCCAGTACCGAACTCCATATCTATGGATGTATCCTTGATAACCGTTGCAGTGATGGGGCCATTGATCCATTCGAGGTCAATCTTCTGGCCATGGGTATACTCCGCATATCGTGCATCATCCGGATGCATAACAACGTATTTATCCCCAAATTTTGTCTCGGGTCGAGCAGTACCGATAGTGAAAGGTCCGTATTTAAAATAATAAAATGTCGTCTTCTCTTCTTTGTACACAATCTCGTCATCAGAGATGGTCGTCTGCCCTTTTGGATCCCAGTTCACTATACGATGACCTCGATAGATGAGACCGAGATCATGCATGGTCTTGAAGGCGGTTCGGACGGCACGGGTCCTCTTGTCATCAAGTGTAAATGCCTCACGAGACCAGTCGATAGATGCCCCCATTTTGCGGACTTGATTGACGATGGTGTCATGACTCGCTTGCGCAAATGCATCGACACGTTTCAGAAATTCCTCACGGCCCAGATCTTGACGGCGCTTGCCTTCTTTCTTCTCGATCTCCTTCTCCACTTTGGATTGGGTAGCAATAGCGGCATGGTCAGTACCAGGAAGCCAGAGTGTCTTGAACCCTTGCATGCGCTTGTAACGAACCATAATATCCTCGATGGCGAGCATGGCTGCATGACCCATATGAAGGGTACCCGTCACATTGGGTGGTGGCAAAACGATACTGTACGGCTCGCCTTTTTTGTTGCGCTCAGGCAGAGTGTCCGGATTGAAAAAACCGCTCTTCTCCCAGAGCTCATAGATACGGTCTTCGGTTGCCTGTGGGTCGTAAGGCTTGAGGAATTTCTGATTCATCGCGTATACAAAGGATATGCACACAACTGTAGCAAAAAAATACGGCCCTGTATAATGCATCGACCGTCCGAGCATCCAATTGCTGCCGCTTGTGGTATAATTTACCGGTATGCCAAAAGCTCCCTCGCGCACCCGCAAAAATACCCGTAAAAACAATAAGCTCCTCTATGAGGTCGCTCTCGGCCTCTCAGTTGTAGCTGTCGCCGTTGGACTCGGCGTCCAATCGGTGCCTCGCATCATCATGGATGCAGCAGATTCGACTGCCGCAGTCATATCCAGCACACTTGTGGATCTAGTCAATATTGATAGACAAGCTGCCTCGGTCACACAGCTTCGAGTGAGCCCGATTTTACAGAAAGCTGCTCAAGCAAAAGCAGATGACATGGCTTCCAGAGGATATTTTGCACACAATAGTCCCGACGGCATCACACCATGGCACTGGCTAGCGCTCGCAGGATATGATTATGCATACGCTGGCGAGAATCTTGCAGTAGACTTTTTTGATTCGGCTGAAGTTGAGAAGGCCTGGATGAACTCACCTCTCCACCGTGCCAATATCACGAGTGAGACGTTCACTGAGATTGGAATTGCAACAGCAACTGGCATATACAACGGCCACGAGACCACCTTTGTGGTGCAGATGTTCGGCAGACCACTCGGAAACTCGGAGGCACTTCTGAGTACTGAGGATCCTGCCATCATCCTCTCTACCCCTGATTTCATCGCCGCTTCCCGCCAGTAACATTCCTTCATACTCATAGTGAGCTGCAAAAATACCCCATTGCTGGGGTATTTTTGTTTGAAAGAGATTCGAACGCGGTATTACACGCGCTTAACGCTCTTTGCGCTTGGGCCCTTGTCGCCCTGGACGACTTCGAAGGTGACTGTATCACCCGTGCGAAGCTCATCGAAAGAGACACCCTGGAGATCATTGGAGTGGAAGAAAAGGTCCTTTGCTTCGCCTTCGCGGGCAATGAATCCAAATCCCTTGTCCGTGATGGTCTTGATTGTTCCTGTCATCATGTGAGTTTTGACTATTGTTTACTACTATTTCGCAGAAAATCGACGCTTTTCTTTGCTTGGCTATAGTAGCACGGAAGCGACAGAATAGATATAGCAAGGAGAATCTCACCAAAGTAGCCCTACGGGGAATCGAACCCCGATTACTGCCTTGAGAAGGCAATGTCCTAACCGTTAGACGATAGGGCCGTGGATATAGTTATAACCCAGATTCTACTTCTTTTCAAGCCATTCTGGCTCCTGGCGTACGAGCAGCTTCTCAGCTTGACCTGGGTCACGCATCAGAGCTGTCACTGTACGCTCCATACGAATCGACTGGGAACCTTTGATGAGTAGAACATCGCCCGTCTTCACGAGTGGTTTGAGGTATTCGCTTGCTTCAACCGAAGAATCAAATGCGTGTACTTTATCCGCCGCTAAGCCAGCCCTGAGCGCCTCATCAGCTGTTGCGCGTGAACGCTGGCCGACTGTAATAAGCATATCGGCAGCTCCTATGACTTCCCTACCAACCTTGCGATGTTCCTCAGTAGAGTATTGTCCGAGCTCCATCATGTCTCCGAGCACTGCGACCTTACTACCACTCGTCTCTATACTCTTGAGAGTTTGCAGAGCAGACAGGGTCGCATCAGGAGAAGAATTGTAGGTATCATCGATGATCGTACTGTTATTGGCTCCGGAAATAAGATTCATGCGACCCTTTGGAGCATCATACGCATTCAAACCCTTGATGATAGTTTCCACAGAAAGATTTTTTGCAGTGCCAACGGCAGCTGCCGCAAGAAGCGGGTACATGTATGTCTTGCCGATAATTCCCTTCAAGTAAATCGGCTGGGGGGTGCCATTGATTGTGAGCGTAAATCCAAGCCCCACAGGTGCATTCTCAGCATAGGTCACATGATCATCACTTCCCTTCACCGTAGCACCATCGATGGTCCCGAATGAAATGATCTTCGCGTTCTTTTCTTTGACCCGCTCTGCGATGCTCATGACTTTGGGATTATCTGCAAAAAGAACGAGTGCTCCACCATTTTTGAGTGCTCCCGCCAAACTCGCCTTCTCCTCGAACACTTCTTCCGGAGACGCGAAGAACTCCACATGTACTGGAGTATCACTGACCTGAGTGATCACCACAATATCGGCACGCAACCATTTTGCAACTTTGCTGATATCGCCTGGATGATCCGCACCAATCTCGAGTACGAGGGTGTCGGGGTATTCCGCCCTACTCACGATAAGTCTGAAACCTTCGAAAAGATTATTGATCCAACCAGAGAGATTCTTCCAGGCATTAGGGACACCGATGACGGTGAGTGGCAAACCGATGTCACTATTCATACTCTTTTCGCTCTTGCGGGCATGCCCGCTCTGATCCTTGAGAACACTATAAATAGCATCCTTGGTCGAAGTTTTGCCGACACTACCAGTCACGGCCACGATAAATGGTTTGTATTTAGCGATAATGAGGCGGGATTCGAGCGTAAGGAGGGCGACCAGGGTTTTCTTGAGGAAATTCATAGATGTGGACGTTGCGAATCGGGTAAACCACATTATAGTCGTATTTTGGGCAAAAAGAAAATCACATCACCTATCCGGCGGCACATTGTAGTAACTGATCAAAAACTTGGTGAGATCATGAAAAGGCTCCGCCAATGTCTCCGACGCATACTGCGCTCCCTTCGGATGTTTTTGATACAAGAAAACAAGGAACTTGGCATCGTACGCCGGAAAATACCCGAAGAACGAGTGCAGATAACGGTCATCGTAATACTTCTTGTTAACTGAATCGGGGATCTGAGCAGTTCCTGTCTTGGCTGCCACGCTGTACCCATCTATCTTGAGCGCACCTTGACGCAGAGAATCATCAACCACTTTGACCAACATTCGGGTTACATCTTCAGAGCTTCCCTCTTTGAGTACACGGAAGCTTTCACCATGATCGACAACCATTTTGCTCCCATCGACATAGTCGATCTCTTTTACAAAATGTGGTCGGACCAGCATGCCGCCATTGGCAAGTGCCGCCAATGCGCGCGTGATGGCTATTGGTGACATAGCAATACCTTGCCCATACGCAGCCGTAGCAATTTCCACATCACGTGCAGACTTGAGATTGTCCATGAGACCAGTTGCTTCGTTGGGCTGATCCACACCTGTCTTCTCGCCAAGACCAAACAATTTGAAATAGTCAGTGAACTCACCTTTGCCCACCTTGAGCGCCACCGTTGCCGCACCGATGTTGAGAGATTGACTGAGGATCTCCTGCACATTCACGCGACCACGAGCCTTACCGTCATAGTTGGAGATCTTCCTACCATCGAGCGTCATTGTACCTGTATCGTCATAGGTCGAAGCTGGAGTGATGGCGCCCGTATCGAGACCCACAGCGACCGTGAGCGGCTTCAGGATAGATCCCATCTCATAGACATGCTCGATGAGTGGGTTCGAGAGTACGGATGCACTTTCGATCTTGGAAAGGTCATTGGGGTCAAATGTGGGCAGTGCAGCGGCGGCGATAATCGCTCCCGTCGCAGGATCGATGATAATACCGCCGATCTCGTCGGGTCGCCAGGTGGAGCTCGTCTTACTAAGAACCTTCTCTAGATACGCTTGAACCGTCGGCTCGAGCGTAGTCACAATATCCCCTTCACCCTCAGGGTCTCCAGTCAACAATCCTGAACCTCCCGTGAAGAGCTGAGCAAAAACAGAACTACCCGCACCGGACGCATTCCTGCTAAGCACGTCGTTGTATGCACGCTCCAACCCATATTTACCTTCGATGACACCTTGGTCATTCTCTCCAATAATACCGATCACATGTGCCGCAGTCTCACCTCCTGGGTATGAGCGCTTGCTCTCCTTGGTAACATCAATCCCCGGAAGCGTGAGTACTCGAATCGATTGAGCCGTGCTCTCATCCACTTTGCGGGCAATCTCTTCATACGGATCTCCTGTGAGTGTCGTCTTCGTCATGAAGTCGTCACGATCTATATCCATATAATGCGAAAGTGCATCGTATGCACCAGCAGCATCGGTAATGAGTTTGGGAGTCATCGAGACCACATAGGTGCTCGCCAGCGTAGCTGCCGCAGGATGACTATCATTCTTGCCACTCATGAATATCGTGCCGCGATCGAGTGCCTTTGCCCATGGGCGGATGTACTGCTTATTCGCCTTTGCTATATATGACGAACCGTTGGTGATCTGTATGGAGTAGAGCGTAAGTGCTAGGCCGCAGGCAGCTGCGACAATACCGCCCAAGACGATGCGTGCGCGTAATCGTTGACTAGAGTTCATGTCCCGCCAGAGCTACACGGCCCAGAGAGGCGCGCGAGATGAAGGCGCTGACTTCGGCCTGGCCATAGCCATACACATCGAGAGTGTCAGGGGTTATATTCTTGGATATGCCGAGATACTGAGCGTCGAGAGCCTGGACGGAAGCATTGAGCTCTTTGGCCTCCTGTGTGATGTGCTGAAGAGCGACAGTGTGTGAAATGACGCGGTAGAGATTGGCCGCATAGAACAGCGCAGACACAATACAACCCATGAGAAGCGCCGTCGTGATACTGCGGCGATAAGTGTGGGCGATCGTATAGGTTTGTGCGAGTGCTTTGGTCATGTGTGTTATTTCTCTAAGATTCGTAATTTTGCGCTTCTCGATCTTGGATTCTCTGCCCTCTCTTGATCTGAAGCGATGATCGGCTTCTTCGTAAGTGCTTTTGAGCCGTACAACGCTTTCTTTTTATAAAAATCTTTGACGATGCGGTCTTCCAGACTATGAAATGATATGACTGCCATTCGTCCTCCCATACTCAGACTCTTGTATCCCTTCTCAAGTCCTTCTCGGAGTGCATCGAGCTCATCATTGACTGCGATGCGTATAGCCTGGAATGTTCTGGTCGCCGGATGTATCTTGCCTCTCCTATAAAATCCAGGTACCGACGAAGAGATGATCTCTGCAAGCTCTCCTGAGGTCTCGATCTGCTTCTTGGTCCGATATGCAACGATGGCACGAGCAATGCGGCGAGCGAACCTTTCTTCTCCGTAACCGAAGATGACATTTGCGATAACTTCTTCCTCCCATGTGTTGACGATCGTGCGGGCAGTGAAAGGATATTTTGCAGGATCACCCATGGTCATGAGGAGTGGCTCGTCTTTCTGGAAGCTGAATCCCCTACCAGAAGCATCGAGCTCATCCGAAGAGATACCCAGATCGAGCAAGAAGAGATCTACCGCTTCGATACCATGCTTGGTAAGGGCCTCATCAAGGGTGCGATAGTCCTGATTTTCCAGGATGACCTTAGTTGCTTTGCCCTGCAATGATTTCTCAGCTCGTATGACTGCCTGAGGGTCTCTGTCGAGACCAACGACGGTCAATTTACCCTTGAAGGCTTTGGCGACAGCTAGCATGTGTCCTGCGCCACCGAGAGTACCATCAAGATATATGGGTTCGATCTTTTTCGAAGCCATAAATGCTTCGACGATCTCATGTAAAAGAACCGGTTCGTGCACGCTCTGCATGCTAGTTGGTTTCTGGTTTGCCCAGTTTCTCTGCGAGCTGGTCCGCCTTGGACTCAACATCGCTCACATAGGCATCCCATGCAGCTTCATTCCACAACTCGACGCGATCCTTCACGCCGACGAAGACAACTGTGGTTTCGAGGTTGGCGCGGTGGCGCAAGCGTTCGGGGAGAAGCATGCGACCCACTGCGTCAACCTCGACTTCAACCGCCCTGCCCAAGAGGTAGCGGTTGAAGCCGCGATTGTCCGCTTGCAACATAGAGGAACCAGACATCGACAAGCGACCCGAGACTTTTTCCCACTCATCCACCGTAAAGATGAAGAGGCAGGAGTCCAAGCCTGGAGTCACCACCACGCGCTTCCCCATTTCCTTGCGGAACTTGGATGGAAGCGACAGGCGGTTCTTGTCGTCGATAGTGTGCCTGTATTCCCCGATGAGCATTGTGCGCGGGAGATGAAATGGCGTTACTTTTAAAATTTACCACTTCTTCCCACTTGATGGATATTATATCCCACTTTAGGTTTTTTTGATACAAACTAGGGCTGTGGATAACGATAGAAAAGCGTTATCTCGGAGCAGTCCCCGCAGGGGGGGGTAACGTGAATTCGGTGATTCGTGTACATAAAAAATCCCGTCGCAAAAAATGACGGGATTTAACGATGGGAATACATGGAACAGAATCTATCACGTGAGAACCGGGATTTTGTCATACCAACCCCAATCTTTTGACTCTTTTTTCATCAATTCCAGGGCATCCTTCACATTTTCTTGCAAACGAAGCTCGATAGCGAGGAAAATCGTTTCCTTATCAAAGAGAGGCAGGAAGAGGCCGATCATGGGTTCCCACGCCCCACTCAAGAAATATCCGGAAACATGCTCGGAAATGGGAGTATGCGTTATCGGCACATCTCGATCCCAACCAGGTTCCCATACAAGAACATCTCCAGGGCGCATGGTCATGAATACGTCCCCTCTACTGTTTTGGATGCCCTCTTGACGAAGTGCAATCCACGCACAATGGTGACGCCACCCGCGCTCAGGTCGAGACAACGAGTGTATCGCTCGCGTACGATGTGCGGTAATGGCGATCTCGTTCATTTGTTTGGCAAGGGGGAAATCCTCGCACCTGACGAGCTTGGCCAGGTTTTCTTTTGAACAAAACCGATCGTACAACTCCCAAAAAGCAGGACTGCCGAATTCTGGATTTATGACTGACGGAAACAGAGCATTCATGCTGTAGCCTTTAATTTGATTGTATCTGGAACAACTGAAAACAGCCTACTTCCGCAGGCTGTTTTAGTCAATCTAGACACTACTCCACATACTGCGCACCTTTCTCGTACAATTTGAGCGGAATATTCTTGAGATTATTCAATATTGGCATCATGAATTTCCAGGAAGCCATAATCTCATTCGTCGAAGCAAAGAGTGTCTGATCGCCGATGAAAGCATCGCGAATGAGGCGTTCATAATCGTCAGGTATCTCCTCGAAGGACGCAGCATCTGCATACTTAAACTTGAGTGTCTTGGCCTCAGTCTTGAAATCATACCCCGGAGCCTTCACAAAGAAGCGTACGCGGATACCCTCATCCGGCTGTATCCTGAATGTAAGGATGTTCGGACCATTTCCGCCAGCCTTCCCTTTGTCTTTTTTGCTTTCTTTGAAATAAATATCAATCTCAACTTTTGATTCTGCGAGTGCCTTGCCACTCTCAAGATAGAACGGGACCCCCTTCCAGCGTGCCGAATTGACATTGGCTTGTATGCGAAAATATGTCTCCGTTTGCGAAGTTGGCAGGACTCCCGGCTCCTGCATGTACCCCATATATTGTCCACGCACGACCTGCTTGCGTATATCCTTCAACGCGAGACTCTTCAGTCGCGACAAGACCTTGGCGCGCTCCGCTCGAATACCACCCGCAGTAAGCGATTTTGGGGCTTCCATAGCGATTGCAGCAAGCATCATCAACATATGATTCTGCCCTACATCTTTGATAGCTCCAATCGGATCATAGAAAGCGCCCCTGCCATCAGTAGTGTTCTTCTCAAAAAGTTTGATGTGTACTTTGTCTACATATTTCCTGTTCCAGAGCGGCTCGAACATCGAGTTCGAGAAGCGGAACGCCAGAATATTCTGCAGGACTTCCTTGGCTAGATAGTGATCGATGCGGAATATCTGTTGTTCTTTGAAAAGCGACCCGAGGAGCTTGTCGAGTTTGCTCGCCGTCTCGATATCACTGCCAAAAGGCTTCTCAATCAAGATGCGTGTCCAACCCATCCCATCATCACAGGCTTCCGCCAATCCAGACTTGGAAACATGCGTGAGAATGCCTTCGTAGAGGGCTGGTGGGACCGAGAGATGAAAAAGTTTATTGGAACACTGCCCCCAGCGGTCGTCGATATTTTTGAGTTTGGAGGCAAGCCGAGTATAGGCGCCAAGGTCATCAAACATGCCCTGTTCATACGACATGTGATCGAGGAAGTGTTTGATATCTTCCTCACGGAATTGTCCCGGACGCACATTCATACGCTCACGAATGAACTCACGGAACTCTTCACGAGAAAATACCCGGCGAGAGAAGCCAATGATAGCGAAGCGTTGAGGCAATAGGCGTTTGGTATAGAGTTCCAACAGAGCTGGAATAAGTTTGCGTGACGCCAGATCACCCGTAATACCAAATATGACAAAAACTGTCGGGTGAAGCGTGGGGGTGCTATGCGGATCAGGAGACATGGTCGTAGTATACCCTAAAAATCCTCTCCCCACTCAACCCACTTTGGATATATGGTTCCGGCTATGAACATGCACGGCAAAACGATGACTCCGAGCAGGGCCCAAAGAATAAACCCGAGAATCTTGGGCAGGAAGCCAAAAAGAGCGGAAAACATTTCTTTCCACACTTCCCAGAGAGCACTGAATAGTTCAGAGATTGTTTCTCCCATAATAAGAAAGATATCCTATCGCACTGGATAGGATCAGGCAAGCACTAGCTGCGTATTGTTGAAATTACTCAATTTATGATAGATTTGTCTCCACGGGCCATTAGCTCATCTGGTAGAGCGCACCCATGGCATGGGTGAGGTGAGCGGTT
>JBBTRA010000004.1:0-95603 GCA_038065415.1 Patescibacteria group bacterium
TATTTTTCTGCTGAAAAATTCCTAGTGCTCGCGCCAGTCGCGCTCGCAATGTCCCTTCACCCCTGTATTTTGCTACTCCTCTTGAGTGAAATCTATGCCGCTACTGAGTACTTCCCTTCCTTATCTTTCTTGAAATATTTTGGATTCTGGAGATTGACAGCAATCGTATTTTCTTTGACATAGCGTTCCTTCATAACCTTGGCGACGACTTCTTCCTTGGTCATTGGGCCGTTCTTCTCGATCACGTGGCGGATGACATCGCGGACGATACCTGGAGCATATCCCCACTCTGCGAGTGCGTAGAGACCACGACCGACGAGTACGAAACGAGAATCCTTGATGAGCTCGTTGTGTGTCGTTGCAACATGAGCCTTCTTATTGAACATGGTTGTGATCTGCTTGGCAACATCACGGAAATGGATCGGGGATCCGTGCTTCCTGATGACGAGGAATGCGTAATCACGCATACCCTTGGTCTTGATGTTCGAAGACTTTGCGGTTCCCCAGTCGCCGAGAGCATTCTTGCCGATTGACTTGGAGAGGGCGAGCCAACGCTTCATGATTTCCTGATTCTTATAACGCTCAGAGACACCCTCGAGATGATTGAGGAACTTGTTGATGATCTCAGATTCAGGAAGGAGATCCTGGTTATTGAGATTCGAGTAGAGCTTCTTGAGTGCGTCCTCGACCTGTTGGGCGAGAGCCTCATTGACGTGCCAGCGATGATTGAACTCATCGTCTTCCTTCTTCTTCTTGAATGGTTCACCAATCACGAGGAGGAAATGGATGTGGTTCTGGAGACTCTTATCTTTGGTGAGATGGCCAAGGAAATCGTCTTCGACGACCACACCACCGAATGCATGGAGGAGAGTTTCGATCTCTGCAAATACTGCCTTCTCGAGGCGATATTCGTCAGATTTGCGAATCATACCGAGAGCATAGTTCTCGATCTGACGAACACGCTCACGGGTGATGCCGTATTTCTTGCCGATGCCGTCGAGAGTCATGCGGCGAGTATCAGTGCCGAGGCCATAGCGATAGAGGATGACATCGCGGGCACGGTCAGGAAGCGAGGCGAGGAGTCTCTTGACGATCTGCTTGGGCTTGAACGAAATTGTGGTTGTGGCCATGTAAGTTGCTGATAAATAATTGCTACTATTTGTAGCACTAGGTTGTAATAAAGTCAATCTCGTGGGGATATGCTATTCCCCGCTGCCCAGGCTTGATATAAACACATTACCATATCTTGTAAATATGGTCAAATGTTGTGAAATGATGCATTACACAACAACGATATTCACCAGTTTATTCGGTACAACAATCACTTTTGTAACCGACTTCCCTTCGAGCCACTTCTTTGCTTCGGGATACTCCTGTGCCAGACGCTCGAGCTCTTCCCGAGCAGTATCCACAGCGGCAACGAACGATCCGCGGATCTTGCCGTTGACCTGCACCATGATGGTGGCCTCACTCTCTACGGCGAGCGTAGGGTCATATACGGGCCATGGTGACGCGTGGATCGAATCTTTGTTACCAAGAGATGACCAGAGCTCTTCTGTGACGTGGGGTGCGAATGGTGCGAGCAATTGCAGCAGCATCTCGTAGCTTCCCTGTCTGATGGATTCATTTTTTTCAAGCTCATTGAGTGCGATCATGAGTGAGCTTATAGCAGTGTTGAAGCGCATCGCTTCGATGTCGTCCGAAACTTTTTTGATTGTCTTGTGGATGATTTTTGCTTCGGTAGTGCCCGGTTTCGTCTCACTCGTAACAACCTTTTCTCTCAATTTCCACACTCGTTCGATGAAACGGCGGACCCCGGCAATGTTGTCTGTATTCCAGGCGATCGGTTGGTCAAAAGGACCCATGAACATCTCGTAAAGACGCAGGCTGTCTGCCCCCACTGTCTCAATGATACTGTCAGGATTGATGACATTACCCTTGGACTTGGACATCTTCTCGCCGCCAGCAGCAAGGATGAGACCATGGGATGTTCTTTTCTGGTATGGCTCGCTGGTGGGGACTAGACCCAAGTCAAAGAGGAACTTATGCCAGAAACGAGAGTACAGTAAGTGGAGTGTCGTATGCTCCATGCCTCCGTTGTACCAGTCGACAGGTGTCCAGTAATCCAACTTCTTCGGGTCTGCAAACATTTTCGTATTTTTTGGATCAGCATATCGGAGATAGTACCAACTCGAACCCGCCCAGTTCGGCATAGTGTCGGTCTCACGCTTTGCCGTGCAGTCGAGATTGAGGACTGGGCGGATATCGTTAAATTTGAGCAAGATCTGCTTTTCAGGAAGGATCTCCTTCAGGCGGTCGAAGCCGTGATATCCCCAGGCGCAGCCGATGATCTTATCCTTGTTCATGATGCCCTCAAGCTCTAGAACGTCTGCCTTGGTGTCGGTAAAATAATATGCATCTGTAACATCAATACCCCAGTCCTTGCATACTTTCTCGACTTTCTCCTCTTTCGAGTGGTGGTCTTCATAGGCAAGGATATGCGTGAATTTCAAACCTGACTTCTTAAGTGCTGGTAGAACATACTGAGCCGATCCGGCGGATACGACCGCGAGCTTGGCGTTCTTGATCTTCTTGAGCTCCTTGACGAAGCCTTGGAAGAGGCCGAATTTTGTTTCAGCCATGTGTCTACCGAAAGTCGCGATCCACTGCTGACGCTTCGCCGCCTCTTCAGGAGTCATATTTTCTGTACGCGTCTCCATGGGCTTCTTTTCGAAATGCGCTAGAGACGAAACTTGGGCGTCTTCGATCGAGGATGCGACACCCATCTTCACCTTAGAGGAGTTCATCACATCCCAGGTATCACCGAGTACCCCATCAAAATCAAAGATGAGATATTTTGGCTTCTTCTTGTTTGCGATGCAGTTGGGACAGGTGGTGTTGACCCACTTGGAAATAGCTGCAAGTGGTGACTCACCGGTCTCAGTCGGTTTGTAGTTCTTAACTGTTGGCAACTTGACCGGCAGATCCTTCTCGGGAACAGGTACAATGCCACAGAGATCACAGTGAACTACTGGTATAGGCTCACCCCAATATCGCTGGCGCGAGAATATCCAGTCACGAAGTTTGAAGGTGGTGACCCAGCGACCCTTTGCGGATTCGGTGATGGTTTTCTTAGAAGACTCAGACTCTTTGCCGGTGAAGGATCCGGAATCAACAAGTAGCCCTTCTCCGGTATAGCAGGTCCCCCTGGTGAAGAAATCCCACGCTCGTATGATATCAGCGCGATTTGCCGCGGCCGCTACTTCCTGAGGAGAAAGCCAGACGACGTCATGCAACTTTTTCTCTTCTTCGGAGACTTCATCCCTTTTACCATCGGTCAGCTCAAAATACGCTATCTCAAAATGTGCAAAACGATTGACCGATTTTACTTGATGATAGAACTTCGAGTGGAGTTTGCCGATATTGCGAACGAATCGAGCGCTCGTGTAACCCGTTTCTTCATGTATTTCTCGAGCACCAGCAGAAGCGGGTGTCTCATCTCCTTCAAGCCCACCAACGATGAATCCTTTCCAGTCGTTCGCTTTGTAGAATGACATGAGGTACTTGTCTTCTGACCAGTGCTTGATGATACAGATCACTGCACGCCTCTCAACAAATGGAAGTTCAGGTTTGACTGCATCCGGACCCTCTGTTTGAGAGCTCAATGATTCAATGACGGCCCGTACGGGGAGTCCGTATTTCTTGGCAAATGCATGGTCGCGCTCATCATGCGCCGGCACCGCCATGACAGCTCCAGTGCCATAGTCTGCGAGTACATAGTCCGCTATCCACACGGGAACTTCTTCTTGATTGATGGGGTTTATCGCTTTGATACCTTTGAGCTCTATGCCCGTCTTCTCCTTCTTGGCATCAGTACGCTCGATATCGGTGGCTTTCTTCACTTCTCCTATATAGTTCTCAACTTCAGCTTTATTTTCGACTGACGCGAGCAGACTGCTTACCAATGAGTGCTCTGGAGCAAGCACGACATACGTCACACCGTAAAGTGTGTCGGGTCGCGTGGTGAATACTTCGATCTTCTCACTCCTATCTTTGAGAGCAAACCGGATTTCAGCTCCCTCCGACTTTCCTATCCAGTTCCTCTGTTGAGTTTTTATTCTGTCCAAAAAATCAACAGTATCCAGATCTTTGTCCAATCTGTCAGCATACTTTGTTATTGCAAGCATCCACTGCTCCTTGGTGCGTTTTTCGACTGGCGTACCACATCGCTCACAACACCCATTCACCACTTCCTCATTGGCGAGACCGATGAGATCCTTCGGGCACCAGTTGATCGTCATCTTTTTCTTGTACGCGAGTCCTTTTTTCAGGAATTGCAAAAATATCCACTGAGTCCAGCGATAATAGGCCGGATCAGTCGTGTTGATCTCTCGCGACCAGTCAAATGAAACTCCGATTGACTGTATTTGTCTACGGAATGTATCGGTATTCTTCTTGGTAACGATCGAAGGTTGAATGCCTGTCTTGATAGCGTAATTTTCGGTAGGCAGACCAAATGCGTCCCAACCGATGGGATAAAGAACATTGTATCCTTGCATACGACGTTTGCGCGCGATCACATCCATGCCGATATAGGGTCGAGGGTGACCTACATGCAATCCATCACCGGAAGGATACGGGAATTCGATGAGGCCGAAGAATTTCTTTTTCTTCGGATCATCCTGTGCTTGGAATGTCTTCTTCTTGCTCCAGTGTTTCTGCCACGCTACTTCTACCTTCTTGTGATCGTATGCGCCCAGAGGCTTGGGCTGAGAGGACTTTTTATTCATAGGTGAAATGATAGCTCAAAAGTGTGCTTTTTACAAAAAGAGAACCGCATCCGGTGAGGGGTGCGGTTCTTGAAACAGTTTTGTTCATACGAGCCTAGAGGCCGTTGAATGCTCTCCACATACTCATGCCCACGGCTGCCGAAACGGCGATAACCAAGACCAAGCCGAAGTTGAGGCTTCTACCCCCTCCGTTGGATTTGGCATCCTGGGGGCCGTTGATGGTGTGGATCTGGGTGGAAGCTCCATACTTCATCCAGCTTCTGCGGGCGCGAGGTGTGTGGGCGAACCGTATCCAATGTCTCATAGATGATCTCCTGGGTATTGTTTTTTTGTGTGCAAAACTATCGTATCTGACGAAACTCAGACTTCCCTAGTATTATAGCACATATAGACCAGAAAAGCAAGTTTCTGGGGATTATTATATGGCTCTGTTGAGCTGTATTATCAGGTTTTATGGTGTCTCACTCGGAGACTCTTCTTCGGGTACATCCGGTTCTGTTGGCGGCACATCATCGTTTGGAGGCGAGGGTTCTGGGGTCTGGTCGATTTCTGTGTCAGAGGTATCCGTATTTACTGGTATTTCTGCCGGAGAAGCGTCAGTATCTTCCACGATTGGATCACTCGCATCAGGAGTATCTGTGGTTGGTGACGGAGAAGTAGGCTCAGTTGAACTAGCTGTCGGATCTGCATCTGAAGAGTCGTCTGTGACAGGGTCGGGTACTATGTCTGGAATTGTAGGAGGATTTTCTGTAGATGTTGCCCCGCATTCACCTGCAGCCGATCTCATTTTTCCAGCTTTGACTGTAAGACAGTATGGGGACCCAGTGTCTTCATCGTACAGAGTGATGCCGGAAGGCTTCGAAGATGATCCTATCGTCAAAGACTCAGTTACCAAAGCCTTGAGCGACCCGAGACCCTGATCAATAAGATCGTCCACCTTCGCTGAAAGTTCTTTTACTGCCTTTATAAGAATAGTTGGCAAGAAATCATAGCGTACTGTAGTAGGCACGCCCTTAGCATCGAGAACTGCAAGCCGGCGATCCACATCGTAAGCTTCTTCAGCAATAAGACCAAACTGCTGATCTTTTCCACTGTCGCCATACCCTTCCTTATAGTCGAAAGTTACCGGGCGTAGTGCGTGTATAGTAGAAAGTCCAAGGTCTGCATCCTCGATGTTCTTCTTGAACCTTTGACTCGAGACGCCGAGACATGACGCGGAGTTGGCGGTAGTAATTTCCCTACCCGCAGTAATACAGACAGCATTGCCGACCGCGGAAGTGGTCAACCCATTGAAGGCAACTGTACCGGTGACTGATAATGTTCGCCACGGCGAAGAGGTTGCAATACCCACGAAGTTTGAGCTGGCGGGTGTGAGAAGTATATGAGAGCCGAATCCTCCACTATCTGTGGTAGTCAGATTTATTCCCGCATCACTTTCCAGGCTTAAGCCGGTGCCGCCTACAGAAGCACTTTGAAGTGAAATGGCACCGGTCGCGTTGAGAGAAATGCTTGAATTATCTCCAGAATTAGCCTTTAGCAAAATATTAGCGTCATCTCCACTCGTATCGATTCCAGCTTGGATCGTCAGGTTTTGAAGCGTAGCTGAATTTCCGATAACACCATCTACATCAAGATCAAAAACTGGATTTGAATTTCCGATACCAATTTTCTCATTTTTAACGATGATGCTCGAGGTTCCAGACAAAGTTCTTCCTGTTGTAGACGCATAAAACGGAACATAGTATTGAGTGGACGAATTTATCGTTCCTAGTGCGAATGGCATGAGATTCCCTGTCGCTGTTAGACCATTTCCGACCTTGGTCAAACCGGTATCTGTCTCGTATATCCGTTCACCCGACTCAGGTACGACCGCAGAAAGGTTTGTTGATGTATCCTGGAGAGGTAATACAGAAGCATTTATGTTACCCTCCGAATCTATAAAAACTTCATTGCCCACGTAGAATGTCTTGTTAGAGTTCAAGACAAAACCATTCGAGGTCGTGGTACCCGTTACAAGAAGATTACCATTGAATACCGTATCCCCCGTCACTGAAAGCTTGGCGTAGGGTGAAGTACTTCCCACCCCCAGATTACCGCTTGAATTCCAGATACCTCCTGGAAAATAGCTATTCCCCGAAACGGATAGTAATGAGGTCGAGGCATTACCAAATGTTTGGAGTGCGGAGAACACATTGGCTGTATACGCTTTTGGGATAGTGCTAGAAGCGTGGATGTACGCGTTAGCATCTGTGTTCCCATAGCTTCCACCAACGATGCCGAGCGATGATGTTGCGATACTGTTCCATGCGGATCCAGTCCAATAGAGCAAATCTCCATACGCATTTCCCGTTGCGCGAGCTATCGTAGACGAACCGGAGATATACGATGCAACCAATTCATCAGTAAAGTACAGATTGGTAGACCCAACTGCCAGATCATCTGTATCGAATGAGGCTAAGCTCAGGTCAGAAGTTGACCCATCTGTTGAGTCGAGAACAGCATCTATCTGTTTATTGAATAGATCCATGCTGACAAAAGACGATGTATCGACAGGTGGTGGCGCAATAGGAATCTCACGCGAAGAAGGAGAAGGTGTGGAGTATGTAATTGTTTGATAAATCGGTTGTATATATGTAGTGGTTCCGACGACGGCAGAGGGTCGTATCAATCGAGGTTGCGCCAATGACACATCAGCACTTTCTGTAACTACCGGACTTGGGCTTGTGCATGACACATCACTGATCCAGGAGCCGATAGTCCTACAGTACAGATTGGAAAGAAATGAAGCTCCTGTCGCTGCGTGAGCAGGTATAGGAAAAAGCAAACAACAAACGCTTAGAGTGATGAGTATCCTGCTTGTAAGTTTATCATTCATCATGGATTAAAAGTGTGGAATGAACTCAAATCTACCGTAGATAGAGTATAGCTGCTCCCCAGCGTAGCTATAGCCGAATTTATCTGGGAAATATAACCAGAAAGATTTGGTACCGAAAAAGCCGTATGCCACACCCCGAGCACGACAGCTTCTCCGTTGATCAGTACGAACGCTGGAGAACCACTGTCACCACAGCACGGCTGAGAGTACCAATCATTGTAGTTTACCGAATCCTTCACTATGTTTATAGTTTGAGAAAAAGGGGTGTTGGTTCCATAGCTGATCTTCCCTATCTTTAGAGTCCTGTTCTGGTTTGTGAATATCACTGGTGGCTGGAAGTAGGATACCGCAGTCGTCGAGATTTTGTTCGTAAATGCAGTAGCAGAGAGCACCTTGCACGGAGTGATACCCGCTGGGACGGCACTATTCAGTTTTGCGACATAGATATCAGTCCCCGCTATGTTCGTTCCGGAAGTTATACTTCGGGAGACAGTTACATTGTCATTTCCCACAAAATACATCGTCCCAGACGGATGAGAATGGTTGGCTTGTATCATGATATCTGGCGCAACAAGAACTCCCATAGTCTGGGCGCTAGCCGCCGCAGCACTCCATACAGGAATGCAGGTAAAATCCACATCTGCGGCATACAGATCAGGATTTCTGGTATATGTCTGGGTTGAATCGTTTACAGCTGAATATAGATTGTAAGTTGTTGAAGAAGGACTCTCCCCGCTTAATCGGGTATCAACCTCAGTCTTCATTTCTTGAATCGTCGAGGACGATACCACTGTATCGAACGTATAAGAAACCATGTTGCTCGTTCTTGAAAAAGTACAAGGCACTGCACGAGTTCTTCTACCTATTTTGGCATTGAAATACGTGGTGCCAGCTGAGACATACGTGGTATTTCCTGTAGAGTTGATAGTGCCAATAGATGGATCAGTTGCGGTATAGGTAGGAGTATTATCACTACCTTGAACAAAGACGGTACACCCCGTTTCTACACTTCCCGAAGAAAAATAGTCGTAGACCACATCTTTGATTGAGGTGGTTCCTACTGATGACCCATTGAGCACTGTTTCCACTATATTTCTACCAACGAAAAAATCACTTACCGTAGAGCTGCTCATTGTATTGGTAGACAGCTGGGGTGCAATCATCTTCCTGAATGCGGAATAATTTATTGTAAATGCAGCAGTTGTGCTTGGGTATAAGAAAAGTACCGCAACTACAACAAAAACATAGGATCTCATGGCATGATTATACCATGTATACATTGCCACAATCCACTTCGTGTATTTCTAAACTAGATTTTGAACTCCATCACATCACCGTCTTTGACTATATACTCCTTGCCTTCTGTCCTGAGCAGGCCTTTTTCGCGTGCGGCACCAAATGACCCTGATTCTATGAGCTTATCCCATTCGATAACCTCTGCACGGATGAATTTCGCCTCAAAATCTCCATGGATAGCTGTACCTGCCTTTGGTGCTGTCCAGCCACGACCGATAGTCCATGCACGTGTCTCCTTCTCGCCTGTGGTGAAGTAGGTAATGAGATTGAGAAGTTCATATCCCTTTTTGATGAGGTCGTCGATACCGTCATCCTTCGCACCGAGACCTTCACGCATCTCCTTCTTATCCTTATCCTCGAGATCTTTGAGGTCATGTTCTATACCCGCATCGACAATGACCCACTTTGCACCTTGTTCAGTGAAAAACTTGATGAGTGCTTGATAGCGCTCATCGTTGAGCTCATCGAGGTTCTTACCGCCTGATTTCTTGTTCAAGACGTACATGAATGGCTTTGAAGTGAGAAGGTGGAGATGTTTCAAGAATGGAGCCTCGAACTCATCAGGTTTGACGGTAGAGGCGAGCTTGCCAGACTCGAGTGCAGCCTTGATCTTCTCGACGAGTCCGGCCTCGATGATCGCCTCTTTCTTACCTGCGCGAACTTCTTTGTTGAGATTGGTCAGACGTTTGGTTACAGTCTGCATGTCAGCGAGAATGAGCTCGAGATTGATGACCTCAATATCTTTGAGCGGATTGATCTTGCCGTCGACATGGATGATGTTGTCATCTTCGAATATACGCACGACTTCAGCAATAGCATCAGTCTCGCGGATATTGGTGAGGAATTGGTTACCGAGACCCTCGCCGTCAGAAGCACCCTTGACCAACCCGGCGATATCTACGAATTCGACGACTGCGGGTACAGTCTTTTGTGTCTGCGAGAATGTGGCAAGCTTGTAGAGACGATCGTCAGGCACAGCGACCACACCTACAGATGGGTCGATGGTTGCAAAAGGATAGTTTGCGACAAGAACGCTCTTTTTTGTAAGAGCGTTGAAAAGGGTTGATTTGCCGACATTAGGAAGGCCGACGATGCCGATACTTAAGCTCATAGTGTAGGGAGTGTAGCAGAAAGATGATTATTTGCCCATCATCTTCTTGATTTGGTCGCCATCCTGTTGCATGATCGCCATCGCAGCTTCTTCCTGAGACATTCCGGCTTTCATCTTTTCCTGTATAGACTCTGCCATCTGCTTGAAGTAGTCAGGATTTTTCTCGATCATTTCGATCATCTTGTCCATCTCAGCATCGGGCACCTTGCCTTTGAGCTGCTTCTTTATGAGCATCTTGGTGAAAAAATTCATGTGAAAATCAAAAATTAAACTTACTTATTCTTCGGTCTCATAAGTGGGAACATCTGCGTCTCGCGGAGCGGCTTACCTGCGAGCGTAGCAAAGAGTCGGTCGCCGTATGCAAAACCAAAAGCTGGTGGCATGGCGTGCTCAAGCATCTCTACGAACTCATCATCAGGCATCATTGCCTCGGTGTCTCCTTTCTCGATGAGTTTCTTCTGAGCTTCGAAACGGTCATGCTGATCTATAGGATCATTGAGCTCGGCAAAACCATTGGTCATCTCTGCACCTGCGAGGATGAGCTGGGCACGCAGAGTCTTGCGCGGATCCTCAGGATTAGCTTTTGACAACGGAGATACAAGCTTGGGAACATTCACGAGCCATGCAGGGCCGACGATCTGTTTCCTGCAATATTTCCAGAGGGTGTCGGTAAGTCGCTCGCGATTGAGACCATCATATTCCACCTTGAGCTCGCGAAGTTTGTTTTCCATATCTTTCTCAGAGGCTTCGAAGATGTTGATACCCGTAACCTTCTTGACCGTATCAACATAATCTATGCGATCCCATTCCCCAGAAAGGTCGACTTTCTCGCCCTTGATATCGAACGATAGAGTCCCAAATGCATCCTGAGCAACTTCTTTGATCAGCTTCTCTGTAAATGCAACTCCCTGATCAAACGACATGTATGAACTATACAGCTCAAGATTTGTGAATTCCTGCGCATGTTCCGGACTGCTTCCTTCATTCCTGTAGAGACGTCCGATCTCGAAGGTGCGGGGAAAACCAGCAGCGAGCAATCGCTTCTGCCACAACTCTCCGACCGATATGCGCAGATATACCGGCAGGTCATAGTCGTTGTGATGCGTCTTGAAAGGAGTCGCCTCGGCCCCACCGGTAGTGGTCTCGAGTGTCGGAGTCTCAACTTCGAGAAACCCTTCTTTCTTGAGAATCTCGCGTGTCTTGTCCCAGAACTTGGCCTTTTTATAAAAAATGTCTCGCGCTTCAGCATCCATGATAAAATCTAAATATCTCTTACGGAAGCGCTCATCAGGATCGGTGATGCCATGCCACTTCTCTGGAAGAGGAAGGAGTGACTTGGAAGCGATAGTCCATGAAGTCACAAGAATGCTCTGCTCTCCCCTGTTTGTAGTGAAGAATGTTCCGGTAACACTGATAATATCACCAATATCTACAGCGCTGCTGAACAACTCGAAAAGCTCGGCCTTGAGGGTATCCTTCTTGATCACCGCCTGAAGCGTCGACTTGCCGTCATCGAGGACCGCAAAAAGGATCGCTCCCTGTCCACGGATAGCCATGATACGTCCCGCAAGTGAGACTTCCTTCTGCGACTTTTCATACTCTACAAAATTCGCACGCGCATCCTTGAGACAAAAATCACGCGGTACCGAGACTGGGTATGGATCCATACCTGCCTTTTTGAGGAGGTCGAGCTTGGAAAGACGGACTGATCTCAATTCTTCGAGTGAAGACATGGCTATTTGACTGCCGCTATCTGATAGCTGACCATACCCTTTGGGGTGCTAACTTTGATGATATCTCCCTCCTTGTGTCCGAGAAGTGCTGAGCCAAGTGGTGACATGTTGGATACTTTGCCCTGTGACATATCTGCCTCTTCTGATCCTACGAGCACATAGAGGTACGATTTGTTATCGCCATCCTTTTGGAGACGCACTGTTGAACCGACGATGATAATGTCGCTACCCCCTTTTGCAGAAATGACCGCATTCTTGAGCAAGTTTTCGAGTCGGCTGATGCGATCCTCGACGATAGCTTGCTCTTCACGCGCCTGATGGTACTCTGCATTCTCCGAGAGATCACCCAATCTCTTTGCATATTCGAGCTGTTCGGCAACTTCCTTGCGGCGAATAGTCTTCAGATGTTCAACTTCTTTTTGCAACTCTGCGAATTTCTCGTTCGTAAGGTATTGGATTTCTGTAGACATAAGAGTGAAGAAGCACTTGGATTAAGTGATAAGTTTTGCCATTATACCACTATATGCCTACATATTTCAAGGCTTGAAATATTCCGGCGTATTCAGATTCATCCAATCAAGCTGCTGCCTCATCACCGCCGCCGCACCAATCAGGTTATGGACTGAGCCTTTCTCAAGCATGACGACGAAGGCGTACTTCGGATTTTCATACGGCCAGAATCCTGTCACCCAAGAGTTGACATGATCTTTCGATACACCAAGCTCTGCGGTTCCGGTCTTGGTAGCCACAGTAACATACGGTACATTGAGTGCTTTTCCTGTGCCTTCTACGGCCCCGAGCCTCATACCTTCACGAATGACCTGGAAGTCCCCCGACGAAATCTCCTCGATAAAGCGTTCTACTACGGGCCCTTGATCTTTGGTGATGGACGGTACAAGCAAACTGCCGTTATTTGCGATGGCAGCAATGGCACGAACCATCTGAATAGGAGTTATCTGGAATCCGTACTGTCCAATCGATGTGTGGTAGGTATTACCGAGGTACCAGTCTTCGTTGAATGTTTTCTTTTTCCACTCAGGAGTAGGTATGGTGCCCGCCTTACCTTGGGCGAACGAGTCGGGCATGAGCTCGCCAAGACCGAACATCTTGAGATACTTGTCGATCCGGACGATACCCAACCCTTTTTGATCCTTGTACCCACCACCGATTGTATAGAAGTAGACATCCGACGAGACTGCAAGTGCCTGGCGGATATTGACTGTTCCATGATTTTTCCAGTCACGGAAAACTGTGCTCTTGGTCGAATCATATGGGTTCGGTATCGATATCGAACCCACGGTAACAATATTAGTCGATGCATCGATAACATCCTCTGTAAGTGCAGCCAACGCGACGAACGGTTTGACGATGGATCCTGGAGTATAGAGCCCATCGACTGCACGATTGAGAAATGGTAAATCAATATTGTTGAGAAGCGCTTTGACTGCAGCAGTATCTGATCTGTCAGACATGACCTGTGAGCTGTATTCAGGATAACTGGTCAAAGCAAGCAATTCCCCAGTCTGAACATCCATGATAATGCCTGCTCCGCCCGCAAAGCCTACCTGTCGCGCAATGCTCTCGATATTCCTATAAAGTGCAGACTGTACCTTACTGTCTATAGAAAGATTCACCGAGGAGCCCTGTTGAGGTGGTCGCATGATATTCTCAGACACTATGTCACCACGAGCATCGACTTCTACCAAACGCGATCCATTCACGCCCTGCAAATGAGAATCAAAATACTTCTCAGCTCCCGCAATACCCATAAAGTCATTTTGGTAATAAAAACCATTCTTGTCCTTTGATGGATACTGCACATATCCCAAAACATGCGAAAGTCCAGTTGATGTGGCGTATTCACGAGTAGCCACTGTATCTTCGTTCGCAAGCTTTGGTGCAGTGCTTGATGATTGACTCATAATTGACTTGATATCTGAATCCTCGTTTTCTATTTTGGGCGCATTCCACGCAAGTAGACGGCCATTCCTATCAGCTATAATACCTCTGCCTGCAAATACAGGTACCGGACGGAGCATATTGCGCTCGCTTCGCTCTTTGTATTCCTCACCTTTGACAATCTGCAGATTCCAAGCTTGTACGATAAATACGAAGGCAACTAGCGAGAAGATGCCCCCAACACTGTAGAGTGTAAATTTTGATATTGGCTTTTCAAGACGACCTTCAAACTGCGTGGTATCGAATTCAGGAAGATTCCTCGAATCGATCATAACTTCATCGGGCGCGATCTCGGTGATTCGTCTGTGCTTACGGCGTCGAAGCGATATGGGGATTTTCGAGAAAAATGACATGGCTGAATCATATCATAGAACAAGATTCTACCTCCGCAGTACCCTCTTGAGGATCGCTACGAGCAGGAGTAAGACTATAGACAGGATTATTCCGGCATACCCAGCAACACCATTTCCCGGTACCAGACCAAAGAGACTGTCATAGATGATGCCTGCAATAATGAACTCACAGAAATATGCATACTTCCAAGCTCCGCTGAGTGCAAGAGGTACGGCAATGAACCACCAGCCATGAATAACGGCTGAAAAGATCAAGATATCGAGCACTATTCTCAATCCAAAATTATTTTGCATAGTTCTAGATACTGTTGTATAGAATCTTACCTCACAATCACCCATTTCAGCTGATATATATTCACCATCGGCGCGAAGATCACTGTTTCAAACGGTTGTGTGGGATCCGAGAGCACGGCGGTCACTTGTGCGAATGGTCTCTGGCTCACGGATGGATTGGTGACAAAATCGGACTCACGTACTCCCGCTTCTCGGGATACCTGTGCTTCGTACTGTCCCCCTCCACGACCTATGGCGGTGGCGGGGGTGTTGCTGGTTCCTATCAATACCTCATATCGTTCACCGGGAGATGAAAAGAGTCTAACTTTTGAAGTAGTGCCGAGAACATCCACAACTCTGCCGATCAGTACATTGCCAACAGCATATATCAAACTGCTCGTCGAGATAGTATAATCCCTCCCAACATCTATGATAATTTCGTCATAGGGAGAGACGGGGGGCCGCTTGAGTACAGCCGCAAGCACCCCATCAACTATTGGGGCCATATACTCAGAACTTGTTGAAGTCTGCACATCGTTACCCCGACCGAGCAAGGTTTTGAGCTCCTGATTCTCAGCAAGAACAAAATCTATTGTTTCTGAAGAAAGCTCAAGATCGGTCAAGCGATTTCTGAGCTCTTCATTCTCTGCAAGGAGACGCTCGGGTGATTTGAGTGACCCACTCATTGCGGAGAACTCCATACGCCAGAATGGTCGTGCCATCGAAGTGAACACAGCTGAAAAGAGATGCGGGGCGAATATAATGATCACCACACACGCAAGAACTATCACCCCGACGATGACAGCGCCGAAGCGTGCAAACTGCTGGTATGGGCGCCTATGAGGTTGCAGGTAGGTCATCTTCGCTATGGAGAAGGACAGAACGATACGCATCGATATCTTCGAGCACAATACCTGCGCCACGAGCTATCGCCGTAAGCGGATCATCAGCTATCGTGACGGGTATCTTGAGCATTTCTGATAAGAGTTCGTCCAGCCCTTTGATGAGCGCTCCTCCGCCAACGATATGCACACCGCGCTTCATAACATCGGAGAGTATCTCTGGCGGCGTCGTCTCAAGCACTTCTTTGGTTGCACCGACAAGCGTCTCTATAGACTGACCTATCGCTTCTCGGATATCAGAGTCAGTGATGATCACCTCGCGAGGCAACCCAGTGATGAGATCACGGCCGCGAATGGTCGTTTCGAGAGGTTCGGCAGGTATCACTGCACCTACATCTTTTTTGACCTGTTCAGCAGTCGTTTCACCGATGAGTATTTTGAACTCGTTCCTGATGTACGAGATGATATCATTGTTGAGTTTATCCCCGGCGATTTTAAGACTCTTGGAGCGAACAATACCACCGAGCGATATGACTGCAATGTCGGTCGTACCTCCACCAATATCTATGATCATACTGCCTACAGGCTCGTGTATGGGAAGGCGGATACCGATCGCGCCAGCCATCGGTTGTTCGATGATGAATACCTCGCGTGCACCTGCATTCTTTGTAGCATCGCGCACAGCACGGACTTCGACGTTGGTAACTCCAGATGGAACGCCGACGACGACACGGGGACCGAGAGGCTTCTTGGGCATGTACTCCCCCGCGCGCTTCATGAGATACGCCAGCATCTCCTCCGTAACTTCAAAATCAGAGATCACACCATCAACGAGGGGTCGCACAGCTGTGATGTGGAGCGGCGTTCTACCAAGCATGTCCTTTGCAGTCTGGCCGACAGCGACGACCTGACCAGTCTTCTGGTTGACCGCGACGACGGATGGTTCATTCACGACGATACCTTTGCCACGCACATACACGAGTGTGTTTGCGGTGCCCAAATCAATACCAATATCGTTGGAAAATCGTGCGAAAAATGCATCTTTGTGCTTCTTGAACATGCGTACACCTTAGCATATTTCTATCGAAAATGAATAGTGAAAACAAAAACTCCCTTGCGGGAGTTTTTTCAAATAGCAGAACTATAAAAAATTAGTAGTACCTAATGACAACTGCCCCATTCCTTACGACATCTTGATCAATATAACCAAACCCAAAATATGGTCCAGAGCCATTCACATCACCACCACTGCCTGCACCATCAAAACCAGATCCTCCTGACGCAGATATAGTATTCCCCCCAATAACTACAGATGAGGCGCCACCGGGATACACCCCCGTCCGATCTCCCGCCGCACCAACCGTAACGGATGCAGAGGTCACTCCAGTCAATGGGATTGTTTTTGTCGCAAGGCCTCCTAAACCATATCTCAAAACATTGCCACGGGTTACTATGACATAGCCACTCCCGCCTCCACCAACTACGGTCACTTCTGCAAATTTTGCATTTGCAGGAACAGTCCATGTATGTGAGCCAGGAGTGGTATATGCGGCTATTCCATTTACTGATGTACCCCCTCCTGCAGCAGCAGGCAACACCCACGACGCTATACCACTCGCATCAGAGGTGAGGACTTTACCTGCTCCCTGAGTACCATCTACGATTTGGACACTTCCGAGTACTTTGAGTCCTATAGCATAGATATTGCTGAAGTTAAGGGTAAGAGGACCATATTTGGTTTGAGGAGAGGAAGATGCGTTGATAGGGGCATCTGTATTACATCCTGTTGGTGCACAGCCTGGAGCTGTCCATGCAGCTACAGCTGAGAGAGCTGATGCTCCGAGGAGGAAGCCGAGGATGATGAGGGTGAGGGAGAGGGTTTTTTTCATAAATGTAGTTATTTTTTGTTAAAATGTTTTTATTAAATGTTCTCTAAGGTCGCCTGTCTTTCTTGAACTTCACCCGGCTCGAGGCTGCTCGGAGGATTGGGCTTATTTGCAATCTCTTGTCGCCCAGCAACCTCTTGGGGAGCCAAGTTAGCAGGAGGATTGGGTTCTGAGACCAACTTTTGTAGTGCAGCAGTCTTATCTACTGTAGACTGAGGGTCATTCTGAGGAGAAAGCTTTTGGCCTACCAAATAGAAGAGATACACGAGCACAACAACAACGAGGGCCGTGCCGGCAATAACCCTAATCTGATGATTTCGGACACTATGATCAGGAAATATATATTCCAAAGGCATACAGCAACATTATAGCACCTACTTTGTAAAGGCAGGTGCACGCATGTGGACAACCCGAGATGCGTCATCTCGGAGCAGTGGTCGTATGACCGCAACCCGTGAGTTTACGAGAGAGGTTTACTGAACCTTATGCGATCGTGGATAGCTGAGCCATCTCAACTTTGCCCGTCTGGCGATATTTGATCTCCACTTCCCCACTCTTGAGAGTTTTTGCACTTACAAGAATCCTTTTTGGAATGCCGATCAGATCTGAATCTGAGAACTTTTCACCCGCAGTGGCATCACGGTCATCATAGAGAACTTCCACTCCTGCCTTGCTCATCTTTTCGTAGATTTCGTCTGTCACCTTCTTCACCGTTCCTTCCTGGTCGAACAATGCGATCAGGTGTACAGCGAACGGCGAGACCGATTCTGGCCATACAAGTCCTTTGTCATCGGACCAAAGCTCGGCAATAGTACCCATGACACGACCCGGGCCGATACCGTAACTACCCATAACGACTGGCTTTGATTCTCCCGCATCATCCTTGAACTTGAGATTGAGTGCTTCGGAAAATTTGGTTCCGAGACTGAAGATATTCCCCACCTCGACCGCCTTCTTCTCAACAAGATCAGCTTTCGATATCCCGAGATCAGCGAGCACTTCATCATTGAGTACTTCTTTGTTGACCGCAATTCTCTTTCCTTCGTGAACATATATGGTATCTTCCCCAGCTTCAGTGATGGTTTGGAACTCGTGTGAATATTTGGAAAATGATCCGCCAGCAGCGAATGTCACATAGGTTTGTCCGCCCAAGCCAACCCTGTCGAAGACACGGATATACGCCTTCTTTGCTTCTTCGTAGAAATTCTGATGCGTTGTATCACTCACATTGAAAGAGTAGAGATCCTTCATCAAAAATTCGCGGGCACGCATAATACCAGATTTAGCACGCTCTTCATTGCGGAACTTTGTCTGGAATTGATAGACCGCACGAGGCAAGTCCCTGAACGATCGAATATGATCTGCCATAAGCGCAGTAAGAGGCTCTTCATGGGTGAAACCGAGTCCTACCTTGCTACCATTCTTGAGCTCAGTCTTGAACCAGTTATCTACGACTGTATCATCCCAACGATTGGTGGCCTCCCAGACCTTCTTATCTTGGAGTGCTGTCAGAGTAACTTCTTGACCACCGATACTATTCATCTCATCACGAATAATGCTGACAATCTTGTGGAGCGTGCGGAGTCCGAGTGGCAGGAATGAATAGACGCCAGACATCTCTTTGTGGATGAATCCGGCCCTGATGAGGAGTTGGGCATTCTTGGCGACTTCGTCTTTTGGAGCTTCGCGGCGTGTCTTGGTGAACAAAAATGATTGCTTCATGGCTTTATCGTAGCATTTGTGTGCGATTTCGGCACTTATTTGAATATCTTCGCGATGTCTCTATAGGTGACCACTAACATGAGGAGCATGAGCAGAGCGAAGCCGATCCCGTTCACAATATTGGAGAACTTCATTGGGATGCGGCGACGTATAACACCTTCGATAAGCACAAAGAGGACGCGGCCGCCGTCGAGCGCAGGAAATGGCACCAGATTAATGACGCCAAGGTTGATGGATATAAGCGCAGTGATCATGATGAGATAGGTGAAGCCGAGATCAGCAGCATTGCCGACGATGCCTGCGATACCCACAGGGCCAGCAACATCAGAGAAATTCGCCGTACCCTGGAATATATTGAGAATGAAGGTTCCCAGGCTAAGTGCGGTCTCCTTGATCATGATGATCATGTAGCGGAACCCTTCCGTCACTGCAGTGAAAAATGGTAACTGGAGATCCCCCACCTTCTGCATGCCGATACCGACGGCATACTTACCCTCTACGATGCCTTGGGTCGGGACAATTTCAACTTCACGTGCGCCATCTTTGTTGCGGAGGGTAAGATCTACAGGGGCACCATTGTTAGCCGATATGATACCTTGCACGCTTTCTACGGTCAGTGAATTTTCGAGGGCGAGGACTTCTTTGCTGGTATCTGTCGGGATTGGATCTGAGGAGGAGACTGATGCGGGGCTGCGAACAGCGAGGATGACGTCACCAACAGCGACGCCCGCTTTCTCTGCAGGAGAACCTGGCTGTACATAGGTGATCATGACGCGCTCATCAGTGAAGTTGTCGGCATATTTTTCGAAACCATCACTAGTAGCAGTGACACCGAACATGAAGCCGGTCGCATAGAGCGCCCAGGCGAATATAAAATTGAAGGTCACTCCAGCCACCAGTACGACAACCTGCTTCCAGCGGGGCTTGTTCATGAAACTACGCGATGCATCCGGTCCGCTCTCAGCTTCTACGTCAGGATTCTCACCATGAATTTTCACATAGCCGCCAAATGGGATGAGATTAACACCATACTCAGTCTCCCCCTTTGTCCACGCGAATATTTTTGGGCCAAAACCGATTTTGAATGCATCTACACGTATGCCGCTCGCACGAGCCGCGAGAAAATGTCCCAACTCATGCACGAAGATGAGGATGGCGAGTACAATGATGAATATGAGCGCGGTGATCATGATATAGAGTGAACTTAGCCGAGTATCTCCTTCTCTTTTTTCACATACGCGTCTTCAAGTTTCTTGTTGGCATCATCAACGAGTTTCTGTGCGTCATTCTTTGCCCTGAAAGCGTCATCTTTGCCGAGTATACCGTCCTTTTCCTTGGTTTGAAGATCTTTGACGATACCATCACGATGCTGACGCACTTGTTTCTTGGAATCTTCGAGCTTATCCTTTGCCATCTTAGCGATCTCAGTGCGGCGATCTGCAGTAAGCTCTGGGAACATGACACGAAGTCCTTGATCATCCACTACAACGGCGAGGCCAAGATTGGCGACTGTGAGAGATTTCTCAATTTCCTTGGTCTGACTCTTGTCCCATGGCGAAATACGGAGAGTACGAGCTCCCTCGATAGTAACGCTGGCAACCTCTTTGAGGGCCATAGGAGCACCATATACCTCTACTTTCACCGCATCGAGAACTGCTGGAGAAGCCTGACCTGTGCGAATCTGCTGGAATTCTTTTTTGAGCCACTCTTCGCTTGACGCGAGGTGCTTCTTGAATGGGTTGAAGTCGTATGCCATGAAGGTGAATTTCTAATTCTTAATAGGATAATTAGAAGTAGTATATCATATCAAATAAGAAGAATCCTCGACGCGGTAGAGACAGCGTTCTTCCCTGCAATTTTTTCTTCGCCAACTTCTTTTTGAGATGTGGCATAATTTGGAAAACGAAGCCTTTAATCCTCAACATTCTAGAGCACAGAAATGAATTTTTGTGAATGAAAAACTCGACACTCCCACTCCCCGTCACACTTACACATTCAGGGCGACATACTCGAGCAACATCTTCACACTCGGCGCACGGTCATGAATATATTTTCGCGCAGTTTCAATAGCTTCCAATGATTTTACACCCTCTTTGATGTCTTTTTCTTCATAGACAACTTCTTGAATCGCATTCAAAAAGTTAATCGCATCTTGTTTGGTCTTTTTTTCCTTAGTTATATCCTCCATCAACTTTTTAACTACCTCGAGTCGCTTAGCAGCTGGCATTTTTAGGAATTTCTGTGCTTCTTCGACTAATTCGGCGCAATCAGCGCTTTTTTGAGCCCCTATAACTCCTGAATTTTGAAAACTAACCTCTGTTGTACGTGATTTTATAGTCGGCAACAAAATGTGCCCCGACGGCACTATCAAAAAGAAATGAGCATACTCAGCTGGTTCTTCCAAAAGCTTCAGTAGAGCATTCTGAGCTTCAACAGTTGCCGCATTGGTTGTAACGATGAATATCTTCTTGCCTGAGGACCCGATCGGTCGTGTGCTATGAAGAGATTTCAGCTCGCGAGCATCATCAATGGTGAGATTTTGGTATGTGCGGTCAAAAAAATCCGGGTTTGCTTGGGCAGATATGTCATGATCATTTTCAAGAATAGAAATGAGGTGGAGGCGGTGAGGGTCACTACCTATGATGAGATATGCGTGGTGGGAGAGGTCGTACAATCCTTTCATGAAGGAAGTATACCAGAATTACCTCTTCGAAATAATCGTCTTCTTGTATGTATCCAAATGATCAAGTGCAATACCAGTCCCCTTCGCAACACAGAGAAGTGGCTCTTCGGCAAGTTGAGCCTTCACGCCGGTGCGACGAAAGACCAGTTCCGGCAAATTCCTCAAGAGAGATGATCCACCAGTGAGCGTGATACCTTGGTCAATAATATCTGCGGCCAATTCTGGAGGCGTTTCCTGCAAGACATCCTTGATAGCTTTGATCATGTCACGAAGCGGCCCAGCAATAGCCTTGACGATCTCATTGGTCTTGATCTCGGTCGAACGAGGCAAGCCAGAAATAAAATCGCGTCCTTTGACCTGCATGGCAAGTTCTTGCTCCAAAGGGATTGCAGATCCGATATTGATTTTGATAACCTCCGCCATATGATCACCGATAGCAAGATTGAAAGTTTTCTTCACATAGTCGGCGATGGCAATATCTGTTTTGTTGCCCGCGCACTTCACTGATGTCGAGGCAACGATACCACCGAGCGAGATGACTGCCACATCAGTCGTGCCTCCACCAATATCGACAATCATGTGTCCACGAGGCTCCTGGATCGGGATACCTGCACCGATGGCAGCGAGGATAGGTTCCTTGACCACATACGCATTTTTGGCACCAGCGCGTAGGGCTGCCTCGACGACTGCACGTCGCTCGGTGGAAGTGATGCCTGCAGGAACAGAAACCATGACATCGGGCTTGAAGAGTGACCAGCGTCCTAGTGCCTTGTCGATGAAGTAGCGGAGCATGGCCTCAGTCACACGATAATCAGCAATGACTCCATCGCGCATAGGTCGGTAGGCAACGATAGTATCGGGTGTACGGCCGACCATCTCTTTTGCTTCATTGCCGACTGCGAGCACCTTCTTGTCGACTTCGGAAATGGCAACGACAGAAGGCTCATTCAAGATGATACCCTTGCCCGGCAAGAAGACGAGCGTGTTGGCAGTGCCGAGGTCGATGCCGAGTTTTGGGGAGAATATACTCATAATAGCCCTGTGAGGTACATAGGACTATATCATAGTCATCGCGCCAATTGCATCAAGGCCGCATAGACAACTTGAAAGATGCTACTCACCACGAAAATGAACAAAAGTGCTGACCCGAGTGAATATTTCATAACCCTCATAACCAGAGCAAGTGAACCACCAACCGCGATGATCCACCCAACCATTCCCAAATAATTTGGTAGCGTGGATAATATGCTTATCGTGGCACCCAATATGATTGCTCGGAGTAGTTTGAAGCTATCATCCGGATAAAAGACATAAAAAAATATACTGAGAAGGATAGCCAGAACTATTGTTGGAACAAAAATAGTTTGAAGGCCCCTGTTGGTTCGCGTGGAAGATGCGAGGATTGATGCTCCTGTGGTTAATTTTTGCAAACTCTCTTTATATCCAACTATACCCTCACTAATAGAAGACTGCGAATCTGTACGCACACCATCACAAATAGCAGAAGCCCCTGATTCAAGTTCGATAATTGCGTTTTTAATGGTTTGATGTGAACTAGAAAATCGTGCCGGTACTGCAATTGATGAAACGACACCTACCAGATCCCCATACTTTTTCTCTATGATTGTGCACTGTGCAATGAACTGCGCATCATTATCGCTTTCTTTTATACTTCTATCGAGCAACTCATGAGCACTCTGTCTTTCGGTGAGAAGGTCTCTCATCGCTAGACGATACTTCTCTTCGGCATACGATCTTGCGGCAAACATGGCTATAGTACCCAGAATAAGCAGCCCTATAGCACCCGCAATAAGAATTGATGTGAACCTACTATTTTCTTGAGTTTGCATAATAATCTACAATTATATCCTCTCAATATCAGCCCCAAGAGCTCTCAGCCTCTCTTCGAGTCGCTCGTATCCACGATCGATGAGGTGCACATTGTTGATAGTGAACTTCCCTTCTCCGATAAGCGCAGCAAGCACAACTGCAAAACCAGCTCTAATGTCGTGGGCGGTCAATTCTGTACCATCGATAGGCTGTTTCAAAGATTGAGGACCAGTGATCGTAATCTCTTTTGGACTACCTGCAGTGATATCTGCACCGAGAACAATGAGATCCTCAGTATATTTGAATCGTCCCTCGAAAATAGTCTCGACAACTCGACTTGTTCCCTCTGCTTGTGTAAGAAAGACAACGGCAGGCGCCTGTATGTCCGTAGCAAATCCAGGATACTCTCGTGTTTCTATATCAAATGCCTTGAACGAAGTGGTGGAGGGTGAACTATTGATAACACGAATACTATTTGTGCCTATCTCCATGTGTACCCCTGCTTTCTTCAAAAGATCCAAGACTGCGCCCATATGTTTTGGCTCGCACGTCTCGATGGTCACATCCTCGGCACAAAGTGCAGCCAAAATGAGGAAGCTTGCAGCCTCGATACGATCAGGAATAGTTACAAATGGAACTTTTGGCGCGAGTAGTTTTCCATTTGTACCCTCTATTGTGATGGTTGAGGTGCCTGCACCAGAGATTCGTGCTCCACACGCATTGAGCCACTCTGCCACATTGACGATCTCAGGTTCTTTGGCACAGTTGTTCAAGATTGTCTTACCATCCAGAAGCACGGCCGCCATCATGAGCGTCTCGGTGGCACCAACCGATATCATCTTGAAAGTGATTTCTTTCGGAGATAGTTTCTTACCTTGAATATCATACAGGTAGTCTGTCTCATCCACCGTTGCACCGAGTTGTTCATACGCAGAGAGGAAGAGATCGATGGGACGAGCACCTATGACACAGCCACCAGGCGCAGGAAAACTCACTTTCCCATATCTTGCGAGCAACGGGCCCGTCAGTACAACCGATGCGCGCATGCCCTTGGCGAGCTCGAGGTCTATGTCGGTCGAAGAGATGGTACTCGGATCAATAACCAACGCCTTGCCGCTCGAGTCGATACGGGCACCCAACTTCCTTAGTATCTCAGTAAGGGTAGCTATATCCGCAGTATCAGGAATATTCTCAAGCTGGACTGGGCCATCAAAGAGGATCGCGGCTGCCATTGCTTTGAGCGCTGCATTCTTTGCACCATTAATATGGATGGTTCCTTTGAGAGTCTTCTTGCCCGCTAGGCCATGGACGCGGAATGAGGGCTTGGATTTCTTTTCGAGAGAGGTCATGAGGAATATTCTACTGGGTTTGAGGTGTTTGTACAAATAAAATAGAACACGCTGTGAACATTATCGTCAATCCCCCACAAATCCACCAAATGCGGTATAAATAAGACACTCATGAACATCATCACCGTCATCCCCCTCACCCGCACCAAGGGAGTCGATGAGCTTTCCTACTTCACCTCCTCGGACATACCCGTGGGCGCTATCGTGATAGTGCCGATACGATCCAAAAGCGTCTCCGCACTCGTAACAGGATCCCGTGTCGCTGCGGATATAAAAGCTGAGATCAAAGATGCGCCATATGCGCTCAAAAAGCTCGAACGTGTCAGAGCAACTCACTTCTTCCCTGCTCCATTTGTTGAGTCGTGCAAGAAATTGGCAGACTATTATGCCACCAACATAGGCTCGGTCATCGATGCACTCATATCAGACACGCTTCTCGAGAATGCAAATAAGATCACAGCTCCTGCCCAAGAGAAGAGCTCGCCCACGAACGGAAGGCTCCAGGCTGCCCCCGATGAGACCTATGCCATACAGGGCGATGATGAAGATCGTGTCGGATCCTGGCGCAGCCTCATCAGACAAGAATTCGCTCGCAAAAGATCTGTGGCCATATATGTACCCACCATCGAGGACGCAAAAAATACATCCGCCACGCTGACCAAAGGCATCGAGGGGTATATATTCGCGCTTCACGGCAAACTGGCCAAAAAAGATCTCATAGACACCTGGGAAAGTATTGCTGAGACAAGTCATCCTGTTGTCATCGTAGCCACAGGCTCTTTTGCAGTCTTGCCTCGTAAGGATATAGATACCATCATTATCGAGCGTGAGAATGGTCGCGGTTGGATCGGCGCTCGGCATCCATATATAGACATGCGCCATGCACTAGAGACCATCGCTCGCGCGAGCGGACAGACAGTGTACCGTGCAGACAACTTGCTTCGAGCTGAGACGCTAAATCGATCCGACAACCACGATATCTCTCAAGGGTCACCTTTCAAGTGGAGATCAATATCGACGGCAACTGATGTACTCGTCGACATGAAGAAGGAACCACGACACCAATCAATGCCGATGGAGCGCACGAATGACGCAACCACATCTTCGGAACCGGCTCCTTTCAGAGTCCTCTCTCCGGAGCTGGAGGATCTCATCCGCTACAACAAAGAAGAGAGCACTCATCTCTTCATTCTCGCTATCCGTCGCGGAACGTCACCAGTTACCGTTTGTAGCGATTGTGAGACGATCGTTTCGTGCAAACAGTGCTCTGGACCCGTGGTACTCCATACCTCAAAAGAGTCGGGCAAAAATTTCTTCATGTGCCATCGCTGTGGCGAACGTCGAACAGCCGATGAGAACTGTATACATTGTGGCGGCTGGAGACTTGCCCCTCTCGGAATCGGTATTGACCGTGTCTATGAAGATATCAAGGAAAAATTTCCTTCGATAGATGTATTCAAGATAGATGCCGACAGCACCAAGACTGATGCACAGATCTCCGCAACTTTGGATAGGTTCAAAACGAAACCTGGCAGCATACTTCTCGGCACAGAGATGACACTCGTACATCTTTCAGAAAAAATAGATCATATCGCGGTTGCCTCACTCGACTCGCTTTTTGCCCTACCGGATTTCCGTATACAAGAGAAGATCATGCACACCCTCATTCGCCTGCGCGGGTTAGCCAACAGATCATTCCTAGTACAAACTCGTAAAGCGGAGGAAAAAGTATTCGACTACGGCCTCAAAGGCAACCTGAGTGATTTCTATCGAGCTACCCTTGAGGATCGTAGACAGTTCTCATATCCACCATATTCGACGCTCATCAAGATCACCATCGAAGGAAAGAAGGATCTCATTGCTGCACGCATGGCCGAGGTCCAACGACTCCTCGAGCCTCGTGAGATCGACGTCTTCCCCGCGTTCACCGCTACAGTTCGCGGTAATTCGATCATCCACGGGTTGATCAAGCTTCCACAAGGAGGCTGGCCAAATACTGATTTGCTCGAGAAACTGAGGCAATTGCCACCTGACGTGAAGATCAAAGTAGATCCGGAGAGTCTGTTATAGAAGTATACAATTCTCATTTTTCCTGTTACAGTTTCACCATGATCCGCGACATCCTCCAGCGCGAGCACCCTACCCTTCGTGGCACTGCCAAAGAAGTGCCCCTTTCTGATATTGGAACCGACAAGATCAACAGCATCATCGCCGACATGGTGGTCACTATGGACAAACAAAAGGACGGAGTAGCAATCGCCGCTCCACAAATTGACATCCCTCTCCGTATATTCGTGGTTTCAGGAGATCTCCTCAAACAAGCAGACAAAGAGTACAAAGGTCCTGGCGGCAGTCTCGTATTCATCAATCCAACCCTCCTCAAACTTTCTCGCGAAAAACGAGAACTAGAGGAAGGCTGTCTCTCAGTCCGTTGGCTTTATGGCAAGGTCAAACGTTCTACCAAAGCCACTATTCGCGCATACAACGAAAAGGGTGAGAAGATTGAGCGCGGCGCGTCAGGTCTCCTGGCACAGATATTCCAGCACGAGACCGACCACCTCAACGGAACTCTTTTCATAGACAAAGCTGATCAAATCTGGGAGATGAGTGAGGAAGAGATCAAAGATCTCCAGAATAAGTAGACCACATAGCACTCACATACCATATGAACTTTATCTTTTTCGGCTCATCACAATTCTCCATATATGTGCTGGATGAGCTTGCGCTGCTCGGCTTCACCCCGACCGCCATCGTTACAACCCCAGACAAACCTCGAGGCAGGAAGCTGATCCTGACACCAAATGTGGTCAAGAGTTGGGTGATTCAGCAGAATCATGTTCGGCCGATTCAGCAGAAAATCAAAGTGTATGATCCCGCAAAGATCGACCCTGCTTTTATCGAAACCTTGAAAAATGATTCTGCAGATGTCTTCATTGTTGCTTCATACGGGAAAATACTCCCAAAGATGCTCATCGAACTTCCGCCACATAAAACCTTGAATATCCATCCATCTCTTCTCCCTCAATATCGTGGCGCCTCTCCGTTACAGGCCGCCATCCTCAATGATACTAAATCAACAGGAGTAACCATCATGCGAATCGACGAAGAAATGGATCATGGACCAATTGTTGCACAAAAAGATGTCGTGGTAACCGAGTGGCCATCATATGAATCATTCGAGGAAATGATGGCACGCGAAGGGGCGAAACTGCTTGCCTCAATCCTTCCTGAATGGGTCGCTCACAAGATACTTGAAAAAGAACAGGATCATGCGCAGGCAACGTATACCAAGAAAACCAAGAAAGAGGACGGTCTCATAGACCTTTCGGGAGATCCGTATGCAAATTTCAGGAAGATACAGGCGTATCATCAATGGCCCCAAGCATATTTTTTGATCGACAAAGATGGTGTTCCAATGCGCGTCAAGATAACAGAAGCGTCATTCACCAATGGGACTCTCGTCATAGAAAAAGTCATCCCCGAAGGAGGAAAGGAGATGAGCTACAAAGATTTCCAGAGCGGATATCTGAACAAAAAATAGAGATCCTGCCAGACAGATAGAATAGTTGATTAGCGATGTATCTGAGCTTGCTGAGTCTTGTACGCAGCACTCACCGTGTCAACGCTTTGGTTGACATAGTATATGACCGTCCAAAGACACCACGACGCCAGGAATATACCCACCAATGTTGAATTGACCGGCTGGCGGGCTGATTTCATACTAAAGAACGAGGATGAATTCATCTGATCGAGGGTACTTTATTTCCAGGGCCAGAGACCTCTCATCATATCTTTGACGGCCGCTCCTCCCCTGCGGATGCTCGACATATTCTTCTGGCGATGAGACTTGAGCTCCCTGAGCACAGCGTCACGCATCTCGTCTATAGCAGCATAGAGGTCTTCCTTTTCGCATGCGTGGAATATATTGAGGCCAGCACCGACGATGTGTGCCTCTGCTTTGAATATGTCACCCTTGTTGTGATGGGCAGTCGTGCGAGCGAGCTCGATATCGCACTGAATAGATGTGTCATCCCCGACGAGCTTTTCTATCTTCTCCATCCTTTTCGAAACATACTCGGATATAGCGTCGGTCAGTGAGATGTTGGTAGTCTTGATATTTGTATTCATGTGGGTATGGTTAGTCCTATTAATCGATCAGCTACCGTACGCTCTCATTATATCAGCTCTTCGCCCCCAGAGAAACTAGTATGCATATTTTGATTTCGTGTACCCGATGTGGTACATTATCCCCACATTCCGCGGTAGCTCAGCCGGTAGAGCGCCTCGCTGTTAACGAGGATGTCCCAGGTTCGATCCCTGGCCGCGGAGCAGATAGCATTGCCTCAGATTCCTTGGAATACTATACCCATGACACATTTTGTTCCAAAAATTGTAACTGCTGTATTCTTGAGTCTTCTCATTAATGCCCCATTTGCCATCGGGGAGTTCCTGACAAGGGAGATCACGGGTCCGCGTGCGTATTTTCCGTTCAAGCTCATGGTGGGGCTCTGGCTCCACATGGCACTTCTAGTGTTTCTATTGATTCCAATAATCCAAACTTCTAGAGACGGCAGCGCGAGCAAGAAACCAATCCTCCTCAGCATACGGTTACTCATTCTCGGAATCTTGGCATGGGCCTGGATAACACTAATTATTGATCAGTGGCCCTGTTTTTTCCTTGGGGGTAGTGGTTGCTAAATATTGACGCAAACAAATTCATATTGTAATCTGAGTATTAGAATTTGTTGTAGCTTCACTGAAATCTCAACCGATCAAACCTTTGAAAGTATGAAGACTCCCGTCTTAATTGAACTTGCCATTCAGACCGTTCTCGTCGCATTTGCCGGAGAACTCCGCACAGGACCCTTTTCACTCCCCAGTGCGACACATTCGCTACGGGTTGGACTCTCACTCATGAAGTGGGGGTATGAGATCGATGTGTGTTTGGGTGGATTCTTCCATGATGTCGACGAGGACACCTCGCTTAATCGAGAATTCATTCGAAATAAATTTGGGGACAGAGCACATTTTTTGATGCTAGCCTGCACCCTTGACCCGACACTTGAAGAAAAGGGTCCCGGGGAAGATGAGCTGTATCAAAGAGTGATCAAGTATGCAGAAGCGGGAGATCTTGATCCCCTTCGCATTAAATGTGCTGATTCATTTGATAACCTGGGAACAAATGCTTGTCTAAAGCCGGAGTGGCAAGAACATGCTTTTAAGAAAGGGCTCAACTGGCACGTAGCTGCACTTCGCTTTTTTCCTACAGAGGCTTTAACAAGAGAGCTTGGTTACCTGCTCCAATGGGAAGCCACAAGGTTAGCGTCAAAATAAAACACTCTGTCACCCGCACTACATCCAAATCGTATGCGGGTTTTTTAATATCCACATTCTAATAAGCCCGCAGAATCGGAGCAGATTTGACTATATTCAAGCATGTGATACTTTTGAATAACTCCATGAGCAGTTGCTTGTGAAGTGTGACTGGCGTCGTTCGCTTGCTCACCCTGTACCTATAACAATAGAAAAAAGGAAAGGATAGTATATGGTATACACCAAAGATCGTGTCACGCGAGAGACACTCATGAAACTCCTCGCATACAGCCTAGCACCCGAGTGCCAGGTTTTACTGTGTATCAAGCCACCAACCAACATTGTAAACGATGGGGAAATTAAAAAAACCTCTGTCATTTCCTTTCAAAAGGTTGAGGAAAAAGTGTTCAAGTTTAGTGGCAAAAAACCTGATGACCAACACCATCGTGCCTTCACAATCAAGGTAGTAGTCGAGGATGAACACCTTGAATGGATCGATGACAAAAAAGAAGACACTGTATTGGTTCCCGTCTCATCAGTGATTCTCAATAAAGTGGCTCAAATCTTGAACGCAGGCTGACTAGATTTGTAGAGCGCCCGCACTACGTCCAGACTGTAGTGCGGGTTTTTTAATACTTAGGTTCTAACTTCCCCACAGATCTGGAGTAAATAACTTTATCAAACCACTTTAGTTTGATAGCATTAGAGTATGATAATAATAAATCCTTGGATTAACTTCAATGGTAATGCTGAAGAAGCATTTACCTTTTACAAATCGGTCTTTGGTGGCGAATTTACAAAAATTACCCGTTTCAAAGACATTGCGAGCGCCGAGGTCCCTGTGGCAGAAAAGGAAGAAAATAAAATTATGCATATTACTTTACCTATCAGCAAAGGTAATGTGTTGATCGGGAATGACGTTCCAGAATTTATGGGACCCGTAAATGAAAACGAAAACAGAAGTAAAATCTCAATACACACGGAAAGCAAAGAGGAAGCGGACAGATTATTTAATGGGCTTTCTGCAGGTGGAACAGTAGAAGGACCTATGGGTGATAGTCCTTGGGGGTCATATGCGGGAATGTTTCGAGATAAATATGGTATTGAGTGGTTAATCGAATTTTCTCCTGAGAAATAAAATACAAAATGACCCTGCGTGCAGGGTCATTTTTGCTACTGGTGATAGAACCATTCCAAGGAAGCTCGAACTTCCCCTGGACTAGCCTTGTGTACTGCATTCAAAAAATAAACAACATCGCCATACTTCACTGTTCCCAGCCGCCCGAATACATACCGGATCGTATGCGGCTCGCATAGTTCCCCGTCAAAATGTCTGCCAGCCAGATCAAGAAATCTTTCCACCGCAGACTCACCTTCAAGGATACACACCTCCACCTGCTTACCAGCTGAATGCCGCTTCGCAGCCTCCAAAAGCGGAGAAGCCAAGTCATCTCCATACAAAGCATCTATGTCGGCTTCGGTAAGTCGTATGATGCGTGACTCGACCAATTTCAGGTCGGAATGTGCGGCAATATAGCCTTTGATATCATTTCTGATTTCAAATGCTTCGGGTTTTATAATGAAAAAAGTTTTTTGAATCGGCATTATTGTTTCCAAACCAACAATTTCTTCTCGACAAAAACTAGGATGCCGACACATATCACTCCCGCTACAGTTACGCTAATAAGCGAGGCATACAGCAAACCGGGACGTAATTGGTACATAGCCACAGTTATAAGCTGACCGATGCCCGTCCGAACACCGAGCCATTCGCCGATAGTGGCGCCAATAATGCTCGCAGGAATCGCCAATCGCAATGCAGTCAAAAAACCTGGGATCGCTGACGGCAAGAATATCTTGAAGAGCATCTGTTTCTGCGTGGCATTGAATACGCGCATCACTTCCAAAATATCCTTCGAGACATTTCTGAATGAACTATCCAATCCTACCAAGATAGGAAAATAGCTGATTATCATCGAAACAAAGACAATTGAAAACCACGACCCTTGTCCAAATGCCAATATGATCAGCGGCGCAAAACCCACTATCGGAAAGGAATTCATGGCAAAGCTAAAGGGAAAGCCTATATTCCTGACCGTCGGGAAAAATAGGAAGACAATGGACACAACAAAAGCCAGCAGTATCCCGAGTAATAATCCCCCACCAGCTCGTGCCAATGTATACCCCAAATTAGACAGTATGACCCCTCCATCCACCACGAATGTTTTGATGATGGTATGTGGCGACGCAATGAAGAGCTCAATTGAAGTATCGTCGTTTTCGATGCGATGATAATCTACGGCATTTTCAATCAATTGCCATAAAAAGAGGAAGGCACAGATGAACAAAAAAATGGATAGGGTCTTCTTCATATACTTTTGAGCATATTCCTTACTTTTATCGTCTCTTGAAAAAAACGGGGATCCGTTCTCAGGCGCGCATCGCGTACCAAGGGAAGATCGATAGGAATAATCCCTACTACGCTTCCTGGTTCAGGCGAAAGAACTACTACCCTATTTGCCAGGAAAACCGCTTCCTCAATGTTATGGGTCACATATACAATTGTGGTTTTCAATGCAGATTGGATACGCAGAACCTCTTCATTTAATTTTTCCTTAATCATTTCATCCAGTGCCGCAAACGGTTCATCCATAAGCAACACTCTCGGGTGACATGCGAGGGCGCACGCGATAGCCGTCCTTTGTTTCATTCCCCCTGAAAGCTCCGAGGGAAAGTAATTTTCAAAACCTTCCAGTGCACACAGTGATACGAGCTCTTCTACCCGTGAAGCATCGGGGGTGCCTTTGATTTCTAGTGGTAGGCGTATATTCCCGACAACACTCCGGAAAGGAATGAGTGATGGCGACTGCGGCACATAGCCGATCAAGCCGGTGATTCGAGCGTGATTTATGCTTCGATTTTCATAAACCACAGACCCTGTGTCCGGAGAAATAATATCCGCAATCATGCGCAAAATCGTCGTCTTGCCGCAGCCCGAAGGACCAACAAGCGCAATGATCTCCCCTTCTTGTACACTAAAACTGACATTACTTACACCGACAGCACGAGCACCATTCTTTTTATACGCCCTGCTCACATTCTTCAGTTCGATAAGGGGGGCGATACTCATCTATTTATATATCGCTTGCAAGATCGAATAGTCAACCAACTCGCTCAAAGAAGGGGCATGCGGAATCTGGCCCAACTCGGCATATGCCTTAGCAAAATCTGCAACCTGCTTTTCATATATCCAGCCCGGCTTCACTTCATCGAAAAGCGGCAAGGACTTCCGTATCAGCCATGTTTCCTGTGCTTTATCGAAAGATGGTCCTCCACAACGAGAATCAAGAATATGTTCCGCGGCTTTTTCAGGATTCGCAACAACGAAGCCGACACCTTTGTTTGTCGCATTCAACCACGCGACAAGGAGTTCTTTCTTTTCACGAATCGTTTTTTCTGAGGCGACAGCGATCATCGAGGGTTGATCGAACCCTGGAATTTCACTTGAAGATAGGAACGTATATGCGATCCCCGCCTTATCCAACTCATATGCCTGCGTGGTCCAATAACCCGCAAGTGCATCTACCTGCTTCGACAAAAATGGTGAAGCATCAAAACCGACAATTACGAGCTCAAGTTCCTCAACCGGCACTCCAATGTATTTTGCGATTGCATATTGAATAACTGAATCCGCAGTAACACCGATCTTGTATTTACTTCCATCAGGCTTTCTTTTGGCAAAATCTTTGATACTTGTCAGTCCTGAATCCGTACGCACCATGAAACCGTACGGATTCTCATTCCAGAAAGCACCAAACACCTTTACCTGTATTTGACCCTCTTGTACAGTTCTCGCCTTACCTCGTATTAGTGGCACGAGATCCCCGTCGATACCCAGAGTGATGGAATCATCGAGAGCAACAGCGTTCGTGGCAACAATGAATGATGCGCCCGTCGGTCCGCCCGGAAGAAGCTCAACGTCCATTCCCGCGTCACGATAATATCCATTTACGATTGCGGAACATACATTGGCGAATTCGCCATTGAGGAGCCATCCTGCCTGAACACGAACCTTGGCAAGTTCGCTCTTTGGATTACGGTCGACTGAGGTATACGCAATTGCTGCGATAATGAGCACAATGACCACGATAATTGTTATGGACGAATTTTTTTTATTCATATTTTTTCAGGGATACATCCCATAAAATGAGGAATGACGGCACAAATCTATCTAAAAATGAAATGAGCTCAGTCTTGTCAGAAATAGGGTTCATGGCATACTGAAGCGCCTTGGCCATATCACCGGCATATTCAGGATATGCAGTACTGAAAACAGCGTAGCATGTTTCCAAATCTTGTGAATAGACAGGGGTCTCAAACATGACCAGGCCCAGACCCGATCGCAGCAGCACACGCATATTCCATACACACCAGAATGCAAGGGTTTTTTCTTCTCCTAGATAGGTTTTTTTACCATCTCCAGAAATAACATTCCGTAAATCAGCACATTCCTCTCTCAATCCTGCATACATGCGCCGCGCCAAATCTGGACCTGGTTTAACATCAGCAATGTGCATGAGAATATCTTCTCCATACGCAATATACGATTGCGTTTTGAGGTATATTTTAAGATTTGAATACTCTTTCGAAGTCAGGATCTGGTCGAGTGTAAGAACAGTAATATCAACAAAAGTCACATGGGGATATTTTTTCTCTAGCAGCCGTGCTTCTTGAGAAAACCAGGCGAGTTCCGCGGCGGATACTGAATGATAGACCACAATCACTGAATCCAGATCTGAAATTCCAGGAACAGCCCTTCCTACACTGACACTTCCTCGTATATATACACTTCGAAGATTCGTGGTCAGCTTCGTTTGAGCAAGACTGAGGACATCAGCCACCAATGGAATGTATTCGCCTTGAACTTTATCCGCGCTTGCCTCGTTTATCACACACCCATTTTCATCAATAGGATACAGCATGAGCTGATTAGAGAGTATGTATTCTAGTGTCAGATCCTCGAACCACAATAACCTCACCATCTCTCAGGGTCTTGTAGGGGATTTTTTCTTTTTCGCAGAACTCAACATACTGATCGACCGCAGAAGATTCAGGATGATCTGATTTGTAATGGACCGCAACTACATAATCAATCAGACCGAGGCCCTGAAGACTGATTTCATTTTGATACATAGGCGGCACAATATCCGGATCATCAACGATTTCTACACCCTTCAAAGTAGGTGTGATGACAACAACGGCCGCACTGAAGCCCCCGTATACGAGCTCATCTTTCTGTACCAAATCAGCAACGATGAGATCGAAGCCACTTTGTTCATATGCGCGTTTCAATACAAAAGAATTTCCACCGTGTACCCATACCAATCCGTATTCTTTCATTTGTTGCGCCAGTTCGTCTTTCTTACCAAAATAATTCCTCAAATCAAGCTGTTCAGCAGCAAAACCCAAAGACGCAAGGCCAGCAATCTGTTTTTCCAGACTTTGGGATACCCGCACCGGGTCACCATAATCGAGAGCGTTCATTATGACAGCTGCCCGTTTGTTGGTACCAACCAATTTTACCAGCTCGTCCGTGAAGTTCCCGAACTTATAGGAAGATAAATACAATCTCATCGCGTGATTTTATCACAGACCGAAGGTCCAACCTAGCCTCTTCATATTTGACTTTCTATATATATTGTGTTAATACTTACTCAAACAAGGAGAATCCTTACGATCTTTAACAACAGGAGAAAGCAACCTATGAAAAAAGAAGTCATGGCTCCAGAACTGCTGGCAAAATCGCTTGCAGTTCCTGACCTTTCGGACCCAAAGAACGGGATCAACGCGATAAATCTAGTCGTTGAGCGCATCATAAAATCCCTGAGTAATTCCTTCGGGCCTCTGCCGATCGATGTGTACCGGGCATCGCCGGAAGTTTCAGTCGAAGAAAATTACGATCTTCTTCTCTTCCCTGCTGACAATGCAGGAAGATCATCCCGCTACACCCGTTATGTCAACGATACGACGGTGCTTCGCACGCATACATCAGCTGCTATTCCCGCCTGGCTCAAAAGGTCAGGAAAGAATCATGATGATCAAATCGTCGTCGCACCTGGCATCTGTTATCGCAGGGACGTAGTTGATCAGACCCACTGTGGCGAACCTCATCAAATGGATGTGTGGCGCATCAGGAAAGGCCTTCCGCGGCTAGAAAGACCTGAGTTAATCGCCCTGATCGAAGTACTGATCAACGGCGTGATTCCTGGGTATCGATACCGTGCGAACGAAGTGGTTCACCCATATACCATCAACGGCCTGGAGGTAGAGATCTTGGTCGGTGATACGTGGATGGAAATCCTCGAATGTGGCGAAGCACACCCGACAATCCTCAAAAATGCAGGCCTCGATCCTGCGGAATACTCTGGATTGGCCATGGGTATGGGTCTTGATCGGCTCGCAATGATCATCAAGGGAATTGATGACATCCGCGTCTTCCGTTCAACTGACCCTCGCATCACCAAGCAGATGACCACCTTGCACAAGTACGTTTCTGTTTCAAATCAACCGGCAACAAAGCGTGTCCTCTCATACTCGGCATCCGTCGACAAAAATGAAGAGGATATCTGCGAAGCCATTCGGGATGTACTTGGAGCCAATGTGATCCATCTTGAAGAGGTAAAAGTGGAGGAGTTCCCCTACGAAAGCCTCGAACCCATCGCCCGTGAACGGCTCGGGATCCATCCAAGCCAAAAGAACGTGGTAGCCACGCTTATCTTCCGCTCAATCGAGGGCTCGCTGCCCAAAAAGACAGTAAATGAGTGGATGCAGAACATTTACCCACGCCTGAATGAAGGCTCGAAGGGTTACATGTAACCAACCCCGCGGTACCAATCTTTGGTACCGCTTTTATTTACACCGTGAAAACTTCGTTGACCAGTTTTTTTCTTTGTGTTAATACGTACTCAGCAATAGAGTCCAAGTTCCTTAACATACTCTCAACCAAGGACCTGCATGAAAAATACCATGTCTCCAGAGGAGGTTGCTGAATCTTTGGCGATTCTCGACCTTTCAGATCCAAAAAATGGGATCCATGCGGTGAACCTCGTACTTGATAAAATCTTCACACATTTTTCAGGTACTACCGCATATCCCGCTCCACAAATCCATCGCGGTACGCCACTCACAACGGTGAAGGAAAATTTTGGTAATTTGCTTTTTCCTGAACACAGCAAAACACGATCATCGACCTACACACGGTATGCTTCGGCGGATACTGTTCTGCGCACGCAGAGTTCCTCTCTCGTACCCCCTGTACTCGTTAGCCTTCACAAAGCAGGGCTCTCGGATGGACTGATACTCTGTCCGAGTATCTGCTATCGACGACTGAAGGCTGCAGGACGTTTGCACGCGAGCGAGCCGCACCAGTTGGACATCTGGTATATCAAAAAAGGACCACCCTTCTTGGGATCGAAGTCTTTGTTTGATTTTACAGATGCTATCGTTGCCGCCATTCTCCCCACACATGCGTACACCCTCAAAAAAGTGGAGAAGGACATTAGCGTCTCCCATCCCTATTTGCATGAAGCCTATAAGGGCAGAGTGTTTTATGGGGGTAAAGACGTAAGCTTTATGGAAGCAGGCGTGGTTCACACACGCTTTCTCGAAAGCCTGTGTATTGATGGTTCAGCATATTCTGCAGTCTCTGCAGGAATCATGCTCGATCGCGTCGCGATGCTCATCAAAAATATGGACGACATACGGCTGCTTCGATCCCCTGATGTACGCATTCGAGAGCAGATGAAAACGCTGGATCGCTTCGTGCCCGTGTCGAAATTTCCACCGATACTGCGCGACTTCTCCTTTGTGAGGGCCGACAAGACTACTGAGGAGGAGATTTATTCGATGATTCAGAGAGCACTGGGTGACGCGGCGTACCTGCTCGAAGAGGCATCGATACTTGCCCAAGTTCCGTATCAGGACCTACCCGAAAGCGCCCGCATTCGCCTCGGCATCAAACCGTTCCAGAAAAATATTCTCGTACGAATCACCTTGCGATCTCATGAGAGGACTCTTCTCAAAAAAGAGGCGAACGAAATCGCCGAAAGAGTTCAGTACGCACTTGCACAACCGGTAGCCTAACCATTACTTTCACGAGTAATGGTTTTTATTATTTATCCGTTCGATGAACACACCCCGCCCAGCAACACGGACGACGCTTCCCTCCAATGAGCTCCTCAACAACCCTCTCGATGTGCTGCTTCCTTGTTTCAAGCCTCTTAACTGAGATTGTCCAGCAGATCCATTCATTGCGTGCGAGCGGCGTGATATCTTCCCAGGCCGCAAGAGCCCGCGAAGATGCAAGTGCTGTGCGCAGATCATCAGGCAATTTGTGTGCCGTGCCGCCAGAAATAATTTTTTTGGACATAATACTAGCTAGTATACAACTTATGCTATCATTAATACTATAATCGCATAACCTTTAAACCACATGAAAAAAGGAAAATACGTAGACGGATTCCTGTTTGTTGTTCCAAAAAACAAAGTTGCGATGTACAAAAAGATGGCTACACTGGGTAAGAAGGTGTGGATGAAACACGGCGCTCTCGATTATAAGGAATGTATGGGTCAAGATATCGAACCAAAGGGTATGTCTGGCATGAAGCCTCGCTTCTTCGCTGATGCAGCCAAGGCAAAGCCGGGTGAGACCGTCTGGTTTTCATTCATCGTCTTCAAATCTCTCAAACACCGTGACCAGGTGAACGCAAAAGTGATGAAAGATCCACTCATGAATGATCCATCGTGGGGCAACGAAGACATGCCATTCGAGATGAAGCGATTCTGTTATGGAGGATTCGCTGTAGAGGTTGGGGCCTAATAGTAATCTGATCATATACTAATCAATTTCTATGAAAATCATACACATCATCTTCAAAGTCATCCTCTGTCTCATACTCCTGTCCCCCGTTCTCGGCGTTTTGGGTGTTTTCCCGCCACCAACCCCAGATCTCTACAATACTCCGGAAGCATTCGCGTTCATTGAGACACTCATGGCTAGTGGATTCATCATCTACCTCCAAACTCTTGTATTCGTAGCAGCAGCCATTCTCATCTTCACGAAGCGTACTGCACTCGCAATGCTTCTCATTCTACCGATCACACTTAACATCGTTGGTTTCCACCTGTTCTTGGATGGTGGTCTTTTCACCGCAGGTGCAATCATGGGCAACGTCCTCTTCTTACTCAATGTGTACTTCCTCTGGAAGAATCGCCAGCAATACAAGAGCCTGTGGGAAAAGAGCGTTGCATAGTTTAAAAATACTTGACATTTGCACATATTAGTGCTACTCTACTTTCCAGTACACGTTAGAGGGTATGGTACCCTCCCTTCAAAACAACTAGGAACAGCACACTATGAAAATGCCCGAAGACTTCGCAACAGCACTCAAAGAGGAATCGTATGCGACCTGTCATCTGTGGAACCGCCACGGTACCCAAGCCTCCAGTATTGTCATCCGAAAGGAGATCTGGATCCGACTCGAGAAGAAGCCTGGTGAAGATTGGAAATATCCTGTCTTCTTCGTTTACAACTACTTCGAGTACGGAATGACCGTGCCGAATTGCGGTTGTCGAGTCAACGAGAAGCCTTTCCACACACTCGCAGAAGCCCTTAAAGTCGCACAATTCCATGAATGGAAAGTTCGCCGCCTTACACGCTGGGGATGCGCGAAGTGGGTTGAGGCCGAGTTGGTCAAACGACCACGCGTTCGGAAGCCCAAAGATGGTATCTGGGCATTCTCCGATTTGCATCGAGTTCGGAAGATCAAACCGAACCAACTCACAAAGACCTTGCAGCACTACGCCTCATCTGGGGCGGCCATTCTGGCTGATGTGGTACTCGAAATCACTCGCCGAACCCGATTGACGCTCCGGCGCAAGCATCTCGTGATTGAAGCAGCCAAACTCGGTGCGCGCAATCAGTCGAACAGCAATGAGCGTGAGCAGTATCTGAAGGTGGCTCGTTCAGTTACACTCTATCCTGTGTATCGGTAACCCGCAAAGCACACAAACCTGCCTTGGCGGGTTTTTTATTATCTGTATACTTGTAATTAATTATCACTTCACACGTCATATTGACCACTATGAAAAAATCATTACTTATAGGAATCGTTTTATTATTGATTGCAGTCGGAATTGTAGCGGGCGTCTATTTTGACCTTGGTAGCACACGTGAAGAGTCAAGCGGATCGACCGTGACCCGTTCAGGCGTCGTTGTAGAAGTGAACAAAGAAGAAACACTGTTCGACGGACCATATCGTCTCACTATCGAGAGCTCGGATGGAAAGCGCTCAATGATTGCAGTCCCTTCAATGGGTCTGCCTCTCTGCGCGGCCTATAAGAACGGTACAATCAAAGACCCCTACTCCATAGAAGTAGGGGCTTCGATCCAAGTATCAGGAACACTTTCTGAAGACGGTTCCATCATTCCTTGTGACTCTGTCGACCACTATCTGAGATAATTGAGTGTAGCTACTGCGAGTATCTCTACTACTGCACGATCGTGAATGAACCGTTGCTCATATCACATTTGAGCGTCTCCGTGTTACACACATTCATCTTATACGTACCAGTCGGAACCTCAGAAGCCGTCCACATATGCGAAGCGACCCCGTCAATACCCGAAGCTCTCACTGAGACTTCCGCTATAATCTTGCCTACTCCACCTGTTTCCACGTTGGCCGCATAAATGCGCACATTGCTCAGGTCACGACTATCAACCCACGTAATCTTGTACTGCTTTCCTGCTTCGAACACTTCTCCACCATTTGGTGAGATCAACCTGATATGATCATTGGCTGTCGATACTGGCTTCACAACAGGGGCAGGCGATGCCGCAGGCTTAGCTGTTCCTGTCTGTGATGGTACCGGAGTCTTTGTGGTGGATGTAGTAGATGTGGTAGACGAAACACCTGATGTCTCAGGGCTGACAGACGCACCCTTCTTTCCCATAACATATGAACCTATTGCAACGATGATAATAAGAGCGATAAAAAGACCTTTTTGATTGTTTTTCATGTCAAAACTGTACCACAGAGCGGTTTTGGATGGTAGGTGTCCAGACACGTTGACTATCATTGACTTTATTGGATAAATATGATATTTTATTACACAGCCATTTTACATCACAATCACACACCCGAAAGATACCTCGCATGAGACTAGAACTGACAAGTGAAGACCTCGAACCCAAGTACAAAAATTGCAATGCGTCACAGACGACTTTTGCCAAGTTCACCGAAGCCGTCCAAAATGCAATTCATGCAGTTGGACAAGCCACCTACTTTGGATTCAACCGCGACACCCACAAGGTCATCTACCCTCCTCGTGACAAGAAGTACGAACGGTTCCACGTGGAAGATACCGTCTATTGGAATGAGTCATACTATCCGAGTGCGTTGGCTTCAATGAAGCAGGCGCATGGCGACGGCCCATTCACGGTAGTAACAGTCCGGCTCCATCCCGTCGATATAATCGGCAGTACCGGACATCCTGAGTCAGTGACCATTCAAAACAAAGAAGGTCACCGAGACAACCTATCGGGTGCGTGGTTCACGAAGAAGAAACCATCCTGAGCATGTCCACCCTGCTCTTCTGTGAAGTTCAACTGACACAGCACGCGCCGCCGAATAAACTTGTTCGGCGGTTTTTATGTATACTATATACTCAGTCTTGTATCGGCCAGCCATTACTATCCTTAACCATAAAAAACATGTCTACATTAAGTCCATTTATCAGATTCAATGACGGTAGGTGTCGTGAGGCGATGAACTTTTACAAGGATTGTCTTGGTGGCGAGCTCTTCTTCAGGCCCGTCAAAGGAAGTCCTATGGAAAAAGACATGCCCGCAGACAAACATGATCTCATCATGCATTCAACACTCACAAAAGACAACTGGATACTGATCGGTTCTGACATGATGCGCGATACCGCAGTCAAAGGCGATAGCGTCGGAGTATCCTTGTCATATGAAAATGAAAAGGATGCACGAGATGCATTCGCAAAACTAGCAGAGGGAGGAGAGATCTTCATGCCAATCGAGGTGATGTTCTGGGGTGACCTCTTCGGATTGGTGACAGACAAATATGGCGTAGAGTGGATGCTCAATTGCCCTATGAAATAAAAATACCGATGGATTACCCATCGGCATGTGTACAAACAGAACCCCTCAACCCCGGAGATACGCGAGCGCCTGAGCAGCATCATATGAGCTTGTCTTCTCGGTCATGAGAGATGGAATGAATCCCAAATCATCTCCCAGTGTAACGATGGGTGCATCTTCGCTTTCTGCGAGAATGGTGGCATTGAGCAAACCGTTGCAGAGACAGCACCTGTTCACTGTATCTTCGAGTTTGCCGCCTTTGCGGACATACTCTCCCACTGGTTCAGCCGGACATCGATAGCCGATAGACCCATCGGGTTTCTCATACAGAGAAGCAAGTGCGCCCTGATCGCATGCACGCTCTCTACCTGCAAGGACCGCGGGATCAGACAACGTACCTTGGAGCGACGCCACCTTGAAAGGAAACCCCGTAGGTGACGCTTCCATATCAGTCTTCACATGCAAACTTCTTTCAAAGCCTTGTGCGCGGACCTCACGACGGATATCCGGACGAAGGCCACTCTCTTCACACAGTGCAAAGATCGTGCCCGCCTGGATACCTGTTGCACCAGTGGCACGTGCTTCCCTGAGTTTCTCAGGAGAGGCATATGAACCACCGATCCAGAACGGAAGACCGATATCAGCTATCTTGCGATAGTCTACCTTGTCTTTTTCTCCATATGTGAGACGTGTACCACCACTCGCATCAGGGACTTTGGTTCTCGGAGGAGCATTGTGCCCACCAGCTGCGGGTTCCTCGATAACAAAACCTGCTAGATCTCGGAGAGGCTCGTCGAGTCTCTTCATGAGAATTCCCGCAAGAAGATTCGAGGCGATGATGGGTATGAAACCAGGAACCTCGATCATTGGCAATGCACAACCGAAGAACCGAGCCGGGTCGAATGTCATGGTATGCGACTTGATACGCTCTCCTATGACGGGTATGTCGTACCGAGCTTCCCTTCCCTCTGCGATATCCCTCATCAATCCAGGTATGGCGAGCGGAATGCCCGCACCCATCGTGACATAATCAACACCTGCCAACAGAGCACCTGTGAGCGCGTAGACATGTGGCATCGCAATCTTCTCGAGATAGTTGATGCTGATCGGATGATCATGTCCTTCTTTGGCCAACCAGACAAATGCATAGTTGGCGCATAGTGTAAGGGCGATGAGAGATCGTGAGGGGTTGATGCTGAAGACCGGAGTGCCTTTGCGAGGCATACCGTTCCTCCAACCTCCTTCGATGAAGTATTCCTTGAGGACCAGTTCCGCAATCTCGGGGAATGGAAACTGAGCGAGTGCCCGGCGATAATGCCCACCCTGATCACCAGCCTGCAAGATGCGGACAAGAACCCGTTCCGGCGCCGTACCTGAAACCGTACCGAGCGCTCCGAGGCGAGAGACTGTGTTGGCCAGGAATGGCGTTGAGATATAGACTCCCATGCCGCCCTGAATGACGGTAACATCGAGTGCTTGTTTCGTTTTCATAGATTCCTATTCAGTTTTGGTTAAGTGCTTTTCTAGATGCATCATAGCAGAACCGGGACGCATATACAGCACACCTAATACCCTTATCCCTCCACGATTCCTTTCAAGATAGCAACGAAACCCCTGGACACTACTGTCCGGAGGCTCGCCGCTCTCTTGTGAAGAGAATAGAGGCTCGCGATTAGCCGTTCTCTCGTGCGAATAGTGCCATCCATCCTCGTGCGGTGAATAGCTCGCTCAAGCGCGTCCTGGTCATAGGACCAAAGTAGCCCGTGGAAGGAACACCTATAGAAGCCTGATAGCGTGCCAATCCGGCCTGCGTCAACGAACCAAAATATCCTGGAGCGACGCCGATGGGAATAACCAGATATCCTTGCTCCGCGAGTAATCCCTGCAAATCCGCAACATCTGACCCACTGGCACCTACGGACAGGTCTCTTCCCCCAGAAAGTATCCCAATGACTGATGCGGATGCGGTATGGGCAGACACAAGAACCGCTGCAATGAGCAAAGCTACGAGAACCGAACCCCTCATACGTAGTGCGATTTTAGATATATACATCATAAAACAGATTGATTACTGATAATGCCTCCGCAACAGCGGATTCGACAGGTTTCCGGCGGCAGAGACAGCTCAAGGGAGCCTCTATAAGGTTCGACGGATGGGACACGAGCTTCTTACTGCAATAGACTATGACATGTCGAGTTATACACAGTTCTTCTCAAAAATATGAAATTGATTTTAAGCTATAATCAAGACAAGATCATGCAACCCCCTAAGCCATATCGCGAAGCGCGACCATGGGGGGAGTTTATTGAGTTTACGCGGAACACTCCCTCGACGGTCAAGATCCTTACCGTGAATGCACACGAAGCATTCAGTCTCCAGACGCACTCTAAAAGAGACGAATACTGGAGAGTTATATCTGGTACCGGTACCATACAGGTAGCAAATCAAACCTATGCAGTGATTGCTGGTGAAAGCCATTTTATACCTCGAGGCACTCTTCACCGTGTGGAAGCTGGCGATACTACTGTCATCATCTTGGAAATATCATTTGGTGATTTTGATGAGAAAGACATAACGCGACACGATGACCGTTATGGCCGGCGTTGATTTTCGGAGTGACTACCTTATGATTTCGTACGCACTATGTAAATGAACTTTTCATCAATCCCCCCTATAGCTCTCATACTGCTCTCATCGGCCATAACGCTTATAGCGATAGCCGCCCTCTACGCCCTCTACACCCAGATCAAATCCAGGCAAGCTCCGCAAAGCGAGCGCGTCAAACACGACGTGCGGCGCCATCACGCAAATCCGGTGATGTCCCCGCGCCCACACCAAGAATGGGAAGCTCATGGCACACTCAATCCAGCTGCTGTGGAAGATGATACCGGACGCGTGCATCTTCTGTATCGAGCCATTGGAGATGATGGGCTCTCCCATATTGGACATGCTTCCAGTGCTGATGGACTCTCTTTTGATAGAAGATCTTCATTTCCCGTATATCAACCAGGAGTTGAAGAAAAGCGACCTGATTACAAGAAAGATATTCGAGCCTATGATCCAGGAATATACACTTCTGGCGGTGGCTGGGGTGGACATGAAGATCCACGCGCAGTGAGGATCGGTAGCAGAGTATATATGACATACACCGCATTCCAGGGTTGGGATTCGGTACGTATCGGTCTGACATCTATCGCAGTAGCAGACCTCAAAAAAGAACGCTGGAACTGGAGGAAGCCAAAACTCATTTCAGCCGCTGGTCAGGTCAACAAAAACTGGTTAATTTTTCCCGAGAAGATCAATGGTAAATACGCCATACTACATAGCATTGTACCCAATGTCCTCATAGATTATGTGGATGACCTAGATGGCACCTTTCCCCCAATACAAAGCAAGAGATTGGCGGGCCCACAGCCCGGAAGAAAAGGTTTCTGGGATAAGAGTGTTCGCGGAGCAGGACCTCCGCCAATAAAAACAGATATCGGCTGGCTTCTTCTCTACCATGCCCAAGATGATCATCGATACAGACTTGGTGCCATGATTCTCGATAAGAACGATCCGACCAAAGTACTCTACCGGTCACCAGAGCCGATATTATCTCCTGAGATGTGTTACGAAAATGATGGTAAGCCAGGAGTGGTATACGCATCAGGAGCAGTAGTGAAAGATGGTGAATTGATGGTCTACTACGGAGGCGGAGACAAGCATGTGTGCGTAGCGCAGACCGGACTCGATTCACTGTTAGCATGGTTGATGCAGTATGGAAAGATGTAGAAAAAGAAGGAACACAATAACCAAGATACAATAACAAAAAGCATTTCCATGTTTACACTTACTCGCTCGGAGCACAACCCCATCCTCTCTCCTCTCAAGGAACATCCCTGGGAAGCCGCTGCTGCGTTCAATGGATCACCGGTGATACAAGGTCGCAAGACTACGCTCATCTATCGAGCCATGTCTGAACCAGAACTCCTCAAAAATCCCCATATCCGCATGTCCATCATTGCTCGTGCAGACTCGAAAGATGGGATTCATTACGAGAATCGTGAGGCACTCATACTACCTGATACCGACTTCGATCGTTATGGCTGTGAAGATCCCCGCGTCACCAAGCTCGGCAAGACCTACTATATCTTCTACACCGCACTCGGTGGCTACCCTTTTGGCGCTGACAATATCAAGGTAGCAGTCGCGTTGAGTAGTGATCTCAAGACTATCTCCGAAAAACATCTCGTTACTCCATTCAACGCCAAAGCCATGGCGCTTTTCCCTGAAAAGATCGGTAAAAAAATGGGTGCACTCGTCACCGTCAATACCGATCGCAAACCTTCTGACATCTGTTATGCAGAATTTGATACACCTGAAGATATGTGGTCACCTTCCTACTGGGAAGAGTGGTGGAAAAATCTCGACGCTCACAAAGTCAGCATACGCCGTCTCCCGACGGACCATCTAGAACTTGGCGCGGTCCCGCTCAAGACTGAGAAGGGCTGGCTCATCGTCTATTCTCATATACAGAGATACGGTCAACATGATCAAGCCTTTGGTATTGAAGTTGTCCTGCTCGACCTCAAGAATCCCCGTAAGGTCATCGGTCGTACCAAGGGGCCATTCATGATACCAGACGAGTATTATGAACATACGGGCCAAGTTCCTCATGTCATATTCCCTTCTGGCGCACTCATTCGGGGCGAACATCTCGAGATATATTACGGAGCTGCTGATACCTACTGTGCAGTCGCGACCATACCGCTCGATAACCTCCTTTCTAGTATCACTGATGATCATACTGCTGGTATGAAGCGTTTCAAGGGCAATCCCATCATTACGCCTCGTCCCGGCATGATCTGGGAAGAAAAAGGTACACTCAATCCAGCTGCGATAGACATTGGTGACAAGACCCATATCCTCTATCGAGCTTTCTCAGCAGATAACATCTCTACAATCGGCTACGCCACATCCAGCGATGGATTCTCAATTGATGAACGCCTCGACAAACCTATCTACAAACCTCGCGTCGCATTCGAATCCCGCGGTTGTGAAGATCAGCGTGTCATGCAAATCGCCGACCGTATTTATATGACCTACACCGCGTATGACGGCGGTGTACCTCGTGTAGCAGTCAGCTCCATCAGCACCAAGGATTTTTTGGCTCGTAAGTGGGGTGCGTGGTCCCTACCAAACATCATCACCCCGATGGAAGTCGACAACAAGGACGCTGCTATTCTGCCCGAACCTGTCGACGGCAAATATATGGTGTTCCATCGCGTACATGAGAGTATCTGTGCCGACTTCGTATCATCGCTCGATTTCTCCAAGGAGAAGGTCACTCGCTGTATCGAAATCATCGCTCCCCGAAAAGGAATGTGGGATGGCGGCAAAGTCGGGATCGCAGCTCCACCTATCAAAACAGCCAAGGGCTGGCTTCTTCTCTATCACGGAGTCTCCTGGAGCACGACGTATCGAGTCGGAGCGGTTCTCCTCGACTTCAAAGATCCGACCATTGTTCGTGCACGTACTGCTATACCCCTCTTCGAACCGGAAGAAGAATACGAGCGCAAAGGATACATACCCAATGTAGTCTTCCCGTGCGGTGCAGTCGTCCGCAGTGGCACTCTCTATATGTACTATGGTGGTGCAGACAGCGTAGTAGGAGTCGCAACCATCAAGATGGCGACTCTCCTCAAAATGCTCGAAGTATAGTATGACCGCGTACTCAAAACAGCTCATCATATTTGATCTTGACGGAACACTCGCTCCGAGCAAATCTTCTGTCGATCCTGAGATGGCCGAGTTGCTGGGCAAGCTCCTGGAGCGCAAGAAAGTTGCGATCATGTCCGGTGGCGGCTACCCACAATTCGAAACTCAGCTACTCCGCGCATTGCCGCACACAGGAGAAAACCTCTCCAACCTCCTCATCATGCCAACTTCAGGTACCAAATTATATATTTGGCAAGGAACATGGCGTGAGCAATATTCCGAACATCTGACGCTCAAGGAAAAAGAAAAGATCATGGGAGCGCTCAACGCTGCACTCAAACAAGGTGGATATGAACAACCAGCAAAGATATATGGAGATCTCATCGAGGATCGAGGTTCTCAAGTCACCTTCTCTGCGCTCGGGCAGAATGCCCCCCTCGAAGCAAAAGCAGCCTGGGATCCCACCCGCACAAAACGTGATGCGATCGTGTCATTTCTGCAAGCACGGATACCTGAGTTTGATACACGCCTGGGCGGCACCACTTCTATAGATATCACCAAAAGAGGTGTGAACAAGGGCTACGGCATCCGAAAGCTCGAGGAACATCTCAAGATGCCACTGGAAAGCATGGTATTCGTCGGAGATGCCCTCTATCGAGGAGGAAATGATTACCCTGCCAAAGCAACTGGCATAGACTGTATACAGGTTTCTGGTCCCGAAGAGACAAAGAAACTCATTGCAAGCTGGCTTGTAGAGTAGCCACCGTCCTTGCACGGAAATCTAGGAATTGTACAATACCGGCAGTACCGAAAGGCATGTATGCTTCAAAGCCCTATAGCAGAGAGGATCTTGAGCGGCGAACACCTCGTATTGGTGACGATCGATGAAGATTGCTCCAGGCTTCAGGTCCTGAAGCACAATCTCTCGAATCTCGGACGACATGCTGGCATCCGTTGCAATGTCAGCCCACTACCGACTACTCGCGGCGACGAAGGAATCATCCATATCGAACATGTGGAATTACCAAATCGCCAACGAGTCATCACCATTCTCGAAAATTCACCCCTCCTAATAACAGTCAAGCAAGACGATCAGTTGCATCCGAACAACACACACCCATGAATCAAAGCGGTTCGGGTGTGTATTTTATTCCGCCAAGCGCGAGTGTTTATTGCGCACTCAACATAGCTTCTGCTTTGCGAAGCAATATTCGTGTATCACTTTCCCTATTCTGAGAACCGAGCACTACTACCGCAACCTTCTTTCCACCAATATTCATAATTGTCACCATGGTCTCTCCTGCTTCCGGAGTCCTACCTGTTTTGCCCCCGATGAACCGAGGATCAGTGACAAATGGGTGCGTGCTCTGAAAAATATGAGACCCATGCTCACTTGTAGTAGCAACCTCCATGATAGGAACGCGCGTAATCGCAAGAATGTCAGGACGGTAATTGACGAGATAGCCCGCGAGCGCAAATATATCTCGTGCGGTAGCCGCATTTTGTGGACTCACTCCCGACGGGTCTGCAAAGAATGAGTTCGGCATACCGATCTCCCAAGAATAACTACTCATCAGTTCTAGAAATTCTGGCCTATCCTCTGTCGATGAAGAGAGAGCTTCAGCTGCTATATTCGATGAACTGAGAAGTAGTGGATACAATATCTCACTCCGCGTAAAGCGTTCACCTTCCATGAGCCCACTCCTATCGGGAGGAGCCAAGAGGGCCGCGGGCGTGATTTCAATCGTGGAACTTGCTGACACAATATCGGTCGTCACAAAGGCGGTGACGAGCTTTGACATAGATGCAACCGGCAGAACCTTCTGACTGTTGTAGTCTGTAAATATATTGCCAGTAACTGTATCTCCAATGAGATACGCTCGAGCTGTTACACCCGGTATCTTCAAGGGATCAACGATGGCCACACCTACAACTGGTTCAACATTTGTAGCGGGCGCAAAGAACGACGGATCTGGTTCGGTGGTGACATGGCGCGGTACGAACACCAACGGGCTACTGATTACAACTTGAGAAGATTGGTTAATCTTGATACCTGCTGCAATACCGACAGCAGCGAGACAAGCAACTATGATTACGGTGAGAGATTTATCGGAAAGCATTACCCATATATTGTATCCTATATCGAATCATCTGGTAACCGATATACTGGGGGTTAATTCACCTGTCGAGCTTGCAGTAATCCTACCCGTACTATCACGCCATATTTCATAGCCCGTGTTGTAGTCCGTTGTGTTAGTGAAGTGTGCTCCCGGTTGTAATGGATCAAATGGAAGCGATGATACATAATCTGGAACGAGACAGGTCGCAATATCACCAGGATCACCTGGTATGGAAGAGCTTCTGACAATGGTGGCGGTAGTAGGTATCTCACGAATCACATCCTCGCACACAAAACTACCCTTGTGTTCAGACATATTCTGGTGTATCGCGTTCAAGAGTGTATTCACATTACTGGTACGCTGAGAGTCGCGTGCCAATTTGAATTGCCGAGACGGATTGACGGCAACCAAGACAATCGCCGCCAACACGGCGATGATGCCGATAACCACAAGAACTTCAATCAGAGTAAACCCTGTGCGTACTTTTTGCTTAAAATAGATATGTACATGCATGAATATATAAGTCTTATAAACTGATAATGCCATAAAGCTACCAAGATCAAATGAAGTAACGATGATGACGTGTTAGATATTTCATGAACCCAGGCAAAACAACCCGGGAAACTGTATGTGTGTGCTGTGTGGTTATGCAGAACGGTTCCCTAAGGTGCGGTGTACAGACACTACATAACCACACAGCACACACATACAGTTTCCCGGGTTGTTTTCTTTTCCCCATCTTTTCCCCCTTTATCCATTTACACGCCACTTTTTGACACATGATACAATTACGGCCATGAATACAGCATCCCCCTACTTCAAGACAAAAGATCTCAAGATACCTCCACAAAATATAGAGGCAGAAAAGGCCCTTCTAGGCTCCATACTTATCCGCGGAGAGGCTATGCACGACATCGTAGATATCGTCGGAGAGGCATCCTTCTACTCCAACCAGCACAAAAACATCTGGGCTGCCATCTTCGAGCTTCACAGCAAGACGACTCCCATAGATCTGTTATCTCTCTCGGCTCGCCTCAAAGATAAGAACCTCCTCGAACAGTCCGGTGGCATGACATATCTGACCGAACTCATTAATGCGGTCCCATCATCCACCAATGCCGACCACTACGCTGAGATCGTGCAAAAAAAGCACATCATGCGTGAACTTCTGCGTGCGGCGGAACATATCACTGGTCTCGGATATGATGAGGAGGGCGAACTCCACGACATCCTCGAGAAAGCTGAGAAGGCACTCTATGCCGTGACCAACAAAACTGGTTCACACAAGTTCGTAGCCCTCAAAGATACTCTTCATGAAGCATGGGAGCGTATCGATCGTCTGCACAGCACCAAGGATGAGCTCCGCGGAGTGCCTACTGGTTTCGTGGAGATCGACAACAAGCTCGCAGGCTTTCAAAAATCAGACCTCATCATTCTTGCCGCGCGTCCTTCTATGGGTAAGACTTCCCTCGCACTCGATATCGCGCGCAAGTCTGCCGTCAACCACAAAGTACCCGTAGCAATATTCTCGCTCGAAATGAGCTCTCAGCAGCTCGTAGATCGTATGCTCGCCGCAGAGTCGCAGGTCGACTCTTGGAAGATTCGTACGGGTCATTTCGAGAAGCTCTCGGCCCAACATGACTTCAAGGCTATCAACGAGGCCATGGGTCGCCTCTCGGAAGCCCCAATCTATATCGATGACCAGCCTGGCAACAATATCCTCAAAATGCGTGCCACTGCTCGCCGTCTCAAGAATGAGAAAGGTCTCGGCCTCATCATCGTCGACTATCTCCAGCTCATGGTACCGACGCAGGCCCGTGGTTCTGACAACCTCGTCCAACAGGTCACCGAGATCTCGCGATCCCTCAAGAACCTCGCCCGTGAACTCGAGGTACCCGTCCTTGCCCTCTCCCAGCTCTCTCGTGAAGTCGAGAAACGCGGTGGTAAACCTCGCCTCTCCGATCTCCGTGACTCGGGTTCCATCGAGCAGGATGCTGATGTGGTTATGTTCATCCATCGTGAATCAGATCAGGATCAGGGTGGTCGCCGTGAAGAGGCCGAGATCCTCATCGAAAAGCACCGCAACGGTCCTACCGGTATCGCCAAACTCTTCTTCGACAGCAAGAAGACAACGTTCATGTCGGTCGACAAGGCTGATTTTGGTGGATTTGAGAAGATGTAATCTATGGACTCACTCCATCGCCTCGAAGAACTCTTCGCAAAATTTCCTGGAATTGGCCCTCGCCAAGCCAAGCGTTTTGTATACTACCTCCTCAACAAGTCCCCTTCATATATTCGTGAGTTCACGCAACTCGTGGAAGAGGTCAGGAAATCCACCAGCGAATGTACCCAGTGTCACCGCATCTCATTTGGAAGTGCGAGCTCTCTCTGTTCTACGTGCTCAGACAAAAATCGTGACGGTTCCCTGCTCATGATCGTGGCGCGCGACTCCGACTTTGAAACTATTGAAAAAAGTGGCGCATATCGTGGTCTCTACTTCATTCTGGGAGGAACTATTCCCATCCTCGACAAAGAACCCGACAAGAGAATTCGGCTGCAAGGACTTCTCGAACATGTATCGAGGGCCATTTCAGGAAATCAGCCTCTCAAAGAAATCATCCTTTCCCTGAATGCGACTCCCGAAGGCGAACATACAGCAACTATCGCCAAAGAAGCCGTTGGTAAGATACTCAAGGACTCACCAGTCAAAATATCCCTTCTTGGTCGTGGTCTCTCGACGGGCGCTGAGCTCGAGTATGTGGATGGTGAGACCATCAAGAACGCCTTGCTCAACAGAAACTAAAAAACCACCTTCATCAGGTGGTTTTTATTTGACCGCGTCAATCTTCACTTTGAAGAAAGGCTGGCGATGGCCGTTCTTCTTGTAGTACCTGCTCTTCTGTTTGTAGTGGATGACCGTAATCTTCGGGGCGCGGCCAATCTCAGTGATAGTTGCCTTAACCTCGGCCTTAGCGATGTACGGGGTACCTACAGTGGTATCCTTACCATCATCAACAAGGAGAACTTTGTCGAATACAACCTTGTCACCTTCCTTGTGGGTATCGGAAAGTTTCTCGATAGTGATGACATCACCCTTCGAGACGGTGTATTGCTTGCCTCCTGTAGCTATAACTGCAAATTCCATATGTGGAGACTATTCTACATTATTACCGGAAAAATGCAAATCTGAGGCGTGATCTCAAGGATATTCTCGTTCTGGGGTATAAAAAAGGGAGAATCCGTGAGGATCCTCCCTGTGCGCCCGCGATCACGCGGGACAAAGAACTAAACGAACTTCTTGTGCTTATGGAGCTCCGAAGCCGCCTGCTGCAGTTTTCGAGAAACTGCCCGCCGCTGCTTGGCTGGCCCGCTGAGCCGACTTCGAGACCATGGCGAATGCCTTGCGGATTTCGGTCGGACTATTGCCGGGGGTCAGGATCCATTCTTTCGGGATACCCATGTCTCCGAACACCTGTTCGAAGTTCGTACTGCCGTCATCGATACCGACGCCACAGACGATGTGGTTCTCCTTCTTCAAGAGATCCCGCACCACCTTTTTGACATCAGCCGCTGACGAGTTTGAACCTTGGTCACAACCATCAGTGATGATAGCCGTCACCGTCCGAGCGGGGATTCCGTTGTTTTCGAAATCCGCCGTCTTGGCGATGAGTGTAGCGAGGATGGCCAGCGACTGATCGTAGAGCGGCGTGCCGCCGTTCGGATTGTAATTACGCTGAGTCATCTCCACCGCATGATCAAGTGGGACGAACGGGTACAGGAGTGTGCCGTTAAGATACCGACAATGAACCTGAACACCGTCGCCTGCTTTTGCACCTTTCAGGGCATCGAGGACGGTATTGTGGCCTTCCCGAACTGCTTCGGTATTACCAGCAACCATCCGGATGGAACCCGAGTCATCGATGAGGAGCTGAACCAGCACCACTTCGCTTGCTTGAGTATCCCCTGCCGGTGCACCCATCGCTGCGGCGATCTGTTCGCCGATATCAGCGATCTGAAGAGCATCGGCCGCCCCTTGTGAGAGGAGACCGCTACTTTGCGCCGCTTCGAGGAGCACGGTAACATCCGCGCTTTTACTGCCAGGATTAGTCTGCATTCTATAGCCTTTCTTTTCTGTTTGTTTTTGTGAGGTTCAGCCCATGAAGCCGTCCCAGTTTTCCACTGGATCGGTCGATTTTACGAGGTGCATACCTTCGCTTGCGAACCTGGCAAACGCTTTATCGGCGTCGGCCGTGAAGTCCACAAAGAAGCCGCCTGCCGGATTCGGGACCGCCACCGGTGAGGTGCAGTCTTCCAGCAGATAGACCTTCTTGGCCAGCTCAGGATCCTGAGCTTTGATCTCCGACAGGAGGTCGGCGATGGTCCACGCCACACAGTGGCTCTTGGCCTGCCCCGCGATGATGACGCGGTGCGACCGGAGCAGCGTGCGGATGAATTTGGTATTCTTCTGAGCGATGGCGTTACCGCCATGCCCGATCAAGACTTCAGGGCGCAGGATCGAGTAGTTCTCGGTCAGCACCTTGTTGCCCTTGATCTCCGGCCACATCATACTGGCGCGAGCCATGCTATGGAAGTAGCCTGCTTCTTCGACGGCAGATACCAACGCGTGGCCGATGCCGCCCAACATGGCGTGATAAGGCCAGATGGTCAAACCGAACTTGCCTTCCTTTTCCAAGGTCGCGCAATAGTGAATCGCATGCTGTTGCAGGCCATTATAGGTCTTGGCCACCGCAGCTTTGCTTTTGTCTTCCGAGAGTGACCAGGCAATTTCCGGATTTACCTTCCACTGACCGCTCCGAAGAGTGGCCGAGGTGACAGGAACCGGATCAACGATCGGCACCGGATGATCCCCTTGAGCGTTCACGAAGAACGTCCGGTGGAAAATCTGCATGGTCGCATGCGTATCCATCGTCGGCGCAATCTGGGTGATGATCCCGAGATTACGATAGATGAATTCACACAACCGGCGATTGTCATCAACGGCACCTGTGCCGCTCTGCCCGCCGACATACAATTCGAAGCCGGGGATGCAGAACGTGTTCTGAGCGTCAACAATAAGCAGAGTCACATGGCGATCGTCTTGCGATGCCACGGGGATCCGGTGCTGTTGGCGCCATTTGAGCGCTACCGGCTCGAGGCCGTTGTAATCAACCCGACGAACCGTACCAACGGTCTTAGGATCGAAGTGAGGTGGAATCGGCAATTGCCGAGTAGGAGTAGCCGTAGCTGTCATAACTTTCTTTTGTACCTTTCTTTGCTGTTTGTTTTTGTGTTTATTGCGTTTGGAACTAATTGCCTTTTTGCTTTTTCTGAAGGGTCGCGCCGGCAACCTGCGCGCGACCTTTTTTTTCTGCTTGGTTTTCATACGCCAATCAAGTGATCCGGAGAAGTGTCATCTCCTTTCGTGAGACCACATAGAGCCCGTCGGCCCCGACAATGAGGGAATCGTCGCTTGAGACGAAAGGTTCCGTATCCGGATACCGTTTCGCTTCGGCGATAGTTGCCCCGTCATGCTTGACCTGGATTATTCCTTGGTCAGTAGCACAGAGAAGAACATTCCCTGTTGCACACTTACCACGGATGGTCCCAAGCCAGCTGCCATCACCGTCTTCCGCCTGAGCATGTCCTTCGACAGCTCCGGTTGGGCGGACGACAACACAGTGATTTACTCGGCGACCATTTTCCTGAGCGCTCCACAAGAACCACGCTCGGTCGCTTGAGAAGTAACAGGACGTATCGATGAGTTGACCCGGCATAGGCGGCAGCTTGACGCTGTCGTTCATACCGCTCCGTTTGGCGTCGAATACGAAGCCTGTTCGTATTCTGCCCGCCCAGTAAAAGCCAAACCCGAAGGCTGGCCCCACCCAGAACAAGGTCTGCCCCTGCAAGATGTCACCCATGTGCTCATGTCCCATATCGGCATCGCGCAGGATCTGTCCGTTGCGGCCGAAGTAGTAATGAGACTGATTGCTGTCTACCAATGAATGCGTGCCGTTCATATCGATGGTGAGGCGCTCTTTTTGTTTCGCCCCATCAAAAATGATGGCTGTCGCTTCCTTGGCTATGATAGTCCGATCACCGGAGATCCGGCATCGAACTCGTGCGTCGAGCGCTCCCGTTAAGACGACCGTGCCATCTTCGCGACGATATTGATTGTTGTCATGTTCCAGATAGCGGAGTGATCCACCCTGAAACACGGCCGCAAGTATTACGCCCCGATTCATGTACACTTTTGTCGCTTTCACAGTTCCTCGTATCTCCACACTTTGTTTGACTACGCCGATAGCTCCCGGCTGACATACCGGACAAGCGAACCGCGCGTGCTCCAGAGAGCACTTCGGACACACTTGCCAGTTAAGGCCATCGAGGAGACGCCGTGGGAATTCCCCGCGTTCATCTTTCTTGAAGACCCTGTGGAATTGCTGCAGGAGATCATCCGGGAGGATGCTCCAGTGCACTGCCGGCTTCGGATAGCGCACTTCGGGATCGAAGACGGTTATCCGATGCAACGAACGAGCATCATGATTAACTCGATCCTTGGCGGCTTTGGGAATGTAAACACCCCCATATGGGCCGACAAAGAGTAGAGACTGCATGAGGAGCGCCGCGAATGCATACCAATCAGAATTCTCGTTGTGAGGCTTCACCAGTAACGGTGAATCCCCTTTCGGATCGCACAACGTCGGGTCCACGAATTTCTGCGTGAACACCGTACAGAAGAAGCGGCCGAATTGCATGGAATCCGCATCAATGAGGTGTATGGCATCGCCTTTCACAAGACCGTTGAGGTCGTTGAAGTCGCCGATGACCACTCCCGCACGATGTATGCCACCGACGGTCGCATGCAGGTCTTTGAAACCCGCAACAACAGTTGGTGTGGGGAAACCCTTGAGACGGGAATCTTTTTGACTGTACCGTATCATCAGTTCCGCCCCGGGCACGAAGTTCATCGTGTACCCGCAGATCGAACCTACACCAGGCCCGGACGCTACGGTCGCGAGCTCGACAGGAGTTACGACACGCGCAGGCAAACCTTTGGGAAACGCAGGCAGCTTCTGTTGATGCTGCTTGAGCCTCATTTCGGCACCTTTGCGTTCGCGTTTGAGTTCGGGCGAGTCGCCCGCATAGTCAGGATGATCTGGAGTCTTGAACAGCTTCAGTATAAGACCGCTGCCCAAATCCAGAATATCGGCTTCTCCCCCTTTGCCAATGGCTTTGAGGGAACCGACGCGAACTTTCCGTTTACCAATCATGATATCCATGGTTAGGCCTTTGGTTGAGGACGACGGCGGACAACGACCAGGGTCGTATCATCCGTGAGTCGTCCATGTTCTTCAGTTGTTTCCCGCGCCTTCCAATCTGTCTGGCAGGCACTGTTATTGATGAGGTTGAGGCGTCGACGGATACCTTCGGGATTCTTGAAGTATCGGTCATCTACCCAAAATTGGGACAGCGGACCCACAAGCTCCTTTCTCCCAGGCAACGTCTTACTCGCGGCGCGATCAAGATCACCTACGCCATCAGTGCCGATGAGGGCACTGGTAAGCTCAGCAGTTGGTATCGTTTTGTGAACGGTAAACCGTACGAGTTCCGGACTGATGGTGCTTTTGAGTAGGCCACCATACGCAAGGTACGGCGGCTTATTTTCCGGGAAGGGTCCTATCTGGACAACTTCCCCGTTGATCGCATAGATCCCATCTCCAATACCAATCACGTAGGTCGTCACCGGAGTGACAACGAGCGCAAGAAGTGTGAAGAGGAAGTGATCCAGCACCGCCTTGGCGCGTGAACCTCGTTCCATCTCCATAGCTAGCGGTTGGAGAGACAACAGCAGAGACATCCTGAGACCTTCGAGAAGGTCATCAAGGACGGCAGGAGTGACTGTCTGACCAGTAGCGAAAATTTGTGCCAAACGATTTACCGTAAGATGTGCTGTCAGCCGAGCACCAAGCTCGCTGTATGCACCCTCACCGCAGCCGTCCGACACAACCGCAATGGTACAATCACCCTCTTCTCGCACCACGAGGGCGTCCTGGTTGTTTTTCCATACGAACTGTTGTCGATGGTCAGTCCCCATGATGGAGCCTGCCGCCGATTCAAACTGGTTTCCCATGAGATGTCCTTTCTAGTTGTGTTGTTTTATTACTATGAGATTGTCAAAAATCCCTTTTCTAATCGAGCTTTTTGCCTGCTGGCATGGGCCCAAAACCAAATATGAAGCTATCACGAAATGCAAGAAATGTCAAATACTTTCTTGACACCGCCAACATACATGATATGCTCTACTTAGTGTTCTAAATACACTATATACCAACCCGGTTTCTGATGCAAGTCTTTGAATAGCCTCTCCCCTGATTTGGTATATGCTTCCCTTTACTCTACAATTAACCTTATATGCCTGAGAAAAATATCCAAAAAGAATATTTCAATCCCGGAGTGACGGTGGATATCGCTATATTCACCATAGAGGACGGCGCACTCAAGATGCTCGTCGTCAACAGAGCCCATGAGCCATTCAAGGGCGCCCCTGCCCTACCCGGAGGATTCATCCACGAAGGCGAAACATCTCGAGATACCGCCCTCCGCGTACTTGCAGACAAAGCGGGGGTGAGCGGAGTGTATGTGGAGCAACTCTTTACCTTCGATGCACTTGATCGTGACCCGCGCGGACAAATCATGTCCGTAGCATATTTTGCACTTGTCCCCCGTGATCAGATTCACATTCATACCGAAGCAGCAACAGAGAATCCTTCCCTCATTACTATCAGCGCTCTCCCAAAGCTCGCCTTTGACCATCAGTCGATCGCCTCATATGCACTCAAGCGTGTACAAGACAAGATCCAGTACACGAATATCGCGTATTCACTTCTGCCAAAATCATTTTCACTCTCCCAACTTCAGTCGGTCTATGAGACTGTTCTCGGTAAGAAGCTGGACAAACGCAATTTCCGCAAAAAATTCTTGCAGCTCGATCTGATCCGCGCTACCAAGAAGAAGTCTTCTGGTGGAAGACAGCGCCCTGCCCTACTCTATAAGTTCATGAAAACGATGCCATCGGAGCTTAGGAGGTTCTTCTAAAAAATTATCTTTCAATGCAGTAAAAAGAGCGCCTGAGAAATTTCTCAGACGCTCTTTGGCTTGACCGAAATCAAACCAAGTTGGTAGCAAGCCATTCTTCGGCCTCGGCCAACGTGGCAAAGATCAGCGCCCCCGGAAAGCGTGCCTTCAAGTCTTTGCACGCCTTGATGTTGGCCTTCTCGACATGCTTGGGCATGCCGGTCGTATCGAAAACGACAACCGTCCGCTCGGAATGATCATACAGACCCATCGTCGCCTCGAGCAACGAGTAGAAGCTGCAACGATTATCGGCTTGGCCCGGATCCCCCAAGTAAAACAAGTTGAAGGCAGCATCTTTCTTCGCCTGATCTTCGCGCTGTTGTGCTGCTTCATTCCAGTCAGGGACCACGGGGTTGAACAGGCTATCTGCAGAAACACCGCGAGCAGTCAACCGAGCGATCAATCCATCACGCCAATTGTTGTTTCCGCATGTTCCGCCAAGGAATACGATCTTAGTCATAGGTATGTTATTTTTGTGTTCTAGCCAACACGCGAGTGTTCTACATGAGCACCCTCGTATTGTATCGGTTCAATTTGAATAATAGCATACATAATATTATTTGTCAATATACTCTATTTGACATATCACACATAATAGTGTATAAGTAGCATCAGCAAAAAGGCCCTGATTTACAGGGAAAACCGAACATTGAGAACCACACAAAGGAACACATATAATGAGACCAACCACAAGAAGAAAGACCTTCGGATTTGTCCGTGTCGCAGCAGTATCCCCCGCTTGCAAAGTGGCAGGAGTCGAATATAACCACGAAGAAATCAAGAGGATGGCATCGCTGGCCTGCCTACAAGGCGCTCAGCTCATCGTCATGCCCGAACTCTGCATCACTGGCTATAGCATCCGTGATCTGGTCAACCAAGACCTCCTGCTCCGCAAGGCACAGGAGAGTCTAGAAGAACTCCTCATTTGGTCGCATGAACTGAATGCCGTGCTCGTCGTCGGACTCCCCATGGAGATCGACGGCATGCTCGTCAATATTACTGCGGTTATAGACCGCGGTTATCTGCTCGGCCTCGTCCCAAAATCGTATCTGCCCGAGTCGGGTGAATTCGAAGAGGGGCGCTGGTATCGGCCAGGCCATGACCTGCTCTCGAGTGAAATCCAGATCATGGGCAAAACGATCCCTGTCGGCGTGAACATGTTGTTCAAATCAAAGACGCTCAAGGGAGCAACGTTCGCCATCGAGACCTGTGAAGATGCTTGGGTAACAATCCCTCCGGGAGCGTTCCACGCCCTCGCAGGAGCGACGATCATCGTCAACCCATCGGCCTCTAACGAGCTCGTCGGAAAGGCGGAGTATCGTCGCGATCTGGTACGCATGCATTCTGCTACACGCATCTGCGGCTACATTTATGCCTCGTGCGGACCCGGCGAATCGACCACTGATGTGGTGTTCGGCGGACACTGTCTGATCGCAGAAAACAACATCGTGCTACAGGAATCTGAGCTATTCCAGAAAGATGGAACGTTCATCCTGGCAGACTTCGACACTCAGAAGCTCATGCATGATCGCATGGTCTCCAAGAGCTTCGGCGAAAACACCAGGGTGGTCAAAGGTATTCCATACCGGAAAATCGCAGTCACCCTGGAATCCTGTTTGCCTGAAAACTTGCTGCTGCGTCCGATCAACATCCATCCGTTCACTTCGGAGAAACCGGAGAAGCAGAAGGAGATCTGTGAGATCGTGTTCAGCATCCAGGTGCATGGTCTCATCAAACGACTGGAGCATAGCGGCCTCAAGAAAGTTGTCCTCGGGCTCTCGGGAGGCAAAGACTCACTGCTGGCCTATCTGGTCTGCATCAAAGCATTCAAGGCATTGAATTGGCCTCTCAGCGATATCCATGCCATCAGCATGCCTGGTCCCGGAACCTCGAAAGAGACTCGTGACCTGGCGAAGCAACTGGGGTCGGCGACCTCCTTTGAGGAGATCGACATCACAGAAGCAACAATGCTGACCTTGAAAAACATCGGCCACGATGGAAAGACACAAGATGTCACCTACGAGAATGCTCAGGCTGGCAATCGAACGTTGACCTTATTTCGAAAAGGAAATCAGATCGGTGCGCTCGTCATCGGCACCGGTGACCTCTCGGAGATCGCCAATGGGTTCTGCACTTTCGGTGCAGATCATCTCTCGACCTATAACGTGAATTGCGGAGTCCCCAAAGGCCTCGTGAAATACGTTCTCGGGTATGCGGCGCACACATTCGAAGGACCCACATCCATGCGCACAGCTATCGCCGGCGTCCTCAACCTCGTGGATTCGCCTGAGCTGACCCACAGTACGCCAGGCACCATCAGTCAGGTGACTGAAGACAAGGTTGGCCCGTACGAGCTTGCAGAGTTCTTTCTCTACGAGTTCGTGCGCTGGGGCAGCGAGCCTCAGAAGATTCTGTACCTGGCAGAGATGGGCTTCGGACAATACTACAAACCTGAGTTCATCAAGAAGTGGCTCATCTCCTTCTACAAACGGTTCTTCGGCAATCAGTGGAAACGCTCGGTTGCGACAGATGGACCACAGGTCGGCTCGATATCTCTCTCCCCTCGTGGCAAGTGGCGCATGCCATCTGACGCAGAGGTGAGCATGTGGTTGGCAGAGTTGGAAGATTGATCCTTATAGTCACGGCGCGGAATTCCCATTCCGCGCCTTTTTAATACATATATTGACATATCTATATTATATGTTAATATATTTTTTAGCAGTAACGATACATTTGAACACTGACAATCAACTACAACGCAAAGGAAACTATGCAAACCCATGTACGGCTCCGGCCGCACTTCCCTGACGAACCAATCATCCATAGCCTGACGGATACGGACTTCTACAAGTTCCCCATGGGACAGTTCATATTCAACTACTTCAGGTATGCGAAGGTGACCTTCGGTCTCAAGAACCGTACCCTCACGATTCCGCTCGCGCGGATCATCCCCGAGGCGCAATTGCGCGAAGAGCTCGACCATGTGCGCACACTGCGGTTCAACAATACCGAGCTCCATTACCTCCGCGGGACCTGGGAATACCAGGAGCGGATGTTCCTCGAGCCCTATCTCGCCTACCTGAAGGAATATGCTCCGCCCGAATACGAACTGGAGTATCGCGGGGATGACATCATCCTCACCTTCTCTGGCGACTGGTGCGACTCGTCGCCCTGGGAGATCTACGGGCTTGAGATCATCAATGAACTCTACTTCCGCAACATGCTCAAAGGCTACACGGCATTCAACAAGGATGTCGTTCTCGCCGAAGGCAAGAAACGGCTCGCGGAGAAGATCAAGATCCTCAAGCAGAATCCTCAGATCACGTTCAGCGAATTCGGCACCCGGCGGCGCTTCAGTCGCGACTGGCAGGAATATGTGGTCGCAGCGCTCGCAGAAGAGCTCCCTCCGGAGCAATTCCGCGGCACTTCGAACACCTTCCTCGCGCAGAAATATGGACTGCTCCCGATGGGTACCAACGCCCACGAGTTGCAGATGGTGATCGCCGGGCTCATGCAGGCGACTGACCGACTGCTTCTCGATTCGCAGAACTACATGCTCGAGACCTGGTGGCGCCAATATGGCGAGCCTCTATCCATATTCCTTCCCGATACCTTCGGGACAGAATCGTTCCTCAAGATCATCTCGCCTGAGATGCTGCGGACCTGGAAAGGCTTCCGTCAGGATTCGGGCGATCCGATCGCCGAAGGCGAGCAGTGGATCAGGGCATACGAAGCCATCAAGGTCGAGCCGCGCAAGAAGATGATGGTCCCGAGCGACGGCCTCGAGCTCGAGACTATGCTCAAGATCGAAAAGCACTTCCGCGGGCGCCTTATGACCAGCTTCGGCTGGGGCACAAACCTGACCAATGATCTGGGCCTCAAGCCTCTATCACTGGTCATCAAGGCCCAGAGCGTCAACGGAATCGGCCTGGTCAAGCTCTCGAACAACCCGGCCAAAGCAATGGGCAAGAAGGAGGACGTTGAACGCTACATGCGCGTCTTCGGATATCAGAATACCGAGCACGCCCAAACGGCCTGCAAGTACTGATTGATCGAACACTACACGACGGACATTCACATGTCCGTCTTTTTAATGCCTAGAATGAGCAGCCCAGGTATTGACATACTGAATATTATGTAGTAGTATCATTTTAGGTAAAACCCTGCACACTGAAAGGAACCATGACCCCAGAGATACTCCTCGGATCGAACAGTATCCACAAGCTCGAAGCGGTACGCAAAGCCTGTAAACAGGTCGGTCTAGAGACAACCGTCACTGGACTGAAGACTGCATCGGGACAGAACGAACAACCAGTCGGATGGGATGAGACGTACGCAGGCGCATTCGCACGGGCTTCTGCCGCACAAAAAGCGGACCCCGAAGCCATCGCCATCGGCATTGAAAGTGGCATCATGCGCTTCAACGAAAAAATGCCGATCACGCTCGACATCGCGATCATCGTCATCCTGACACCCGACTGTCGAGAGATAGTGAGCTCATCTCCTGGCATACGCTTCCCCGAAGAATGCGTGCTCACAGCCCAAACACGTGGCTTCGACAAATGCACCGTGGGATCAGTGATTCAAGAACGCTTCGGCGGAGACGCTACTGATCCTCACTGGATACTGAGCAATGGAAAAGTGCGTCGCGAGGCAACTCTCGTGAATGCCTTGGAAATAGCCCTCCATCAAATCTGATCAAGTAAGAAGCCCCAACCATTCGGTTGGGGCTGTTTTTATTTTTGAGCACGTCCCGCGAGACTGGCGATAATAGCCGATGTCGACGAGTGATCGATCTGATCGTGGAGGATCATGACCTTCTTCGCATGCTTCTTGCCAACAATGTCCGCCTCTTTACCCATGAATGCGTCATTCTTGAAGATGACGTCGGGCTTGAAGATCTTGGCGGCCTTGCCGAAGTCGTCCAAGCCATTCATGACGAAAGCGAATGTAACCGGTCTGAGCGCATCCACCATGATGACCCGGTGGAAATCTGGCACGATAGGCCTGGTCGGGCCCTTGATCTGTCGAACCAGTTCGTCGGAATCGACCCCCACGATGAGAATGTCACAATTCTGTCGGCAGCGGATGAAAAAGCTGAAATGGTAGAAGTGCACCAGATCGAAACATCCCGAGGCAAGACCGACGGTGATCTTCCCCTTCTTTCTCAGGGCAGCGATGCGATCCTGCACGACTTCGACAGTGTCGGGTACGTTGATATTGAAGACCATATTCGAATTTCCTTTTGGTTGTGCTGTTATTCCTCTTTTACAATAAAGCTAATTTATACACTACTATGATATTTATCATATGTCAATACCATGTCTGAACCCACTCCCCAGGATATTGACATAACCTATATTTTGTAGTAGGGTCTCTATCAGTTCATGCGGCCCAAAACAACAGCCGACTTCGGTTCATTTACAGCAACATATGAAAAAAACTCACTTAGTCACCCATACTCAGCATGCTCGCCATCTCATGGGAAACAGCCTCGGCCTCGCCGAATTGCTTCCTGCCGGGACGCGCATCGTGAAGCCAACGCCCAACAAGGAAGGTAAGTTCAACTTCCCCGACGGAGAGATCTATCTCCGACTGCCACACCTCAAGGATGTCGGGAACATCACGATCGTGCACAGCGGGTATCCCAATCCCAATGACGGCCTGATCGAGCTCTACATGATGCTCGACATCATCAGGGGACACAAAAACGCATTGGGGAAAATTCACATCGTATTCGCCTCGTTCCCGTACGCCCGACAAGACAACAGCTACTATGACGGCGAATTGAACGCAGCGCGCGAGCTCCTTCGCACGCTCATAGACAAAGGTGCGAGTTCGTTCAGTGTCATCGATGCTCATTTCGCAGGCGAATCCTGGACACGGAGCTTGCCCATCGAAAACGTCAGCATGACGGAAAATCTCATGCAATACGCTCAACTCTCCCATCCAGGAATAGTGTTCATGACGCCTGACGCTGGATCGAGGCGCCGTACCAGGATCAAGTCGGGAACGACCAAGACGCGGACCAACTCGTTCGAAGTCGAAGTCAAAAGCGACGACATGTTCCGCGACCAAGTCAGTGGCAAGATCGTCGCCGTAGTCGACGATCTCCTGAGCACCGGCATGACGCTGCAGCGCTTCCTCACAGAAGCGAAGCGAAGCGGCGCCAAGAAGGTGGCGGCGCTCGTCACCCACGGGGTCAATCCGGCCGGCATCGAGCTGACCAAGTCAACATTCGACGGCGGACTCTTCATGACGAACACCATCGATCGCCCTGAAGCGAACATAGACGCCACCCAGACTGTCTGGGGGCTCATCCAAAAGGACGTCCTGCATGCACACTAAGGCGAGCATCGACTGTCCTCTTCCTACATACGTACACCCCAAGTGGCGCAACCGGAGAAGGTCGACAGTACGATTCGGATTCGATCTGCACGGAGTGGTCGACACCAACCCCGTGGGATTCCGCAAAATGATGGCCGCGCTCATCGCCAGTGGCTGTGAAGTGCACATTATCACTGGGGCAACCTGGGAACGGGAGCGTCCGACGCTCAAGAGGCTCCGGATACCCTTCACCCACTTCTTCTCGATTACCAATCATCATATGACAATCGGCACGAAGGTAGTTTGGGCGGATGCCGACAACCCTCATATCGACCGGCATTTGTGGGATGAAACCAAGGCGATCTATTGCAAAGTCCATCGGATGACGATGCACTTCGATGATTCGGATCTCTACGGCCTGTATTTCCAAACTCCGTACATCCGCTTCTTCGCGAAGGACAGCGACCGCATCTTGAAAATGCATATCGTCCCTCCGAAAATCAAAGCGAATTGTCGTAAGAAAAAGAAGTGATGGACACACCGCATGCGAAAGTATGCGGTTTTTTATTACCGGGTAACAAAATAAAAAGGCCTTCCGAAGAAGACCTTGAAGGAACCGAGCATATTCAGAACAAGCCTTGCAATTTGGCAAGCGCATACGCGATGAAGAATTTCCCATCACGAGTGCGGTACGGCACCTGTTCAAGCGGAAGGATCAGTAGGCAGATCATCTCGCCCTCATCCTTGTTACCCGTCAACTTGCCCTGCAATTCTTTGATCACATCTCCAGAAACCTCTTTGCGAAAGAGGAAGAACCGCATACCCTCATCGCATGCTCCAGGTGAGAGTGCAATCGGTTTTTCGAAAGGGATCAGCTGCGTGCATCCCACCGGATCAGGAGTGAGCGGAATGAGCTCTGCAGGATCCAATCTCATGCCGACCTCCTCTTCGAATTCTCTGGCCGCGACACCGATGAAGTTGCTGCTTTGGTCGAGCATACCCGCGGGAATCTCAACCAACTCAGGATCACCGACTGGCAACCGTACTTGACTGGTAAGGATGACAAACTTCTCATCCGAGCCCAAGATAGTCAATATCGGGAGGATCGCCACCGAATCACCCCTCAGGAATACAACATCTGGCAAGATTCGTTTGCCATCTTTGCCGTGTGCTTCCACCGACAGTTTTGCGAAGATCGGTTTGTTATCGGCCTTGAAGTCGACCGAGACCATAGTCACCGACTTGATGGTTATGTCGGGATGGATCGAATCAATCCAACGCTGGAACAATGCGGACCCGCCAAAGATCGAGACTTCGGGCGAATCGATATGCGAATAGCCATGGAGTTTGAACTGGTTTCCGTTGCAAACATATGTGTTGCTCATGTAAATGTGCCTTTCTTGCAAACATGTATATCACATTTATATACGATAGTCAACAGCTACCCACCCTTTGCGCTATCCTATATCTTTTTGAATTTCTCCCACTTCTCCTTGAACAGGCTCTGTAATTCCGGCAGTATAGTTTGGTCTATCAACCCTTCAAGCGGCCTACCAGCAATGAGACAATCGCGTACTTCGGTAGCCGAGGTCTTCACAGATGTACCATCAAATCTATTGAGTATAGTGCAGTCTCTGCCGTCATCGAGAAAAAAGCGGATGTCTTCCTCACAGCCTCCAAAGAAAGTTACTTGAGCGGGATCCATACCTGCGACACGGATAATATCGTCGAGCGCAGCAAGCCATTCCCCGTCATTGTGATAGTCAGGTAAACCGACAAGTTTGATGCCAGGAAATAATTTCTGGATGAATTGCTTGCGCTCGTGATATGAGAAAAAATGACGGAGCGAAAATGGTGCATTTGAGCTTCCGATCACCAAGAAGCAGTTGTCGAGACCATATCTCTCTATCATCTGGCGCACAACAATCACATGACCGTTGTGAACGGGATTGAACCTGCCGACATATATGGCTGACTTCTTCATATGCGACAGATTGTAACATGCTGACGCTAGAGAACGCAGTGTCTTAGAGATCATAGATATATTGACATAGCGCCATTTAAATGCTATCGTTTTACCGGATAAACCTTTCAAAATTCAACCCATTGAAAAATGAATACCGAATCATTCGACATCTCGGGACTCCTACAAAGGGTCCAGAATTATGTATTGGATGACCCATCATCCCCTTCACCATTCTCTCGGAGGCTCGCCTCCGACAATGGATGGACTCACGAGTACGCTCTACGTGCACTCGAGGAATACAAACGATTCACGTTCCTGAGTGTCGTCGCCGGACATCCTGTGACACCCTCGGACGAAGTGGACCAAGCATGGCACTTGCATATGATCTACACCGAAGAGTACTGGGGCAATTTCTGTCCCAATATCCTCGGCCGACCACTGCATCATGGACCGAGCAAGGGTGGCAGAAAAGAGAGCGATAAATTTGAGGACTGGTACGCAAAAACCAAATCCTCCTATGAACGCTTCTTCCACCACCCTCCACCCGCCGATATCTGGCCATCACATGAGATCCGCTTCAAACGCGAGTTCATGCGAGTCGATGTGCGAGAGCACGTCATTATCAGGAAGGAAGACTTCCCCGTCATCTCTTCCCTTGCCGTACTCATGCTCGAAACCATAACCAGACTCACCAAGAGAAAGGCTCACCGATGAAAATTACGACTACTGCATGCGCAGCCCTTGTGGCCATACTCATGCTCGCAAACACTTGGAATGGGAGTTCGGCAAGCTTGCCCGACTTCCCCGAGCGGCCCACGCTCGACCAGGCAGAAATGCTCAGTACGAAGCAACGGGATCACCTCGATGCGCGCGTGCAGGCATTCATGGATAAGACGTCAATGCAGATCAGACTCGTGACGGTGGTCGATACGGCCCCCTATCCGACCGCATCGGCCTATGCCGAAGATCTGTATCACCAATGGAAACTCGGTAACCGGAGCACGCACAACGGCCTGCTCCTCGTCATCGCAGGATCCGTCGGCACCAACAGTCATGACATGCAGCACTATTGCCGTATCATGACTGGATGGGGCATCGTCAGGATCATACCCGACGACGCCGTCATATCGATCAAGCATGAATACATGATGGCTCGTCTACCAGACCAGCCATTCCTAGCATTCAACAACACGCTCGATGTACTGTTCGCACGAATTGAGGACTGGCATTCGAAACATCCAAACGACAAAACGATACAAGGATCGATAGTTGGGAACCAGGAGGTTTCAGCTACACAGGCACCTGAACAGGAAACCTCAACAGACAGTGGAGCGGGAAGCGCTATACTGATCATCGTGATCATGGTAGTCATCGTGATCGTCGCACTCATCATATCCGCAATACTATCGGGATCGTCGACCCCGAGCTACTATGCCTCGCCCAAAATCGAGCTGAGAACACCACCCTCAAGCGTACCAGTAGCATCGACGGCACCGGCACCGATCACACTCGCCGCAGCAGCTGTGCCTACAGCAAAGGAAATTCCTCGGACAATCTACTCTTCGAAAGTTGAGCAGAAATCCAAGAAGAAATCCTCTTCTGATGGTGGTTCAGGATGTGGAACCACTATCGCAGCTTGTGGTACTACCTCATCGTCATGTAGTTCCGCATCATGTGGCGGAGGAGGTGGATGTGGAGGCGGAGGATGTGGTAGTTGAATAACCGATACAAAACAACCAGCGCTTGAGGAATTCCTCAAGCGCTTTTTATATACCTCAACTTACCTACGCCTCATCCCCACCCTCAGGCTTCTCGAGCATCGCTACCTCTATACCCGGTGTCTCGCCCGTAATGCGCAAAACATCTTTGTCTACCTTCTTGAGTTCCTTGCCGGAATTGTTGTAGTGATTGACCACGGTTGAGAGCGAGGTACCAAGCTTCACATGATATTCCTCATACTTCTTGAGGTGCGTGCCGAGCTGGCCCACATGTTTGACGATATCCTTTGCTGTCTCCTCGATGACCATCGCCTTGAGTCCTTGGAGCACTGTCTGTAGATATGCAAGGAATGAGGTCGGCGATACGATGATCACCTTATACTTGCTCGCCGCGCGCTGGATGAGGTTGTCGGTCTCCTCGAGAGATGCACCAATCTTGTTAACCAAAAGATCATAGTAGATAGCCTCGTGAGGTATGAACATGAATGCAAAATCCATCGTGTTTTCTGCTGGACGGATATACTTGGATGTTTCCTGGATACGGATCTTGAGATCTCCGACAAATGCCTTCTCGAGCTTGTCGCGTTCGGCAGGATTCTTCTCTTCGACCAGTTTGTTGTAGTTTTCGAGAGAGAACTTGGAATCGATCGGAATAACCTTGTCTTTCACGAAGACGGCCGCATCGACGATCTCCCCATTCTTGAAGGCATACTGCATCTGATACTGACCCGGTGCCAACACATTCTTGAGAAGCGTCTCGAGATAGTACTCTCCGAGGATCCCACGATGTTTTGGATTCTTGAGGATGTCCTGGAGATTCTGGAGCTGATCCGCAAAAGACACCACCTGCTTGTTGGTCTCATCGAGCTTGGTGAGACCTTGAGTTACTTCGCGGATGAGCTTGGACGACTCAGAGAGCTGGGAGCGCATAGACTCCTGCATATTCTTGGACGACTCATTGATCTTACTATCCACGGTCTTGGTGAGGTCACCAACCTTACTGTCGACCGTGCGCGTGAGATCCTTGGTCAGATCCCCCACTTTACGATCCACAGTACGAGACATCTCGTTGATTTGCTCGAGGATGAGCTTGAGGCCGGTGTCGTCCTTGGGAGCCTCCGGAGCGGCTTTCTTGCGCAAAAAAAGAACGCCAAGCACAACATTGGCGAGGATGGCGACGATCACGAGGATGATAAGGAGAGTGGTCATGGGTATAGTCTACTAGGGTTTAAGCGTATTTACAAAATGCATCGCACCCCACTTTCAACAGCTTTTGCGTGTCAGTTGCCTTCCCGCTCCCCATTTAGTATCATTCCCTATGCAGAAGTCGTCACAGTTACCACCTGTGATCGGGCGCTCAGAGGAGCCTCGAGTCTTTGAACCCAATCTGTATCAAATGAGTGTCCGCTTAATAGTGGAAAACTCGGTGGAACCGCGAGGAACGATGTTCTCCGCCCGAGTATGTGCGTGAATTTTCATGCATATACTCGGGCGCATTTTATTAGCAAAGCCTTATCAAATCCCATCACCATGAACCCAGACCACCTCCCCCATCTCCGCCACACGCTTGCCCACCTCTTGGCAGCCGCAGTACTCGAGCAATATCCAGATGCAAAGCCGACCATCGGTCCCGCCATCGACAACGGCTTCTACTATGACTTCCAATTCTCGACCCCGATCGCTGAGACTGATCTCAAGGATATCGAGAAGAAGATGCGCAAACTTCTCCCTTCATGGAAGACGGTCGAGCACAAAGAAGTCTCCAAGGAAGACGCTTTGAAACATTTTGAGGCCAATCCATTCAAGCTCGAACTCATCAATGAAATCGCCGAGAAGGGTGAAAAGATCACCTTCTATACTATGGGCAAGTTCACTGATCTTTGCCGTGGTGGACATATCGAGAGTCCAGCAAAAGAGATTCCTTCAGACTGCTTCAAACTCTCCAAGATCGCGGGCGCATATTGGCGCGGTGACGAGAAGAATCCTCAGCTCACCCGCATCTACGGACTCGCGTTCGCGACCAAGGATGAGCTCGAGGGTCACCTCACCATGATGAAAGAAGCCGAGAAACGCGATCATCGCAAAATCGGCAAGGAAATGGATATCTTCGAGTTCGACGATGATGTAGGTCCTGGACTTCCCCTCTGGCTGCCAAATGGTGGCGCTCTCATAGAAGAACTCGAGAAACTCGCCAAGGAGACAGAATTCAAGATGGACTATGTCCGTGTACGCTCGCCACATCTCGCCAAGGAGGCTCTCTACAAAACCAGCGGCCATCTACCCTACTATGAGGATTCTATGTACCCTCCGATGGAATACGAGGGCGGCAAGTATTATCTCAAGGCAATGAACTGCCCGCACCACCACAAGATCTATGCGGCTCGCCCTAAGAGCTACCGAGACCTTCCGCTCAGGCTGGCAGAGTACGGCACCTGCTATCGCCATGAGAAATCCGGTGAGCTCTTCGGTCTCATGCGTGTACGAACTCTTCAGATGAACGATGCGCATATTTACTGCACCGAGGAACAGTTCGCTGATGAATTCCGTGCAGTGAATGAGATGTATCTCAAATACTTCAAGATATTCGGCGTGGACAAATATGTCATGCGCTTCTCCACTCATGATCCCAAGAGGCTTGGAGAGAAGTTCGTCAACGAACCAGAGCTCTGGAAAAAGACTGAGGACATGGTCAGGAAGGTGCTCATCGACTCCAAGATCCCCTACATCGAAGTACCCAATGAAGCCGCCTTCTACGGCCCCAAGATCGATGTACAGGTCTGGTCTGCAATCGGCCGTGAATTCACCTTAGCAACAAATCAAGTCGACTTCGCTGTACCAGCCCGCTTCGGCCTCACCTATACCGACAAGGATGGCGGTCTCAAGACACCGCTCTGTATCCATCGTGCACCGCTCGGCACTCATGAACGCTTCATTGGTTTCCTCATCGAGCACTATGGGGGCAACTTCCCACTCTGGCTCGCGCCTGTGCAAATCAAAGTCATTCCTGTGCTCGAGGCACATTTTGAGGAGGCGCAAAAAGTCCACAACGCCCTCCGAGCTCTCATGATCCGTTCCGAGATTGATCTCTCGAACGACGGCTTCGGCAAGAAGATCAGGAATGCAAAAAATGAGCGTGTACCATATACCATCATTCTCGGAGACAAGGATATCGCGGCCGGGAAAGTTACCTTGGAAAGTAGGGATAAAGGCCAGGTCGGACAAGTTTCGATCGATGAAGTATTGAAAACGCTCGAAGCCGATATCAAAGAAAGAAAATAGCGACCCTCAAAATATCTCCACAATAGTAAAGGCCCTTGCTTCGCAGCAAGGGCCTTTGTGATGTCAGTTAGTTTTTGCGGGGACCTCCTTTCGTTTTCGCAACTTGAGGTCTGCGTGGCTAGACTGTTTTCCCGGAGCACAGCGCGGGCATTTCGCACGGAAGTGGAGGATGGCGTCCTTGTCGGGACCATACTTCCTCTCCAGCTTTGCCAGCATGTCCGGGGTAATGAACTGCTTGAAGTGATCTTCCTTCACCTCGTATTCAGGGCATGCCTCACATCGAAACAGGAACATACGACTTCCTCTCCTTTCCGAAGGTAAGCGGCGGAGCAGTAATAGCCGGCTGCTTCATCCAATGGAAGGCATCGGCGATATCCTTTGCCGAAAATTCGAAGTCGTTCGCTACATCTTGGAGATGCACGACCACATTCGCCTTCGCTCGGTCCTTCTGCTCCTTCATCGTCACGTCGATCGTGATCACGATGCCCTCGAACTCGAACCAGGCATCGACCCCATGTATGAGGTCGAGCGGAGTACCGACAGCGGTATACAGCTTGAGCTGCTTGCTATCAGCAATCTTGAGCTCGCGCGCAACCGCACCGTGAAGCATACGCGCTCCCGAGAGACGCGGGGCAGAAGGGTTGTCGGTTTGATTGTCGCGCGCCATATTCATAGCATCACGATAATTGACATACCCCTTGCCATCCCAGCATACCCGACAGGTGCCGAGGAATTCCTCTTCAGCTATGTGGCCTGTCTCGCCACTGTTACTGTAAAACCTTCCACTCATATTTATTCTTTCTGTTGATTGTTGATGTTGTTCAGTAGAGGCGCGTCCTTTTGGGATGAAACTCCCGGAGGATACCCTTGAATGCGGATGGCGAACTTTCCGCGCCACGACATACTAGACGGATGTGCAGGGCGATATGAACGAAACTGCTATTCACAGCCAAGTTCACTGCCCATTGAGAGATCTTATTCTTCATACCAATTTTCTGTTTTCAAAGATTCGGGCGTTGTGTGTGTTCAACCCGTAGATATGGCGCCGTATTTCAGACCATCATATCTGTGTATATTATAGCATATTTAATGCCATAATGTCAAGTAAACGTAAAGCCGCGCTCATCTTGCGATGAGCGCGGCTGGGATCACGTTTTTGGCCGCTTGATGCGGTGTAAATAAGGAACAATGAGTCCCGGGTACAAGCACAGGAACCGTGTGCGGTTCAGGAGGGTATCTGTGGCGAGCATTTGCACGATCGCCTCACGATGAGTCCCTTCCCTGATTCGCTCTTTGAGCTGTGCGTGGAGCAGGCTGAGCCTCTCGTCTCCATCTCGAGCCTTGATCGCATCGATGAGGTCCTGGAGGAGTTGATCGTATTTCTGCTTCTTAGGCTCGGACATACGACCTTTCTCCTTGGAGCATCGTCCGAACCTGGGCGACACCTGCGAGAAGCTGGTTACGATTTGGGATTTCCATCCCGAACCAAGCACCGAACTCCTTCAAGGACTGGATCATCTCCGCTTTCGCACCGGGTTCGCCGACGCAGAGCGGGATGAACTGTTTGCGCTGCAATGAGTTCTTGAGGAACTCCTTCGCGCCTGTGACGGAGGCTTTCACCTGCACGCCACCGAATCCAGGAACCACGACATCTTTGCCGTGATCATTGAATCCGCCGTTGACCGTTCCACCGAATGCGTGCGCATATGCGGTTTCGAAGTCATCGCCGATGAAATCGGCTGTCGTTCTAATCGTTTTCATGAATAACTGTCTTTCTGGGTTGAGTGTTGATTTTTCAAAGTATTCAGATATCCCTTGTGGATGCCTGCAGATCCGATATGTCATCGTATCTTTGTATAGTATACCACATTATATACTAATTTGTCAAGTATACTCAAGCCGCCACAACCGCTCTATAGAGGCCCCTTTCCCATACCAAAAACCCCCTATTTCAGGGGGTTTTTGTAACATTTCTATATTTGGAGGCTCGCACCCGTCTAAGCCTTATATCTTCGGCCTGTTGAAGAGAAGATATACCACGGTACCAAAGAGGACGAGGATGATCAGGATGGCCACCCAACCCCATGGAACATTCTTGAGTGAGAAGAGGGCTGCGGCCGAGAGACCATTGTCATCATCGGTCGGAACTGGCGCAGGCTTCACTGTTGTGCCTGATGAAGGAGAATAGACCGTGACGCTCGTGCTACATGCGCGGGTCTCAGAACGACCATCAGCGGACTTGACCGTGATGATAGCAGTCTTGTTCCCTGCAGAACCATAGTATTTGGTAACTGTGCTTGTGTTGCCCGAGAGATCATCGCTACCGCTCCAGATGTAGGTGTACGGAGTGATGCCACCGGTGACTTCTGTGGTCCAGCTTGCAGGCTGATTGACTGCAACGCTGCGAGGATTTGAGTAACATGCGATATCGAGACCGCTATTGTTATTTTGCGGATATGTAGGATACGGTGTGACATAGTATCCACCGACATTGATGGAACCACAATTCTGAGATACAGACCTACCACCAGAATAAACTGTGACCGAAGCCTGTTTGTATCCAGCATTGTTGTAGGTACGATAGACGGTCTGAGAATTACCATAGAGGTTGTCAGTACCATTCCAGGTATATGAGTATGAACCGCTACCACCCGAAGCAAATGCTGTCCAACGAACTGAGCTGCCGACATTAGAACCGGTTACATTTGCAGAACAAGAAACAGACAATGGATATCGATTGTAGTCATTATCGTAATCGTAGTCGTTATCATAGTCATAGTCTCTGTCTGGGCGAACATGAACGGATCCGTCACAGTTTCGTGAGACAGTCTTGCTTCCAGACCTGACGGTCACGGTTGCATTCTTGTAACCATCGCTGGTATAGCGCTTGGAAACTGACTGGCCTGTGCCAGACAATCCATCGTTACCGTCCCATGAGAAATGGTACGAACCATTGCCTCCGTATGCCTGAGCCTGCCACGTGACGCGCTCTCCCTCATCGATCGTGAGTGGCATCGGGTAACATGAGACCTGAAGTGGTCCCTGGTTGTTATAGTCGTAATCGTAGTCGTTATCGTAGTTGTAGACCGGGGTATTGTACCCGACAGTTCCAACGGCGACGACGGCGCCTGGGCTGTTGATGTTGCTATTGACGTTATTGCTGTTCGTATTGGTATACGTGTTGTTGACTGTCTGAGGATACGAATCATCATCGTCGAAGTCAGGAAGACCTGGCAACTGAGGAAGATCGGTATTGCCACTGATCACACAGAACGGATCGAGAAATCCGAGCGCCTTGATACACGCCTCGGCTTGTGCCGGTGCGACAGAGACCGCGCCGAGCATGAACGCGAACGTCATGCTTGCGAGGACGATGTATTTAGATGTCGTAGTGTTGATATTGGTCATATGGTTTCAGCATATCCCTCCCATGCGGCCTTGTAAAGCCGCACAATCAAGGATATAGGCTCTTAAATGTGTAACGTCAGCACTATATACTATAATTGATAAAAAGTCAAGTCCTCATTCATATAAAAATCCCGAGCATCTCACAAAGTGAGACATTCGGGATTAACCAAAAAAAATCTTCAACCTTTTCTACCCACAAGATCAAGGAGCCAATTTTGCAATCGAGACTCAGGAGGAGCGATGAAATGCATCCAGAGCATCGCGGCTTCCCAGAACCAATAACGCAACGGTCCTTTACTGACCGGTACAAACAGGATGTCTGCTCGTTTTGGCTCTGGTATGGCTTTTGTTGCTCTTCGCCACAAGAGACATATCCGTGCAATATGGGGTGCCAAACCTATGACTGCATGTTTGGAAGAACCTAGCCGCCAGATTTCCTTCTGAGTCTCTTTGACTTCACCGAAGGTTTCTCGCACCGACCGGTTTCGTGCAACGATAACTTGGACTCCATGATTTGGGCCAAACCTGTTGACCAAGGCATCACGGTACATCTCAGCTTCCGTTCGTAATTCCCCTGGTACAGTATTTCCCACGCTCAAAATCAGAGGGATGTTGTGACTCGCAGCCACGTTATAGCCTTTTGTCAACACGAGCCAACCTCTGTATGGAACGACGGAATTACGTGGTTTATATGTGTGGACCGAAACAGTCTGAATGTTCTTCCAATGAAGCTTGTACTCTTCAAGCTGATTTCGAGCCACGATCCACATACAGAGCATTGTTACCCCACAAGCAGCAAGTCCAAATAGGAAAATACCTGCAAACACATACACGACGATGTGCATATTCATTTTTTGATGTCCTTTGTTTGTTTTGCTAAAAAATTTATAGCATTTTTATTATCATTTGTCAATAACACCCCTCCTTTGCTACAATATCCCCATGTCAAAAGACGCCAAAAAACTATCAACAGACTCCTACAAGGGAGTCCGCGACTTCTTCCCTGCCGAAATGGCCGTCGAGAAGTACATTTTCGACATCTGGAGGAAGACCGTCGAGAAGTATGGATACGAAGAATACGGAGCGTCTGTGTTGGAACCAGCAGAGCTCTATCAGGCAAAGTCCGGCGAAGAGATCGTCAGCCAGCAAACTTATACCTTCCAGGATCGCGGCGAGCGCCAAGTGACGCTCCGCCCCGAGATGACTCCGACACTCGCGCGTATGGTGGCAGCCCGTAAGCGCGAACTCACCTTCCCTCTCCGTTGGTATTCCATACCTAACCTCTTCCGCTATGAGCAACCTCAGCGTGGTCGCGTACGTGAACATTGGCAGCTCAATGTTGATATCTTCGGCGTCGATTCTATTTCTGCGGAGATCGAAACCATCAACATCGCCTATGACATCATGAAGGCGTACGGACTCAAGGATACCGACTTTGAAATCCGTATCAATAACAGAAAGCTGATGAACTACGTCACCAGAGATGTATTCGGGCTGGATGAAACTACCGCACAAACGATCGCCAAGCTCATAGACAAGAAAGACAAGGTCAAACAAGAATGGTTTGAAGCGGCCGCTACAGAAGTGCTCGGTGACAAAACAAAGGCATTCCTTACACTGCTCAATAGCAAGAACTTCGAGGAATTCACCACCAATCTCCAGCAGACAAAAGAAGAACATGTTGGACTCAAGGAGATTCGTGCCGTCATTGCTGGCCTCGAACGCCTCGGAATCACCAATGCCCGTTTCGATCAGACATTGATGCGCGGCTTCGACTACTATACCGGCATCGTCTTCGAGATATATGACTTGAACCCCGTCAACCGTCGCTCAGTATTTGGAGGAGGACGATATGATGACCTGCTTTCCCTCTTCGGCAATGACAAAGTTTCTGCCGTTGGTTTTGGCGCTGGTGACGTCATCGCTCGTGACCTCATGGAGACATACGGAACCCTTCCCAAGAATGAATCTCCGGCCGATCTGGCTCTCATCGTAGTTGGAGACCAGAATACCCCGTATGCACTCGAGCTCGCGCAGTCACTCCGCAACCAGGGTATCAAAGTTGCTGTAGATCTTTCGAACAAGAAAGTAGGTGATCAAATCAAGAATGCAGACAAGCGCGGAATTCTCCGGATCATTTGTATTGGTGATGAAGAGACAGGCACAGGTACGCTCAAAATGAAGACATTGGCGAGTGGCGAAGAAGTTTCCGGTACTGATACAGACATCGTAAAAATATTGACAAAATAGGATATTAGAGTCAATATAATATCCAGACTTCTAAACCACAAAACGAAAGGTCCCTGTGAATCCTGTTCTTACTAAACCCCGTATTCTGATTGTCGGTGCCCATCTTCGCTATCATGTATATTATTTGGACGCTCTCGAGATGTTCGATTGCCAATCGGTAAACATCGGTATCGGGTCAAATGACCTCTTCGCCGGGAAAATCGAGGGTCTGTCAGCTGTCGTTTTCGATCTGTACTACAACCGAGTTCCGGCCGACATGTCGATCGACAGATGTGCGGACGGGTTTCTCGCTGGCCCAAGGATGATTGAGCGTCTCCTGCCATTGTACCCCAACACCGCATTCTTCCTGTTCGGCGGAGCACTGCAAAGCATCGTCAAAGCTGGAGAAAACGTTTTTTTCCTCAAGCTCGTGCGCGAAACGACCTTGGAAAAATTCGGTAAGGATCTCACCGCTCAAATGACGGCGCGCCTCAAGCGGGAGGAAGCGGCGGCCTTGATATGAGCGACTAATCCAACCAACCGAGATGTATCTCGGTTTTTTATTTTATTATTTCAATATTGCTGGCAACACAACACTGAATGTAGAGCCCTTCCCTTCACCCTCAGACGATATCTCAATCTTTCCGCCATGGCGTCGAGCAATAGACTGAGCGAGATAGAGCCCAACACCAAAACCTTCCGTATCGACGCTTTTTGCCAACTTGGTGCGATAGAATTTGGAGAAGACGCGAGACATATCTTCTCGTGCGATACCGATACCACTATCGGTAACAGCAATGTGAGCCTTGGACCCAGCAACGAAAACGTGCACAGTCACTTTGCCGCCTTCGGGTGTGTATGCAGCGGCATTCTCAAGCAGGGTCTGAATAACGAACTGCATACGCTTTTTGTCTATATGTGCCTGAATCCCTGGTGAACCGCAAACCAGCGTCAAGAGTATATGCTTGTCATCGAAAGCGGGTTTGAATGTCGAGACCATACCTTGAACGAGCGGGCACACTTCCATTGTTTCGAAGGTATACTGACCTCCACCTCCTCGGTCTGTATCGGTCAGCTCCACAAGTGCTCCTGTCAAATCAATGAGCTTGTTGCTCGAATCATGCAGGTTTGAAAGAGATGCTTTCTTCTCCGAGTTATCTTCAACAGCGATCATCTCTTCTAGTGTCCACTTTGCTTGTGTAAGTGGAGTACGGAATTTGTGGGCAATGATGGTGATGAACTCATACTTGAGAAGGTCGCTCTCACGAAGTTTGTTCCAGAAAAACACACCGATGAACACCCCAATGATTGACGATGCGAGCGGCACAGCCCATATCGGGAAACCAGGAATAATCGATTGCAGGAAATATGTGAGTGCATTGGAAAAACTGATGAATCCGACCAAAACAGCAAGTGTCAGACCGTAGATGAACGCGCGTTGAATAATGAATCGCACCTCGAGAAGCTGGTAGCGCACCACAGCGTAGGCAATAATCAATGGGAAGAAGCCGAAGAGACTCGCCCACATCGGATCGAACTGGATGTCATAGACGAGCAATATAGCGGTAGAGCCAACAATAAAAGCGTACAATATCGCGATGAGTACGTAGAGGTAACGGTTCTTCTTGACTGGATCATTCTCATGTCGATACGCCCATGCCAACTCAGCAAAGTAATACGCACCGACCAGATTAAACCACAGTCTCGTCACCCACTGCAGAGGTCCCGGCTCATAATAAAATGGAAAATACATTTTTGGAACTGAAGCCACGAGATACGTCTCGGGAAAGATGAGGTGGATCAAGAACAGAATGATTCCGGTAGTATATATGAGTGTGAGTATAGGTCTCCTCTGCTTGGCTTTGCCAATGAGCAACAGGAACCAGTGTGCCATGAATATATTGATCGGCATCATCGAGATATTGAACATAAATATCTGACGCGATGATTCTGCATCTGGAGCCATGACCCCGAATACCTGCGATATCTGGAATACGGCAATCGATAGCGAGGTGAGCGCAAATGTCACTATGAGTGCATCGAGCTTCTTCCTGCGCACGAAGATGACCGCAAGCGGCAACACGATATTGAGGACTCCCCCGAAAAGGAACAGGATGTTATGAGTGAGCAGTTGGTAGTTCATATGAACGGCACCCACAGTATAGCAAATCCAGAAATTCCGTTGTTCACATTTGCCTGAGAAGACTGCCTCCCGTACAATGGTCCCTATGCGCATCATCACCTTCGATATCGAGACCAAGAACATATTCCAGGATGTAGGCTCGAATGACCCCGCCGATCTCGATATATCTGTCATCTGCTTACATGACTCCCTCGATGGCAGCTTCACAAGTTATCTCGAAGCAGATTTTGGGAAACTCTGGCCGATACTCGAGCAAGCAGATGCCTTTGTCACCTGGAATGGAGATCATTTTGACATACCGTTACTCAATAAGTACTACCCAGGTGACTTGACCAAGATCAAGAGTATCGATCTCATGAAAGAGGTCCAACTCGTCCTTGGCAGGCGTCTCAAGCTCGATACCGTAGGTGAAGCGACACTCGGCAGGAATAAATCGGGTCACGGTCTCGATGCAATCGAATGGTGGAAGAACGGCGAAATCGACAAGATCATCAAGTATTGTATCGAGGATGTACGACTCACTCGGGATCTCTACGACTTCGCGATGACACATAAATGCCTCAAATATAAAGAGCTGGGGACTCTGAAAGAAGTGAAGCTCGATACTTCGAAGTGGCTGGAAAAAGAAGAGAGTGCGCTGACATTCACCCTACCCTTCTGATTATTGGATCTTTAGTTATTGGTTATTATCCTTATAGTGGATTATAATTAGGAGGTACAAATCTAATCTCCTTTTCTCCTCATGGACCAAAAACCTCAAGCCTCACTCACTCTCCCGGGCGCCATCATCATCGCTGCTGCATTGATTTCTATTGCTATCATCTGGGTGAGAAAGCCCGCTGGTGCTCCATCAACTTCCAATCAACCGACGCTCAAGGAAGTTTCCATGGCCCCTGTCACATCTGCAGATCACATCCTCGGCAACCCGGACGCACCAATCAAGATTGTCGAATACTCTGACCCGTCCTGTCCCTACTGTAAAATATTTCATCCTGTCATGAAAAAGGTCATCGATGAATACGGCCCATCCGGGAAGGTGGCTTGGGTGTACCGCTCGTTCCCTATCGATAAGCCAGGTTCACGCCCAGATGGCGGGATCCTACACCCGAACGCTGGTTATGAAGCTCAGGCACAGGAGTGTGCTGCTGCTCTTGGTGGCAATGAAGCATTCTGGAAATTCACCGACCGTCTCTATGAAGTCACTCAGTCCGACCAAGGTATAACACTCGATCGTAGTGAGGCTCCGAAGATAGCAGCGTATATCGGACTCGATGCTATCAATTTCAATGAATGCCTCTCGAGCGAGCGATTCAAGGGTAAGGTCGAGAAGAGTTATCTCGATGGGCTCAATGCAGGAGTCTCTGGTACGCCATATTCCATCATCATCACTCCGTCAGGCTCGAAGATACCACTCGTAGGCCTACAGAGCCATGCGACCCTCAAACAGGCTATAGATGCACTGCTCAGTGAGGTGAAGTAAGGATCTTATATAATGTGGCAAAAGAGCTCTCAACGGGGCTCTTTTCTATATATTGACAATATGGTGTTAAATGTGCTATAATAGTACTAGTAAATACCTAACCCGTCGGAGGCTTGAACTAAGCTTTCCTCGGATGAGGAAAAGTGATCTTTCACAGCTGAAGACAAAAGAAAACACCTAGTAAATGAACTCGAAGAAAACGTCAGCAGTTACACTCGTTGAAATCATGATCGTCGTCGCTATCCTTGGTCTCCTGGCAGCCATCGCGATCCCGAACTTCATGATGTCACGGGATGCAAGTCTGCGGGCACGCGAAGAAGAAAAACGTGTTTACCTGGAGGTCGGCTCTGATAACCGCGAGCGCATCCAATTCTCAGGATCTGAAACGGGGATCGTGAATCGTATCTTGGAACTCCCCAACACTCCAATGAACCAACCATTCCCTATCGTCGAGATTATGGTGACGAATAACAGTGGTCACACTTATCTTCGAAGCTCGTTTCCGCAAAATCCCGAAAAGCTCGCAAAGGGTGACGCGGTACTCGTCACGACGATTAGACATAGTGATATTGGCGGCAGTAAGCCGATTCACTTCGTGACCAAACTGCATCAGTAATCAATTGTCTTCAGCAAACCCCATGGAAAATTCCATGGGGTTTCTGCTATATGGATCTGCTAAGACCGCATCAGATCCCCGCGATTCCACACCACTCACACTTCTCATCATCACATTTCTTGTCCACCACTTCCCCGCTCCAGACAGCGTCGACGAGCGATTGGATCTCCTTCTTGACTCGATCTACATCTACATCCGTGACCGGGATCGACACTGTAGGACACCTATCCTTGTCATCAGGAGATACGAATACGAGTGATGGAACTATCTTTTTCATACGCCACTTGATGTCATCAGCAAGCAAGAGTTTGTAGAAGATGAGCTGGCGGAAATATCCTCCATCGGAATTCTTTGTCTCACCGCGAATCGCATTCTCAGACATGGCCTGCTTGGTCTTGTAGTCGAAGACCAAAACCTCATCCTGACGATCTAAGATCGCGTCGAGTTTTCCATGTATGGGTATATCTATCTTCATACCAGCATACGAGGCACTGAAAATAGTCTTCACCCAATGTTCGGCATATATCGCATCTTTGTCTCCTTTCAAGGCAAAGTGAGCATCAAGTGCACGAGCGACTGCGGGAGCGTCTGCAATCAATCCTTTCTTGACTGCCTCTTTGTCCGAAAGTGGCAAGAACGATGTTCTGAAATATTCATGCACCGAGTCTTCGATAATCCCTTGTATTCGTGGCAACCGCGCTTCACCCCCAGACATCTCAGATATATCGGATCTCCAGACATTTGAGAGAGCCTCGTGCATAGCATTACCCTTATCAGCAGAGATAGATGGAGCTTGCGGAATCCTAAGGATGCTCTGGTACAGAAACGCATTGGGGCATGTCAAAAAATGATTGAGTGCAGTTACTGAGAGACCCCGTTCAGTGAGGGCATGTTTGGCCAGATCTATGAGTCGCTCATCACGGATAGAGCGGCCCAGATTCCGCGAGGCGGCATCATTATGAGCTGCTGACAGCACAGGACCCGCATCTCGTCGCGGGAGTGAACTATGTGTCGCATGCGTTGCATCCAATTCTGCAATGAAACGAAGCGGTGTCAGACCCTTGCCGTCCGACTCTTCCAGGGCCGTAAGTACGGTGACCTTCTCACGCGCACGGGTGAGCGCCACATAAAAGAGACGCCGCACATCGCGCACATCACTCTGACTTGATTCTTTCTTGGGCAAGACAAAAGATGATCCTCGAGTTTTGCCCACCCACGCCTCTTCAGTCGCATACGGTATGAAGACGTAGTCAAACTCAAGCCCCTTACTTCCATGAGCCGTGAGTGCTTGCATCGGCACATCCGGCGCACCCACAGTGACTTTTACCATTCTTGATTCTGCCGAGAGCCTGTAGGCAAGCAAAGCTTCCATGAGCTTCATAGGATCAGTCAGACTACCATCGCGGACGATGGATTCACCGAGTGTCACAATGCCACGCCACACATGCACATAGGATGGATCTCGCACCAAAAGTGACGTGTATCCAGACCTATCCGCTGCATGGATGAGAAATCCAACCGGTGAATCATTTAGGAGCTGTCTCTGGATATGGAGGAGGCCAGGTAGTTTCTTCTCAAAATATCCTGCTTCACCTTGCCCACTCTTCACTGACCTCACCACATCACCCGCCTCCTCGAACGAGAGATGCCACATTCCTGCAATGACTGTGCGAGATAATGCATCTATACGACTCGGGTCGACCAGGTATTGGATCAGATCAAAAAAAAGTGAACCTACAGGATGATTGAATATGTCCACACTACGTTCCGATGATATTCTGATGCCATTAGTCTCACAGAGACGAATCACACGATCGAGATCACGATTTCTGCGCGCAATAATGGCGACAGTCGCGTGCGGTTCATGTTCAGCGATATTCCTGAGCTCAGCCGCGAGATGAGCTTCCATGGCCGCTACATTCTCGCCCGTAACGACTTCAACCGCATGATTATTTGAGGCATCTTTACTAATACCCCTTCCGCCCTTGAGCTCGATGCGAAGATCTGCATGCTCACCTTCTTCATAGTTATTCTCTATCATTCCGAAACTCACATCGAGGATACTCTGGTGTGAGCGATAGTTGGTATCAAGAGAAATAAGCTTCATGGCAGGCCACCTCTTTTGCAGAAGCAAAAAATTCTCTACTGACGCTCCTTGGAATCGATATATAGCCTGCTTCTCATCCCCCACCATGAAGATATTGGGTGTCTCGAAGAATTCAGCGATAAGAGCTACGATGAAATTCTGCGCATCGTTGGTATCCTGATGTTCATCGACAAGGATATAGAGGAATCGCTCTTGGATAAGCCGGAGCAGAAGTTCATCATTCCTCAGAGTAACCAGAAGTTCGATGATAAGATCGCTGAAATCAAGCTTCTTAGCTTCCCGCTTCTTGAACTCATAGAGTTCGTAGACATCGGCAAACAGGAGTGTCCTCTTACACTTCTCGATAGATTCTTTTGCATCAGCTTTCAACTGCCCTTTTGTTGCACCACGTGTGGAGATCGAATCAGGATCTTTCTCGATACGCTCGATCTCTTGTCGCACATGCTGACGCACCATGTCTGGAGTCAAAGCCTGTCGCTTGGATTCCTCGATAGAGCGAATGATGCCTGATACATATGCATCAGGTTTCCCTAGGGGACGAATATCTGAAAAAGCTTCGCCGGCAATGATTTCCCTGACCAAGGTCTCCTGTTCGATATCGGTCATGACCTTCATCTCGTGGATATGCAAGAAGCGGTCGGGATACTCGGCAATCATAGCTGACGCGAAACTATGGAATGTATAGATACAAACATCGTGAGCGCGACCCCCGATGATACTTTCGAGCTTGCTGCGCATAGCTTTGACTCCTGCATCAGTGTATGTGATCGCCAGAATACCGTTGGCAGGAGTATCCGTCTTCCTGAGGATGTTCGCGATACGCAGGGTCAAGATCGTCGTCTTTCCGGTACCTGGGCCGGCAATGACCATGATTGGCCCCTCGATCGCGTCCACCGCCTGGCGTTGACCCGCATTGAGCTTGGCATAAAATGTGTCGAAAGCTTGTTCCTTCATGGAAGAAGTATAGCAGGAATATACCATCCGGGGACAAAAAGAGCGCACATCCCCACTTGAGGATGCGCGCTCGCACAAAAGAACTATACCGAACTGATCAACCGATTATTTCCGCCGACGGATACGCTGCGCGATGGCCAGCGAGCCGATCCCGAGCAGAGCCAGAGACGAAGGCTCAGGAACTGCCACGGTCATGTTGTCGAAGTACACATCGTAGTTACCATTCACTGGACCGAAGTTGTACGTTTCAGCGAACATCGTGGTGAACTGAGCCGCCAATGGTCCCACCACTGCCTTGGTATAGACCGAGGCGTTGTCGAGACCATACGTGAGACTCGTCAACCCATCATACGACATCGAGAGAGTATGCCACCCTCCCGTAACGGGCGCAGCCAGATCAACCCATCCATTCACTGTACTTGCGTCCCAGACGCGCCAGGTCGTAGATATGTTGGAAGCCAACGTATTGAAGGGATCAGCCGGATCGAAGCGCCGGAAACCCATGATGGAGTAGTCGGCACCCGTTTCGTCACCCACCAATCCCGTACGACCCCAGATATCCCCGCGGCGCAACGTGTTGCCCGTAAGGAAGTCTGAGGAGATGTAGATCTGCCCAGTCAATGTCCACGGCCCCGTGACGAGCGCCTGGTGTTGCCGACCTTGGGTCCGATAGAACGTCGAGTCATACGGCGAAGCTTCGGTGACGCCACTCGCCGTGATCTTGAGACGATTGTCGCCATCGAAGAACGCTGACGTGAAAGACGCAGGTTCGCGACGATCCGTGACCCATCCTGGGTCAATCGAATTGAATGGGTCCGAATAGGGTGCAGCGTAAGACAGTGATGCTGCAAAAAGCGCCACAGCGGCGCCAATGAGGAGGTTTTTCTTCATGGTACGGATTAGCTTTCGGTTTGTTTTCAGTTTTCAAAGTGCACATGCCACACAGCAGGTGCGTTCAAATAGAATATGACATGAGAATAAAAAAGAAGCAAGCTGGAAAGCTTGCTTCTTGAACCAAAGCGAAGAAACGAAAACCAAACCTTACCGACGACGAATCCGCTGCAAGAACACCAGTGATCCGATGCCGAACAGAGCAAGGGATGAGGGCTCGGGCACCAATACGGCCATATCAACCTGAGCCACTCGTGCACCACCTGAACCAGCACCAAGAGCAGTTGCATACAGGCTGAACGAGTACAAGCCGAGGGCGTTGAGATCACCTCCAGCGAACACTATGTTCTGGGAATTTTGGCCAATGTTGTTGAAAGGAGCAAATACCCCCGAGAGTCCTTCAACGCCTGCTCCGTTGGCTGTAGTATTGTCGCCGTAGGAATTGTCGAGATACGTCGTGAGAACGTTGATGGTGAACGGTCCGAATCCTGGACCATTCGCCGACAGATAGAAATCGAAATCATCGAGTTTCTGGAGGCCGCCGTTGGAAGGATCGGTGTTGATGCTGAACTCATAGTTCCACTTGGCTCTCACCGGCCCCGCATAGCTGCCTGGCGAGAACAAATAGGTGCCAGCGCCATTGTTAGGGGTACTGCCATCAGAACGATCTTTCGCACGAAGCGACAGATTGAGATTCAGATTTGGGTTGAAGCTGGTGACCCAGCCAGTATTGGGATTGCCACCGCCATAAATGGCGACCTGCGTGTCATCATAGACAGTGGCAGCTGAGGCAGGAACCGCGGACGAGATGACCAAACCGCAGACGACGAGGGACAGGAGCATGGACTTCTTCATAGGTAGTACGGGATTGTTTTCAGTTTTTTCGGTTTTCAAAGTGCGCATGCCACACAGCGTGCGCTCCTTTCTCAATATGGCACGGTACAACAAAAGAAACAATCTTGCTGGATTGTTTCTTTTGTTGCGTCGAGTTGTCCTACTCACCTAATAGTTCTTGAGTTGATTGATCCTCTCGTGCTGGCGGATCTTTTCGTGGGCCTTGGCTTCAATCTGGCGGATGCGTTCGCGGGTGACACCAAATTCCTTGCCCACCTCTTCGAGAGTATGAGTGATACCGTCATTGAGACCATGGCGCATCTCTAGGATTTTGCGCTCCTTCTCTGAGAGGTCTCCGAGAATCATATTGACCTGATCGCGAAGGATACGACGAGACGATTCCTGTTCAGGAGAAAGTATCTTGTCATCGGGAATGAAGTCTTGGAGTGTAGATTTGCCATCATCGCTATCATCACCAACCGGACTCTCGAGCGACACAACATCCTGCTCGATCTTCTCGATCTGATATATCTTGTCGACATCCATGCCCATTTCGGTAGCAATCTCATCAGGAAGCGGCTCACGACCAAGATCGTGAGAAAGGCGTCGGACGACCTGCTTATATTTTGCAATGGTCTCAACCATATGCACAGGCACGCGGATAGTGCGTGACTGATCAGCAAGAGCGCGTGTGATAGCCTGGCGGATCCACCAAGTTGCGTATGTTGAAAACTTGTAACCCTTGGTCCAGTCGAACTTATCAACGGCACGGAAAAGGCCGAGGTTTCCCTCTTGAATAAGGTCAAGAAGCGTCAAATCCGGAGAACGGCCGACATACTTCTTGGCGATAGAAACCACGAGACGGAGGTTGGCCTTGGCGAGGAGGTTCTTGGCCTCTTCATCACCTGCCTGGATACGACGAGCGAGATCTTTCTCATCCGATGCGGTGATGAGCGGATACTGACCAATCTCTTTGAGGTACATCTGAATGGAATCATATGCACTATCGGAACCGGTACGCGAATAATGCGTAGCGGCTTTCTTAGGATTGAGCTCTTCGATCTCGAGCAGACCTCCACCTTCGAGGACATCAACGTTAGCAGCGGTAAACTTGCTGTAGAGCTCATCGAGGAAGAGGATATCATTCTCGATCTGCGGGAATTCCTTGAGAATCTCGTCATAGGTGACGAAACCACGATCACGACCTTTGTTGATAAGCTTGGTTGCGCGCGTCTCAAAATCCTTAGCTTTGTCTGCCTTGTTGAGTTTCTTTGCTACGGGTTTCTTGCCAGCCTTTGTGACCTTCGACGGCTTCGCCACACCCTTCTTTTTGGGAGCAGCGTGACGCTTGACCGAGGAATTCCCCTTCGAGGCCTTCTTTTTTGTTGTACTCATGAAAAAGGTAGAGGTAGTTAATTAACCAGATGATTATAAAGTATTATCCTAGAATGCGCAAGGTTTTTTGTTCATCCAAAAATTATGTGCTATTGACATAACTGTAAGTTCGTGCTAATGATAAAGGCAGAATCACCACACAATCACAACTGAATACCTATGAACATTCACATGCCCGGCCGCGGAAATCGCGACCTTCCCAAAACAACCAAACCGATCGAATCGGTGCTCAGAAGATTTTGCACAAAAACGGGTCTCAATCCCGAGAATCTGACACTCACCGTCGCCGGTGGCAATTGGGAACATCGGATACAAAAGCACGGTGTACGAATCATCAGCTTCACCGACAAGAACCCCTTCAGCGTCCACGTCCTCATCGGATGCGAGCAAAACTCGATCCGGGGCTACATCGCTTACCGCGAAAACGGCACAAGTGTACGGGCTCAGGATTTGCACGGACGTCTCTCAAAGTTCTTCGAGAATGGTGGCAAGGAAAAGTTCATCGCCGTGCCCGAAGAGAAGCCCTCTGAAGGTGCCGCGGAGCGTAGTACTGGAATCACCAAGGAGACCGAGCCTACCGGAGACATGCCAGCACCCGCAGAAGAAAAAGCGGACTCTGTCACAGAGGCTCCCCCTGTGCCTCCTATCCAGGAACCTCAAGAGCCTACGCAGCTGGACTACAAGCACTTCTTTGACAACAAGAGCAATCTGCATCTGGCTGTAGTGGCATTGGTTGCCAAATTCCAGCCACATCAACTCTTCACATTCGAAGACTTCGCTGATACGCTCCGGAACGATGTAGGGATCAAACTGGAATCCATGAAGATGGCCTCGATGACTCAACGATTCATCAATGGCGGATTCATGGTCAAGCGTTCCAAGCCGGGCGTATCTGCACGCTACAGCATCACCGAGAAGGCGCAGGCCTATGCTGCTGAAACCGTGACCGATGCTTCGGCATCCGTAAAGCAGCGCCCGCAGCATGAGTCCAAGCTCGAGACGACATCGCTCAGAAGCTTGATGGCGCAGTTTGCCGAGCTTCAAAAGCATGAGAGCCGTTACCAGGCGATCCTGGCGCAGGTTGCCGTGAACGACTCAACACTGAGTGGGATGAAGCTCACTGACCTGCAAAGGGAAAAGGGTCAGATCTCAGGCGAGATTGCCTCGTTGAATACGAGAATCGCCACTCTTCGCAGAAGAGAGGAGGAGATCCAGGCTATCAGTGCGAAAGCGTCGAGTATCCAGACTGAGACGATCGCCTTGCAAGAGAAGCTACGGTCCAAGGATATCGCCGCACGGCATGCCGAATTCATGCAGATGAAGGCCGAACTCACAGAACTCCAAAACCTCATGGGAAACGCTCAAGCATAGTTTCTCCCATCGCACAGACCTCCCGGTTTGTGCGATTTTTAATACCAGACACGATACCAGCAGCTATTGACATATTCTATAAATTATGTACAGTGATTGAAGATACGCCAGCATACGCTGGAGAAACCTTACGGCTATTTGAAAACACATTATGAACGCTCAACCTCGAAACAACAGCGCCGCCCTATCGGTGACTGATTGCTTGTCGGATTTCTTCAAAAGGACCGATTCTACTGCGGAAATCATGGACTTCCTCCGTGCTTCCCCCTACTCGATCAATGGCTGGAAAAAAGGCATCTTGCCAGTAGGTGAACGGTACATCCGTCTCCTCTACTTCCTTCAGCTCATCGGCTATGAAGTAGCCGAGATCAAGGGTCTCCCCGCCATAGTGCAGGAGGCTGGTGCATATATAGCGCTCGGCGCAGTGTCGATCGCAGATATGGCCAAAGGCATGGGCCCGATCAAAGAAAAGCGGATATTCGAATATATCCACGGCAACAACGGTATCTCTGAAGAGAGGACCGCGAAGCTGCGGACCATTCTTGCCGAGAACGCTTCTCTGTTCGAACAGAAAAAGCAGGAGTTCGCTCTCAAGACAGATTCGCTCATGCATCGGATATCCGCTGAAAAGCTGACTCCGGAAAAATTGATCCAGCAATTCGCCGCGGCGTGCACACAAGTCCGCACGCTCGGCAATATGCTGCTTGACGGTTCCCGCGATACCCGCTTCCTCATGAGAGAGGAAATCGGCAAAGGCAAGGAACCACTTCTTCACACAACCTGGGAGACCCTTAACAGGCTCCTTGCGGAGCGTGGCGAAATCAAGGGTTGAAAACAATCACAACAACGAAAGGCACCGAACTATGTCCGAACCAACTCAAGTCAAGGTCAAGATCCATCAAGGCCACGCCCTGATGACTCTCGCCCGACACTACTACAGCATCCCTGCAGTGATCATGGAGATCGTGCAGAACGCGATCGATGCCGGGGCGACCAAAATCGCCGTGGAAATCGATAAGCCCAAGAACATGCTGGTCGTATGCGACAACGGATCCGGCGCAAGCCGCGAGAAAGTGACGCAAGCACTCCAGTCTGTCGCTGCAACGATGAAGAGCAAGGATAAGTACGGCCAATTTGGAATTGGCCTGATCTCTCCGCTTGCCGTTTCCGGCAAGTTCCTCTTCACCTCCTGTCCGACGCCGCGCTATAACGACTATGTCGAGTACGTCTTCGTGACCAAAGACATCGCCGAAGCGCCCGAAGTGAGCATCCCTCAACGAAGTGTCCCCAACTTCCAGTTCGACCCTCAGGGGAAGACCTGGTGGCGGACCCGCGTTGAGGCGACCAAGCTCACCCAAGAGCGCCGACCATCCACTGTGATTCCCAAGGAACTGGTGGCAGCAATCGCGCTCAAGTACGGCGAAGCAATCCGTGCCCGGTCCATCCAGATCTCAATCGAGATGACTGATGACACTGGCATCAAGACTTCGACCCAGGTCGAGGCTCCCCAGTACACCGGCATCAAACTCGCAACCTTCACCGGCTCGCAGGTCGAATGCGGCGACGTCAAGATCGGGCTCTACCTCGCCCGCCTCCAGAAGGGCGGACGAAAGGGCTCGATCGCCTTCGGCACGATGGATAACCCTTCACGCATCAGCGGCGAGCAGTTCGCCAAATGCGCCAAGGAGCTCCTCGATCCACAGGTCGCCAAAGCCCTCATGTCCGGAGTCTTCGAGGGATGCATCACGTGTAAGAAAGTGTCGCTCCACCCAGACCGCACCAAGTTCGAAGACAACGACGCGCTGTTCGCGCTGTGCGAAGTCATCGAGGGTTGGTACAAGAAGGTGGGCAAAAAGACCTATGAGGAAGCCGGCGAGCAAGCTCAGGATCAGTACTTCCAAGATGTGGGGCGCAGTGTCATGTCGTTCATCGACATGCTTGCAGCGCAACCACAGTTCGCGGAAGTCATGAGCAAGATCAAGATCGGCACAATCGGCAGCGGACATGTCCGCGTACCGAAGAAGGCCGTGATTGGCACCGAAGATGCGACATCTCTGTCTGCCGATGGTGGTGCAGGAGGGACACGATCCCATCACAACGACTCCGACGAGGATCGCAATCCTCCGAAGAGCGAGCTCAAGAGCCATGTACCTGCAACGGTGTATGGTCCCAAGGGCAAACGGCGCACAGAGGTTCGCGGCAACTCGACAGGCATCCGCCTCGAACATGTGGACATGGAGGACTTCCGCATCCCCTTCGAGTTCACCCGCGAGTCGGGCACGCTCTCGATCAATACGAACCATACACTCTTCGGCAGATGCCAGAAAGAGAAGGCCTTCCTCCAGCAGTATCACGGGATCGTGGCGACCATCGCCTTCTCCCTTGAGATGCACCGGAATAAGGACGGTTCGATCAATCCTGAGCTCGTCAACTTTGCCCATGAGAGCCTCGAGAACCAGGTATTTGGTATCGAGAATGGAAAATCGCTCATCGGCTAAGAAGACCCCCACCGCAGACAAGTTAGTGTCTGCGGTTTTTTAATTCCTCCTTTTCTTACTCACCTCCCCTTTCCTCATAGATAAAACTTGGCATTTCTTGGCCAGCTCAGCGACTTGGGTGGCATCCCCTGCCTTCTCAGCTGCCTTCAAGGCATTCATGGACGCGATAAGTTCTTCACTGATCATGTCTTCCTCAAAATTGAATAGAAGCTCTTTCATATGCATATCCCAGATTTCTTTTTCACCGCCGTAGAATGTCTCAGCCTCAAACGACAGATCGCCCAAGAGGGGCTCGACCCGAGCCATACGTGCCTCATACGTCGTGCCCGCCATTTTCTGTATCTGATCGCGATATTTCGATGCGAGGGTAGGCTCTGATTTTTCCATGAGAGCTAGCAGACCAAACAAGCGACGCTCGACAAGATCTATCCTGTTCGATGCGGGCGCTGTTTCTAATTTCTGATTTTGAATTGGTTTACGGATGTCGGATCCGGCGGAAGAGGCCTGAGCTGGTGCAGGATTTGTATCTACCGGCTTAATCGTCTTTGCAAATGATCGCACATCATCCCACACTGCTTGCTCTGATACCTTAGTCTTGTCGGCAATCATTTTGATATACAACGCTTTGTCCATCTCACTATCCATGCGAGCTAGATATGGAAATATACGCTCTTTGACTGCTCTCCCCATCTTGTGTGGGTCGGTTACATCCTTGAGTACATTGCCAAGCTCATACTCGACGACATGCTTGGCACCACGAAGAATATTCTTCCAACCCTCAGGATCTGCTAGAACGATATCAGCCGGATCCTTGCCGCCCTCAATATCTGCAATCTTCACTGCCATCCCGAGAGCGATCGCCGTAGTTGCCACCGCACGCATAGCGGCCATGCGGCCAGCCTTATCGGAATCAAAAGCCAAGATGACATTGGGCGATAGCCTGCGTACAAGACTCAGGTTACTCACTGCACCTGGAGTATTGGCTGATTCTGCAGTAAGCGCGGTACCCGATGAGGCGACAGTATTCTTGATGCCTGCCTGATGCGACATGACGAGATCCATCTGTCCTTCTACGAGGACCGAATAATTCATGCGCCGAATATCGCTCTTTGCTCTATCGAGACCATACAGAACAAGTGATTTGTCGAATAGGGGGCTATCTGGACTGTTCAAATACTTGGCACCCTTACCGTCATCGAGCTTGGGATGTATTCGTCCCGAAAATCCAATCACTCGCCCACTGGAATCATTGATCGGGAACATGATACGCCCACGAAAACGATCATAGAACTTTCCCTCTGCAGTCCGCTTGGCAAGACCCGCCTTCTCGATGAGTGCGTCGGTAAATTTCTTGCTACGCAGATAATCTATAACATTTTGCCAACCTTCTGGGGCCCAACCGATACGGAATTCTGCACGAGTATCTGCGTGTATGCCACGCTTTTTGACATATTCGGAAGCATCAGCGGACCGGGCAAACTGAGCTTCATAATATTCCGCCGCCTCTTCCATTATCTGGAAGAGTCGATCGCGTTCCCCGTCAGCTTTATTGTCGAAGGTAAGTTTGACTCCAGCTCTTTCTGCGAGCACTTTGAGTGCTCCGCGAAAATCGAGACCCTCGAACTGCTCTACGAATGTGAAGATGTCTCCCTTGGCCCCGCAACCAAAACAGTAGTATCCACCACGATCTGGGGACACAAAAAAGGAAGCGCTCTTCTCATTATGGAAGGGGCACTTGGCTTTGTATGATGCGCCAGACTTCTCGAGCTTCACGTACTGCCCGATGACCTCGTTGATCGGCAAGCGCTCCTTGATTTGTTCGACAGCGGTTCGGTTCATGTGCCTATAGTATAGGCTATTCATACAGAAAAGGAATGCTCTTGCCTTTTATCTGTATTTTTCCAAAAAATCCCAAAATTGAAGCCAGCTTTTATTCACAGACTCAGGGTATATGACGTGAAGTTCTTTGCTATTCACTCTACCCCACATAGCAATCGCTTGAATCACTCGATGATCCCGAGAATTTATCTCTTTGCCTTCTTGTGCTGCCGTGAGCGTGGACTGCATCTCGACAATACGATCGCTCTCATGACCTCGAAGAGCAGGCCAACGTTTCTCACCTTCTTGCACACTCATCAGGCCAAATGCGTATACAAAACAAAAATCCTCAGCCTGAGCAGGAATAAAACTCGACTCGCCACCATTCAGAATCTTGAGGTACGCTTCAGCTTGCTTTGCAATAGTTTCATCATATCGAAGTTCCCATGTTTTCCCTTCTTTTCGACAGGACTTCCAATGATCGATCGCTTCATAGGTACACGCAAGCTTGTAGGGCGGGTTCGGAATCCTCTCCATATCACCGAGGAGCGCAGCAGCCGATGCCCATTGAGAAGTACCATTATCGAGCTTCAGCAATTCAATCTGTGAAAGATGTGTGATGCTCGGATCATCATGAATATTCCTTCCCGCAAGTGTTCCTTGCAGAATAAATTCTTTCCCCAGATCAAGCTTCCAAGAAGCATACTTCAACAGGCGATAGAGCGTGCCTGACTCACCAACACTGATGCGCTTCTCAGTCTTCCAAGATTCAGCTGCCCTTTTGAGTGCAGCGAGATCATCTCCTAAATTTTTCTGCTTGGACAAAAATATCGATATGTCATCATATCCATTGACCATGTCCAAAACCCCCATCCTGATAATCCACGACTTATCAAGAGGGATATATGCTGCGTCTATTTTCATGTGCCAAGGACCAGGATCGAACTGGTGACCCTTCCCTCTTCAGGGGAATGCTCTACCAACTGAGCTACCTTGGCATGTATCTAACAGCGATTACCTCAAAAGTTCCAAGAGCGAACTCATGTCGCTCTGCGTCGTGCTTGCGTCCGCAGTCCCTGCACCAAATACGCTGGTATACGTATCAATGAGGGCATCTACATATGGTTGGATGAAATAGAACGCACCGACCGTCAGACCCAGAATGATCACCCAATACCCTATCCGCAGAGCCAACGAAAAGCGATTGGCTCGGCGCATCTTACGGAGTATTTCGTTGTTCTCCTCGGTGAGCTTGTAGGTCCGCTCGAGGAGAGAGCGCTCTTCAGGGGTCATGGGAAATACTCTACCAGAAAATTAACTTTATCGCAAAAGTAGTGTAGAGTGTTGGTTATGTACCCAGTACGATTGTGCTCAATCGCCCTCGTAGTTCAATGGATAGAACAGTTCCGTCCTAAGGAATAGATGTAGGTTCGATTCC
>JBBTRA010000005.1:0-109584 GCA_038065415.1 Patescibacteria group bacterium
TACGTGGAGTACGGAGATGGGAGGACTGTCGGATTCGTCGTTCGGGATGTGCGGACATTTGGCAAGGACGAGAGCACGTCGAGCGTATTTACCTCAAGCGATGGCAAGGCGCATCTCAATCTGATCACATGCGTTGGTCCCTGGAATGCGATGCAGCAGAGCTACCCTAGTAGACTAGTGGTGTTTGGAGATATGATCACTGATTAATTCTCAGGAAAAACTTGTTGCGGGGGCCGGAATCGAACCGGCAATTTTCAGGTTATGAGCCTGACGGGTTACCGTTACCCTACCCCGCGGGGGAAGCGCACGGCTCTCTTTGGAGCGCCCATTATGCCACAATCATTGCCTGAATACAATATTGAAATATGCACAGCCGATATTATAATACATAGACTTATGTCTAGGTTCGAGTTAAAACCAAAGGCCTACGCGATGCGCAGGGCGGGGAAGAGTATAATAGAAATATATAAAACATTGGGCATCTCGAAAAGCACCGCTTCCTTATGGTGTCGAGAGATTAAGTTGACGGATAAGCAGGCCGAGAATCTTAAGAGAAACAGCATAAAAGGAGGCTTGGTTGGAAGGCAGAAGGGAGCCGATACGAATAGGCAAAAGAAAATTGATGCTCAAAATAATGCCAATATTTGGGCTCAAGATTTTGTCTCGAGTATTTCCGAGCGGGATCGGCTGGTCGCTGGGATAGCCCTATATTGGGCGGAGGGGAGCAAGGCTGTTTCTACAACTGGATTTATATTCGTGAACTCCGATCCTGTAATGATAAGATTCATGTATGAGTGGCTTACGGATGTCATCAAGATCCCAAAGGAAGATATTACGGCGCAGGTTTCGATAAATGAGATTCACCGATATAGAATAAACAAGGTTTTGAAATTCTGGTCCCGTTTGCTAGACTTGCCGTTAGACACGTTTTCAAGGACTTTCTTCGCAAAATCGTTGCAGAAAAAGGTATACGATAATCATTCTGTGCACTATGGCGTATTTAGGCTCGGTGTAAAGAGAAGTACTCTGCTGAAGTACAAAGTCTTGAAGATGATAGATATATTAAAAGCCGAGGTAGCTCAACCGGTTGGAGCAGTCGTTTCATAAGCGACAGGTTGTGGGTTCGAGTCCCACCCTCGGCACTTTGAATTTTGAGCATATTCTGATACATTACTGCTCACATGCGCCCGTAGTTCAGCTGGATAGAACGCTCCCCTGTCACGGGAGAGGTCGTGGGTTCGAGTCCCATCGGGCGCGCAGTGTGAGAGGCCGATGTAGCTCAGTTGGTAGAGCACGCCATTGGTAATGGCGAGGTCTCCGGTTCAATCCCGGACGTCGGCTCAGGTGTAAAATAAAAAACGTGCCGGTGACGTATCACAGGCACGCTATTGTGCGGAAAGGGGACTGGATTGGCTTAGGCGGCGCAATCCAGTCGTCGCCGGGCTTCGCTATCGATGCGGAGCAGATCACTGAAATCCTCGTCGCGAGTCCTGCTCTCGATCACGAAGTCGAACTTCGGTGCCTCGAGCAGCTCACGGTCGGCTGTCGCTATCCGGCGCCTGATTTCCTCGATCTGCTCGCCGTCGCGCGCTTTCATACGTTCGACGATCCGCGCGTGGTCGATTCTGATAAATACGGTCGCCATGGATCTGCGGAGGATCGCTTCGGACCTAGCTATCTGCCGGAGGGCATCGACTCCCTTGACATCGATGTTCATGACCAAGTCGCGCCCATGCGCCAGTGGGTCGAGGACGCTCGACCTGAGCGTTCCATAGAGCCGGTCCTCCTGATCGCCGTGGACTTGAGTCCATTCCAGGAAGTCGCCGTTGGCTATACGCCGGCGGAATTCCAATGGCGCGAGGAAATGATAGTGGACGCCGTCAATCTCTCCAGTTCTAGGAGCCCGGGTCGTCGTAGTGACTACCCGCGAGAATTCCGGGCGTTCCTTGACCAATCTGTCACATAAAGTGCTTTTGCCCGACCCTGCGGGGCCGGCCAACACCAATAACAATGGGTTCATCTGAGCCCACAATGCCATATATTGGACTTGTGTTCAAGCCGCTTTTATTTGTTTAGACAGGCGTATTTTGTTAGAGTAAGCGGGCATCAGATATGCCGAAGTAGCTCAGTTGGTAGAGCATCGCTTTCGTAAAGCGAGGGTCGCCGGTTCAATCCCGGCCTTTGGCTCAATGCATAAAGAGGAAATAGAGAAGAAAATTGCTGAGCTGGAGGCCTCGATGGGAGCCGCAGACTTTTGGATAGATAAGAACAAGGCTCAGACTGCCGTCAAAGAATTACAGAGACTAAAAGATGAGCTCGAAGGGGTGGGTAAATACGATAAGGGAGATGCCATCTTGAGCATCCTCTCTGGCGCGGGTGGCGATGATTCAGAGGATTTCTCTGCAATACTGGTTCGTATGTATCGCAAATATGCCGAGAGTAGGGGATGGGGGTGGAGCGTTGTTCATAGCAATGAGAACGATCATGGAGGGTATCGCAATATCACCATCGAGGTTTCTGGTAAGAATGTATACGGATCGCTCAAGAACGAATCGGGCGTGCATCGACTGGTTCGCATCTCGCCGTTCAATGCAAATCAGAAGAGGCACACATCGTTCTCGATGGTTGAGGTGGTGCCCAAATTCGAGAAAACTTCAGCCAACGATCTGGTCATACCCGATAGCGATCTTGAGATTTCTATCGCAAAATCGGGTGGCCCTGGCGGACAGAATGTGAACAAACGGGAGACAGCGGTCCGCCTCGTGCATACACCGACTGGTATCTCGATCCATGTCACGTCCGAGCGATCTCAGGCCCAAAATAGGGAGAAGGCACTTGATATCCTTCGCGGTAAGCTCTGGAAGCGTATGGAGGATCACCGCATAGCCAAGGAGCGTGGTATGCAGATATCGTCGACGACTGCTATAGAATGGGGCAATCAGATACGTTCGTATGTCATGCATCCATACAAAATGGTCAAAGATCATAGAACTGAGGTTGAGACTGCTCAGGTAGACAAGGTACTAGAAGGGGAGATCGATGAGTTCATCGAAGCGGAGCGAGACCTTGACTAAATGCTATTTTGTTGGTAGATATATGTTTGGAATCCATCCTTTCTGGAATGAGATCGACCAACGACAGAACACACACAACTGAACATCTGATATACCTATGAAGAATGACTATCGCGCCTTTATGGTAGGCGCTATCGTATTTGGCCTCACCACTCTCATCTATGGTTTGGCCGCACTCGGATACGACACATCATATGCAGGCGCTCGCTATTGGGGCCTGACTTCTACGTCCTACACCGTGTCAGGGGAGCCTACATTCCTGAAATATTTCTGGTCTGGCACGGTGGTCGCAGCATTCATGCTCGTCCGCATTGCGTTTGCGTTGTTGATTGGGCTGGCTGCGGGGGCTCTCTGCTACGTGATTGTCTGGATGTGCACAGGCGCATCAGAGGGTCCTAAGAGCGCTGTTCCTTCCGTGCCTCCGGCTCCTAAGCCGCAAACCGTGACGGTCACTTGAAATGATGTTCCATTTTGAACAAGTTTGTACAAGCGATGCTCCGGCGTCGCTTTTTTTATTGGAGATACCTGATATAATCAGAACAATGATCTACTACGATAAAGTTACCAAAATCTACCCCGATAAATCCATCGCTCTGGATGGTGTCAGTTTTGGCGTTGAACCACGGGAGTTTGTGACCATCGTCGGGCAGTCGGGAGCAGGTAAAACTACGCTTATCAAAATGCTTATCGCCGAAGATTATCCTACTGGAGGCTCGGTTTTCCTCGAATCTACAGATATCCACAAGCTCGGCAAACGTGCAATCAACAAGTTGAGACGCAGGATTGGTACGGTATTCCAGGATTTTCGCCTCATACCAAATAAGACAGTGTACGAGAATATTGCATTTGCAATGGAGGCCTCAGGCCGCTCCGACAGTGAGATTGCCGCGGATGTGCCGCATGTGCTCGAGCTCGTTGATATCGGTCACAAGATATGGAATTTCCCCAATGAATTGTCCGGAGGTGAACAGCAGCGTGTTGCTATTGCTCGTGCCATCGTCAATCAACCGGATATCGTCATAGCAGATGAGCCGACAGGCAACCTGGACCCTATGAATACGCATGAGATCATCCGCATCCTCCAGAAGATCAATGAATTGGGTACTACAATATTGCTCACAACGCACAACAAAGGCGTGGTGGATACGGTCAAAGGCCGCGTCATCACTATGGAAAAGGGGAAGGTCGTCCGTGATGACAAGAATGGGAAGTATGTCCTATAAATAACTCGCACACGATTTTCAGTATGTGGGTGATGGGGCCTTGCGAGGCTCGACGGAGCGAGCACGAGGAATTTCCCAGCAGGGAAATATCCGTGCCCCTGAATCCCACATACTGAAAATCGTGTGCTATAATTTCTATTATGATATTCACCACCTTTAGAAGAATAACGCGCACCGGCTTCGTCAATTTCTGGCGCAATGGTTTTTTGTCATTTGCGGCTGTGATCGTCATGACACTCGCTCTGGTGACGCTTGGTGGCATCATTTTCGCCGGTGCATTTGGTCGGAGTCTCATTGCAGAAGTGAAGGACAAAGTTGATATCAATGTCTACTTTGTCTTGGATGCGCCTGAACAGGATATTCTCACTCTCAAGAAGGACATAGAACGCCTGCCAGAAGTATCTCGTATCGAGTATGTCTCTCGCGAGCAAACCCTCACTCAATTCAAGGAAAAGTGGCAGAGCAATGCTCTTATCATGCAGGGTCTTGAAGAAATTGGTGCTAATCCGTTTCCTGCCTCTCTCAATATCAAAGCCAATGATCCTGGTCAGTATGCCAGCATCGCAAGCTTCCTCGGGACCAAGGGTCCCGCAGATGAAGATGGTGCACCGATCATCGAGAAGGTCAACTATCAACAGAACAAACTCATCATAGATCGTCTCGGACGCATCATACCTGCAGTAGAACAGGCAGGCGCCATCGTGGCTCTGGTACTACTTATTGTCGCTGTTATCGTCGTTTGGAATACGATCCGTCTCATCGTCTATACATCAAAGGATGAGATATCGGTCATGAAGCTTGTCGGAGCAAGCAATATCTATGTCCGCGGCCCTCTCGTGGTATCAGGCGTCATGTACGGGGTCCTCTCAGGACTCATAGCTCTTCTCTGTATGGCAGCATTCGCTTACTGGAGTGATGCATTTGTGCTCCGCTTCGCTGGGGTGCAAGTTGCGGCTGACTTTGAACTCGCTGTGAATGTACTTTCTCGTTATTTTGTACAGAATTTTGCTCAGATCTTCATATTGATCATGGGTATCGGCATCATTCTTGGCGGATTGTCGAGCTATATAGCTGCGCGCAGGTATCTCAAAGTATAAACCTCGGTCCGGCAGGTTCTCATTAGTCTTCTCCACACCTTAAAACAAGGGTTTCCATGCTAAAATGGAAATGTTTATTATGCCTGTTTATACCCGAATTCCAAAGATTTTCCTGCGAACGGTGGCAATCGTGGCAGGAACAGCTGTGGTTGGATTGGCGATACTCGTTTTCGTCAGGATTGCTGCTCATAGCAATCGGGCAGAAGCGGCGAGCGTCATATACTATCCAAATTTCTGTTTGGGTGGTTGGAAATATCCCCAGTATGCAAGTGGTTCGGCGTCAGTACCTGGGGGTACTACCGATCCGTTGGCATTCAGCGCTGATAATTCGGCATATCTCGAATCTTCCATTGCATCTCAGATATTTTGTGGCTATTTCTCTGTGAGGAATGCAAAAAACCCTCCTACCAAGGCAGTTATCTCCTTCAATTGGAATTTCGCTTTTTCGGATGATGAGAAAGCTGCGGCTACATCGACCCCTAAGAAAATTGAAGAGCTGGAAGAGGTTGAGAAGCCCGTGAAGCTTGAAGAGCAGGAGTCATATACCAGCGAAGAAGGGTATATAGAGGTGCCAGCTGCCGGCATCATATTGTCAGCAACTTCCACAGAAGAAGGAGCCTCATTCAAGGCTGATATACCAGTGAGCTCTCTACCGCCGGTGCCGACTGGTACGGAAGGTGATACTTCTAAGCCCGAATCAAAACCAGAAACCAAGCCGGAAACAAAACCTGAAACCACAACTGAGCCTGAGCAGGTGAACACTACAGAAGTCCCTGCTACACCGAATGGTACACCTTCAACCGATACTGCTCCAGATTCTACGACTCCTCCAGCGGGATCTTCTGAGTCCGAAGGTTCGTCGACTGGGGGTGGTGATGTTCCGGGTGAGGCTCCTCAAGGGGATTCCACTCCAGCATCTCCGGCTTCTGATGCGCCACAGTCCTTCAATGGCGGGGGTACATGGGAGAGACTCATTTCGTCTCTTGTTGCTCAGCAGGTACATGCTGCAGAGCTGGAGTCAGTAGATGAACAGCCATTCAGGGATTTCTTGGAAATTAGTTACAGTCTCGATGGTATACGCTGGACCGCTATCGGTCGTGTGAATAGAGACAATTGGAAAAACTACAAAGTCGAAATACCGGTTACCTCTTGGGAAGAAGTGAAGCGTCTACAGATCATGCTATCTGTCTTGCCGACGATTGACCCTAAGCCGGACATATATCTTGATAGTATCTCGATGCGCGCCGAATACAACCAAACAGTCGCTGAGCTTGCCGCACAAGGTCTTGCTGCGGTGACCAGTGCAGTAGACATGCTCATTGGTGATGGTAACGGTGCAGAGAATGCGCTGGAAATCCTTCCCGAGGCAAAGAAAAAACCTCAGCCTATAGAGATACGTACAAAGAAGCTCACCTTCGCACTCAACGGAGATTCGTTGCCACCGATTGTGACTGCATCTGCCGCTTCAGATCCGGTGCGTGCAGACAAGAAAGTTTCGGCCAACAAGGGTATCCGCGCTGTGCCGAATGATGACGGGTCGTCTCTCGTGGTATCAGGATCATGTAGCAAGAAGTATTTCGTGGTCCTGACCTATCGGTACGAAACCGATTATGTGAAGAAGCCGTCTTCATCAATCGTCAATCAGGCGCATGAGTGCGCTGATGGAACTTTCAGCTACGATATGGCATCATTGTCTCCTGATACCACCCGTGATGGGCCGCAGTACCTCCTCATTGCAGAGCAGGAGGAGACGGGGCCATGGACGCCGATCAGCGATATATACCCGATACTCATTCAGGCATCAACGACGGTAGAGACGATATATCGGCGATAGTGGCGTTCGAGAATAGAGATAGAGAAAGAAGTAACCCATGACTATAACAGCAAAACATATCCAGAGATCGAATATCATCGTGACGTTTCCTGACGGGACACTTCGCTTACCTGAGGCAGCGCAAATATTTGCACTGTACACAGGGGAAGCGGCGAAGGGGAGTGTATTCTCTGATACGCCATCGATGGCAACGCGTGTATTCGAATTTCCTGTACCAGGACTACAATGGGTCTTCGAACCGAACCGCATCCGCATCGAAGACAAGAGTGCTCGTCAGCCAAGTGAGTCTCGTCTAGCGTACGAGCTTCATCGAGTGCTGGCTGTGCTCTATCCAGATCGCAAACCCGCAGCCTACGGATTCAATTATGATAGTATATATCGTGTCGACACGGTCATACCGACTGGCGAAATTATGAAATCGTTCCTCAAGCCGAGCGCGGTGGAGGATGTCGCTGATTTTGGTTGGCAGTACACGCTGTCCAAGGACAAGGGCAAGCGTACAGAGACATATTTTTTCAAGGTAGTTTCGCCAATTGAGTACAGCGTTCATGCGAATTTCCATTACAATGAGACAGTTCTACCGAAGAGTGGCGATCTGCAGAGTGGATTTGAGCGTTCGTATGCCGATGTTGATGAGAGCCTGGCGCATATGAAGTTTTCCTAATGAATACCATCTCCTAACATATGTCCATCAAAGACGGAAAAGTGTTCTTCTATATCTCTAAGCACCGCAATAGGTTGGTGGTCGCAGGACTCGTCTGTGTACAGCTAGTCCTGTCCGTCATCTTGTCCATATCTCTTGCGGGACATCTTATTTGGCCAGAGAATTCCTCGGCAGCCGCAGGCGCTCCTATGCAGATAGCTTATGAAGGTCGTCTCACTGATTCTGGAGGTAATCCACTCGGCGGAACGGGCACGGTTTATTGTTACCGTTTTTCCATATATGACGCAGCCACTTCAGGAAACAAGCTCTGGCCTGCGAGTACGCCCACACAGACGACAGCTACTACTACTGACGGCGTTTTCAATGCAATCATCGGACAAGCTGATACGCTCAGCTCGACCATCTTCGATTTTTCTACGACATCCACAGCTTTCCTTCAGGTTGAGGTTAATACGACAACTTCTACCTGTGGAGGTAGTTGGGAAGCGCTCTTGCCTCGTCAGAGCGTCCTGTCATCGGGCTACGCACTCCAGTCAGCCAATGTCTATGGCGCGCTCCTCAAGACTGACACGGTCAACAATCGTGTACAGATCGGTACTGGAGCAGGTACACCATCTCCAGTTTATCTTGGTCTCGACTTCCGTAACGCGGCGGACTATGTTGGACAGTCGTGTTCAACGAACGGTCTCATGTGGTACAACTCCGCCACATCCCAAGCACTTATTTGTGAAGCAGGTACGATCCAGAAGATAGGATCAACAGGAACGACGACGATCTCAGCTATCAATGCGAACTCAGGCACCCCAGCGAGCGCAGGAACGATCAACTTCGACAATGCGAATGGTGTGACATTCGGTATCAATGGTAATACGGTTACTGCGAGCGTCAATGCGGGTGGGGGAGGTGGTAACATGACTAGATATATTCCTGTGTATCAGGGAAGTTCGGCGAGTCAAACACTCGGCGCGATGGGAGTCACCAGCGGATCAGCGATGTTCTATCCGATAAATATTTCCACAAATATCGCGTTCAATGTGGTCAATCTTGTTGAAAACGTATCGTATGCAACTTCATCGATCTCTGGTCAACAGACCATAAGTAGCCGATTTGGTATCTACTCGAACAATGCAGGGACACTCTCCTTGATTTCAAGCAATAGCTACTCTTTTGCTGTAACTAATAGTAGCGTTTCAGCGACATTGTCGTATCCATCTGCGACAGGTACGGCGGGGTATACGTATACCACAGTGAGCGCCTCCACCACTGCGCAGATCCACTCACTGTTTGGTACTGTCGGCTCGCGTATATTCGGTCTACAGTTCGGTAACAGCATGAGCTTGAGTCAGGGCATGTACTGGCTCGGTATTCATGAACGTAGATCATCCTCAAGCGCGAACGTAGGTCTCTCAGCCGGTCTTGTGGGAAATGTTGTCAACTTTAATGTTGCAGGACGTCTCGGTAGTGGTTCGACAGCATATACGGGTAACTATTCTCACCATCAGCCATTTTTTGGATTCGGTCCTTATACAAGTACAGCGTCGGCTGGGTATGGGGGTACGAACATACCGACATCAGCGTTTCTCTCTGGATTTGCCCACACGGCAACTATATTGCCGATGATGACCTTTGCGAGCACGACATAATTCATACGCTGACATGCAACAACCAGCCGTTATCACACAGAATCTCAATCTCGGCATCCATAATGCTGATTTGCAGGCATCTATTGAGCGTCTCGATAAAGGGAAGACCTACCGAGATCTTTCGACGATCATTGTTTGTCCGACGCGCGGGGTCATATCAGATCGTGTGGTTCAGGCGTGGATGGGACTCATTCGTCCGATGAATCAAAAGTGTATAGGTCCTATATTTTTTCGCGGGTACGAGGTAGGTCAGGCCTATAACATGGCTTTCAATTTTGTGCTCAACAATCCAGATCTTTCCCAATGGAAATATGTCCTCACTATTGAAGAAGACAACCTTCCTCCCCCTGATGGCCTGCTCAAATTGTACGAAAGCATGGATACCTACGATGTTGTTGGTGGCCTCTACTGGACCAAAGGAGAAGGTGGTCAACCAATGATCTATGGTGATCCGGCAGTGGAGCCCGTCAACTTCATCCCGCAAAAACCGATACCCGATACTGTGCAGCCGGCGCGCGGGCTCGGCATGGGATTTAACCTGTTCAAAATCGATATGTTCAAAAATCCGAAGCTTATCCAGCCGTGGTTTGAGACACGACAGGAGTATACGGCAGGAGTTGGTGCAAAAATGTATACTCAAGACCTTCATTTCTATGAAAATGCAGGCAAGCTCGGGTACAAGTTCGCATGCGATACGCGGATCAAGGTGGGACATCTTGATACAACGACGGACATCATCTGGTAAGATATTACTTTTATGAAAAAAATAATTATTATACAAGTGTCATTGATCGTCATTCTGTCGATTATGTTCTTGGTCTACTCTCGTAAAACTCCGGAGCAGCAACCTACGGTAGCCATCATCCCGTCCACATCTCTATCAGCAGATCGTACCGGCTACGAACGGTTCACATTGGTGAACCCAGCTGTTCGTGCGGATCTAGACAAGCATTACATAATCAATTTCAAAGATCTTCGTCAGCAATTGATCAGCATCCATGATAGGCAGAAGCATAAATCCTTTTTATATTTTGCGTATCTCAACAATTCCTCATGGATCGGTCTGGAAGAAAAGGAGCTATTCCCCGCAGCAAGTACCGTGAAGGTACCTCTCGCCATGGCCATGTATCGCATGGAAGAGCAGGGAAAGATTGATCTTACGAAGACATATACACTCTCTGAACTCGATCTTGACGAGAATTTTGGCCAACTGTACAAAATAGGTTCTAATCAGAGTATTGCAGTGGAAGAACTCATCAGCATCATGCTTAAGTATTCTGACAATACTGCCATGAAAGCTGTTATCAGTGTTGCAGAACTTATCGGTATCAAAGATCCGCTCAAGGATGTATATGCTGCGATGGGGTGGGAATATAGCGATGTAACGAGCGATCAGGTTACATACATCAAGATCAATCTCAAGACGCTCTCGAATATGTTTATTGCCCTGTATAATGCAAGTTATGTGAACATTGAGCATTCGCAACTGATCCTGGATCATCTGGCGAATACTGATTTTGATGAGATGATTGTTGCGGGTGTACCGCAAAATATTACCGTTACCCATAAGATAGGAGTCAATGATCTCGAGTTGGCGTATTCTGATTGTGGGATAGTCTATGCTCCAAATCGTCCTTATATTATGTGTGCGGGATCGTGGGGAGCACCCCCGAAAGATGCTCATAAGTTTATGAGTGAGTCATCCAAGGCTGTGTATGAATATGTTATAAATAATTGACGATACCAGTAAGTATATCCAGAAATAGCATGAATAACCCATTCAAGAAAACAGAATCAAAAGGCATAAAGCTCGATGTCGCATGTGGGCAGAATAAGCGTGAAGGATTCGTTGGTGTGGATATTGCTCCGGGTCCTGGGGTGGACTTTGTATGGGACCTGGAAAAATATCCGTGGGAGCCGTTCAAAGACAATAGCGTTAAGGAGATCAATGTGGCTCATTATGCGGAGCACACCAAGGACTTGATGAAATTCATGGATGAGATTTATCGTATTTGTGAAGATGGGGCAAAGGTTACTATACATGGACCATACTACACCTCTATCCGTTGTTGGCAGGACCCGACGCATACACGAGCTCTCTCAGAGGCGACCTGGCTCTACTATCAGAAGGGGTGGCGCGAAGCGAATAAGCTCTCGCACTATCCGATAGTGTGTGATTATGAGGTGACTAACATGGTGCTCTACTTCAATGAACCGTGGAACCAAAAATCAGAGGAGGCGAAGCAATTTGCAATCAAGCATTATTGGAATGTAGTTAGTGATATTATGGTCGAGCTCAAGGTGAAGAAGATATAGCGTGAATAGTCCATGATCAAGAGAGAATAACCAAGTAGATGAGAAGAATTACCAAAAAAATAGAGGCACTGATTCGTACAAATACAGCACTCTTCTTTTTGTGCATCATTTCGATCGGTGTGTTGGTTTTGATATGGCGAGGACAAGGAGCGGGGGACAGACTAGAAAGTAATCAGGACTCTACAGCTCAAGTTCCTGTCGTCGCGGCTCTCAATGCTGGAGACCAGAAAAACGAGCAGGTTATCGCACCTGCTTTCAAGGGTATGCCCGACCCCGAGTCGTATACTTCGTTTGTGTACGAAGGTGAAGAGAGTCTGTCGGTGTCAATCAAGTGTACTGATGATTTCAGTGTGGTGATGATATTCCCGATGGAGGTAGATTATCGTTCCGATGTGTTGTCAGCTCGGTACAATTCTGCGGAACCTTGTGTGAAAGGAGTGGCACGAACAGGGAAGATATCGATTCGTGGTTTTGGTCTTGAAGAGGGACATGAGTACTATGTAGTCAAAGCGAGTCAAGGAAAGAAGGGGATGTGGCACGATCCATACTAACCCTTGATTGTGTGGCAAACTTGTGCGCGAGATATGCACTGAGGATACTCATGCTATATAATGAGAAGCAATGAAATCGAAAATCTTGCTCACCAGCTCTTTTCTTGCAGTATTCTGCGCTCTCGCTCTACCGTTCTCAGCGAAGGCAGCCATAACTGTAGGCAATGTATCGAGTTCGGGGGATCATTTTGGAGCATCATCGAGAACATGGGCCCATACTCACGCGGCCGGGTCTGATGGTGTGCTTATTGTGACATGTTCGACTTTTGGTACTGGAGGGGCGATGACCGCGACATTCAACGGAGAATCCATGACAGAGATTGGTCAGGCGCGCATAGGATCGCAGGAAGGAGTCATTGTATTCGTGCTGTTCAATCCGTCAGTGACGACTGCGAACATCGTTTTCACTATACCTGATGGGGGTGACGGGGTTTGTGCGGGGCTGTCGGCATATGGTGTTTCCAACTCTGTCGATGCGTCTAATATCACGACGATAGGTAGCGCGGTCTACCCGATGACAGTTTCAGCATCGGCCTCGTCGCCGAGCAGTCTCGTTGTATCCATCTTCCAGTCAGTTGTATCTCCCAACGTGAGCGTACCAGGGTCTCAAACGGAGTTCGGTCTCGGGTGTGGTAATGATGGTAACAACTACTGCTTAAGCTCATATTCGTTGTCTTCTAGCGCAGGGACTCAGACTCATACATATAACAATGGTGCGGCGAGTGCTGACACGGGCGCTATTGGCATGATAATTCTCAAGGAGAGCGGTCAGTCAACGCTACCGCCTCCATACGCTTCTTCAACGAGTTTCTTCATTACACATAGGATGCTGAATATTGCCGGCGGTAATCCTGCCAACTCTTTCAGTAGCTCGACTACCTTCAGGCTTTTGGGTGCGGGAGGACAGACCGCTATCGGATCATCGACATCATCGACATTCGGTATCGAGAGCGGTTTTTTGAGGAACCTCTACAAAGGACCTGCGCCAATTTATACCCAGATGCACTATCATTGGCGCAATGATGATGGGTCCGAGACTACCGCCACTTCGAAGACTAGTGGTTCACAGGATGCTGTACTCAGTACACTCGATGAATCTACGGGTGTGCGACTCCGTCTACTGATAAGCAACGAAGGAGGGACTCGATTGGCATATGCACAACAGCAACTTCGACTCGAGTACGGTTTGAAGTCGACGACGTGCGCGGCGATATCATCATGGACTGACGTCGGGGGAGTTGGTGGGGATTGGGATATGTTCAGCTCCGCAAATCTCACCGAAGGAGGAAATACAACCAACATAGCTGTGGCCACGGGGGGTGTCGCAAATGAGAATGCCACATTCGTGGCTTCCAATGGCGGCATCCGAGACACTACGAGCCAAACCTCGTCTGTGCCGGTATCTAGTGATTCCTATATCGAGCTTGAATATTCGATTCAGGCACTTACCGCGGCGACCGATAATGGCACCTATTGTTTCCGGGTCACCAATGCGGGAAGTGCGACCAACTATGCCTATCGGGTATACCCTGAAGCGACGATATCTTCACCTCTATCACTTACATTTGTTGTAGATGGAGCATCTCAAGCATTTTCAGCGGTAACTCCGGGCACGCTTGCCGCGACCTCGAGCATACTGACGGTCAAGACGACAAATCCAACCGGATTCATAGCTACGGTGGAAAGATCCGATGCGACCGGCACAATGTCTTCAGGTGCATTCTATATCCCTGATAAGACGGCATGGGTTCCTGGTGTGGCGACGACGACGCCAGGTAATGCCACTGCATCAACGACTCAACCGCTAACTTTGCAGTTTCGTGTCCGACAAACGGGGACTGATGTACCGAATTACGCTTCTTCATGGTGGGGGACAGCAGATACCACAGCGAGCGCTCTCTTCGCTGGGTTCCCCTCAACAGCAAGCACAATAGTTAACAGGTCGACCCCGGCGGCCGCCACAACTACATCGTATGTGCTCTACAACTTGAATGTTCCAGTCACTCAGCAAACAGGGACATATTCTGGTGACATCATCTACACAGTGACTGCAAATCCATAATAATCATGGCATGTGGATAAGTTATGTCCGAATTTTTCGTTACAAGCGTGCTATAATTGCGGTATTGTATTATAAATAGCTATTTTATCATCCTCATGTCACTCTACACGTTCTTTTCCCGCAAGAGCTTAGCTCGCGATATCGTCACTTCGTTCGTGGTTACAGCGACCCTGTTCTCATCGATCATCTATGCAGTACAGGTCAACGCTGCAGCGGTCACTCTCACGGCGACGGTCTCTACCTCGCTCACCTTCACGACCTCGTCCAGCCAGTTCGGTACTGTGACACCGGGAACGATCGCATGGGCAACCACGACGCTGGATGTGCTCACGAACGACACTGCGGGATGGTTCGTCACCCTCTCTGGTGACAACAAAACATCGGTTAACAATAACCTCCAGACTGTTGGTAACGCAGCCTCCTTCACCGATCAGACAGAGTGGGTTCCTGGAGCCGCTACTACCACGACTGGTAACGCTGTTGTCCGCGCATCTCTCGTCAACTCGGGCAATGTCCTCGCATTCCGCGTCATGACGGCATCGAGCTCGAATGGAACAGTCTTCACGGCTCCGAGCTGGTGGGGAACAACCGATGCTGATGGTACAGCTCGATTCGCGGGTATATCAAGCTCGACTGTTCAGCGTCAGATTGGTTACGCGGGAACAGGTTCATACAGCGCATCGAACCATATCAACACCGTACAGTACTATCTCCTTGCTTCAGCTAGCCAGCCAACCGGCTCGTACAGTGCGCCCTTGACATATACTGCCACAGGCAACTAAACTGCACCTTATGACACTACGCTCCGCTTTCTCTGGTGTTCTGGTCGCCGGCATCGTCGGCTTGCTCTCCTTGGCGTTCATCTCGGTGCCTCAGTATGCACATGCGGGGACTGGCTTGACGATACAGCCGATCAAGATATCTCAGACCATGAAACCGGGCGACTCCGTTTCGGGTAAGATACTCCTTTCCAATGCGAGTGAGGATGATGTGGTTGTGGACATATCCATACAGGACTTCATCCCGACAGCTGGCACAGAGACTTTCCAGTTCGTTGGAAGGGCACCAGGTGTCACCACGGTGCGCGATTGGATCAGCTTCGATGGGACCAAGGATCAGTTCATATTCAAGAAAGGGGAGGCGCGCGAGATACCGTATACGATCCAAGCGCCCGCGAGCGCAGAGCCAGGTAGTCATTTTGGAGTACTCTTCTTCAAGGCTACTCGCGTACAGGATGCTGAAGCTCAGATCAAGGTTGGCACTCAGGTGGGTGTGCTCGTATTCGTGACTGTTCCAGGAAAATTCGAGCAGAAGGGCACGATCACCAAGTTCGGGGTACCATCGTTCGTGCAGTCAGGACCAGTTCCTTTCACGATGACATTCGAGAATCAGGGTACGGTCCATTTTGAGCCAAAAGGTACCATCGAAATTACGAATACATTTGGTACGAAGGTCGGATCAGTTCCTATCGAGGGATATGCGGTGCTTCCTACGGGAATAAAGGCAATGAATTTTGGTTGGCATGTGAATGGTCTTTTGCTCGGTAGATACAATGCAACAGCATCCGTGTATGATGTCGACGGCAATCTCTTGTCGACCGCATCCGCAAATTTCTATGCAGTGCCTATCTGGTACATGGTTGGATTTATCGTCACACTTCTTGTCATCTTCTTCCTCATCAGATTTGTTAAGACTCGACTCAAATTCAGCATCAGCCTCAAAAAATAGCCTTGATTATGGATGAAAAAACTCGCTTCACTCATTATCATAGCCGCGGTACTGATACCCCTCAGTCTGTACGCAAATAGTTTCAACCTGACCCTCACCTTCTGTAACGGTCTTGATTGTGGAGATGTGACTGCGCCAAGTACTCCGACAAACCTCGAAGCAGAAGCGGTATCAACCTCGCAGATCAATCTCTCGTGGGATGCATCCATCGACCCTGGATTTCCGGCGCTGGGAATTCTTGGGTACAAGATATACCGCAACGGAGGGGGGACGGAGGTGGCGACTACTACAGGTCTTTCATATTCGGATACAGGACTCGCTGATGGGACGCTTTACACATATACAGTGAGTGCGTTCGATGGTGCGTATAATGAAAGCGCTCAGAGCTCGAGTGTTTCTACTACTACACTATCTGTCCCTTCGGTCGCTCCAAATGCTTCGAATGGATCTCCTTCGGGAACTTTTGCGGCGGGAACAACAGAAACAACATTGTCTCTGGCCACTGATATCGCTGCGACATGCAAGTATGGCACAGTTGCTGATACCGCATATGCGGCATTACCAAATACATTCAGTACCACAGGCGGCACCGCTCATTCGAAGCTTCTCAGTGGACTGGCGAATGGAGTGACGTATACATACTATGTTCGCTGTCAGAGCACCACGAATGTGGCTATGACAAGTGATTATACTATCTCCTTTGCGGTAGCATCTGCTCCCGTCAGAGTACCTGGAGGTGGTGGTGGAGACAAAGATGAGTTGCCCTTGAGCCAGGTCAATGTCATCGTGCGAGGTATCGCCTATCCTGGTAGTACGATCAATCTCCTCAAAGATGGCTTGGCTGTAGCTAGCACCCAGGCTGGGCCTGATGCAAATTTCGAGATTCAGCTCTCTGGTGTAGGTTCGGGCACATTTACATTTAGCGTTTGGGCTATGGATTCTCAAGGCGTTCGCTCGACACTCTATCCGTTCACTGTCACCTTGACGAGCGGAGTTACAACTGTGATCGGCGGAGTTTTCATACCTCCGACGGTCAGTCTCGATCTCTCCACTGTCAAACGGGGAGACCCTCTGCGCGTGCTGGGACAGACGGTACCCAATGCTACGGTTTCGCTCATATTCCATTCTGATACCGAGATCATAGATCAGGTGGCAGCAGATGCTCGGGGAGTCTGGAATTATGTCCTCGATACGCTCAAGCTGGAGTACGGAGATCATACAGCGCAAGCTCGAGCGGCAAAGGCTACGGATATCAGCACCCTCTCCAAGACGCTTTCATTCAAGGTCGGCACAGTGAATATTCCGGTCAAAAAAGAAACAAGCGCCTTAATAGGCGACTATAATGCGGACAAAAAGGTTGACCTCGTCGACTTCAGTATCATGTTGTACTGGTATAAGCGCCCACTTGCAACTACGGCGCCACCGGTTGATCTCAATCGTGATGGAAAGCTCGACCTCGTCGACTTCAGTATCTTTGCTTATCATTGGACGGGCTAATACCATGCACAAACTCCTTCTTCTTATCACTATACTTCTTGTTCCGCATGCTGCTTTTGCAGCTGTGATCTCTTTTGATCCACAGGAGACCACGGTAGGGATGAGTACACCGTTCTTGGTCGGCATCACTATCGATTCAGACACACCCGTCAACACCATCCGTGGCGTCATCGATGTGCCCGAATCTATGGAGGTGGTCGATGCGTCGGATGGAAATTCAATCATCAATCTTTGGATCGAACGTCCATATATCAACGATGCACGCCAACTGGTATTCTCAGGCATCGTTCCGGGTGGATTCGAGGGGTATCGCGGCAAGCTTCTTACACTCACCATCCAGGCAAAAAGGGAAGGTGTCGCCCGCTTCATCGTCAATCCGTCTTCACGCATATATAAGAATGATGAATCCGCATCACCACAGCCCATAATATCGCGCCCGCTCGATCTCCGGGTGTCGGCAGGAAGGGATAATATATCGAATGAGATTCCTGATACCGCTTTGCCAGAACGATTCATGCCGGTGGTCGCTCTCATACCCGATGGGTCATCAGACACTCAGGCGACCTCGTCGATCGAGTCTGGACACTGGGCGGTCTCTTTTGTGGCTCAGGACAAAGGATCGGGCATCGCCGGGTATGCAGTAGCTGAATCCTTCTCCAGGATCGAACCTGCAGATGAACGGAAAGTTCGTCGGCTGTCCTGGAGAGATGCAGAGAGTCCGTATGTATTGGCAGATCAGAGACTTTCTTCGTATGTGTATGTGAAGGCGATCGACAAGGAGGGGAATGTCCGTATCGAACGCCTCGATCCTCAACAGCCACGCCCGTGGTATAGAACGGCGTTAGGTTATATACTTATAGCACTTATAGCTCTCATCATCCTCAATGCACTCCGTACCCGCATCAATATCAGCCGAAGGAAATAGGTCATCTATCAGTGCACTCCTCCGTCTCGTGGTGGGGGGTCTATGTGCTCTCATCATCGTCCTTAGCGGGTTTGTCCAAGCTGACGCCGCCACACTCACACTTTCCCCGGTGACGGGGGCTGATTCATATGGTGTCGGTACACTCTTTTCAGTGAATGTCATAGTTTCGACATCACAAGCGGAGTCCATGAATGCAGTCTCGGGCACAGTCTTGTACCCAAAAAATCTGCTCGAGCTAGTATCTGTCGATAAGATTGGGAGCATCATCAATTTTTGGATTGGCGAACCAGTGTATTCCAATGCTACCGGTCAAGCTCAGTTTGAGGGAGGAGTATATAATCCAGGATTCACCGGAGCTCAGGGCAAGATTGTAACCATGCTCTTCAGAGCCAAGGCCGCAGGTACTGCGGACATATCATTTGAAAATGCATCCATTTTGGCCAATGATGGTTTGGGTACCAACATACTCTCACAGAGTAAGCCTGTGCGTCTTTCGATCCGGGCTGCCGTCCAAGAACCGCGCATAGAGCCTGGCGTGACTATCGCTGTCCGTTCTGCGACGCATCCTGATCAGTCTGTGTGGTATGCCTCGAACATGGCGCTATTCACCTGGACGGTACCCGCGGGTGTGACGGCGATTCGTACGAGTTATGATCAGAACTCGCAGTCGACACCAACCCAGTCGCAGAGCATCGATACTCCCGAGACGACAGTTACTCTGACGGATGGGACGTGGTATTTCCATATTCAAGGCCGTGATGCAAAAGGATGGGGTCCCGTAACTCATTATCGTGTGCAGATCGACATGAGTGCGGTCAATCCTCCGGTGTTCGATCGATTCCCCGCACTCCTTACCGAAGGTGATGTATTGCTCATATCAGGATCGGCAGTGAAGAACTCTACGGTAAAACTCTATCTTCGAGGGGGTTCTGGTTATGCAGCTGAACAGAGTACTCGCACGGGTGAAGATGGTAGATTCCAGGCGGTCTGGAATGCACAGCTCGAAAATGACACCTATGCTCTCAGTGCTGATGTCACAACTTCTCGCGGCCTGATCAGCAAGCGCAGTGCAGATCGTCCGATCATGGTCCAACCGACGACACTCGAACGTGTCACCAAGCCTGTTCTCAACTACGCACTCATATTCGCTGTCCTTGTAGGTATAGCCTTCCTCTGTGCGCTTTGGACTTGGTATCTCTTGCATGGGTTCGGTCGTTTCCGTAAGAAGATCAAGGCAGATGTCAGGAAGACCAACCAGCTCATCCATGTCGAGTTCAAGAAATTGCTCGAACGCGCACATAGCAGGCGTAAGTTGACAGCAGAAGAGGAGAGGATGATGTCGATCATACGGGAGAATATTCATGAAGCAGAAGAAGAGATTGAGAAGGATGTGAAGGAAATAGGGCAGTAAAAAACATAATCTAGCAAGTAGACATTGCAAAACCGTTCACATACAATAGCTTCATGAAACGACGGGCGCGCCCGCAGAATGGCAGACATGGAAGCACCAAGGCGAAGAAACATTCGCAGCGCATATTGAAGCCCCACCACAAATACATATTCGTCGTCGGAGGTGTCATGTCCGGCGTGGGTAAGGGCGTGGCCACTTCGTCTATCGGTACACTCTTGGCCGCAAAAGGTTGGACGGTCAATCTTGCGAAGGTAGATCCATATCTCAATGTGGATGCCGGTACTATGAACCCGACCGAGCACGGGGAAGTCTTCGTGCTCGACAATGGTCTCGAGACTGATCAGGACATGGGCAACTATGAGCGCTTCCTCAACCGCGACCTGACGGGCGATGACTACATCACCAGCGGCATGGTCTACAAGCATGTGATCGAGAAGGAGCGTGCTCTCGGCTATGGCGGCAAATGTGTTGAGGCCATACCTCATATCCGCGATGAGATCGTCAGACGTTTTGAACACAGTGCCAAGGTCAACAAATCCGACATCTCTATCATCGAGATTGGGGGAACGGTGGGCGACTACCAGAACATCATGTTCATAGAAGCGGCTCGTGTGCTCAAGATCCGTCATCCCAATGATGTGATCTTTATTATGGTCTCGTATCTACCAGTGCCGGGTACGCTGGGTGAGATGAAGACTCGTCCGACCCAGAATGCCGTGCATCAGTTGGCTTCATATGGCGTGACTGCAGACATCATCATCGCCCGTGCAGATATGCCGCTCGATGATCGCCGCAAAGAGAAGATCGCAGTCGCATGCAATCTTCCCGCAAAGAGAGTCATCTCGGCTCCTGATATCGAGAGCATCTATGATGTGCCGATCAATTTTGAACGCGACCGTCTCGGTGATATTGTGCTCGAGGCTTTGAATGTGCCGTTCGGCGAGCGCTCGGGTGCGCTCAAGGATGAACCGCTCATCTCCATGGATGCATGGAAGAAGATGACCAAAGGTATCAAGAACTATGTCGATAAGCCACTCAAGATAGCAATCGTGGGAAAATATTTTAATACAGGAGATTTCGTGCTGACAGATGCATATATCTCAGTCTTGGAAGCAATCAAATTTTCGGGATATGCGGCACAGGTGAAGCCAATCATTCATACTGTCAATGCGAGAGACTTCGAAAAGGGGTCTGTTGGCGATGCTGCATATGCCAAGCTCGACGAGATGGATGGGGTCATCGTTCCGGGTGGATTTGGCGAGAGCGGTATCGAAGGTAAGCTCAATGTGATCAGATATTGCCGCGAAAACAAGATACCGTATTTCGGCCTTTGTTATGGTATGCAACTCATGACTATCGAGTACGCCCGCAATGTACTTGGGCTCGCCGGTGCACACACAGCGGAAATAGACCCGAAGTCGCCGCATCTCATTATCGATATCATGCCCGATCAAAAGAAGAAGATTGCTACGGGAGACTACGGGGGCTCGATGCGTCTCGGTTTGTATCCTGCCAAGTTGACCAAAGGATCGGTTGCACAGGAGGCGTATTCACAGTTTGCTGGCAAGCCGCTTCCGCGCCCGACGACGGTCATCAGGGAACGACATCGCCATCGCTATGAGGTCAATCCGAAGTATATCGATCGTATCGAAAAGGGAGGACTCGTATTCTCGGGCAAGTCTCCTGATGGAACCCTCATGGAGATTGCTGAGTTGCCGCGCACAGAACATCCGTTTTTCCTGGGCACCCAGTTTCACCCAGAATTCCTCGCTCGACCACTCATGCCACATCCGTTGTTCACCGAATTTTTGAAGGCAGCAAAGATAAAAAAGGGGAAGGTGGTTGTTACAGAAAATATCGGGTAATGCTATAGGCGTGTGCTAGAATACTCGCATGACATCAGTCGGTATAGGAATACTTCTCTCGATCGTCGCGATGCTCTCATGGGGATTCGGCGATTTTTTGATCCAGAAGAATACCCGCAAGATAGGTAATTGGGAGACTCTCTTTTTCATAACATTTTTTGGTGCGGTGGTTCTGTTACCATTTTGTTTCAGGGAAGTCATCGCAGTACTCAGTGATCTGGGTAATGGCGGGATGACCCTACTTATTGCATGCGTCACTCTCTTTATTGCAGCAATTGTCGACTTCGAGGCTTTGAGACAGGGTAAGCTGGCGGTGATTGAACCAGTGTGGTCTTTTGAAATTCCTGTCACTTCAGCGTTGGCATTCTTTATTTTGGGTGAAAAGGTGACAGTGCTCGAACTTATCTTGGTCGCCTTGTTGGTCGTTTTCCTCATACTTGTCTCATTCAATCAGAATAGATTTTCCAAGAAGTTTCTTCTCGAAAAAGGAGTCGTGCTCGCATTTGTCGGGGCGCTATTCATGGGGTCTGCGAACTTCTTCGTGGGATGGGGTGCGCGCCTCACAGATCCGGTCACCATCAACTTTATCGTCGATGCATTCTTGATGCTTATTTGTCTGGCGGTATTGTTGTTTCGAGGCAATTACAAGAAGACGGTGTCTGATATGAAGAATAATCTCGGAACTTTGTTGCCTATGTCGATCGCAGACAAAGTCGCCTGGCTCGCATTTGCAGGAGCGATGGTGCTTGCGCCGATAGCGATATCGACAGCACTCAGTCAAAGCTACATCATTATCGCGGTTATCCTCGGTATGACTATCAACAAGGAGAAGCTCTATCGTCATCAATGGCTGGGTATGTTCGGCGCCATTGCAACCGCTATTGCGTTGGCACTTATCACCTCTCACTAAAAAACCCGCTCAGGTGAGCGAGTTCGGTTCATTCAGGGCTTCTTCAGATATCCTTCCAGAGAAAGACCTCTTTCTTTTTCTTCACGGCGTCGAGGTGGATATAGCCTTCAGGATTGTACAGCTCTGGGCCGATGACGCAGTGCATCCGGTAACGGTGATATATGTCCGTGAGTCCGAGGCGCTTGTCTGAAGGCGTGGGTGGCGATGTCTCCCAGGTGCTGCCTTGCCACTTGGAGAGCTCGTAGAGGGAGGTGTCACACCAGTCGAGCTCTTCGCGGAGGCCGCGCTCTATTGCCGTGCGCCCGTTCTCGATCCGACCGTCCCAATACCTCTGCATGGTCTCGCCGAGAGACCCTTCGAACGGCCTGCTCTTGTAGTGGACACGTCCTAGGTGCGCACTGTCGAGGTTGAGCTGGTAGGCCTCATAGAGCTCATGCATGCGCTCGTCAATGTATCCGATGTAGGGTACGGCGACCATGATGTGGAGCGTGAGGCGGCCATTCTCCCAGTGGAGTGTTACGGCTTCCTCGCGAATCATAGTCAAGAAGTCTTCCAAGGCGCCATTCTCGGTCTGGGGCCACTTGTGCACGGGTATCCGTGCTTTGACGAGAGCTGCGGGTATGTCTGCGACACCGATTCCGGGTGAACTGACAGGTATCAATATGTCCATATGTCGATCCTTTGGTTGTGCGTTGTGCCTGCGTTTGCTTGTTTTATACTCTTTTTTGGGGTATTCTGCAAGGTACGCCGTTTCGGGCTTTTTTACATATATAGATATTGCGGGATCGTCTAATGGTAGGACACAGCTCTCTGAAAGCTGGTATCTTGGTTCGAGTCCAAGTCCCGCAGCACGTAGACAAAGTTCGAACATGAACTAGGCATGCCCACATGCTGCAGTCACTCAGAATCGAATCTATTTAGATACTTTTCTGGTCTTTATCCTCTCATTCATTCTCATCATTTTGGCTATGTACGTCACCTTGCGGTATATCGCTCCAAGCCCTTTCATCATGGCTTCTATTTGGCTCATGATCTCTATTGGAGATGCGTCGCTGGGAATGTAAGACATCGTTTGTGTTGTTTACCCGCTCGCAGTTCGACTAGCTCTGCGAGCACAGCTCGTGCGGTGATATGGGCTGTGCGGGAGATAGTGTATTCTGTAGAAGAGGGGGATGGTAGACGGGTAGATTTGCCGGGAGTGGTAAGTTCACGAGTCTATGTACTTTCAGGAAAATAGGGTATAGAATCATCACTATTCACCAACCTCTAAAATGATTCAATTTGCAACGAGTACAATAAATGCAATGGATTTGATTACACTCTCACAAAGTATTGCACAGCTTAATTTAGGCTATCTTGGAATATCGGTAGCTATTCTGGGTGTACTGGGCGGAGTGTTTGTTTATTTTAATATAAGACCTTTAAAAGAAACTCTGGAGAAGCAAGAAAAGAAGATTGAAGAATTAAAGAAAGAAGCACAGGGTCTGTTAAAACAGTCTTTAGAACAATCCTCAGTAACCTTGGAAGCTTTTAAAAAACAACAGGTTGAACTGCTCTCGACAAGATTTAAACAGCAAGAACAAAATATTGCTCTTGAAACTACAAATAAGATTCAAGACTTGGAAAAAATACTTTTGATAACGATTGACAATGTGTCTGAAACTAAAGACACGAAACTAAGAGAGATTATATTGTCTAAGACCAATAACTTAATATCAGAAAAAGAGAAGGATTTAATAATGCAGATTACTAATACACGAGAATCTGTAACTAAGGAAATTTCGCAAACCAACACAAGTATTGCGAGTTTGAGGGCACATTTTAAACAAGTTCACGAAAGAGTTAAGGAACTACAAGTTTATAAGTATAGCAAGGAAGGAAAAATGGGTGCCGTAATTTTTTCAACCGAGCTGCTCAAAGATGCAATCGACGATTATTTTAACTTGAGAAAGACCACGCCTTCTGTTGATAAGAATTTAGGTGGTTGGAAGATAGAGTTGAGATTAGATGAATTGTTGAAGGAAATTGGAGACAATATAATGGAGGGGGAATATGCGTCAGAAATCCTCGCTCAACTTGATAGGCTTATGAATGAAAAAATATTTGCGGATAAAATTGAAAATATCAGGAAGATGTGTAAGCTGGAAAAACATCCACGGCTGTAAATTAAATCGCGTAGATGGTTAAACGAGAAGGTCCTGAAATATGGCCATTACTGTCTTAACTTTAAAACCCCTTCATTACTCGCGGCTCACCTCACTTTTTCCAATTGATTCCCGTGATGATAATAGAAGCCAGAACAATGAGTGGAACAGAAAGCATAAGTATAAAGGAAACAATAGTTGAACCGCCCCAGAAGTAAACTTGCCATCCAGAGAGGGTATTGTTCTGGGTTGAGAGTGCTGCAAGGGTGAGAGGGATAATGTAGGAAGCAATTCCGATGACGACCCAAGTATTGGTGAATTTTAGTGCACGTTCACTCAGTTTATCTCCCAATATGGCAAAGAAAATATAGTCGACAACATAAGCAACAACGATAATACAACCCGATAGTGAAATATTCTGGTTGATGGATAGGGCCAGAAATAGAACGAGAATGGTGATCGTAAACTGAAGTCGAGTCTCAATCCTATCTATAAGCCTATCCTTACTTACTGTCATGTTGGTGATCTGGCTTAAAGAGAGTAGCTTCAATCTCTGGATGTTTCTCGGCCATGCGGATAGCCTCCTTTACGGCATTAATATTGCGCTGACCTCGGGTCTTTCCAGGCATCTTTGTTGCGTCTACTACATTGTATATTACCCTCGGCTTCATGCGCCTATTTTACTTCCTATGCGAAATAGTTGCCACTCCTGGCAAATCCACCCCTCTTCACTCAGTTCCACATATCATCGATACTACCGGAATGATATAACAGGAACCAATCAGACAAGGTGAAGGAAGGGGACATACAGACGCTTCGAAAGAAGTGGTAGATTGCTCTTATCAATTTATCATTTGTATTGTATAATGTTCGAACGTCGTCCTTATAACCCAGCCAACTTGAGATAGGTTTGGAGTCCGAGAAGCATATTATGGACAGCGATATATATAAACAACAAATAGATTTCTACACTCTTGAGTTAGAGAAGATTGGGAAAATCCTTTCGGATCAGACTGCTGGAACAGGCACCTTGCTTACAATTGTCGGTCTCTTGTCTTTTCTCCCTCAGCTACTGATTACAAATAATGAATACATCTCATACTTTTTACTTTGGACATTTTGGATTCTAATAATAGCTATTGCTACTTACTGGCCAGCTTCTCTCAGAGTTTCCTCAATTGTAAAAGGACACCCTTTTGCTAGCACTGGTTCATCATTGGAAATTGAAATTCTAAAAAACAGAAATGACTATTTTGATATAGTTTGGAAAAAGTCTGTTGAGAATCATGATGCTGTCCTATTTTGGAATAGTGTGAGTAAGTCCTTGCTGTATGCGTATTTATTCTCGCTCGTATCGAACTTTTATGTGTTCGTTTTCCATGGAACTCCAGATTTTTGTACTTCGTTGACACTACTCACAATCTCTGTAATTATTGCTTTGCTTCTTTTTTGGATACCGCGAATGAAGTCACAGAAAGGTAGAGTTATAGGTGATAAATAATCCATTCCGAGGAGCATCAAAGTGCTATAATTAGTTTCATCAAAATAACCTTGTGGGGTAAGGCATAGAAATGTCCGAATCCGATGAGGTCAGCACTTAAATTAAGTTATTACTATGTCCCAAAGTTCGCAAAAAATTTATGAGAATTTACGTAGTATAGATGATGTTAATAGATTAATTGTAGAAAAAACAACAGAGGGATTGTATTTAGAATTCAAAGAAAAAAGTAATAAATCACAACCAGATCTGAGTAACTCTGATAAAGAGAATTTTAGTGAAGCGTTATCTCAGTTTGCAAACTCAGACGGTGGAGTTTTAATTTTTGGAGTTAAAACATCTAAGCCAAATGATTATGCTTCAGAATTATCTCCCATAATAAATCCGAAGGAGTTTCTTCATAGACTTTTAGATTTCGCATTGTATGCTGTACAACCAAGTGTTGATGAGTTAGAAGGGAAAGTAATTGATAATGACGACAAGTCCGGATTTGTCATATTTCTGATACCTGCTAGTCTGAAGACTCCACATCGATCACTTGTTACTAGGGAGTATCTTAAAAGAGGTCAAAATGGTAAATATAAAATGGAACATTTTGACCTTGAGGATATGTTCGGTAGAAGACAAAAACCATCTTTGTCTATCGAATTAATACCAGTTACTAAAAAGAAGTTATCACTTTTACATGAAGATAAAAGTGTAATTGGGTATTTAGGGTCACTTGAATATGATATTTTTATTCATAACGATGGTAGAGCTGTTGCAAAAAACTCACTTCTCATACTAACCTCGTCCAGTGATAAACTTGCAAAGTTCGAGGTAGTCCCTACACATGGTTCAGGTGCTGTTGTATCTAATATTTCAACCATTCGATTAGGGACGCCCACAGTTCAAATCTCTCTTGTAAATTCAATCTTTTACCCTACTGTAGCTGGAAGAATAGCAACACTTAAACTGAGAATAAGTATTTCTGATTTTGATTCTATGAATAATGTCCCAATTTCGTGGGCTGTGTATGCTGAAGATATGGCAAGTAAAATAGGTGTTGTTAATGTTGAATTCAAAAATCAAATCGAATTCTAATGATATACTTACCTTATAAATCCCTGAATGCGGAAAGTGTAAGGACTTTGAAATACAGATAAATTTTCCTTACCAGTTTCCTTCTTTTTTGCGTTAAGGTTCTTACGTCGTCTAAGTCCTGCAGTAGTCATGGTCGGTGGTCATCAGACCACGACACATCAAGTAAACAAAGGATATTTTGGAAGCGCTAAATTAGTGTCCTAGACGGGTCATTTCGCGTTCTATATTTTAGGCCACGAAATCGATTCGAATCTCAGAGGGTTTTTCGCTATACTTATACCTATGAAGCCTCCAAGTGAAGCAACACTCAAGCGCGTATACGGGTACATCTTTGCCAAGGTATATCCGATGTATATCGCTAAGGCAGAGAAGAAAGGTCGAACCAAAGAAGAAGTCGACGAGGTCATTCGCTGGCTCACGGGATACACTCAAAGCAAGCTGAATGCGCAGATCAAGGAAGAGGTGAACTTCGAGATGTTCTTCAATGAGGCGCCCAAGCTCAACCCTTCGCGCAAGCTCATTACCGGCATGATCTGTGGTGTTCGGGTGGAAGAGATTGAAGACAAAATCATGCGCGAGGTTCGGTATCTCGATAAGTTGGTTGACGAGCTCGCTAAGGGAAGACCGATGGAGAAAGTTCTGCGTAAGTCATAATACCTACATATATGCACGAATTCCTCCTATTTGGTCTCAAGCAAGCCCGCGCGGCCATATTTGCCGGCTCTTTCTTTTTGCTACTTTTCCTTTCGAACTACATCCCGCTCTTCGGTTTGGCTCGGTATGACTTCTTGTTCATTGCTGCGGTGTTGATCCAGGCAATTTTGTACTTCACGAAGCTGGAGACCAAAGATGAGGTGAAGGTTATTTTCTTATTCCATATCATCGGCCTTATCCTCGAATTGTACAAAACAAGTCCAGGTGTTGGTTCCTGGAGCTATCCCGAGGATGCGTTTTTCAAGATCATGACCGTGCCTCTCTACAGTGGTTTTATGTATGCGGCAGTCGGGAGTTACATCAGTCAGTCTTGGAAAATTTTGAAACAGTATGTTACCAACTACAACCACTATGGATGGAGTGTCGTGCTCGCCGCACTCATCTACCTCAATTTTTTCACCAATCATTACATATATGACTTCAGGATATTCCTGATCATTGCAGTCTTTGCGCTCTTTTGGAAGACAAGGATATATTTCACAGTCATGACCAAGGTTCGTTGGATGCACTTGAATACAGGATTCCTCCTAGTCGCTTTTTTCATCTGGATAGCGGAGAATATATCGACATATCTCGGTGCATGGCAGTATCCAGATCAGATTCATGTGTGGAGTGTTGTTTCTACGAGCAAGATAACTTCGTGGTTCCTGATGGTTATTATCAGCTTTATTTTGGTTGCATATCTGAAGCATTTTAAAAAAGATGTGTTGAAGAAGTCGTAGATATATATGACTATTGAAGCTATACTTTATACACACGGGAACTTGACCAAAAACTCCGCTTTGTATATAGTGTAATTATCACACTAATTAAATATATTATGGCGTATACCAAAGTGAAAAGACTATTAGGAACCAAGAAGGAACATATCGAACAATTAAAGGTGGGAGTGATTATGTTTGCAGCCACTACGGTATACGTCCTTCTGTCAAAATACTTCGTTCCCAATTATAGTTTGAATGTATTTGAGTTTATTGGGACCTGGGCGGGTCTTATATGCGTATGGCTTTCACGCACAAGGAACATTCTTTGCTGGCCATGGGGAATAGTCAGTTCACTTGCGCTCGGAGTATTTTTTAGTCAGATTGGTTTACCTGGCCAACAGTGGCTCAATTGGGGCTATTTCGTAATAATCCAATTATGGGCTTGGCCGCATTGGGCATTTGGTGGAAAAGAGGATACCGAACTTCCTGTCACCGTGTTATCGTGGAAAGGAAGAATCCTGACTTTGGTATTCATGGTCTTGGGGACCGTACTAGCATATTCCCTTATTGATGTTTTCGTTCCAGGTTCTTTGTACCCGTGGCTAGATGCTTTGGTTGTAACTTCGAGCGTGATTGCCCAGTTTCTTCTAGGAAGAAAGAAAGTCGAAAGCTGGATACTTTGGCTTGGTCCGGTGAACTTGGTCTCGATCGCCCTATTCTTCTTAGCAGGTGCTTATACGCTTACCGCCTTGTATGTCGCCTTCTTTATTCATGCCGCTTTTGCTCTTACTACGTGGACTAAAGTTAATAAATAAGCAAGTATATGTTTCATCGAGGAATTGTTATTGGAAAATTCTACCCGCCTCATCGAGGCCATAAGTATTTAATTGATACGGCTCGCTCGCAGTGTGAACAGCTTACCGTAATTGTCTGTTGGAAAAAATCACAATTTATCTCTGGAGTAGAGCGGGCTCGTTGGATCCAAGAAATTCATCCTGACGTTCAGGTAAAACTTCTTGATGACGATCGTCTCGCAGATGATGACTCAGAAGGGTGGGCAAAAAACACGTTGGATGTGTTGGGATTTACGCCTGATGCTGTATTTACATCTGAATCATACGGCGATCCATATGCGTCTTTTATGGGATGTGTCCATGTGTTGGTTGATAAGGCGCGTACGTATATTCCTATCTCGGCAACAATAGTACGAAGCGATCCTACGAAATATGCACAATTTCTCGAACCGTGTGTTCGAGCATCGTTTGCTCGACGTGTATGCATTCTGGGTGCAGAATCCACAGGTACTACGACCTTATCCAAGGATCTTGCAAAACACTATAAGACAACATGGGTGCCTGAATATGGGCGTTTGTATTCAGAAGGAAAGATGTTTGGCGATGAAAATGCCGCATGGCGAACGGATGAATTCATCAAAATAGCAAAAGCTCAAGGTATTCTTGAAGATGCCTTGGCAGAAGCATCAAATGGTTTGGTCATTTGTGATACGGATGCATTTGCCACCGGAGTTTGGCATGAAAGATATCTAGGTAAACGATCGGCTCAAGTTGAAGCCATTGCTGCCCGAAGAAAATATGACCTGTATATCTTAACGGGGGATGAAATTCCTTTTGAGCAAGACGGAACAAGGGATGGAGAACATATTCGTCATGATATGCAAAAACGATTTGTTGAACGTCTTACTGAAGATGCAAAGAATTATATTATCGTATCAGGAAACAGGGAGGAACGTTTGCAAAAGGCCATAGCGGCTATTGATGCTATACAGCCAATGGTCGTGGATAATGCCAAATAATCAAAGAGAAACCTTCGCCTTGTACTCTTCCGAAATTGTTTTATACTGGATATATATGACGATCTTCCATTCAAAATATAAGCTCATACATCATACATACCATGAATAAAATAATCCTTGTTATAGCCATCCTCGCTCTCGTTGCTGGTGGCATATATTACACATCGGACCGTCCTGGCACCATGACCAACGTCGACATGCTCGACACGGGTGATAAGACCCCACTCATCGTGGAGACTGATGTTGCATACTTCCTAGGAGCAAAAGGATATTTTGTTCGCCCTGCAACAGAAGCCGTCTATCCGGGCGTGGTCATGATCCATGAGAACCGTGGTCTCCGACCTGAGACGCGCGCTGCAGCTGATCAGCTCGCTCGCGAAGGGTACATGGTACTCGCCGTCGATCTCCTCGGGGGAATTGGTGAGACGCAGGAAGAAGCTCGTGCACTGACATCAAAATTCAAGCAGGCAACAGGTACCGCCAATATGCGTGCCGCCGCCGCGTATCTCAAATCCAAAGGTGCGCCGAAGATTGCTAGTCTCGGCTGGTGTTTTGGGGGCAGACAGTCTATAGAGCTCGCGATTTCCGGAGAGAAGCTCGATGCGACGATCGTCTATTATGGAGGTGGTATGGCGACGACCACAGAACGGCTCGCCCCGATCTCATGGCCAGTGCTCGGCATCTTCGGCGAGGCAGATCAGGCGATCAGTACGACCACGGTGCGTGTATTTGAGACATCGCTCAATACTCTTGGAGTCGAAAATCAGATCTACATATATCCAGGAGTCGGTCACGCCTTCGCCAATCCGTCAGGCATGAATTATGCACCAGAGGAAACAAAGGATGCCTGGGCGAAGACGGTCGCATTCCTTGAGAGACATCTCAAACAGTAACCCGGGATTTTTTGTTGCAATATGATATAGTAACGCATCATATGCAACCATCGGATTATATCGTCATATTGTTCTATAGCTTCCGGCAGATCGCAGATCCTCGTGCGGTCGCTGAGGCGCATCGGCAGAAATGTACGGAGCTCGGTCTGAGAGGGCGCATGATCGTGGCAGAAGAAGGCGTCAATGCAACCTTCGAGGGTACACGCGAAGCTATCGAAGCATACAAAGCATTTGCTCTGGCTGATCCTGTGCTTACGGGTATTGCTATCAAGGAGAGCGCTGGTACAGGTTTTGCTTTTCCACGTCTCACAATCAAAGTGCGCGACGAGATTGTGACTCTGGGGGCTGGCAGATTCGATGTGGCTCGGGAGACTGCAACTCAGTTGCCGGCGTCTGAATTGCAAAAATGGTATGAGAATGGAGAAGATTTCGTGGTGCTCGATCTGCGCAATAGCTATGAGATCGCCAGTGGGAAGTTCGATAAGACGGTTGATCCGGGACTCTCCAATTTTAGAGATCTACCTGCGAAGGTGAAAGAACTGTCTCAACTCAAAGACAAAAAAGTAGTGACGGTCTGCACGGGTGGTATTCGCTGTGAAAAAGCGACTTGTCTCCTCAAGAAAGAGGGATTTTCTGATATCTATCAGCTCAAGGATGGTATTCATACCTATATGCAGGAATATCCCGGAGCGCATTTCAAGGGAACGCTCTTCGTTTTTGATAACCGCATGACAACAGACGTGGTTCCGGTGCACGGCAAAGAAATCATTGGTTCGTGCTCATTCTGTGGAACAGCTACGGAGAACTATTGTGCCGATGACAGTGTCCGTCCGTCACGCAAAGTTCTGTGCTGTGCATCTTGTGAAGTTGTTCAAGGTGCTACTCTTCGCGGCATGGCTCAGCGTTGATCGAGCATCTCTTTCAGTACAGGTTCAATTTTGTCGGCTATGAGGGCGTAGCCGGCGCTATTCGGATGAATCGCATCTGACATGTAACGACTGTCACCAATCAGTCCATCGAGGACATTTGGCACAAAGCCGACTCGATGTTCTTCCGCGAATTCCTCGAAACGTTCATTGTATGTATCCCTGAGGAGGCCGCCGCGGACGCCCAGAAGGAGCACAGCTGCACCACTTTCGTGGATTCGCTGTATGATCGTGCCGAGATTTTCGAAGGTCGTATCTATGGGGACGCGTTTGAGATAATCATTGCCACCGAGCAGGATGATGACAAGGCGGGGGTCTTCGTCGAGCACGCTCTGTAGGCGAGAGAGCGCGGCTTCTGTCGTGTCTCCGCTGACTCCGAGGTTCACTATGGGTTGGCCGATGCGATCGGAGAGTAGGGAAAAGATGTCACGCCCTGCGGTCGATCCGACTCCTTGGACGAGACTATCGCCGAAGGCAACGATGGTTGTTCCGGAGGAATCAAGATTGCGAATGTCTGGTCCTGAAAGCCATGACCAAGAAAGATATCCAGCCACGCCGATCAGGATGATTCCGAGAAGTAGTGTGCGGTTATTTTTGTTCATCGTCTTCGAGTTTCTCAAGCCTCTTGCGATCAGTGATGAGTCGCCAGATAGCGCTCACGTGCCGCGCGATATGGTGGCCGAAGAAATAATGTAGTACGAATCCTGCCATCATAAGGATAAGCAGGGTCAGCAGGAGTGCGACTGCGTGGTCGCGGATGAACTTGGTAGGAAGAAAGGGAAGACTCACGTCGATAGAGGCGTCACGCACGTTACCGGCCTTGTCAAAAGCACGGACGATGAGTCGGGAATGGTCGATGGATTCGAAGGGAACCTGATATGGACTCTCGCTTCTCACGAAAACGGGTGACTCGGTGGCGGGTTTGGATTTGTCGATGAGACCTACCTCATAGCGATCGAGTCCGGAGAGGGCATCGGTTGTGAAGAAGGAGATCAGGGCTCGACTGATGACGGCTGCAGTGATGTAGTTGATGCGTGGTTCAAAATCTGCCGGAGGTGCAGTGTCGATCTTGAGGGCGAAGTCCGTGGATGCACCCCATACGCCGTTTTTCAAAGCCTTGATATGGAAATACCACGCACCGTCAGGTTGTTCTTGATATGAGCGTGCAGTGCTCTCGGTGTCGACCGTATTGTCTGGTATTGTGTTGGGCTTGTCATCGAGGATCATGCTGTATCCGCTCACACCGGGTTCAGGGGTCCATGCGAGCGAGATTGTCGGGTTGTTGTACCAGTGGTCACGAAGGGGATGAGTTTCGGAGAAGACGACTACTCCTCCAGGAGGTCGGGATACAATAGTATAGACAGCACGGTTGGCGGTGTGATTTGCAGGGGATCCGACACCATCATTGAGGAGTATGCGCGTGTCGTCCTGTATTCTGACAGAAGCTGGGCCGGCACTCTTTGCTTGGAACGTGATGTTGGCGAGTAATCCTGATTCCGTGGTGATGCCGTTGGGAATGCCTCCAACGAGGGTGATGGTGCCGCGTGCATTGTCATAGCTAGGTGCTTCGATCCATAGACCGATCACCGATGAGCCCCCTGAGGGTTTGACTACAGAAAGTGTTTCCGCATCGAATCGTATGCGGAGTTCTATCGCGCCAATGCTGCTACCTTTTGTGTTGATGTATATCGGAACCTCAAAAGTTGATCCTTGTGTGAATGTTCCCGACGGTGGGCTGATCAGTATCTCAGTTTTTGGTATGAGATCGGGTCCGCTCAAGTTCACGGTCGATTGGGCATGAACTTGAATTCTGCTACTAGCTATGATGGCGAGCGCGATGAGAATACAGGAGAAGGTGGCGCGGAGAGCCTTCGTTGGGACGTGATGGGTATGCATGGGTATGGTTAGCGCTTCATCGGATGCATGTGTGCGGCGATACCGATGGCTGCGGCGATGATGAGGATATTCTTGATGATGTACTGACCCTCAAGTGTTGGGATGAGGAATCCTGACCAGGTTGCGGCTGGAATGACGAAAAGTGGCATGATGGTCGTGATCATGTGCAAGAAGAGGAGAGGGATGACGACACGCTCGGTTCCACGAATCAAGAAAAGGATGCCGATTACGCATTCGAAGAGGCCGAAAAGCACGATGAATGTGCTGAACGGCATGAATGATATTGTATGACTGAAAAGCTCTTCGACCAGTGGGCTGGCCGGCGACATGCCGATGACTTTGAGGATGCCAAACCAGAAAAAGACAGTGAAGAGGCCGATACGAGCGATGGGAACGCTCAGTTTCCTGAATACGTGAATGAGCTCGAGGTCAATGGTGCGGAGAGACATGGATGAATTATATCATGTTTCTTTTGTGTGGTGCTGTGAGTGTGGGCTGGGCTGACTGAAGAGAAATAAGGGCGAAACAAAGAAATGGTAAATGGGGAGAGGTGCTGAAAACCTCAGGTACAGCAAACGCGAAAGATTTGCATTTGGAACTTAGAAAAGATAGGATGATCGATAGGTAAACGCGAAAGATTATCGTTTTAGGTACCCTCTGAAAAGGACATACTGCTTCCCCTTAGGTTGTCGCGCTTTATGCACTCGTGATTAGAAACAAACATTATCTACAAAACCATGAATAGAAAAAAGATAGAAGAACCCGAGATATATGGAACGGAAGCCCAGCACCTTCTTTGGTCTGTACACCTCAAGGCCACGCCCGGAAGAGTTGCGCTTCTCGATCTCTTGAATGAGGAGAAACACCCTGTCTCCATCGCTCACCTAGAGAGTCGGCTCAGAAAAATCTCTGCGGGTCTTGCCGCTGCGAGCATATATCGAGCCCTCGATTCTCTTGTGTCGGTTGGCTTGGTCAATCGCATAGATACGGGTACGATTCATGCCACCTATGAGATCAGGGTTGGTCGTCGCCATCATCATCACTTGATCTGCATGGGTTGTGGAGATATAGAAGATTCTGAAAAGTGTCTTCCGAAAGGGATCGAACACACTGTTCTGGCTGATTCGAAAAAGTTCGCGTCACTTTCACGCCATTCCCTGGAGTTCTTCGGTACTTGTATCAAATGCGCTAAATAAAACAGACAGTAATCTATTATAGTAAGTACATCATTATGACCATATTTATTTCCATCCTCGCTTCGCTCGCAGCTTTCGCTGGTGGCCTCATAGCACTCCGTTTTAGAGACAAATTGCATATTATCCTAGGCCTCTCTGCCGGAGCAGTGATCGGCGCAGCTCTCTTCGATCTCATTCCCGAGGCAATAGAGCTCGGATCAGCAGTTTTCCATCCCGAAGAATTGACAGCGTTCACGGCAGTTGGATTCTTGACCTACTTGATCCTCGATAGAGTTTTTTCATTCCATGCGCACGGCCACAGTGATGAACAAGATACTGATCATACCCCTGTGCGCGGCTCGCTCGGTGCTGCTAGCTTCTGTTTGCACAGTTTGATCGACGGTATCGCGATCGGTCTAGCTTTTCAGGCGTCTGCAGCAGTAGGACTTATCGTCGGTATCGCTGTGCTTGCTCACCGTTTCTCTGACGGGATCAATACTGTCGGTGTCATACTTAAGCATCGTGGTAATGATCGTCGAGCATGGGCATGGCTTACTGCTGTAGCAGCAGCACCTATTGTGGGCACCGTATCGACATTCGCGTTTTCTGTGGCAGACCATACACTGGCCGTCATCCTCGCCGTGTTCGCTGGATTTTTCCTCTATATCGGAGCCAGCGATCTCATTCCTGAGGGTCACCACAGTCATTCCAAAGCCCTGACGACGGTCATGACCATACTCGGCGCGGTTCTGCTCTATCTCATCGTGCATCTTGCGCACGCCTGATAGGGGACATCGCTTTCGAGTCGTGTTAAAATAAACCCATGTTGAAACCGCACATTTTGATACTTGGCGCAGGCTTCGGTGGCACCTATGTCGCTAAACGCCTTGCCCCGTATGTCAAAAGCGGTAAGATCGAGGTCACGCTCGTCAATCGCACGAACTATTTTCTCTTCACGCCACTCTTGCATGAAGTAGCCACAGGAGCACTTTCACCAACAAGTGTTGCTGAGCCGTTGCGTGAGATATTCCACGGTACGGGAGTCCGTATTGCCCAGGGAACAGTAGAGTCCGTGGATCTTGTGGCGAAAAAGGTCAAACTCAATGGATCGACTTCTTGTACACTGTCGTATGATCATGTGGTTATTGCGACCGGAGCCGAGACCAATTATTACGGCATATCAGGTGCGGACAAGTTCACTTATCCACTCAAGGATCTCGCCGATGCCGCCCGTATCCGCTCGCAGGTTATAGATGCATTTGAGCGAGCGCTCCTCATTTCCGATCCGGTTGAGCGAGCGCGACTGCTCTCGTTCGTCGTAGTTGGTGGGGGAGCTACGGGCGTAGAGACTGCGGCAGAGCTCGCAGAGTTCGTACATGGTATGGTCAAGCGGTATTATGGTGTTACCAAGAACTGTGCCCCAAATGACTCTCGTACCTGCAAACCAGAAGAGCCACTTGTCACTCTCATACATACCGGACCAGAAATCTTACAAATGTTCGCACCCTCACTTCGCGTCGCAGCAGAGAAAAGGCTGCGCCGGAGTGGTGTGGAGCTTAGTCTCAATGCGACTGTCACAGAAGTTACCAGCCAAGGCATCAAGCTTTCATCAGGAGCATCGATACCGTCGTCTACCGTTATTTGGGCAGCTGGGGTCAAGGCGATCATTCCACATTTTGAAGGTGCCATGCCGGTTGTGGCTGGAGGCCGACTTGTAGTTGACGAGTATTTCCGTCTTGGCGGCGATTCGTCTGTATTTGCGCTGGGGGATGTGGCAGGATATCTCGATCCGGTAGCTCGCGCCGCTGATCCGACCAAAGCCAAACCACTTCCTATGTTGGCGCAAGTAGCCTCACAAGAAGCTCGGATGGTCGCAGATAATCTCAGCGCAGTCATACGTCGTCGTACACTCAAGAGCTTCAGTTACCACTCCAAGGGTAGTATGGTCTCCGTAGGGCAGTGGTTCGCTGTAGGTGAGATCCTCTCACTCAAGATTGCTGGCCGACTGACCTGGTGGGTCTGGCGTACGATATATCTTTTCAAGTTTGCTTCATGGAAGAAGCGTCTGCGCATTGCATTTGAATGGACGCTCGAGATATTCTATCCGCGCGATATTACCAAGCTTACATAAAAAGCCCCGCAGAGATGCGGGGCGTGCTTTTTCAAGGATCAGAACCGAAATTCTGCCATGAAATTCCAGAATGGGCCCTGGGACGAGGATGCGACGCCGACGGAGAAGAGACTCTCGCGCCAGAACGTCTCAAAACGGACTGAGGCCTGTGGTTTGTACTGAAGCTCGTTCTCGAACGGGTACGCGTACCCACCGACGACGAGTTGTGACCGTCGCGCCAAAGTAATGATGGCGCTTGCTTCGGTCTTGATCATACCGAAGCTATTGGGGCGGAGGTATCCATAACAACGCATCTCTGTACGGATGAATTGTCGTCCCTGATGGTGACCGAGGTTACTGTTCAGGTAGACGTATGGGTTGTCCCGCCATGGCCGCCAACCGTATTCGCCGCTCCAGGGATCTTTGGAATCATTCCATTCGAAGTTCACGATATGTCGCAAACTGTTGTAGGAAGGGGTCGCAGATACTGTCTGCATGTCCTCTTCAGCGGTATTGCCGATCGATCCGCGAAAGAGGCCTCCGAAGAACTTGGTTACCCTGTGGCCGAGATTCCTACCCATGTCCTCGTACTCTCCGACCGGGAAGGTTTCTACAGCGGCTTCGCGTGCCGCGGCTCCCATGATCTTGTAGATGGTTTTACCTCCATAGGTGTTCATGTATTCATGAATACCATAACCCTGTGCGCTCTGTAGCTGCATCCAACTCAGGGATGATGGTGAACCGAAGCGGTCATAGAAGATACGCGATCCGGCGGGGACGAGCTCTTCCCTCCATCGTGGCGTAAATCTGGTGCTACTGATGGTTTGGGTAATATGGAGCTCATTGGTATTCCGTGTGAGCGTCGGAGGCTCCCGATTGGTACTTTCCGAAGCATGGACCGTCTCAAGGAAGAGACAGCCCGCTATCCCGAAGGACCAGAATGCCTTGTTCATAGAGGGCCTTTCCGTTGAATTGTGGTTGTGTGTACTGTGAAGCTCTGGCAAGTATAGACCCAAAATGCCGGCGCGCAAGCGACGGGAAAATCAGGTAACAGTATCTATAATATGGCAAATAAGAGCTATTTTCTGCGACCACTGAGGATGTTGATCCCTTCGGCGGTTATCGTAGCAGTTGCCGCATCGAGAGTTCCTGTGACGAGGACTCGTGCACCAGGGGCAAGGTCAGTGACTGAGTCGAGTTTCCCGTCGCGCATGTATACTGTAGAAGCTGAAGTCGCAACGACATAGGTGCTCTGAGCAGTGCTCGAAGCGTGTCTGCCGTACGCCCCACGACGCATCATGAAGCCGTCGGCATTCAAAGAAACGACTTCGCCCACATGTTTGAGTGACATGACGCCTTGTTTGAGTCGTACGGCGTCACCACGCTCTTTTTTCTTCCTAAATTCAGGAGTGGATGAAGCTGGCCGTTCTCGGGTGGGGCGGCTTATGGATATATTTGTATTGTCTTTGACTCGTGTACCCCAAGTGACGGGGGTAGTGCTGGCTGCGAAGGTGGTGCTACTCCATGCGAGTGAGCCCATGACTGCTAGATTGGCGATAATGCGTGTGCGTTTGTATTTTTTCATGGAATGCGTTGAAAGGTATTAGGCCCATAAATGAAGCTCTTTCGTATGCTCGCGGGTTAGGCTCATAATCTTCGACCGTTCGTATATGCATACGATTCGCTCGCGAATTTTGGTGCACGTGGTTTGAATTTTTGCAGGGTCGCTTACGAGAAATCGGGCCGCTCCAGAGAAGGAGCGGCCCGATAGGGACTGAGACACAGACTTACGCGGTGAGGCCTGCTTGTGCAGCGCGCCGGCGTTCGTAGAGTGCAAGGAGCTTCGGAGGCGCTTTCATGGTGGATCCAACGCGAGGGCCGATTGTGTTCATGCTGACTGCCAAGTTATCTCCGATCTGCCGTTCGGCGAGCTCGAGGATGCGTTGTTCAGACATCTCCACGGGAGGTTTCATCGTTGTTCTTCGCCAACCTGCGCTTGGGACACTCTCTTGGACCAGCCATATCTTGCCTGGCTTATCGATGAGGCGCCCTTTGACGCAGAAGCAGACATTGCCATCTTTGAACCGCAAGTCTTTCTTGACCAGTAACGTTGTACTCATAGTATCGTGTATACCGAATCGTCTTTTGTATGTGAATGCGAGTTTTGCGAACATGCTAACCCGGGCGTACTATAATATAAAAATGGGTGCAGGTCAATGCATACTTCAGACATGCTACAATCTGTGCATGGTATCTGATGAATTCTCATCGCTGGTGGCACATATCAGATGGTCTCCTGTGCCCGAGCGCTTTCGTAGTCTTATCTCTAATGTAGCATTGTTGATTGAAGATGAGCCCACACTCGAGACGCGCCAATCCTTGGATCTTTCTGAGGGAGAAACATTGCTCGGTTTGTATCATGGTATACCTCGTACTGCGCGTGGAGAGAGTTATGGTGTTGGTATGGTTCTACCTGATACGATCACGCTCTATCGTTTACCCATTCTCGCGGCAGCTGCGGAAGATGGTATATCTGTGCGTCAGGTGGTCGAGGATACGATCTGGCATGAAGTCGCCCATCACTTCGGATTGGATGAGAACGAAGTAGGGAGGCGAGAGGCTGAGCGAAATGCATAGAGTTGGCCGGACACCTCAATTGAGATGTCCGGCCGGTATGGGCCCCCGCAAGGGCCACTGTTCTCGTCGTACCCGTCCTGCTTGGCGTTACCGCATGCAAGCGCGGTTCAACGAGCACTCTAGCATGCACACGCTCAGGTAGCAAGGTTTTCGCGGGTTCGCTTCCTAATATCTCAAAAATGTTGTAATGTAGACATTCATGGCAAAAAAGTCAGTACAATCAGTTTCTCCGACCAAAGCCTTCTCCGGTGACACCATCGTGCGTTTTGAGGATGTGTCGTTCGAGTACAGCCCCAACAAACCCATTCTCGAGGAAGTTTCTTTCAATGTGCGCCGCGGAACCAAGGTTACCATCATGGGACAGAATGGTGCAGGCAAAAGTACACTCTTCGGTCTCATTCTCGGAGCTGAGCATGATGGCAACACCACAGAAGGTCATACTCCGGAATCCGGTGAGATCCATATTGCAAAAGGCTCTACGGTCGCCACTGCTCGCCAAGTTATTCCTCGCGGACAGCTCGAGCTCACCGTGCGTGAATTCTTTGCATCATGTTTCGCTGAGAAGAAATACGACCTCGATCCGAAAATTGATGAGATCCTCGAGGTAGTCAATCTGAATGTGCCTACACCTGGTAAGGCAGGGGTGACTGATGTGAAGGATCGTCTGGTGAAAACATTTTCCGGAGGACAGCAGGCGCGTCTCTTGCTCGCTTCGGCGCTCATACAAGATCCCGACATCCTGCTTCTCGATGAGCCGACCAACAATCTGGACAAGGCGGGTATCGAGCATCTTACTGACTTCCTCATCAACTACCAGAAGACCTGTCTCGTGATTTCCCACGATGCGGATTTCTTGAATGCATTCACGCACGGGGTCCTCTATCTCGATGTGCATACGCACAAGGTTGAGCAGTATGTAGGTGACTACTTTGATGTGGTGGAGCAGATCAGTGCACGCATCGACAAAGAGAATATGAAGAACGCTCAGCTCGAAAAGCAGATCCAAGCCAACAAAGATCAGGCCAATATGTTCGCGATGAAAGGTGGTCAGATGCGTCTTGTGGCAAAGCGTATGCGTGAGCGTGCCGAAGAGATGGAGGAAGAGATCGTTGATGTGCGCAAGGAAGACAAGACCATCAAGCCGTTCACCATCCCTTCACAGCCAGATCTCACGGGTGAAGTGATCAAGATTGAGTCATATACCATAATGGATCCGGAGAAACATAAGATCGTGAAGAGGACCTGTTCGATCGCGCTTCGCAAGAGGAATCACCTCATCCTTTCTGGCCCCAACGGCATTGGTAAATCGACTCTTCTCGAAAAGATCGTGAATGGTGCTGAGGGTGTGACCATCTCGCCAGGTGTCCGCGTCGGATATTACCGCCAGGACTTTTCGATGATGGATTTCAATGATACCGTGTATCAGTCGCTCGAGAAGATCATCCGCGCCAGCCAAGGCCATCTTGTTGAGACTGAGCTGCGAGCCACGGCCGCAAGTTTTCTTATAGGTGCTGATGCTATACATACCAAGATCGGCTCGCTCTCAGAAGGGCAGAAAGGTCTAGTTGCCTTTGCTCGCCTCGTTCTTCAGAAGCCTGGTCTCCTCATTCTCGATGAGCCAACCAACCATATCAATTTCCGTCATTTGCCTGTGATCGCTAAGGCACTCGATAGTTACGAAGGAGCCATGATACTCGTCTCGCATGTCCCGGAATTCGTGAAGCAGATCAGGATCGACGAGGTGCTCGAGCTCGGTAAGTAGCTCAGTTGACTTATTAACCCATTTGTGGTTATCTGAAATCAGATACACACTGAACGCCGTTTATCGGCAACACAACACAAAGGGAGACAGATGCTTGATAAGATACTAAAATTCCTGAAAGCGGCTGAGAACCGCGAAACATTCTTCCGGCGGATCGCCGTGTACTATCCCAAATCAGACATGCGCTATCGCGAGATCGAACGCGCATACAACCTGGTCAAAGATGAGTTCCGCGGCAAGACTCGCGAAGGGGGAGGAAGATACTTCGAGCACATCCGTGCCGCAGCACTCATCCTCATCGAGTACCTTCGGGTGAAGGATTACCGGTTGATCATCGCTATCCTGCTCCATGACCTCGTCGAGGATATCCCCGCGTGGACGATCGAGCGAGTTCGGCAGGAGTTTGGCGACTACATCGCCATGCTGGTCGACTACATGACCAAGCCGAGCAAGAAGGAATATCCTGACAAGAGGGAACGTGAACGCGTCTACCATACCCGTTTCCGCTTCGCTCCGCGCGAGTTCTTCATGCTCAAGCTTCCAGATCGTCTCCATAATGTGATCACATTGCCCGGATGCGCCAAGGAGAAGCGTCTGCGCAAAATCGCCGAGACACGTGAGCACTATCTGCCGTACGCGGAGGAGCAGATGATCCTGCTTCATGAGCTCGAGGAGGCTCTGGAGATTGCCGAGAAGGCGGCCTGAGCCGCTCGAGGTTCTGCTAAGCACTAACACAGCCGACATTTCGTCGGCTTTTTATATACCCGTCGGTAGCTGGGAGAGTTTTGACAAATATAAAAAAATATGTTTATATACCTCCAGATTCTTTCACAATATGAACACACACAATCGATTGGAACCACACGCTATGAATATGACCAACCAGCATGCTAGTCATGCATTCCGTATTATTGGGCAAGTCTCTGAGGCATATGCCGAATCAGACATGTCCGATGTCCTCCTCCTATCCTGTCAGCATCTCCTGGCTCCGCAACTTGCGATGTTCAGCTCCTTCTTTGGGGCCGGACTCAAGCCGGAGAACTGCTTGATTGCAGGCAAGAACTACTCGACCAATGCAGATGTCGTCGCAGAATTGCGCCGAGCGCGCTGCGTCGTAGCTCCGTTCAGCGATCAGTTCGATCCACTCATAAGCTTCGACAAATGGTTCACGCCTCGGCTCGCCGCATGGGTCAAGGAGATCTTGATCGAGCGCAACCTCGGTCTGATCCGCAGGATCATCGTGCTTGATGACGGTGGTCATATGCATGAGGCGGTGAACTCATTCTTGGGACATGATCCTCGTATCGCTGGCGTGGAGCAGACCTCATCCGGCAAAGCGCGCATCGAGCGACTCAAGATACGCTTCAACCGCCACATGGTGGCCACGAGTGTCTACAAGCAACGCGACGAGGCATACTTCATCGGCGCCTTGGGTGCAGACCGAATCATGAGTCAGATCGCTCGTCGAGGAGCTCCGTCTTCTCGTATCTTGGTCCTTGGCCTCGGCACAATCGGTCGGAACACGGCGCTCCGCCTGTATCTCAATCATGGGATGGAGGTCAGGGTCGCCGATCCTGGATATCGTGATCCGAGTCGGAAGCTCTGGACAGAGCGCGCAAATCAGATGTTCGAAGCCAGAGGGGTATTCTTGGAATACGGCGAAGCAATGACTAGTCTCGAGGACTATGATGTCATCATTGGCGCGAGCGGTTCGCAAGTTCTGAGTGCTCGTCAAGTCCATGAACGGCTGCATCCCCGAGCCTTGCTCATCAGCATGTCGTCGGGGGATGGGGAATTCCCAGCAACAGAGTTCCGGAAGCGCTATCACACGGTCCACAGCGACTGCGTCATGGAGCATCGGTGCTTGGCAAATGCAGGATTCCCGATCACATTCCGTGGAGCGATGCATGAGATTCATCCGCTGCAGATCGAGCTGACTATGGCACTTCTCCAGGCATCCGTTATGGATCTGTCCACACATGAAGACGGTCGTAGCCCTGGTCTCGGCTATGTGGTTTCTCAGGCTCATGCGAGCTGGCGTCGCGAGCTCGCCGAAGAAGGCTTCGTGAGTGTCTAGACTGTGTGACAGCTCCTTTGCGTAATCCCTGCATCCGTGTGGGGATTTTTTATATTCAAGAAGGCGGTAGTAGGAGGAAATGTTTGACAAAAATACAAAATAATGTTTAGATAGCTATCTATATCATTATCAATCTATTCAACACACATGGCAGGATTCAAAAACACAGGCGGTAAGAGGGGTTTCAAGGGCGCTCCCCGAGGAAGTTTTGGAGGTGGCTTTGGCGGTGGCAAGAAATTCGGAGGCCCAAAGAAGTTCGGCTCCAAGCCATTTAAGAAATTCGATCGTGATGATCGCGAACAAGTGATGCATGCTGCTGTCTGTAGTACATGCAAGAAGCCGTGTCAGGTCCCATTTCCGCCATCTGCCGACAAGCCAGTCTATTGCCGTGATTGTTTTGCTGGCCGCGCTGCTCTCGGTGGTGATCGTTCGTTCCACAAGGAGCGTAAGTTTCCGCTTGCAGCTGGACGTACTCCTCAGCCAGCACCAAAGTATGAGAGTGGGGAGGGTCACAGTCTCAAGAAGCAGGTAGATGCTATGAATATCAAGCTCGATAGACTGATAGAGGTTGTCGAAGCTTTCCTTTCTAGAAACCAGTAATACTTTCACTGGATTTCAGATAATAAAAAACGGCTCGCATACGCGGGCCGTTGTGGTTTGTTTTCTGATTTCTGGAGCATGAAGCGATGCTTTAGCGGTGAAGCAGCGCTTCCAAGAGACTGGATCCGCCGGGCATGCCACGGATGATGGTGGCGCCCCCGAAGAGTTCCTCGAGAGGATTTTCTTCTGGTTCGGGCTCGCCCAGAGCGATCTTCCAGCCGTCGCGAAGAGCGATTGATTGCGGGTCCTTGTCTCCCAGGCATGTGTCACGAACTGCACGCCAGGCCAGTTTTTGGAGCACTTCGGTGGCCTTTCTCAACTCGTTCAAGATGACCGTGATGGCTTCCGCATCGTTTTCCGACTGTTTGCGCAGCCAGCTGATCATTTTTGCGGGGTCCAGATTTTCCAGGCGGTCATTTTCCGGCCACGGCATGTCCGTCGGTAAGACCTTGCGGGCCGACATACGGAGTTCTTGTGACAAGGTGAAGAGCGCTTGAATGCGAGGATCTGTGACCTCACCGATGACTTCTTCGGTATCGCCGACCTCGGGCAGGCCTTCAATGGAGCTGCTCGGCGGAGGTTCCTGGAAGATGCTCGCGATGCGAGACATGAGATTCCGCGAGAGAGCGTCGTTGCCCAACTTGATAGTGCTCGGGTTTGGCTCGGTAGGTTCTTGGGACCGTCGTGGCGCAAGAGCCACGAATGTCCATCCATCGCGGAGGCCAGTGCCCTTGATGCGAGGATCGAACGATGCGGGGTGTTCTTCCTTCATCGCCTGCCAGCGCAAGTCGTCGATGATTTGGATACGTTCCTGCAGCGTGCCCGCGCGTTTGCTGAACTTCTCACAGGTATGTTCGCCGGTGGGACCCAGTACGCAATTGTGGAACTTCTCGTGCTCAGCGATCATCTCGGCGAGTGCGGACCGGAGAGTGCCGAATGCCGTCCAGAGGCCACGGCCGATAGGGGACGTGATGAGGCCGTATGCGTTCTCGCCCGGCATGATCTTCATCGTGGATCCTTCGCCATCAGGCAAGGCCCGATTCTTCAGGATCGCCTCAACGAGCGTCAGGATGTTATCCGTCGGTATGGTTTGGTTCATGCGCTATTCTCTGTGCTTTCTATGGTTTTGTGTTTGTACTGCTGTTCATTTCGGGCTTTGAAGCCCAAATCCATTCAAGGATGACATTACCATAATATGGCTATTTGTCAATAAAAAAACTGCACGACTAGTCGTGCAGTGGGTGCTCATATGCAAAGATCATTATTCGGGAATATGTTTGGCCTGGAGGAAGTCCGTGACGAGTTGCCGCACGTCCGGCCGGTCCATGAATGGATCAAGACACCTTTTGGGATCATCGCAGTAGATGTGGCCGAGGATGAATGCTACAACACTCTCGCAGAGCTCTTCGCCGACACGTTCGATGAATTTGGGGTCTCCGGTACTCGTGGGCAATGGCCGGTACGCCGCAGCGTAGTGCGAGATCGCCGGATACTTCGACGCTGCCAAGACGAACTTGGCGAAGAACATCCGGGCATCCATGGGGACAAGGCCGGGCATCTTGATCATGTATAGGCGACCCAGGCTGTACCACATCGGATTGATGATTGTATGTACATACTCATGGATCAAGGCGTGCACCTGCATGTAGCGGGCGATATCTGGAGGTGTCTGACCGAGATGGTACAGTCTAATCCATTGCTCCTGAAGATCAGTGGTCCATGTATTGGGCGCGCTGTATCCCGGCACTATCGCGCGGGGCGAGAGCGCTTCTTCGGCCACCTGCGTCGTCTCGGGTTTTGCAAAAGTGGTACCTTTGGCGAACCAGGTGAATGGCATGCCGATGATCTTGGTCAGGACTGAGCGATCACGCGCGCTCTGTGGGAAGCGCATCAAGGCGTTGCTGATCTCATGGCTACTGAGGTGAAGATGCTCGGCACCTTCTATGGCCTCATAGCGGACTTTGATATCCGTGTCGAGCCAATGGAGATTTTTGCTGACGGCGGCGCGATTGGCGGTGAGCCAGTCGATGACAGGTCCGAGATCGAATCCGGCGAGGGGGTCGGGGGCGGTGTGTGCGTTCATAGGGGGGCTTTCAATGGTTCAGGTTCCTGATGACCATACCATGATGTGGGGTTTTGTCAATAACATCTCTCTGCTGGTATAATCGCCGCATGAGCACGACAAAGAACTATTGGCTGATCAAATCCGAAGCCACCTGCTACTCGATCGATGACTTGGCTCGCGATAAGGTGGCGCCTTGGACGGGCATTCGTAATTTCCAGGCGCGCAACTATATTCGTGACGGTATGCGTCCCGGTGATCGCGCGCTCTTCTATCACTCGAGCGGCACCCCAACGGCTCCTTCAGGTGTCTATGGTATCGCTGAGGTGGTGAGCGAGCCCTATCTCGATCCGACAGCTCTGGATGTACGGGATGAACACTATGATCCAAAGGGTGCTGACTGGGTAGCCGTAGACATGAAGTTCGTCTCCAAACTAGACCGCCCGGTGACGTTGGCGGATATCAAGAAGGATCCGCTCCTCCGTAAGATGCTGGTGGCCAAGCAGGGGCAGAGATTGAGTGTGATGCCAGTGACGAAGGAGGAGTTTGAGGGGGTGGTGGGGAGGTGGGAAAAATAAAAACCCCGCAAGAAAGCGGGGGTACGACATGGTCAAGCTGCGACAGCAGAATTCAACTGGAGAAGATCCAGTAATTCATGGATTTCTGCCTTCTTCGATTCGACATCCTCGAGACTGAAGAACTGTTGCGCCCAGGTGGTGTGGTACTCCAGTTTTTCGAGGAACTCCAGTTGTTTCTGAAGAACGTCGATCGGCTTTTGATTCCATTCACCAGCGAGCCCAAATATCACTTGTTGTATCCAGGCGACACTGAAACCTTGACTGAGGTCAGCGTCGCGTATGATCTGACTAGAAAGTCCGGGGCTCCGCGAATGCACGATGTGTGGATATTCAGTGGCCCGGATCAGTTGTGATATGTCCGTCAGATGAGCACGGTCTTCGGTTTGGATGTACTTTTCCAGTCCTCGTAACGCGCGCAAGACATTCAGATCATCGCCACCGGTCATGCCGGAATGGTCGAAATCATGGAACATCGCAGCGAGGAGCAGATTGCGCATCTGTCGGGGGCTTAGCTCCTTCTTGTAGAAGATGCATGCCTGGTAGCACAGCCAGACCACATGGAACATGTGGCGGAAGTTGTGGTACGGGTGGTTGAGGTTCTGCGCGTTGTTGAAGACCGCCTGGAAGTAGGGAACGAGGTTACCGGCGTACAATCCGTCGTCATTACGCATGATTGATGCGAGGCTACCGCGTACAGCATTGCTGGGTTTCATAAAGATAGAGACCTTTCGTTTTATTTAGTTTTTTCTGCTACCATTCAGATTACTTTTTAACATTTGAAATATAAGTTGTCAATTATAAGGGAGAAATGACCATAAGCTATCCCAAATAAAACCCCCGTCATCTAACGGGGTATGGGAGCCAGGTGCGGCTCAGTTCTTCCAATTCTTCTCAGGGTCACCGCCGAGATCGGGGGCCGGGATAGGCTCCCATTTTTCGACGCAGAGCTCTTTCCAGTCTTCCCGGTAATCAGTCAGGAATGTCGCTTCGGTGGTACGTCCGTCGCGGTATTGAATGTATGCCCGGAAGATCGTGCCGCGGATTCCGTCTTGGCATCCTCCCTTGAAGTCGGTGGCCATCGAAGCGGTGAATTCGCTCTTTGAGGATCCCTCGAAGGGCAGGTAACGGGCCTCCGTTTCGAACATGTACTGAGCCATGGTGAAGAGGATCCTTCTCAGATTCTCGTCTGGGCGCTCGCCGACGCGGAGTAGTACGCAGATGTCAGTCATATGAGCCTTGATGTGTGGTGAACTACGCGATACGCGGCTATTATGACAAAAAACACGCCAGAGTCAATTCCGCTATAATAGTCGCATGCACTACGCATACATCCTTCACTGTGCCGACGGTACCTACTATGTCGGCTATACCACTGATCTTGAGCGTCGCTTGCATACGCACAATCACCTCAAATCTGGCGCCCACTACACCAAGATCCGTCGCCCGGTCGTCATGGTCTACAGCAAGAAGTTTCGCACGCTCGCCAAGGCGCGAGCAAAAGAAGCAGAGTGGAAACGGCTGACGAGGGCAGAGAAGCGAGAGATGATCGAAAGAGGATAGGTGCTACCTTCTTTTGACTTTTGATGTGATTGTGGTACTTTGAAAATAGACACAAACAACCAAACAGAAAGAGAAAGAACATGAACAAACCAATACCGTATGGCCCCGCCAATGAGCACCTCATCGGCACAGCCTTGAAAGAAATCGTCAGACGCGTCATGAATGAAATCTGGCGCCGGCGTATCGGATTCGTCGGGCAGGAGAAGATCAATGAACACAAGCCGGACAAACAAGACCGCGTCACAGATGCTGACTTCGCTGCGCAGGAGATCTTCGTGCGCAAACTCACTGAGTGCTTCCCAGGCTATGGCATCGTCGCCGAAGAACACGGATTCAGCAGGCAATGTACGCTGGAGGGTGTGAACCTCTTCTTCACCGTTGATCCGCTCGATGGTACCAAGGCATTCGAGCGCCGGCAGTCGCAGGGCTTCGGTCCGATGCTCTCGCTGTGTACGGATGAGAAGGTCATCGCTGCGTTCGTTGGAGACTCCATGACACAGGAACTCTACTACTACCGGCCCGGATCGGACCGGGTGCATCGTCTGAATTTCGGCGATCATCAGCATGAACTCCTTTCAACCGGAGGATCTGGGAAGCTCGCGGATCAGTATGTTTTGCTCCGGGATAATCCTCTGAATCTTCCACGCATCTATAGCAATATCGCCCAGTCGCTGAAGCATGGTGGAATGTTCAAGGAGATCGAGATTGCTGGTGGCGGCATCGGCACAGGAATGGCACGCCTCTGGAAAGGAGAAGTCGGAGGGTATGTCATCAAAGGTGGCATTCAACAGCCCTGGGATCTCTGGCCAGTATGGGGTATATCGGAGAAGCTCGGCTTCGTCTGGATGCGTCATGATGGGTTGGAATGGAGATCTCGGGAGATGGGCCCCTCGATGACTCCCTCAATGTTCGCTGAACCCTCCATCATCATTCATGGTAGTCAGAAGAACAACTTCTTGTGGGCTGCAAAGGGCTACTCCTTTTAGTTTTCAGTTGAGTACACGCGCATGGCTACCGTCATGCGCTTTTTAATACATAAAAATCCCATTCGTGAGAATGGGATCGAGGTGACAGAGCTACTTCTTTTTGGTAGTACGTTTCGGCTTCTTGACCGTGTACTTGCGGGCAAAGACGAAGACCGTCTCATAGTCCGTGGTGATGGACTTGTCCAGCCGCAGACGCTCGGGGTAGCTGTTGCTGAAACAGAATGACTGCGCATACCACGAATGGAAACCGGCAGGGTAGGGTGAGACGCCCCACTTGATGTCGAAGGTTTGGATCTCGATGATGACTGGGTCACCACCGATCAGGATATCAGGTTGTTTCATCTTGGCTGAGGTCGCCTTGATCGCCTTGCTCTTGGAGAAGTAGTCTAGGAAGGTCTTCTCCGAGCGTTTGTCCAGTCGCGCGATGATCCCGAAGATCGGGGCATACAGTGCGATGAACTTTGACCGGGCCGTACCTTTGGTCGAGGCCTTCTTCGTGAGGTCGGGTGGAGATGTTTTGTACTCCTCATACAGTGATACCAGATCTGCGCCTCGCGGGATATCATCCAACATGGCCGTAATCTGATGCTTTATCGCTGCAAATGCGGGGGAGAGGTAGCCGAGCTTCTTGGCACCTTGCATGATGAATGCATCGTGCAGTGTTAGTACTTTGCCGAACTGTGCCCGATCCTTCACGGCTACCGCGATGATGTGACGCCGTAGGTCGATGAGACGCTTCCGCTGTTCGTCGAGCTTGATCTGTGGGCCATTGGGATCGAGATTGACCTTGGTGACTGGCAGATAGGCGCCGAGCGATACATCATACAGACCGACGAGTGCCCCGGTGATGTTATCGGCCGTGCACCCCGCCTTCTTGTCGGCGAGGTAGAGTCCCATGAGTTTAGCATCGAAGGTTTCATATGCTTTGACCTTGGTGCTGCGGCCCATAGAGACGCGCCGTCCGTTACCATCCCAGCCTGATTGCACGATGCAGACACCTTCATGTCCCTGTCGCTCCTTCTCCTCGATGTATGCTTCGAGCTGGTGTTGGTTGGACAGTGGAGTCCGCTCAACGGTTCGTAGAGGCAACTCCTTTTGATTGAGGAATGCTTGAAGCTCGTCGAGTAGCTCGTCCACGAGCTGGTAGTTGATCGGCAGATGACAGAGTGTGATCATCCGATCCAACTGTTGTTGCCGCGGCAGACCCCACGTTTTGGGGTGAGCGATGGCGAACAGGCCGTGGAAAGCCAGTGTGAGTGTGTGGTCGGGGAGAGGGATGCCCCATTTCATGACACCGACATTATCAAGCTCGGCAAGGTGGGCTTTGAGAGCATCGTCATCGATGAGTCCCTCTCCGGGCCGTGGCCACAGGCGTGGATTGGCCGGGAGGCGGACCTGGACGCGGTTGAAGCCGGCCAGATGTCGGTACTTCGCATTGATGAGTTCCGTATCACCGATCATGATAGGCAAGACCTTGGTGAGTTTGGGCAACTCCGGCATCATGCGCCAGTCATACTGACTGAACTGCCGGGTGAAGCCGAGTTCACTCACGGTCCCCACATGGAGTTGGAGCCGGTATCCATTTTCTTTGACCGAGCCGCGCGTATAGACGCGGCCGTCGGGCAGCGAAAATGGTAGCGATGCAATCGATCCGACGAAGCTCGGGTTGAGAGACGCCATCGGCCGACCGATGGTTGGCATCGTTCCTTGCAGATAGACTCTGCGGTGATACTCCATCCAGCCAGCGATTTCGGCCGGTGTTCTGCTGGCGAGTTGGGGGATGTAGCGAGTGAGTTCCTCCATGAGCATGTGCTCGGTAGGAGACTCTGCGGTGAATGATCCGAACATGAGGTTGCGGACGCGAGCCTCGGTATCAGGGCTGATATGACGGGACATTGGTTTCCTTTGGTTTCGTGGTTGCAGTTTTCAAATTTCTCTCCTCACTTGGTAACATTTTTTTGGCTGTATGTCAAACTTATCTGCCTGAGAATCGCGCTATACTAGTCCACATGCTCGAGTATCCACTACATTCAGCCGCAGGTATTTCATACACGCTCATTCGCCGCCGCAAACGGTCTATCAGCGTCTCAGTGCGCCATACTGGTGAGGTCATCGTGAGTGCGTCTCCGCTTGTGCCAATGATGCTCATCGAGCGGTTCGTCGGGAAGAAAGCGTCATGGATCCGTGAGAAGCAGGTATATTTTGCCGCACATCCTGTAAGTGCCTATAGTCTGCTGCTGCATAAAAGAGACCGCCGCGAATTCAAATCACTCAAAGAAAAGGCGCTCGTCGTGCTGACGGAGCGACTCGAACATTTCAATAAGATGTACGGCTTCGTTTACGGACGCATCTCCATCCGCGACCAGCACTCGCGCTGGGGTTCGTGCTCCGCAAAAGGGAACATCAATTTCAACTACAAGCTCATCTTGTTGCCTGACGAGTTACGTGACTATGTGGTGGTGCATGAGCTCTGCCATCTCGGTGAGCTCAATCATTCGAGAAAGTTTTGGGCGCTCGTAGAGCGGGCTGTTCCTGAATACAAGAAATTGCAGAAAAAGTTGAGAGGGTTGGACTAGTTCGCTGAGCTCCCCGCAACCCACCCCGTCGTCCAACAGAGTTGCAAACTATATCCTCCTGATGGTCTATCAATATCGAGCAGATCGCCGACGATGTGGAGATTCGGAACGAGGCGTGAACGCATTGTTTTCCAGTCGATTTCATCAAGGGAAACGCCGCCCGAAGTGATGATTGCTTTGTCGGCCCCGAGGAGTCCTGTCGGATGTATTGGTACACCTTTGAGGAGCTTCACCAATGCCAGACGCTCCTCGCGGGTGACGCTGTGACATGCAACTTCTTCGTCGATACCTGATTGTGTGACGATTGTTGACACCAATGATGAAGGGATGAGTGCTGACAATGCATTCTTGAACTTCTTGTTACTCTGCTTCTTGAAAAGCTTCTGCAGGGCTTCGTTGAGAGTGGCATAGTCATGTGCAGGGAGGAGATCGAGCGAGAGGACCACCTCGCCGTATTTGAGGAGCTCGTCGATCTCTGAGCTCATATTGAGGACAGCGGGTCCCGAGAGTCCGAAGTGGGTGAAGAGGACCTTGCCTTTTTTGACTGACTGCTTGCCAGGTACTTTAGCGCCATTCTGGAAGAGAGTGATTTTAGCCTGTGGCAATGAGAAGCCAGAGAGATCTCTGACCCACTCATCGCTAACCTTCACGGGGACGAGCGCAGCGCGCGGCTCAGAAACTACATGACCCATTTGGGCGAGCCACTTGAATCCATCACCTGTTGATCCGGTTTCAGGATGCGATTTGCCGCCGGTCGCTAGGACAAAGTTCTTTGCACGGATCAGTGAGCCGTCTTTGAGCTTGAGCGCGGTGATTTTTTTCTGTCCACCTACCCCTTGTTCGTTTCTTTCTATTTCTTGTTCCATAACAAACCCAACGACCGCCGCATTTGACTTCACAGTTACTGAACCGGACTTCATATACTCGACGAGTACGTCCCAGACGGATTGGGCTTTGTTGGACAGAGGGAACACACGCTTCTCCGCCTCTACTTTTGTCGGCATGTTGCGGCTATGAAAAAAATCGAACGCATCGGCGACGCCGTATTGAGAGAATGTTGAGAAGAGATATTTGTCACTATCCTTGAATTTTGCGAGAAGCGTGCGCGTATCAGTTTCGGCGTTGGTTACATTACAGCGACCTCCACCGGTGATGAGAAGTTTCCTTCCGAGGCTGTCATTTTTCTCGAGTAGAACAACCTTAAGTCCGCGTTCGGCTGCACGTCCAGCCGCCATCATCCCCGCAGGGCCGCCGCCGATCACGGCGACATCGTAGAGAGCGTCAGCTGTAGCTGTTTCGGGTACGACAGGACTGCTGTTTTCATGAGCGTTTCGGAGGGTTTCAGGTGTCAGTGCTTGGAGGGGAGTGCGTTTCATGCGAGCATCGTAGCATTTTGACACAACATTGTCTATTATGTTGTGATTTTTTGCATATCGCTCTGGCATAACCTTGGATATTAAAAAGCGCAGCATCCCCTAGAGGAACGCTGCACTGGTGGCTGGTCGATCAATCAGCCTTTGGATAGAACACCGAGAGGTGTTTGTGCCATTTCTTGAGGAGCTCGATCAAAGTCCCCTGGAATCCCGGCTCCTTGCAGAGCTCAGCAAGATGCCTCCGCAAAGGCTCTTCGCGGTGATGAGGCCGGTTCTCGGAACAGATATCCACGACACCGGGGAAGAACTCCTCTGCATAGCGACTCGCAGCCAGGATGACTGCGCGGTCTACTCGCACCGTCTCCGTAATGAATCTCCTGATGAGCTCATCGGTGACGCGGCAGGGGCGTACATTCATGGTCTGGTATCGGTTCCAGAAGAAGGTTCCTTCGGTCCGGAGTCCGTAGTACGCCGCCAGACTTTTCATGGTGAAGCCTGTGTTCGCAAGCTCCACGTCTGTCGTCTCGAACAGGTCGGATGGTAGTTCTCCGCTCTGCACCTCGAACACATCGGGAGATATGATGCCCATGCTGATGAGCGTATAATCTCCGATCGTGTTCATGAATGCCTCTTCGAAGTCTGCTGCGCTACTCTGGTATCGTGCTCGTTGGAACCGCTTCACAAAACGCCGGTAGAGGCGCTCCGAGAGGAGGAAGTCCAATTGTTTGAGCACAACCGAGTCGAGGCAGAAGTCCCTGAGGATAGGGCGTCCCGAATCATCTTTCTGCGCGAGCAGATAGAGGAGTCCGTACTGAATGGATTCAATCGCCGGTGTGACCGCCTCGACGATTGCGAGTGCATCCGACATCTCGTTGACCGAGAGGAAGGACACGGATCGTTTCCGCGCGATGTTTTTGAGACGCTCCTGTTCTACCACGAGCTCATTTTTGAGTCCTTCGCGGTCACGATAGGCTTGACCGAAGAGTTGCCGGGTCGTCTTGAACGGCTCGGTACTCGGTCTGTCTGCAACATTGATGGCGTGTATGAACACACCGTCAGCGGTGCTCGTGTGATAGAGGAGGTCGAGCGTGAAGTCCATCACGGTACGCTGCGTCGGCGCTGCGAAGGCGTCGGGGCGCAGGATGATCTGGTTCCGGATGCTCTCTTCGGTGAACGTTGCGGTGATCGCTTGTTTGAGAGGACCTTCTGGGATGCGAGCGAGTATGACCCCGATGACATCCTTGAGTAGGTCTGGAGGATTGCCTCCTCCCTCCTTTCGCAGGAGAGCGATCGTTTGAGCGAGCCCCTGAGCGAATTCCACGCGCAGGTCGAGCTCGAGAGAGTGGCTCTGGGTGAGGCCGTGTGACATGCTGAGGTGAAGTCCCAAGCTCATCGTATTTTCCTTTGGTAGTGGGTATAGGGTGTTTTCAAGTCTGAAATCATTATAGCACCCTTATTTATAGCCGTCAATAGCTATATTGACAAATAGGTACCATATATGCTATAATATACTATAGAGTAGGGTAATCGTGCCGCCTCGGGCGAATCACGGCCAACCTATGATAGACAGGTACACACAACGACGGAACTTTTAGAATGAAAACACACACAAACTCACAGGTTCGCCACCTCGTGGCATACGTTGGTAACTTCGACACCTCTCCGGGGAAAAAGAAAGGATTCGCGCTCGTGCAGGGAGACCCGCATGAATTCGTCCTTACCGCAGAGAGCGGGCCGAAGTTCATCATCGCCGGTAAACAGTCGCCCGCGTTCCACCCGGACCGTCGCGCGACTCGGATTCCGTGCCCAGGGGATGAGATCATCCTCCGGGTCTCGGGCACAGGCGGTGACCAGAAGGTCATCGCCTGGGGATTCAATGAGTTCTGGCAACAGGCTCAGAAGTTCATCGACGCCCAGCCCAAGCCCGCGCCGAAGCTCCATATCAACCACCTCACCGTCTTCCGCATCCTGCGGCAGACCAAAGTGAATGGCAAGATCGTGGGCACCGAAGGTTCCACGCAGGCCGTCGGCGCGAGCAAGGAAGAGACGGCCTTCACCGGCACGCTCCAGCAGATGCTCGCTGTGTCTCAGCGTGATGGTCTCCGGACTAGCACGGTGGACAAGTTCGCCCCGACGTATGTCGCTCCCGGCAAGCTCGGTATCATCGTGTACAATCGCTTCCAGGTGCGTGACCACAAAGGCGCATGGATCGATTGGCGCGACCCGCGGGCATTCCCGCTGGGCACGGTGTACCAGCTGGTCCTGGTCAGGGGCAAGAGTCGCGAGGTGCTCATGACGGGGACGGCTCTCGAGATCGCCTGGAAGTATCCGCGCGATGAACGGGACCCGCTCCGCAAGTACGCGTCGTCAGGTGGCCACCAGGGGTATGTCGAATGGTTCCGTCGGGAACCGGACGGCAGGACGACCCGGGAGATCAGTATCGAGACGGGCAAGCCTGTCCAGCAAGGCATCGTTGCCAAGTGGACGGAATGCCGCGATCCTCGTCCTGACGAGGTTGCGGCAAAGAAGCCGGTCACGGTCAGGACTGCAACGAGTGCTTCGAGCGCACCGATCGCTCAGAAGGACGTTGCCCAGAAGCCTGCGGCGGCCAAGCCGTTGCGCACGGTCGTCGCCAACAGCCTCGATAATCTGCACTTGGCGATCGTTCCGCAATAATCGGAAGTTCAGATTCACAAGCCCAGCCGGCAATCGGCTGGGCTTCTTCATTTCTGGTATACTTCCCGCATGACGCAAACGCATGCACTCGATATTTTGAAGACGGGCAAGAATGCTTTCATCACTGGGCCTGCGGGCTCGGGTAAAACCTACGTAGTCAATCAATATATCCGGTATCTCAAGGATCACGGCGTGCCGCTCGGCATTACCGCCTCGACAGGTATCGCCGCTACTCATATGGGAGGAGTTACTATACATTCATGGTCAGGCATCGGTATCAAGGATAGTCTCGGCATCCACGATCTGCAGGAGTTGTCCGAGCGTGCCCAAGTACGCCGCAAGATCGAAGAAGCAAAAGTTCTCATCATCGATGAGGTATCTATGCTTCATCATTTCCGTCTCGATCTCGTGGATCAAGTGCTCAAACATATCAAGAAAACAGAAGCACCCTTCGGGGGTATCCAGGTGGTGCTCTGCGGAGATTTTTTTCAACTGCCCCCAGTTTCGCGTATGGGAGAGCCCGCGGCGCGGTTCGTCTATAACTCCGATTCATGGAAGCGGGGCAATTTCGCTATTTGCTATCTTTCTGAGAACTATCGCCAAGGTGTCGATGAGGCGGTGAATATCCTCAATGAGATCCGGAGTGGAGAAGTTTCTGAGCAGTCATACGAGCTCCTCATGACGAGGCACGCAGGGAAGCGTGTCAATGAAGAGTGGTCTGAGCCCGTTGTCGGAGATGCGGCTGACGATCTTTTGAGTGAGAAGGCAGCATCAGCAGATGCTGGCACTGTTGCTCCAGAGATGGAACCGACGCGTCTCTATACGCATAATATAGATGTCGATAGCATCAATGAGCGCGAGATCGGCAAGATATCTGGCACAGAGTGTGTCTATGAGATGATCACCAAGGGTAAGAAGCCGCTCATCGAAACGCTCAAGAAATCCTGTCTCGCCCCGGAAAAACTCCGCCTCAAAAAAGGCGCTCGTGTCATGTGTGTCAAGAATAATTTTGAAGAAGGGTATGTGAACGGTACGCTTGGCGTGGTCGTCTCGTGTGGCTGGGGTATCGACCCGGTCATCCGCACAGCTTCTACGCCAGATCATCCGGAAGGGAGAGATGTCACTATTAAGACTGTTGACTGGACTATCGAGGATGATGGCAGGATCATCGCACAGATTACCCAGTATCCGCTTCGTCTGGCATGGGCTATCACGGTACACAAGAGTCAAGGTATGTCGCTCGATGCTGTCGAGGTCGACCTGTCAAAATCATTTGAGCCAGGTATGGGGTATGTCGCTCTCTCTCGTGTTCGTACGCTTGCTGGACTCTCCATCCTCGGCATGAATGACCAAGCGCTTCGTGTGCATCCGGAAGTCCTGGAGCAGGATGCGCGTCTTCGCGATCTTTCTGACAAAGCCGAGAGTATCATAGAGTATACTGATAGTACTGAGATCAAAAGGGCTCATGATGAATTTCTAGCGAAGGTAGCGCCTCTCCACTACATGAAGCCGGGAGTTGGAGGTCGGAAGAAAGGGGTGTTGGGTGGATCCGAGCTCGCGCAGAAAGTTTCGACACTGGAAAGAACGGTTGCCCTTGTTAGGAACGAGAAAACCATCAAAGAGATGGCGGAAGCACGAGACATGGTTCCTGAAACGATTATCAGTCATATCGAGAAGCTTATCGAGCTCGGTCCAGAGAGCGGGGGGCTTTCTCAGAGTGACATCGCGTATTTGAGAAAAGATATCTCCAATCCTCATTTTGCGAAGATAGAGAAAGCGTTGCAAGAAGTTGCTGACAAACAGACAGACGGCAAGCCACCGCTCCTCTCTCCGGTCAAAGGTAGGATCAAGGGCGCGAGCTCATTCCGTGATATTCAGTTGGCACGGGTACTGCTTGGGTATATCAAGAAGAAATAAAAATCCCCTCAGACACGGGATGTCTAAGGGGAGATGAAGGGGTTCACTCTCTGCTCAAGGAGCTCAACGGTTAAAAGGCCAGCCGCTCTTCGAGACGTTCTCGGTAGAGCTTCCGGAGTTCTTCCGGTGTGATGGTTTCTGGCGAGAGTCGCCATGTGAGCTTCGGGAACAGGGAGGGCTCTTCGGCCGCCTGCTGATCGATGGTGAGCATGATGCTACATCCGCCGATGCTGAGTTCGAATACGTATCCGTTGACATGGTGGCGCAGCTCCTTGCGGAAATGCGTCTTCATTTTGCAGAACCAGTCGTTCACGATGAACGTGGTTTCTGAGACTTTGGATTTGACCATCTCGGCCGCTTTGATGAGCGCCTCGACGATAACCTGTTCCAGCTTCTGGTTTTTCAACTTGTGAGGCAAGTTGTTGCCCAGTGTGCAATCTACGAGCGGTCGTTGCGGGACCGCCGACAGTGCTTTTTTAGTCTTCATACGATATACGATCTTCTTGTGTTTTGTGTGTTCTGTGTTTTCTGCAGTACGACGGATACGAATATCCTGAAGGAGTTTACCACTGTATATTTGAGGTGTCAATCATTTGAGATGATTCTGATGAGTATAAAAAAGCCCCGGATAATCTCCGGGGTGTAAGGGTCGAATACATGGTCACGCAGCTCTTCGCATGGACTCTCGCGGCTGAACATCGGGGACCGATGGGCCGCGCGCCTGGGCGAATTTGATCGGAGAACGGCGGAGGAGGGTGCCGAGGCAGAAGTCTGCGAGCGGCAATACCACGTTGAAGTTCTTCGTCATATAGCGGTGATGGAGCAAATGATGACCGTTGATCATCCGGAATACTTGGTACCGCTCGATCAGACGCTGTTTGGGTGCGCGCGGCAGATGCATGCACCAATGCGTGTATTCATAGGTCGCATAATAGACCGAGAAGGCGCCGAAGATGCCGAACACTGCGGCGGTGGCTGACCCTAATGGTATGAGCCACGAACCGTGGATGAGGTTGATCGCGGTGATCGGGATGATCGCCCATAGCAGGGTATTGATGAGGATGAGCACGGGGCCATTCCACCAAGCCATGGGTATGGTCCACTTGTCCTCCTCTTGGATGAGGTGGTATGTGTGGTCAGCCTTGAAGGTCTGATGATGAACGACGGCGTGTGCCTTGAAGGCATAGTCGAATTTCCCGAGGGGCCGGTGCATGACGTATCGATGCAGGACCCACTCGAAGAAAGACGCTATGCAGATGCCCACGCAAAACGTGAGCCCGAAGATGAGTATCGGATGCATATGTTCCTTATGTGTTGAGTTTTGAAATGACCAAATTCAGGCATAAGTATAGCATGGGGTCCCCAGAGGTGTGCGCATGTATTCTGCAATACATCGTTGTGTCGGTACACGAAACTTTAGGCAACCGTTCTGCGATGTATTGCAGAATACATGCGCACACCTCTGGGGATCGTGTATTTTGTAGAATATTGACTTTTTCCACCAAGTAGTTTATAGTATATACCTAATAGATTTCTCATTGTTTGCCTCTGTATCGAATATATAGGCCTATCGGTGGGAGTAAGCCCACAGGGCATATATCATATGTATAACAAGCATTCTAGCGGTGCGGGCCATAGTGGCTCGAACCGATCGTTTAGTCATAATAAGCCAGCCGGGCATAGTTCACGCCCAGGAAGTCATTCAGCGCGTCCGGCAAGTTCTGGCGGTTATCAGGGTCACAATCCTCGTAGCGCCGCGAGCCGCTTCGGCGGTTCTCATGGTCACTCGGGATCTCGCGGTCCGAGCCGCTTCGGTGGCAATCGTGGCGGGGGTAACCGCGGAGGTGGTTCTCGTGGCGGTAGGGGCGGAGGATTTTCGAAATATATCGACATCAGCAAGTTCGTCAATAAGGCTGTCATTACCGAGACGGTCGACAATTTCGTGCCTGATCATGCGTTCGTTGATTTTCACATCGAGGCGCGTCTCAAGGCGAACATTGTCACCAAGGGATATATCACCCCAACTCCGATCCAGGACAAGGCCATTCCGCATGTCCTTCGCAACGTAGATCTCGTCGGTATCGCTAACACGGGTACCGGTAAGACTGCAGCATTCCTCATTCCGCTCATCAACAAGATTCTCCTCAATCCTAAGGAGAAGATCCTCGTCGTCGTTCCTACACGCGAGCTCGCTCAACAGATCGAGGAGGAGCTCAAGGGGTTCACGAAGAACCTTCCGATCTGGTCTGTCTGTTGTGTCGGAGGTGCGAGCATCGTACCCCAACTCAAGGGTCTCTCACGACAGAATCAGTTCGTCATCGGTACACCAGGACGTCTGCGCGATCTCATCGAACGCGGTCGTATCCGTCTTGCCGAGTACAACACGGTTGTTCTCGATGAGGCTGATCGTATGCTTGATATGGGATTCATTACTGACATCAAGTTCATGATCGCCGGTATGCCCAAGGTTCGTCAGACACTCTTCTTCTCAGCGACCATGTCGAAGGAGATCGAGGCACTCATCGGCCAGTTCCTCACCGATCCAGTCAAGATATCCGTGAAGACTGCTGATACTGCAGCATCTGTAGATCAGGACATTATCCGTGTTCCACCAGGAGCGAACAAGCTCGACATCCTCGTCGATCATCTCAATCAGCCTGGCTTCACCAAGGTTATTATCTTCGGAAAAACCAAGCATGGTGTGCAGAGGCTCGCTGAAGATCTCGTCAAACGCAAGATCATGTCAGAGGCTATCCATGGCAACAAGAGCCAGGGCCAGCGCATGCGTGCACTCCGTGCGTTCAAGGAACACTCAGTCAAAGTACTCGTAGCGACCGATGTGGCCGCTCGCGGTCTCGATATCTCCGGCGTCACGCACGTCATCAACTTTGATATTCCTGCTACCTACGAGGACTACGTCCATCGTATCGGTCGTACAGGCCGTGCCGGCAAGAAGGGGAAGGCGCTTACGTTCGTGTAAATCCTAAACTCTAAGTTCTAAATCCTGAACTCTATATGAGGGTTTAGGATTTTTTGCTATACTGCCCCCACATTACCAAGGGTCGTTTTAACATACATACAAACATATGGAAATCGCATTCATCATCGGCCGTATCATTTTCGGGGGATATTTCCTCAAGAATGCCTACAACCATATCTTCAAGTCGGCCCATCTTGTTGGATATGCTCAGTCCAAGGGGGTCAAATCACCCAAGATAGCCATCATCGGTTCAGGCATCCTGCTCGCGTTCGGCGGCCTGTCGATGATCCTTGGCGTTTGGACTATCTGGGGAGCGGTGGCACTCATCGCTTTCCTTATCCCTGTGTCACTCAAGATGCATGACTTCTGGAAGATTCAGGATCCTATGGCTCGCATGGGCGAGAGGATCTCATTCGAGAAGAACATGGCTTTGGCAGCAGCGGCCCTCATAACCATGGCCATCTCAACTCCGTGGATATACTCCGCATTCTAGTTGATTCGGATCGAATATAAAAAAGCGTCTCCTTGCCGGTTGGCGGAAGGGGACGCTTTTGCGCGTTAGGAGGCGATCTCGACTGGTGCTGGCTGAGTCGGTATCTTGCCGCTCGCACCAAATTCCAAGACGCCGGTCAGGTAATCCATGATGACCTCGCAGGCTTCGTTGAATGTTTCGATATCGAGATTTCGGCAGAGCGCGTGAGATAGGTCGACGCCGATACAACGCGCACTCACGAAGTCATCGACGTCGTCGTCACCAGCCTTGATTTTCATGGGATACTTTTGGCATGCCATGACGAGCATCGATATAAGTACGAACTTGTAATACCGGAGACGGAACTCGGGGTCATGGTCATGACGGGCCAAGAGGTCCATCGTGTACCATGAAGGGTCCCATGCGGAGCCCTGGCCTTTGATGCGGGCGAGGTACTCTTTCTGTTTTACCTCGATTTGATCAGAGAGTTCCAGGGCTTTTGCCACAGGGAACTCGATGGTTGATATTTCCATAGATCTCCTGTGGTTGTTTCTGGCGATAATACTATGCTCATTTGGGATGAAGTCAAGGAATAAAAAATGCGGTATACTTCTTCCATGATCGATCTCAAAAAGCTCAAATCCATCATCCATGGTGATGTTGATGTTTCAGATGAAGCTCTCCACGCAGCGAGTCATGACGCGAGTGTATTCGAAATCAAGCCTGAAGTAGTTGTCAGGCCCAAGAATGTAGAGGATCTGAAGTCTCTGGTGAGATTTGCCACTGAGCATCAGGGAGTGTATCTTGCGGCGCGCTCGGGCGGTACCGATATGTCCGGTGGTCCACTCACAACATCAGTCGTTGTCGATTTTTTGAAATATTTTGATCAGATCAAGAAAATTGGTGAAGGGTACGCAATCACTCAGCCAGGTGTCTACTATCGAGATTTTGACAAAGCTACACTCGAAAGTGGGTATATCATGCCTAGTTACCCAGCTTCCCGCGAGATATGCACGGTGGGTGGTATGGTGGCGAACAATTCCGGCGGCGAAAAAACACTTACCTATGGCAAGACAGAAAGATATGTACGTCGTCTTAGAATGGTCTGTGCTGATGGTAACGAATATGAATTCAAGTCACTTTCAAAAAGTGAGTTAGAGGCAAAAAAGAAATTGTTAGGATTTGAAGGGGATCTGTATCGTAGGATGAGCGACCTTATTTCAGATAACAAAGATATCATTGAGAAAGCTCGCCCTATCGTTTCCAAGAATTCCTGCGGCTATTATTTATGGAATGTAAGAGATGTTTCCGGCGAAACCTTTGATCTGACCAAGCTCATCGTTGGTTCACAGGGGACCCTTGGCTTGATAACTGAGATCGAATTTGGCCTCGTGAAGCCAAAGAAACATGCGCGCCTACTCATCGTATTCCTCAAAGATCTGAAACTTCTTGGTGAGACAGCGACACACATCCTGAAATTTAAACCCGAGAGCTTCGAGTCGTATGATGATCATACGTTCAAGATTGCCATCAAATTCTTGCCACAACTCATCAGACAGATGGGAGGAAACATCTTCAAGCTCGGCCTCGGATTCATTCCTGAAATGTTTGCCGTATTGACGGGCGGTGTTCCCAAGCTGGTTCTCATGGCTGAGTTTACCGCCGATACTCCAGAAGAGGCGGTGAAGATGGCTGAAGAAGCCAAGGATTCTCTGAAGGGGTTGCATGAGAAATCTCGCGTCACAGAAACCGCTGAGGATGCCCACAAGTATTGGGTCATACGCCGTGAGAGTTTCAACATGCTCCGCCATCATGTGAAGGAACTCCGTACGGCACCATTCATCGACGATTTTGCGGTGCTTCCCGAGAAGTTGCCCGAGTTTCTTCCGCGTCTGTACTCTATTCTTGATGAATACAAGCTGACGTATACCATCGCAGGACATGTGGGTGATGGTAATTTCCACATCATTCCGCTGATGAATCTCCACGATCAACATTCACATGATGTCATAAAGGAGCTCTCGGTTAGAGTGTATGAACTCGTTCACGAGTTCAAGGGGACCATCACGGCTGAGCACAACGATGGACTCATCCGCACGCCATTCGTCAAGATGCAATTTGGCGAGGAGGTTTACAAACTTTTTGAGCAGACCAAGAAGATCTGGGATCCGCAGGGGATATTCAATCCAGGCAAGAAAGTAGGAACGACCTGGGAACAGGCGGTGGGGAAGATAGCGCACAAATAATCTGCTTGTATGACCGCTGATTCCCGCATCTCCGTCAAGAATCTCACCAAGAAATATGGGAAGCTCGCTGCTGTAGACGATGTTTCTTTTGATGTTCCCGCAGGAAGCACCTTTGCTTTTCTTGGACCAAACGGTGCAGGTAAAACTACGACCATCAAGATGCTCACGACACTGGTTCCTCCGACATCTGGCACTATCATGGTGAACGGATTTGATCCCGCTATAGATTCTCATGGTGTGCGCCGCTCATTCGGCATCGTCTTTCAGGATCCTTCACTCGACGACGAACTCACTGCCTATGAGAATATGTTCTTCCATGCGGGTCTCTATGGTGTGCCGCGTGTCGAGACACCGGGAAGGATTAAGGAGATGCTCGAATTCGTCGAGCTCTGGGATCGTAAAGACAGTCAGACCAAGACTTTTTCGGGAGGAATGAAACGCCGCCTCGAGATTGCTCGTGGACTGCTTCATACGCCGAGCGTTCTGTTTCTCGATGAGCCGACCGTAGGTCTCGATCCACAAACGCGCAACCATATCTGGTCCTATATCAAGAAGCTCAATACTGAGCGCGGTCTCACGGTTTTCTTCACCACCCACTATATGGAGGAGGTCGAGAAGACAGCTGATCGTGTGGCAATCATCGATCATGGCAAGCTCGTAGCTATAGACACTGTTGAAGGGATCATCACTCAGGCGGGCACAACTTCTCTTGAAGAAGCCTTCATCAAGCTCACTGGACACACTATCCGAAGCGATGAGGCCAGCTCGGCTGAGAATTTCCGCCAAATGAGTAAGGTGTGGCGTGGTGCATCTCGACGATAATTTTATGAAATCGAATACTTTCTATATCATATACATCCTCTGGCTTCGTCAGATTAAACGCTATTTTAGGTCGAAGTCGCGCATTATTGGCTCTCTCGGTCAGCCCATCCTTTTCTTGGTCGCCCTCGGCTTCGGTCTTGGTCCGGTGTATGCCAAAGCTGGCGGAGGAGACTATATACAATTCCTCGCACCGGGCGTCATCGCCATGGGCATATTATTCACTTCCATATTTTCTGGTATCGAGATCATCTGGGACCGTCAGTTTGGCTTCCTCAAAGAAACACTTGTGGCTCCGGTCTCGCGACTCTCAATCATGTTAGGTAGAACGCTCGGTGGCGCGACCGTCGCGTGTCTCCAAGGTCTTGCGGTCTTGGCCATATCGTTCATTGCCGGTTTTCGCCCCGAACTGGCAATGCTTCCACTGGCCGTCGCTTTCATGATCGGTATCGCACTCGTTTTCACAGCGCTTGGTACGGCTATTGCCTCGGTCCTCGAAGATATGCAAGGCTTCCAGCTCATCATGAATTTCGTGGTCATGCCGATTTTCTTCCTGTCAGGAGCACTCTTTCCCCTGGAGAGTTTGCCGGCAGCTATCAAATTCCTCGTCAACATCAATCCGCTCAGCTATGGCGTCGACGGCCTCCGCTATGCACTTCTCGGTGCGTCTCACTTTAATTTGGGTACAGACATCGCTGTCTTATCCGGGTTCATCGTCGCTTTTGTTGGGGTAGGTGCATGGCTGTTCTCAAGGATCAAGGCGTAATCGAGGCGGTTAGCGTGCCGCATTGAAAGCAGATTTTTTTAGTGGTAGCATGACTTCTAGTATGAGATGCGCATATTGTGAACTACCAGAAATAAAAGCTCGCGAAATCACCGGTAATGATCTGGCGTGGGTTTTTCCGACCAATATCCCGATTGTTCCCGGTCATATCCTGATTGCGCCCCGTCGGTGTGTGGCGAAGTACGAAGATCTGACGAGAGATGAAAAAGACGCGATTGAGTCATTGAGGGTATCTCTGGTGAAAGCACTCACGAAGCTCTTTGGTGCCGAAGGATTCAACTTTGCCTGGAATGATGGCAAACTCGCCGGACAATCGGTACCGCACTTCCATCTGCACGTACTTCCACGGAAGATGGGAGATGCGGGGATCTGGCAGTATGAACCGCGCCAATTTCTCTATCGCCCCGGAGAGCGAGAAGCTACCCCTGAAGCAGAACTTCTTGGGGTTGCCGAAAGTATTCGTGCTGCATTGTAACATCTGAGCCGCTCTCTGAGCGGATTTTTAATGGTAAAATTGTTCTATGAAAAAAGTTACCGTCAATGATCGAATGCAGAAAGGATATGTCTACGAACTGACTGAGCCAGTCGGTCAGAACTTCCATCCTGACTTCAAGCCGCACCTTACGCCACAGGAGATGCTGGAGGTAGGTGTCTTCGGGGGGATATATATGCGTGACTGTCGGGATGAATTTCCAGTGGAATGGTTCGAGAAGGCGAAATTAGCCCCAGGGGGTAGTATGAAGCATGATCCGAAGATTAATTTCTTCGGCGTGAATGCGAGTCAGTCTCTCTCGGTCTGGAAAGCGAAAGGATGGATACATCCTGACGATCCGCGAGGGTGGTTTCAGTGGTATTGCAGGTATCATATGGGCCGCCGGCATGTTGATGACAAGAGGCAAATCAAGCGTTGGAAGAATATGGTCCGTCATGTCGCACAGATCGTCAACAAGTGCCGGCCTCGGGATTATTCCTGCAATACGCGACAGCGTCAGGCACTTCTCCACTGGGCATACGACAGTCGCAAGCTCTGATATGGTATAATCCAACCATTGAAAAATATATGACTCCCGACCAATACGAACTCATCCTCATATTCATCTCCGTCATCGTCGGTGTCATCACTGCCGCCTACTTCTATATATCAGCGGAATCATTCCCGCGCTTGCGCCTTTTCCAGAGCTCGCTCAAATATATTGCTCTCGGCATGTTCGTCATTGCGAGTGGCGTTCTTCTGGCAGCATTCATCTCATATGAAGCTAAGCAAGGGTTTGATCTCTTCTTGTACGGGATTCCGTTGCAAGCATTCTTCTATGTTCTCTATATTTTCGGTTCCATCTCTATTCTCATCGGTGCGCGCAAATTCACTGCACGACCCAAGGAGTCGGTTGTCGACGTATCTCTGCAGGCGCACTAAGGTATTACCACGGATACTTTTCTCCTTTGAACCAGAATTGTCCTGTTTCAGGATTTGAGACGGCGAGCTCATAGATGTGTCCGGCAGCTTCTTCGGGTGTCATTGGCGCCTCATCGCCGCCCATATCCGTCTTGACCCAGCCCGGATGAACTGATGAGACGGTGAGGTTCTTGGCATCATTCGCCATGCGCGTGGCAAGGGTTCTCGTGTACATATTGATAGCTGCCTTTGATATCTTGTATGCGGGATAGTGGTAGGGGTAATGCGAAGTGCGGAGGTCTGCAGCACCTTCGAGAGAACCTGCAGATGAGGATATCTGCAGAATGTGCCCACCTGTATTCATGAGTGGGATGATGCGTTCCGTGAAATCAGTGGTCCCGATGAGGTTCACATCCAGTGTTTGTCTTAGTTTCTCGACAATAACGCTGGTGTCGTCGTTGTCTATCAGGATGCCTGCATTGTTGATGAGGATATCGAGCTTTGTTCCTGTCGCGGCTATTGACCGTACGCATGATTCTATCGAATCTGTTTTGGAGAGATCCAGTGGATATGATGTTAGTTGATCATGAGTGTAGTCGAGCACCTCTCTGAGATATGTACCAATAACCGCATGCCCTTCGGTCAGGAATTTTTGAGCTAAGGCCTTGCCGATACCGCGCCCGCTGCCGGTGATGAGGATTGTTTTCATGCTTGAATTATAGGGGATTGTCAGTATAATAGAAAGACAATCTCATATATCCAGAGTGCAGGGAGGGAACTAGCCCCATGATCTGCCAGCAACCCTTTCATATCGGCCCGTTCACGGAATCTGATGTGGAAGAAGGTGCTCCATCTAGCCCTTGCGGGAAAGATAATATACTCAATTATCAACCTCTTTCTCCTCGGGAAAGAGGTTGTGCTTATATTATGAAAGGAAATGAACCAGTCGCGCCTATACTCGTGCGCAGTAAGACATACCGTTGGCCGGGTATTGATGCGGATCCACCCTACAAGTATTCACGAGGCGCGAATCCGACGAGGACTATTCTCGAAGAAGCGCTTATTAAAAATGAGGGTTTCTCAGGAAAGCTTCATGCTGCAACATTCGCTTCGGGAATAGCTGCTGAATCAGCATTCTTCCTATCGCTTTCACCGGGTGATAGGGTGTTGCTGTGTGATGAGATATATGGTGGCACATATCGTTTGTTCGATAAGGTACTCAAGCGGTTCGGTATCGAATGTGATTTTGCGGATTTCAATGATGTCGATCAGGTGCGCGCGAAAATCACGCCGAAGACCAAATACTTTTTTGTGGAGCCAATGAGTAATCCATCCCTTGTAGTTACTGATATGCAGAAAGTCTCGTATCTGTCACAGGAGACAGGTATTCCATTCGTAGTTGACGGCACATTCTGCCCAGCTCCTACATTCAATGCTTTTGAATACGGTGCCGAAGCGGTCATCTATAGTCTGAGCAAATATTTTTCAGGTCACAACGATGCGCTTGGCGGAGCAGTGTTAACGAAGAATGAAGTATTGCAGACGCATCTCAGGTTGATGCAGACAACACTCGGTGCAGTTCTTTCGCCCGACGAATGTTACCGAATCATCCAAGGGATGAAGTCACTACCGATCAGGTGGAGACATACCTCTGAAAGCGCACTTCAAGTCGCAGGATGGCTCAATGTGCACCCGAGCATAAAAAAAGTTTCATACCCAGATTTACCTTCACATCCTCACCATGAGATTGCTCGTGCGCAGTTCCCGCGAGGTTGTGGAGCGGTGATCGCTTTTGAGCTAGTGGAAACTGAGAAATCAAAAATCTCAGCTTTTGTTGACAGGATTATTTCGACGGGATGTGTGGTATTCGGTGAAAGCCTTGCAAGTCCGGAGACGATATTGGCGTATCCGCGTATCATGAGCCATAGGAGTCTTTCTGATGAACAACGCGCGGCGCTTGGTATCAGCGATGGGTCGTTCAGGTTGTCGGTTGGATTTGATGAATCAGAAAAAGTGATCGGGAGTTTCAAACAAGCTTTGGAAACCTGATATACTATAGGCATGTCGCAGACTCGTCTCGCCAAAGCATCGTATCTCCGTAGCTTCATCTTCGGGGTTGAAGATAGCCTCGTCTCTACTGTTGGCCTCCTATCGGGTATTGCCATGGCTGGCGTCGCGCGTGGAACAATATTGACGACGGGTATTATCCTCATACTCGTCGAAGCGTTCTCAATGGCTGCAGGAAGTTTCCTCTCCGAAACATCGGTAGAGGAGTATCAGGGTATTTCACCCAACAGGGTGCCACTCATTGATGGGAGTATCATGTTCATGTCATATGTTCTAGCAGGACTTGTCCCTCTTGTTCCGTATATGTATTTTGAGACTGACATAGCGTTTGAGATATCTATCGGACTCGCGCTTCTTGCGCTGTTGGTGCTCGGGATGTTCGGGGGTATGTATTCCAATTCTGCGAAGAAAAATGTTTTCCGACGAGGCATGAGGATGCTTCTCATTGGTGGAGTCGCTATCGTGGTCGGTGTTGTTGCAGGGAAGATTACAGGATTCTAATACTACTCGTATCGGAGTGCCTCGATAGGATTGAGCTTTGATGCTCGCCGAGCAGGGTAATAGCCAAATACGATACCGATGAGTGCGGATACCCCGAAGGCAAGGGCAATCGATGTCGGGGATATTTGTGTCTGGAGGATACCGAGCGTGGTCACTATGTACGCAGCAGACCAGCCGAGGATCACGCCGATAGTTCCACCGATCAATGTCAGCGCGACTGCCTCTACGAGGAATTGTGTATTGATGTCATGACGTTTTGCGCCGATAGCTTTGCGTAGACCGATTTCCTTGGTTCTTTCGGTCACAGTAGTGAGCATCATGTTCATGATACCGATACCTCCGACCAGGAGGGATATCCCTGCAACTGCTGCAAGGAGTACGGTGAATGTACTCGTGACGCTTGAAGCTGCGGAGACGATATCGGCCTGGTTCAGCACATTGAAATCAGCATCTGCAGGGGTGTCGATGCGATGTCGTGCCAAGAGCAGTGCAGTGATATCGGTCTGCACCTGGGTCATGGCATCAGCCTCGCTTGCAGATATACTGAGGGATGTCACATAGCTCGAATCTCCGATGAGGAACAGTTGTGCTGTTGAGAGAGGTATATAAATAGTATCGTCTTGGTTACCGAATCCTCCGCTACCTTTTGATGCGGCAAGACCAATAACTTTGAACTCCATGCCGTTGATGCGGATACTCTGACCGACGACTTGTGAGTCTCCGTCAACTTGTGAACCGAAAAGATCATCTCGTACGGTTGGACCGATAACAGCAACCTTTGACTTGCTGGCGACATCTTGATCTGAGATGAATGACCCTTCTTCTATAGATACATTATGCACGGTTGTATAGTCGGGTCGCGAACCAATAACAGATGTATTGGTGTTGGTGCCTTTGGCTGTGACTTGGTAGCGACCACTTACTTCAGGAGATATAGCACTTATATTCGCAACTTCAGTCTCGATCGCCTCAACATCCTTCATAGTGAGAGTCTTCGCAGCTCCTCGACCCGTTGATGCTCCGTAGCCAAAACTTCGAGTTGCACCAGGAGATACAATGATGAGATTTGATCCGATAGACTGGATACTTGTCTGGATAGCGCTCTGAGCACCTTGGCCGATGGCTACCATGGTGATCACCGAACTGATACCGATGATGATGCCCAGCATGGTGAGTGCCGTACGAACTTTATTCGCGGTCAGCGCAGAGAATGTTTCATGAAGGATGTCATTGGTTGTCATATCAGTTTTTGATGATGCGCTTGGCGTGCTTCTTGCTGTCTTCTACTATCTCACCATCTTTTATGTGTATGATGCGATCAGCATGTTCAGCTACGTCTTTTTCATGAGTGATGAGTACGATGGTCCGGCCGAGTTCCTTGTTGAGTCTCTGGAATGTTCCGAGTACTATATTTCCTGTTTGCGAATCGAGGTTTCCAGTCGGTTCGTCGGCGAGGATGAGAGTCGGATCGTTCACGAGTGCTCGTGCAATGGCGACGCGTTGTATCTGACCGCCGGAAAGTTGATTGGATTTGTGGTTGAATCGATCCTCGGTCAGTCCGGCGCTGGCGAGCGCCCGGTATGCGCGTGCTTCACGTTCATGTGGAGCTACTCCTGCATATATAAGAGGCAGAGTGACATTGCGGAGCACGGTGGCGCGGGGCAGGAGATTGAATGCTTGGAAGACGAAGCCGATACGATCTCGTCTGATCTCGGCAAGCTCATCATCTGAGAGTTTGGAGACGTCATGACCGTCGAGTTTATAGTGTCCCGAAGTTGGAGTATCGAGGGCGCCAAGGATGTGCATGAGTGTTGATTTGCCCGATCCGGAAGGTCCCATGATAGCTACAAACTCTCCATCCTCTATGGTGAAAGATACCCCGCGCAGTGCGTGCGTGGCGTTGTCTCCGCTCATATAGGTTTTTGTTATATTCTTTACTTCGATCATGGGGATGGCGTATGAAGCTAACGGGTGATCATGCGTGTATTTCCGCCCGCTGCGCCTCCGCGATTTCCACCGATGCTGCTCAGGATATTCGGTGTCGTTGCGGTGCTTGCACTGCCTGCCGCAATAGTGCGGGTTACGACTAGTTGTCCAATTTCGAGTCCACTCAAAATCTCTATGCCTGTATCGTCACTTTCGCCTATGGTCACTGTGACTTGGGTTGGCGGCGTCGCTGAGGTTATAGTCATCGACCGTCCTGTCATGGGAGTTCCATCAAATTGTCGGGTGCTACTCGAGATGGTTCCTGGTAGCATCATACCCCTGTTAGTTGTGGTAGCCATGCTCCGCCCGCTCGCCTCTGTACTCTCGCGAGCTATTTCAGAGAGAACACTTGAAGGGAAGACTTCAACATATTTCCGGGTACCCTGTGTTTTCACGGCTGATGAGGGTACGACGAGTGCATCAGAAATCTCGTTGGTGATGATGCTTACGTTGAGACTCATACCGGGTTTGATGCGGTCATCCGCGGTCGAGATGATGATTTTGACTCCGTACGATACGACACCCTGGGACACAGATCCGACAAGATCGACTTGACCGACGGTGCCGATCGCCTCGAGACCATCGATTGCATCGAAGCCTATCTCCACTCGTTGACCAGGTTTAACTTTGGCGGCGTCTACTTCATTCAGGGAAATATTCGCTACCTTTCGATCGCCAACGATGGTGGCAATGACAGTACTCCCGCTCGCTTGGCTATATACCGAGACAGGGATTCTGCCGACGATACCATCGAATGGTGCTCGTATGAAATATTTCTGGTATTCCTCTTCAGCTTTCTGGAGGGAGAGGCGCTGACTACGTACATCGAGATCTTCTGCTCCTCTTGCGAGTGTGTCGAGCGAGTTCGAACTACTAGTGATGCTGTTCTGCGAGGATATGAGACTGGAAAGGTTGCTATTGATCTGATCTGACCAGGCGATGACATTTGCTGCTGCGGCAGCTGCCTCATCTGCGTAGTAGTTAGGCTGAGCACTCGCAACGAATGTGATGGTGTTCTGGAGATTTTGGAGCATTACCGCTACTGATTTGGTCATGGTTTGTGTAGTGGTGATGAGGCTGTCGATGCTCGAAGTAGCGCTGGATCGGCTCAGATTTTTGTATTGAGCCAGGGCTGCCTCGTATTGCGCGAGAGCACGGTCATAGCTGAGGCCCGCAGTTTCTCGATATGTCCGAGCGCTCGACGAGAGCTGGAGAGCTCGTTGATCGCTCAAGAATCCGTTGCGGTCGTAGAGCATGTCTCCCGCTTCTGTCATGATAGAAGGGAGGTCAAGATGGGTGCTCGATACTGCGGCGAATCCGTCATTGTATGCCTTGATTAGCGAGTTTTGTGCGTTTGTGAGGTCTCCAGTTTTTGCGGGCTGTACAAGTTTTGCGTAAGCGATTCGTGCACTTTCGAGACTAATAGATGCATCATGTGCATCGAGTGTTGCAAGAAGTTGGCCTTTGACTACATGCTGACCGATAGACACAGCGATCGATTGGATCTTTGCGGAAACTTCACTTGTGACGTCGATCTGATTTTCTGCGGAGACTTGGCCGCTACCAGTAACGGTCTGACTAATAGTTCCAAGGCGAGCCATGGAGAGTACATACTGAGGAGAGGCATTGGCGGCGGTGATTTTTCCGTATGTATAATATCCGCCACCGAGAATAATTATGACTATAATGATGCTGATAATCTTGTGGGACAGGATCCGTGACTGCACCCTCTGGAAAATTGAAGTTTTTTTCATTGGTTTTTAGTTTGTGGTAGAAGATGCGATAAGTAGAGAAGTGGGTGGTGGAGGCAGAACGCGGATGAGCTTTGCGGTGACCTGACCATTCTGGTCTGGTACGCCGATCACCACGATAAAGTCACGATCAGTGATGGTTGTTGAGGCGATGCCTGCACGGCCACTTCTCACGATAGTGTCAGCTGTAATGCGTATGGTCTTCTCGAGGCCACTACCCTCAGAGACAATGATTGTTGGGAGGCTCACGGATAGCACTTTGCCCACCGCACCATGTCCACCGATGAGATCATCGGGACTCCTCATACCTATCATACCGATAGGTGATCGGTCACGGCTCCCAAATGAACGGTAGTAGCTGTCACTGAAGCGATAGGAGAATTCTGCTTTGCGCCAGCCAACCGATACGCCGGTCCAAAAGACGATGATGAGGACGAAAAGAGCGAGCAGGACGCGAATGGCAGCTGATGCTTTTGGGGACTGTATATATCTGAAAATGTCGTGCATGTTCATAGGTGTGAGCGCTAGAATAATTAATTTTTGAATGCCAACGCTGGTCGTATTGGGGCAATGCGGCGGACACCTCTCCTGAGAGAGTTTGTCAGGAGGAAGAGTGCGCCAACTGAGATGGTAGCACCCATGATGGGAGCAGACTCCAGTATGGAGATTCCCAGCTCTTTCCAGCTTGAGATGAGAAGTGATCCATCAGAAGCAAGGAGCGAGACATACTCATAAAAACCCGACTGACTCGCCTCCGCACCGGCATATTGCAGGGCAGGAACGAAGACCACGATAGATCCAATAATGACTGCTCCGTGCACAGCGATATGCACGCGATTCCTGATGGTGCGCGCATGTTGTATGCGCATGCTGATGCGCATGGCGAGATCTCGAGGAGGCTCGGATGCCTCTAGTCGGATGATGATCTGTTTGTATGAATCAGGGCTGGTCATGTCATATATACGATGTTAGGCCGTATTTTGGTGCAGTAGGTTGCGTATCTTGATCAGTGCGCGACGATGCCAACTTTTGACGGTATTCATGGGTTTTCCGAGTACATCGGATATCTCCTCGAACGTGAGGCTCTCGCGATAGTGAAGAATGAGTACTGAGCGATGGTCCGGATGAAGTATCTCCATCAGTTCGGTAAGTTGTGCAGAGAGCTCTTCACGTTCGAATAGTTCTGGCTGAAGAGGCTCAGTATCTTCGAGTGTCTCGGCGAAAGAGATATCTGTCTCATCGCCGTCAAGAGTAGAGAACGCATGAACTTTTCGCTTCTTGAGAAAGTCGAGTGCAGTATTACGGGCGATAGCGAAGATCCACGGCTTGAATGGTTTCCCCTTGGCGTGTCTCTTGATGTGTTTCCATGCTTTATAGAAAGCGTCCTGAGAAATATCTTCAGCATCTTCTGGGTTGCGCGTGTAGTGTAGAGCGAAGCGATATATTGGTGCGACATATCTGTGCACCAATTCTTCGAATGCAGTATCGTCGCCCGTCTTGCTGAGTTCCGCAAGTTGTTCATCAGATATATCCATGGGGGCATCATATCATTAAAAAATGTTATCCTCCTCCGAGGATTGCTCCGTGATGACGCATCACGGGTTATACACAGTTTTGCAAAAAAACGCTCGCATTCGTGCGCACATGCTCTATAATAGATGATGGTCGAGCATTGGCAGTAGTAATTTAGCTCACTCCTATCATGGCAACAAAGAAAAAGAGAAAGGTCGCGAAGAAGACGACCAAGAAAGCTTCGAAGAAGAAAAAGTCTTCAAAGAAGCGAAGGTAGTTCTCGGAAAATGTGCGCTTCACAGTGCACATTTTCTTTTTGAATAATCGCGGAACCCGTGCTATACTATTTTCATCATGGCAAAAAGAGCATCAGTACAGAAAAAGGCATCGCGTTCACGCAAGACCAAGAAGCGTGTTCTCGCAAAGCGCGCTCGCCTCGCGCACAAGCATACCAAGAAGCGCTAACGCCTCTTGCATGCTTCGCGTTTGAAAAACACCCGGTATACCGGGTGTTTTCGTTACCAGCTGGCGAGTTTGAAGCCTATATATATTCCTAGAACACCGCCGATCATGCTGCCGACGATCCCCGATAGAGAGAAGGCTCCAGCTCCCCACAGCGCTGGTACCCAGCCACCGATGGCCGATCCTACCACTACGCCGATCCAAATGAGGTGACGTGGATTCATACATGTATTGTACCACTGCGCGTGATAAAACGCTGGGTGCTATACTAGAGTCATGAATGGTGTTAAAACTAATGTCGCTGTATTTGCAAACGGATGCTTCTGGTGCACCGAGGCAGTGTTCTCTTCGCTCAAAGGCGTTTCTTCCGTGAAGTCAGGATATGCTGGTGGACATATCACTGATCCTACCTATGACCAGGTCTCGAACGGAGACACTGGTCATGCGGAAGCTATCAGGATCGAGTATGATCCAGCCACCATCACCTATGATGATCTACTTGCGGTGTTTTTCAATACGCACGATCCGACAACTCTGAATAGGCAAGGGAGTGATGTTGGTACGCAGTATCGCTCAGCGATCTTCTATACAGATGATGAGCAGAAGATAAAAGCGGAAGCACTTGTGAAAGAGTTGAATGATACGCAAGCGTACGACAAGCCAGTTGTCACCGAGGTTCATAAGCTAGAAAAATTCTATGAAGCAGAAGGATATCATCAGGAGTATTATAAGACTCATTTAGATCAGCCCTATTGCCAGCTCGTGATCGCGCCGAAGTTGGAGAAATTGGAAAAGAGGTTTGGGGAATTGTTGAAAGGGTGATATTTGAATAACAGAAACACATGAACGAAGAAGAACTCAAAAAGAAACTGACTCCCGAGGAATATCATGTGCTTCGCGAAAAGGGCACCGAGGCTCCTTTTTCTGGAAAGCTCCTACATGATGATCGCTCAGGTATGTATATCTGTAAGGTGTGTGGCTCACCATTATTCTCATCGGATGCGAAGTTCGACTCGGGTACTGGTTGGCCATCGTTCGATCAGGCCTTGCCAGGTTCAGTGAAAGAAGTTGCGGACGATTCGATGGGTTCGCGTCGCACAGAGATCGTCTGCGCGAAATGTGGTTCGCACCTCGGGCACGTGTTCGATGATGGTCCGACTGAAACAGGTAAGAGGTATTGCCTCAACTCGGTGTGCTTGGATCTTGAGGAGAGTAAATAAGAGTATTCATAACCTATACAAACCATGTCACCAACCTATTCTTGGTACGCAACGCTCATCAAGCCCTCATTCGCTCCGCCTTCATGGATATTTGGTCCTGTATGGACTGTGTTGTATGTGATCATAGCCATCACTTTCCTCCGCGTTTTCTATTTGGCGGCAACGCACAAAATCGCTGGTATCGTTGCGCTTCCATTCGCCCTCAATCTCATATTCAATTTTGCATTCACGCCGCTCCAATTTGGATTGCAGAATAACTATCTCGCGGCTGTCGATATTGTTCTTGTGTTCGCGACAATCATCTGGATGATGGTCGCTATCTGGCCCTATTCTCGTGGACTCGCATATGCACAGATTCCATATTTACTCTGGGTGACATTTGCGATGGTGTTACAACTTACTGTCACTTGGTTGAATAGATAAATAAAAAGTGCCCGCGAGGGGCACTTTTCACTGTGGAGATTACTTCTTCTTCCTGATGTCGATACCAAGCTCTTTCCACTGTCTCTCGGAAATCTCGCTCGGAGCATCCATCATGAGGTCGCGACCTTCTCCGGTCTTTGCAAAAGCGATGGTCTCACGGATGGATGCGCTTCCAGTGAGCAATGCAACGAGACGATCAAGTCCCCAGGCGATGCCGCCGTGCGGAGGAGTTCCTGATCCAAGTGCACGGAGCATGTGTCCAAAGTTAGCCTCAATAGTCTCTGTGGGATAGCCCATAATCTCGAAGACTTTTTTGAGTGCCTCTGGGTTATGGTTGCGGATACTGCCACCACCGATCTCAAAGCCGTTGAGTGCCACGTCATACTGTGTGGTGAGGATGTCGCCAACGTTCTCCTTGTTCATGAGCATTTCCATATGTTCTGGCTTTGGAGCTGAAAAAGGATTGTGTGTGAATGTCCAACCACCTTCTTCAGTCTTCTCAAAGAAAGGAAAATCAATCACCCAACAGAAGGCGAGCAAATTTGGATCATTCTTGTCAGTACGGATATCAGGACGATCATTTCCATACTTTTCCATCGCTTCTTTGTAGGTGATGCGCGGGAATGGGACAGCCTGAATTTTCTTTTCAGGGAAAAGTGTGGTGACGATCTCGATGAGCATGGCTTCATTGACGGCCATGACATCCTCGCGTTCGACGAAGCTCATCTCGAGGTCCATCTGGGTGAACTCTGGCTGACGGTCCGAGCGAGTATCTTCATCACGGAAGCAACGGGCGATTTGGAAATATTTCTCGAAACCTGAGGTCATGAGAAGCTGTTTGTACTGCTGAGGAGACTGGGGGAGCGCGTAGAATTTGCCTTGTTCGAGTCGGGACGGAACTACATAGTCGCGCGCACCTTCGGGTGTAGATTTTGTCAGTATTGGTGTTTCGATCTCAATGAAACCTTCTTTGTCCAAGAAATCACGAACATGTTTGATGATTTTGTGACGGGTACGGATAGTTTGTTGCATTCTCGGGCGGCGCAGGTCGAGATAGCGGTATTTGAGGCGTGCTTCTTCACCGATTTCCATACCATCACTGCGTACGTCGATAGCAGGGGTCTCTGCTTCGTTGAGAACCTCAAGCTTCTTGAGTTCGATCTCGATGTCTCCGTTCGGTTCAATCTCGCCAGTCTCCTTATTTTTGGAAATCATCCTCTCGGGACGTTTGTTGACGATACCGGTCACGCGGACTACCCACTCAGGGCGGACTGTGCCTGCTACTGCGTGTGCCTCGGCATTGTTCGGAAGGGCGACGGACTGTACCTTGCCGGTCATGTCGCGGAAATCGATGAAGATGAGTTTGCCGTGATCGCGGCGAATGTCTACCCAGCCAGAAATAGAGACTTCTGAGCCGACATGGTTCTTGAGATCACGGATATAGATGCGGGGCATGGCTCCTAATATAGCATGGAAATAGGAGTTTTGGGAGAGATGACGCCCTAGGGATTATTACCGTCGAATATGATAGATTGTATTCATGAAAATCAAACATATAGGCTGGTTCCTGGTTGCTTTGGTGGTCATTGTGGTGGTGGCTGTTTTTGTGTCGCAGAAATGGGCACATGCCCCTATCGATCTGGCCACCGCACGACCTGTCGCGTATTCAGGTGGCGCTACTGTAGATATGATCGAAGTGACTACACCGTTGCCTGGGACGGCTATATCGTCTCCGCTCGTCATCTCTGGATTTGCCCGTGGCCCCTGGTACTTTGAAGCGAGCTTCCCGGTGACTCTCACTGATGGTGATGGTCTCATCATTGCAGAGGGACCCGCTCAAGCACAGGGGGAATGGATGACCACAGATCGTGTGCCGTTCACTATATCTCTCAATTTTGCTGTACCCGCCAACGCTGATGCGTTTGGACGCCGCGGCACTCTCATTCTCAAGAATGACAATCCTTCAGGAGATCCGGCGCGGGACATGGCTGTAGAGATACCTGTCCTGTTCAAGTAGTGTGCCATGGACGCGGTTTCTGTGAAAAAGGTGCTGCAATCACAGGGCGATCCCCTCAAAGCCGTTGGCGCTCTGAGTTTCTTCAAGACAGGGAAGGGTCAGTATGGAGAAGGGGATCGATTCTTCGGTATTACGGTGCCCACACAACGGAAGACTGCTCGTCGATTTGTTAGTATTCCTCTCGATGAAGTTGAGAAACTGCTCAAGGATGGTATTCATGAATGCCGATTCACTGCTCTTGAAATCTTGGTTATGAAGTTCGAAGCTGCTGCAAAGGTGGGGAACAAGGCAGAATGTACTCGTCTCGCCAAGTTCTATCTATCTCATGCAAAGCATGCTAACAATTGGGATCTAGTTGATACATCTGCTCCCTATATTCTCGGGCGGTATCTATTTGAATATGTGAAGGATCGAACCGTGCTGTATCGCTTGGCAAAATCGAAAAACCTCTGGGAGCGGCGCATAGCGATCGTCTCGACGTACTATTTTATCGGCGAAAAAGATTTCAAAGATACGATACGCATCGCCGAGATTTTGCTCGATGATGATCATGACCTGATCCATAAGGCGACTGGTTGGATGCTCCGCGAAATGGGAAAGAGGGATGAACAGTTGTTGGTGTCATTCTTGGAAAAGCACGCCGCCACTATGCCGCGCACGATGCTCCGCTATGCCATCGAACGCTTTGCCAAAAAAGAGAGGGTGTATTACTTGGCGCTGAAGGCCTCAGCAGGTCAGTAGGCATATTTCATGCTACTATAAATTCCACTATGAACGACACCACACCACGTATTAGAGAAAAAGCCCCGCTCATCCTCGCTGAAATACAGAAGGCGAAATCCATTCTTCTGCACTGCCATCCGTCGCCGGACCCAGACTCTGTCGGTTCTGCGCTTGCTATGAAGCTCGCCCTTCTCGGCATGGGCAAGAAAGCGACCGTCATCAAAGGAGATTCCGAGATCCCGCATGCATTCATGCATTTTCCGGGGGCAACAGAGATCGTCAGTAAGAGCTTTTTTGATATTGACCCGACTGACTTTGACCTCTTCATCGTTCTTGATAGTGGCTCACTGCAGATGGTCTCTCGCCTCAGGGAAACGGGTATTGCTGACGTACTGCCCATGATTGTAATCGATCACCATCCTACGAATGAGCAATTTGGCATGGTCAACTTGGTCGAAGACTCGTACCCATCGTGCACACAGGTGATCTATGATCTCTTCCGGGAATGGAATGTTGAGATCACTGCCGATATTGCGCGAAACCTTTTTATTGGAACCTACACAGATACGGGAGGCTTCAAATATGGTAAGACTACAGCAAAGACTCTAAGTATGGCTGCTGATCTAGCACGAATCGCTCCAGATTTTACTGGAGTAATCTCGGACATGGAGAATACCAATACACCCACTTCTATCGCGCTCCAGGGATTAGCATTCAGTTCCATAGAAGTTTTTCTCAACGGACATCTCGCCATATCTCTGGTTACTCATCAAGCTTTGGTTGCGCGGGGCATCGATCCTAAAGATATAAGTATGGGCACGGGCTCTATCTCTGGTGCACTTCGCAGTGTTATTGGGTGGGATGTAAGTATCGCATTGATCGAGAGCGAGGCTGGCAAGGTAAAAGCCAGCTTCCGTACTCGCGATGCGGAGAAGTTCGATGTTTCAAAGCTCGCAGTATGCTTTGGTGGCGGGGGGCATCGTGCTGCAGCTGGAGCAACTCTGGTTATGCCATTCGATGAGGCCAAACAAAAAGTTGTCGCCAAAGCTAAAGAGCTTTATAATCTTTGAGTAAAAATCTTTTATCATCATGGAAAACACAGAACAACCAAAAAAATTCCCTTGGCTTGTGACGATTGTCATCGTAATCATTGTTCTTGCGGGGCTACAATGGTGGCAGACTCGCCCAGATGATGCGTCTACTGCACCGGAGAGTAGAGCTGATGCATATTCGACGAGTACAGATGTCTCGGTCCCATTGGGCAACCCGGAGCCGCAGACAACCACAGGTCAACAGTCTCAAACACCTTCTACAAATAATCAGACAAAAAATCTCATGCATACCGTAACTATAGAAACCACCAAAGGAACCATTGTATTCGAGACCTACGATGCAGATGCGCCAAAAGCTGCTGAAAATTTTGTGAAGCTGGCACAGCAAGGATATTACGATGGAATCATTTTCCATCGTGTAATTGAAGGCTTCATGATTCAAGGCGGCGATCCAACGGGTACTGGCATGGGAGGAAAATCGTTTGAAGGTGGTAAATTTGCAGATGAACTGAACCCAGCTACAGAATCATACAAGGCGGGCTATGCGCGTGGTACAGTGGCTATGGCAAATGCCGGACCGAATACCAATGGCAGTCAATTTTTCATCATGCACAAGACCGTTCCTCTCGACCATAACTACACGATCTTTGGTAGGGTAGTGAAGGGTTTGGAGGTCGTTGATGCTATTGCAACAACACCGGTCGGACCTGGTGATAGGCCGATTTCTGAGGTGGTCATGAAGAAAGTCACTGTCACTCCTAAATAAGGATAAATTACGGAGGAAAAAAGCAAGGTAAGCCTTGCTTTTTTGATGTATCTATGGTTTAATATATATGAATTTGAACCATCAAAATAAGGAGTTTGTATGAAAAAAAGATCTCAGGGTCCCTGGTTTTTTGTAAAGCCGGGTGATTCATTGTCCAATCAACGATTGGTCGAACTGCTGGGGCAGGATGTCTCGACAAGTGAGCAGCGGGATCAGTCCTGTGTAGGACGTGAACCTCAGGACGGCTACGAAGTATCGCAAGAGAAACTGGCGCTCGCATTTAGTTGTGCGCGACGATCTTCCGGTGATCTCAATTTTCAGTACTTCGTCCGTATCGATGGTGCACTGAAACCGCTCAAAGTAGATCCGACAGCGGATCTAGGAACGGTCCAGTCCATCGCACATATCGTCAGTGGCATGCTGAAGAACATGCATCGGTATCGCCTCGCTCCCAAACGGAGGAAGCGACTTGTGCGAGGAGCCTTCCCCAAGAATGCTCTGAGCTCTTCAGAAGAAAGGAGGAGTACATGAACACTATAGGCAAGAATCCCTTGCTTGTTGGAAGTCTTGCTCGTCTTGCGTGCGTTGTAGTTTCTGTGCCACGGGATCGTAGCTTCCTCCACGAGCTCATCGGAAGCATCAAGCAAAAAGGCGCCGCGGATGTCGTGATCGTCGATCAGGCAACGGCTGACTCTCTGAAAGGCCTTGGTCCGGAGGAGATAGCGGAAGTCCTGATTCAAAAAATCGGCAAGAATGCCGAACCTATCGAGGTCATCGTAGAACAGAAGATCAGTCTCCCCGAGCTTTCAGTCGCACAGCTTGCTCGGAATGACTTCTATGGCGATGATGTCCCGCTCAGGTCTGAGCCGTTTTATCGCGGTCTCCGATCCGTCCGTCGTCAACAGCGTATTCCGCGCAAGATCGCCGCAACCCGCACAGCCTCTCGGTAGGATGTGCGGTTTTTTATTGGAGGATGCTACACTGTCTTCATGAAAACAACCTCATTTACCGAAAAAGTATTTTCCATTGTGCGCCGCATTCCTAAAGGTAAGGTTTTAACTTACAAAGAAGTTGCACAAAAAGCCGGTCAGCCAGGGGCATCTCGTGCTGTAGGAAATATCTTGAGTACCAACTATGACTCCAAGATTCCGTGTCACCGTGTTATTCGAACAGATGGGAAGATGGGTGGATATAACAGGGGTGTCGAGAATAAGATCAAGATTTTGAAGAAAGAAGGGGCACTGAAGTAGTTTGACAGGTTATGTTCGGCAGAGTAGCTTTCAAGTAGAAAGGTACCGCAATGATCATACCGATAAAGTCAGGTGAACTCATGTCATTTTTTCATGTAGTTGGCGCTGTTCAGGATGGTTGTAAAGGATGTCACTTCAACGAATTACGCATGAGGACCGTAATTCGGGGACTTGAACTCATGCAGGCAGACTACCTGTGCAAACCGTCTCTCCCGGGCATGGCGGAGGCGGTGGAAGGTCGATTTATCCTTGGGCAACTGGTGTTTCCTGATAGGTTTGAGCATCTCTTGCAATTCGTGCGTTACTACTTTCCAGGAATACCTTTCCAAGAAGTGTTTCTGGGCACTGATCCAGGAGGCTATCTCGTTATTTCACGGTAAGTTTTGGTACTATTCACTCGGCCGCTGAGCATCTCTGTTCAGTGGCTTTTTATGTACAGAACTTTCCACTTTCCACTTTTCCCTGTAAACTTGGGCCATGTCTGACTACTACAATTCCCGCCGTACACGCAATATCTTCGACCCTTCTAGTGATGAGGCCTTCAAGGTGAGTCGCTCCAAGATAGACCTATTCCTCAATTGTCCCCTTTGTTTCTATCTTGACTCTCGCCTTGGTGTTGCGCGTCCACCAGGATTTCCATTTGCACTCAATTCCGCTGTGGATACACTCCTTAAGAAGGAATTTGACATTCATCGTGCCAAGAAACGCCCACATCCTCTCATGCATGCATATGGACTCAAAGATGTAATTCCATTCCAACATGAGGATCTCGAGCTATGGCGCAGCAATTTCAAAGGCATCAGATATGTGCACGAACCGAGCAATCTGCTGGTGACGGGAGCTATCGACGATATATGGGTGGATAGCACTGGGGAAGTCATGATTGTAGATTACAAATCAACAAGCAAGGAGGAGAAGGTCTCACTCGACAAAGAATGGCAGATCGGCTACAAACGCCAGATGGAGGTGTATCAGTGGCTTTTTCGCATGAATGGCTTCAAGGTCTCTCCCACAGGATATTTTGTGTACTGCAACGGTAAGCTCGACCGGGAGGCGTTCGATGCTAAACTCGAGTTCGATATAGATGTGATCCCCTATACGGGAGACGATTCGTGGGTGGAGAAGGTATTGCCTGAGATCAGGAAATGTTTGATGCAAGACAAAGCACCGGCTCCCGCGAAGGCATGTGACTACTGCGCATATCGAAAAGCTGCTCGTGATGTGCAGTCTGAAGCTAGTAAAGGGAACTTAAAGAAGTAACTATATGGAAGATGTCGGATTTTGGGCTTGGATCGTACTGTATATCGAGACGGTATCAGGTGTGGGTATAGAGAAGGTTGCTGTCGCATTTTTTCTGATTTTTTGTATTGTTGTTATCATTGTCAGTTTTAAATTTGGCACATCGTTCCGGCACAAGCTTCCGTCGTAGTTTCGTCATGGCTGGTTGACTTCATTTTCCGCGGACGGTAGGCTAGCGGACAGAAAGGCGAAGCATGAAAACTCAAAAACCGCAGCATGTCGGTAATATCACTTTGGCGTACGATGCGCACAGCTGGTCGCCAGACAGGCATCTCTTCTTGGTCAAGAAAGCACCCAAGGGTGAAGAGGACAGAGATCGTGTCAGGAAAAGGGTTGGTATCGGAAAAAGGTGTCTTACTGGCGGGGGCCGTGATCCAGGTGATCGTAGCCACAAACAGGGGGCTCAGCGAGAGCTATTCGAGGAATCCGGCAATGCGTGGAAGATCCCTCTGGGAAACTTGTATCGAGTCGGAGTGATCGAGAGTTACCGGACAGTAAGAGGTTTTCCTCGTTCATTTGAACACGCCACCTTGAAGTGGGTCGTGCACCTCTATGAAACCATCATCCCCGAGCACCTGCTCGACAAGCATGGGTTGAGTGAAGGTATCGTAGAGACGGGCTGGTTTTCGGTACATGATCTCCCGTGGAGTGAGATGATGGATGACAGCAAGCTGTGGATTCCGCGCATGATTGACGGTGAGCAGTTGCGTATCCGTATCCTCCGTCACTACAAGCATGAAAAGCTCATGGAGCACCAGATAATCACTGAACAATTCTCTTGATCAGTATCGAGGCCGATGTATCGGCCTTTTTTAGTGGTAATTTGGACTCAATATGGGTAAAATGGACGGTATATAAATAATTAATCATATAAACTTATGAAAAATCCTTCATGGCTCAACGCGGGCACAGGCCTCTTTATTTTGAGGATTGGAGTTGGTGTGTTATTCCTTGTTCATGGTATTGCCAAGTTCTCTGATATCAGTGGCACCGCAGGATTCTTTGGCATGATAGGCCTTCCCGCATTCATGGCATATGTCATCGCGTTCATTGAGACAGTTGGTGGTATAGCGCTCATACTGGGTGTATACACTCGCATTGCATCAGTACTTCTTGCTGCTGTCATGATCGGAGCATACTTTAGCGTCAAACTCGGTAAGCCGTTCATGGGTGGATGGGAACTCGATTTCATTCTTTTCATGGCAAGCGTCACGATCTTGGCTTCAGGTCCTGGTTCATGGGCTCTCAAGAAGAGGGCGACACAGTCGTCTCCTGTACTTTAGAATTAGACACCCCGCACACGAGCACGTGCTTCGAGATACATCCACAGAAAATTTCTAGCAAGAAATTTTTGAGGACTAGAAAATCCCCTGCAGGGGATTTTCGTGTATCGAGGAGCACGTACTCGTGTGCGGGGTGTCCTTCCTTCCTTAATACCATCCACCGATGATTGATCCACCGATGATCCACGAAACGAGCGCACATATAGAAGTGATAAGGACGAACTTGAGAGATCTCTTCTCCCATAACATGCTGCTCATAGCTCCGGGTACTACGAAGCCTACCCACGCGATGAGTCCGACGAACGCTCCGTCGCGGGCGCTATATGCACCGACTTCCGAGATGGCGAAAGCCATGACCGTGAAGGTGATGACGGTAGCGATGAGCTGTGCGATGTAGGACTTCGCCATTCCTTTTGCTTTGGCTTCAGCGATATCCTTATCGGTCGAACCTATGAGAGTCATCCATTCTTTACCGAAGAGAAGTGGAGAGTACCAGATGGCTCCGATGACGAAGGCAGCTATAGATGCGACGATGACAGGCCAGATTGCGGAGGTGTCCATGGTGTTTGATGGTTATGCTTGTATGGTAAAATGCTACCACATGCGCCCATCACAGACAATTTTCCTCGCAGCGGTCGTCATCAGTATCGGGGTACTTTTTTACTTGGCTGATTATGGCATCTCGACACAAGCACTTCCTTCGTTCCGTGAATACATTGCGAGCACGACACCCGAGACCGCTTCCACGACTCTGTTCGCTGAGTATTCGGCGAGTGCCACATCGTCGCCCGTACTCCTCAGTGAAGATGAGAAGCAAGGGTTGCTTCCACTTTATGCTCCGACTGGTCTTATCTATACTCATGTTGCCAAGACGCCGTCTACTCGTGCGCTTGGATTGAGCGGGTATGCACCGCTCGCATCTGATGAAGGTATGCTTTTCATGTTCCCGCAGCCCGGGGCGCATTCATTTTGGATGAAAGATATGAATTTCAGCATAGACATTATATGGATTTCGTCCGACAAGAGGATTATCGGTGTTTTGGAGGGAATTTCTCCCGAAACATACCCAGAAACCTTCCTCCCACCCGAGCCAGCACAATTTGTTCTTGAGGTTACGGCTGGGGGCGCAAAAAAATTTGGCATAAAAGAGGGCAGTACGGTCGCTTTCTAGCAACACTTATAGACAAGGTGTAATTTTATGATCTAAAGCGCTATCCACATCTTTTTTTATGACGTGCTCGGGAGTACAATGAGAGTAAATTAGGAGTGATTATTAAATTAGTGTCGCCGGCAGACGAGAGCTGTCGTTAAAAATATGCCCAAGAAACAAAAAACCGCATCAAAGGGGTCGGCTAAAGCCGCCTCTATCCCTACGATTATCAAACGTGACGGAAGGATCGTGCCATTCGATCTGGAGAAGATTGCAGGCGCTATATGGAAAGGTATGAACACCGTCAAGGAGGGATCTCTCGAGGATGCGCAGATGGTCGCCCAGCAAGTACTTTCCGAACTTACTCGCATCAAGAGGAAGTTCGCCAATTTCGTGCCGACTGTCGAGGGTGTACAGGATATCGTCGAGGCTGAGCTCATGCGCTCCGACTATGTGAAGACTGCTAAGCACTATGTGATCTACCGTGAAGAGCGTGCCAAGCTCCGTGCGGTCGGATTTGAGGTTCCTGAGCATGTTCGCAAGCTCGCTACCGAGTCCAAGAAGTCTTTCCGTACCGCTCTGGGCGAACTCGTGTACTATCGTTCATACTCGCGCTGGATCGAAGCAGAAAATCGTCGCGAAACTTACATCGAGACGGTCAATCGATACATGGATTTCATGAAGGAGAATCTTGGCTCCAAGCTCAAGGATGCCGAATACAAAGAAGTTCGTGAGGCTATCATCAAGCAGGAAGCAATGCCTTCGATGAGACTCTTCCAATTCTCCGGCAAAGCCGCCCGAGTCACCAATGTGTGCGCGTATAACTGCTCGTTCATCGCCCCAGAATCATTCCAGGATCTTGCTGAGATTATGTACATCTCTATGTGTGGTACTGGTGCTGGATGGGCCGTTGAACCGACCAACGTCGAGAAGTTCCCTCAGATCATCATGCAGACGGGCGAGAAGCTTTCGACACATGTCATTCCTGATCACAAAGAAGGTTGGTCCGACTCTCTCACTGTCGGTATGAAGGCGTGGGCCGCAGGAAAGGATATCGAGTTTGATTATTCTCAGATTCGTCCAGAAGGTGCTCGTCTTAAGGTTATGGGAGGTAAGGCGTCAGGTCCCGCTCCGCTTCAGAGGCTCCTCAATTTTACCCGCCAAGTCATGCTCACTCGCCAGGGCAAGCGTCTGCGCCCGATCGATCTTCACGACATCATCTGTATGATTGGGGATTGCGTAGTTGCTGGTGGGGTCCGTCGCAGCGCCATGATATCGCTTTCAGATCTGAGTGATGATCATATCCGCGATGCCAAGAAGGGCGCATTCTACATGACTCATCCTCATCGTATGTTGGCCAACAACTCAGCTGTATATATCAATAAGCCGACCAATGAAGAGTTTCTCAAAGAATGGATGGCTCTCGTCGAAAGCCGCTCTGGAGAGCGTGGCATATTCAACCGTGGATCCTTGGCAAAAACCCTTCCCGAGCGCCGTATAAAGGCTCTCAAGGAGTACAAAGGCTACTTCGACTCTACAGGTCAGCATATCGTCGGTCCGATCGGTACCAATCCATGTGGCGAGATCATCCTCCAGTCCAAACAGTTCTGCAACCTCTCTGAGATCGTAGCTCGTGCAGAGGATACCGAGAAGACGCTCATGAAGAAGATACGCATCGCCACCATCCTCGGAACATATCAGTCTACCCTCACCAATTTCCCGTATCTTTCCAAAGAATGGAAAGAGCATTGTGATCGCGAGCGCCTGCTCGGAGTGTCTATCACTGGACAGTGGGATAGCCCGGCCGTCCGCAAGCCTGAGGTCATGAAGAAGCTCAAGGCAGAAGCTATCCGCGTCAACAAGGAGTATGCAAAGAGATTTGGTGTCAACGAGTCCACTGCTATCACGTGTGTTAAGCCATCAGGAACTCTGTCTCAGACTGTCGACTGTTCATCAGGTATGCACCCTCGTCACTCCAAGTTCTACATCCGCCGCATCCGCATTGCAGCAACTGATGCTCTCTTCAGGATGCTCAAGGATCAGGGGGTCCCATATTATCCAGAAGTAGGACAGACTGAAGAGAATGCGACTACCTATGTACTCGAGTTTCCAGTCAAAGCTCCGTCTGGTTCGATTTTCCGTGACGATCTCACTGCTATCGAACAGCTCGAGTACTGGAAGATGGTCAAAGAGAATTTCACGGAGCACAACCCATCTGTGACGATCTCGATCGGAGACAATGAGTGGATCGCTGTGGCAAACTGGGTCTACAACAATTGGGACATGGTTGGTGGACTCTCATTCTTGCCACGCGAGAATACCGTTTACAAGCTTGCTCCATATGAGTCTATCGATGAGAAGACCTACAAGGAGCTCGCCAAGAAACTTGAACATGTGGATTATTCCAAGATCACTACATATGAGAAACAGAATGAGACTGATCTCAAGAAGGAGTTGGCATGTGTATCAGGAGTTTGTGAGATTGTGTAGTCGAACCTAGCAAAGTATTTTCGTCTAGAAAAAAACCGCTCTCTTCCGTTTACGCTAGCTGGCGAACGACGGAGGAGGGCGGTTTTGCGTTGAAAGAGATTCAGATGTTCGATAGTCCCCAGATTAAGAAAATGACGATACTGACCAGTGCGAGCGAAAAGGCAGTGATCAGTAAGGTGCGAAGAGCCGTTTTCCAACTTTTCTGTCGGTGCCTGTTGTAGCCGAGAACGCAGTAAAGCAGGAAGCAGCAGATCCCAATCACCAAGAGGGCAGATGCACTCAAGGGAATCACGTCGGAAGCATTCGAAGTCATAGAGAGTGCGAGATTTTCTGGTGTCACTATAATAGGAAACAAGGAACTTGTCAAATATATTCAATCATGATATAATATGTGCAGCTGTATCAAGCAACCGCGCCTGGTCCATCAGGATCAGGTGAGGAAAGTCCGAACACTGGCATTGTGGGAATGAGCAATTGCTCCCATAACGCAGACAGGTAGCAGGTAATTCCTGCCAGGGTAATACCCAGAGGTGCGAACAGTGACGCCCGAGCCGAAAGGTAGAGGCCCCTCGCAAGAGGGTGAATCTCATGGCAACATGAGGGTGCAACGGCAAAATCCTTACTTCAGTGCAAGACCGTGCTCTGCTTCGCCGCAAGGCTTTGCAGAGAGAGTCGCTCGAGGTGCATGGTGACATGCATTCCAGATAAATGGTTGCGTAAACAGAATTCGGCTTATGGTATGGCGACATGAAAATGCCCTCGAGAAATCGGGGGCATTTTCTCGTCTGAATACACGAATACACAGTTTGATATTTGAGTGAGTATTGATACAATAGAGTTCATTACAAATAAGCGCCCAGCATCATGTCAATTACCACAGAGTACATCCCAGAGCCAACTCGAGAGTCAGAGATCGACAGTTCTCCTGTCTCCGTGCCAGACAAACTTGAATCGTCCGCTTTCTATATTTTTTTGGCTACGGTGATACTCGCTCCGATCGCATTTTTGCCGACTCCGTATGTGGCGCTCGATGTGGTCAAGACGCTCGTCATCGGGATCGGTACGATCATCTCAGCTGCTCTCTATGGCATCATTGCATACAAGCAGAGGAAGGTGATTTTGCCTCCAAAAAGTGTTTTCTGGGCAAGTATCGCAGTGGTTGTATCGCTGGTGGTATCCTCGTATACCGGTCTCCACGCAGGAAAATCATTTTTTGGTCAGGGATTCGAACTTACCTCGGCAAGCTTTTCACTCATTCTTTTTGTGGCGGCTCTGGTGGCCTTCACTGTTCTGCGGAGCAGGATCGAACGCGCAACGGTTATCTATGTGGGCATGATGGCATCGTTCTTGATACTCGCTGCATTTCATGGCCTTAGGTTTATTTTCGGAGCATCCTTTGCTACGCTCGGGGTACTCGCGAGTCCGACCGCCACAGTTCTGGGTACATGGTACGACTTGGCTTCGTACGCTGTGGTCATAGCACTGATTGTCATCTCGGCTCTCATCTTCCTACCACTTTCACGTCGTATGAAGAGTCTGTACTTCCTCCTCCTGATTGCAGCGTTCGCAGGCGCTTTCTTGATCAATAGCGTGACAGTCTGGGTTTCTGCAGCGGTCGTACTTGCAGGGCTCGCTATATACGCCACTTCCATCCGCTATCAGTCTGGTGGATTCTCCCTGCTCATCAAGAGTCTCGCGTGGATACCGGTGTTTGCATGTCTCGTTGCAGTCCTCTTTTCATGGAAAGGTACCACCATAGCCGGCCCAGTCATTACCAAGATGGGCACACAGCATACCGCCTTGAGTTTGCCCTGGCAGATCAGTCTTGATGTGGCTGTGGGGGCGCTCAAGGCTCGTCCAGCATTTGGTGTTGGTCCCAACCAGTTCAGTAAGGCATATATTGCCTATAAGCCGTTGGCGGTGAATAGTACTTACGCATGGAGTGCTGAGTTTGCATACGCATTCAGTCTTCTTGCTACCGCTGTTGCCACGCAAGGATTCTTCGGTGTTATCGCTTGGGGTCTCTTCATTGTGCTAGCAATCGTAGCTGTTGGTCGTGCATTGCGCCGGCTACCATCTGATCCGTATGTTCGATTCACTATTGTATCGTCTTCTACTGCTGCAGCATTCTTGTGGATACTGTCGGCAATATCGGTTCCTTCGCACACTATGCTTTTCTACACCTATGTCCTCACCGCAATCGCACTCGGTTCGAGCGTGAGTTCGGGAGTATTGAGTCCATATATGATTGCGCCTCGTATCGGTGCACGATCCCGAGGATTACTCAGTGTGGCCTTGGTGCTTGTAGTCGTCGTCGCCATTGTGTGGGGAGCAGTTTATGTCAAAAATAGCATCGCGCTCGCATATTTCGGATCTGGAGTGAAGGCACTTACTGTTGCTGGTGATCCTGTCGCCGCAGATGCAGCCTTCGCCTCAGCAGAGCGATTCAATGCGTCAGACATCTACTTGCAAGCTCGTGCTGAAGCGGGAATAGCTCGTTCGAACCAGCTTATCGCTCAGGCGAATGCTTCAGCGACGGGTACAACATCACAGGCGCTTATCGCAGAGATTACTGATACGATGGGTAAGGCAATTTCGTATGCACAGAGTGCGGTAGCGCATGATCCTTCGAACTACTATAACTATGTATCCCAGGCTCGTGTCTTTGAGCTTGCGACGAACATACAGATGGAGAATGGATATGACAATGCGGTCAAAGCGTATACCAATGCCATACAGTTGAATGCATTCAACCCAACACTCTACCTCAACCTTGCCCAACTCCAGGCTTCCCAGAATAAGCTCGATGATGCTCTCAAGACGGTCGGCATGGCTCTCCAGGTCAAGAATAACTATCTCGATGCTGTATTCCTCCTTTCTCAGATCACGGCTGCTCAAGGCAACCTCGCCGACGCTATTACGGCTGCTCAGGTGGGTACACAGATCAATCCGCAGAGCCCAGTCCTCTTCTTCCAACTTGGATTGCTCCAGTACACGAACAAAGAGTACGCCGCAGCCGCAAAGTCGCTCGAGACTGCGGTCAAACTCCAGCCTGATTATGCGAATGCACAGTACTTCCTTGGTCTCTCGTATACACGTACAGGTGACATAACCAACGCTATAGCGCAGTTCGAGCGACTTGCAGCGACCAATCCCGAGAATGAAGAAGTTGTTCTGATACTCGCAAATCTGAAGGCTGGCAAATCTCCATTCGCGGATGCCCGTCCACCAGTTACTCCGACCCCGGAGAAGCGATCTTCCTTGCCGCTCAACGAAAAGAAGAAATAGCAGATAGTCATGGTAAAGAAGTGGTTTTCAGTCATCGGAAGGGAGATACGCGGCCTACATGAGGCCGCGTATCTCCTCGCAGGTTTTGCCTTCTTGTCGCAGATACTAGCACTCGTCCGCGACAAACTGTTGGCGTACAGTTTCGGTGCTGGCCATGCACTCGATGTCTACTATGCGTCATTCCGTATCCCTGACCTCATCTTCGTCTCTATAGGTTCGCTCGTGTCCGCATCAATACTCTTGCCGTTTTTCGTCGAGCGCTTCGACAAGGGTACAGAGGAAGGAAGGAAATTCTCGGACTCGATATTCACGGTATTCTTTGCGGCCATGGTGGTTGCGAGCGCTATTGCATATGTGCTTGTTCCAAAATTGGTCCCGTTCTTGTTGCCGGGATTCGCAGATGATCCATCTCTGCCTGATCTCATCCTGTCCGCACGCATCATGCTCTTGTCGCCATTCTTGCTCGGTCTCTCAAATCTCTTCTCGAGTGTGACACAGATGCACCGTCGTTTTCTGGTGTATGCCGCAAGTCCACTTTTCTACAACGCGAGCATCATCATCGGCGTTGTTGCTCTCTATCCGATATTCGGTATATCCGGCCTCGCTATCGGTGTTGCTCTTGGAGCTTTCTTCCATATGGCCATACAGATTCCATTCATGCTCGAGAGCGGGCTTTTGCCGCGCTTCACCTGGACTATTGATTGGGAACATATCAAGAAGGCAGTCTTCCTGTCTCTGCCGCGTACAGTCACCATGTCTGCAAACCAGCTTGCAACATTCTTTCTGACTGCACTGGCATCACTCATGACCAAGGGTTCCATCGCCGTCTTCAGTCTCTCGTTCAATTTGCAGTCAGTACCTCTTACCATCATTGGTGCCAGCTATTCGTCAGCGGTATTCCCAGATCTCTCCAAGCTCTATGTTGCGGGCAATAAGGCAGAATTTCTAGAAAAAATGATTGCCGCGGCGAGGCATATCATATTCTGGTCTACGCCTATCATGGTGCTCTTTATTGTTTTGCGTGCCCAGATTGTACGCACGGTGCTCGGCGCGGGAAATTTCGACTGGGCGGATACTCGTCTCACCGCAGCGTCGCTTGCTATATTCATGATATCGGTCATCGGACAGAGCTTGATTGTGCTCTTCGTTCGCGCTTTCTATGCGGAAGGGAAGACGACAGGACCGCTCCTTATCAACGTCATCTCTGCGACTGTTATCGTAGTAGGTGGATACGTCTTTACCAAGCTCTTCTTCATGTATCCTGTTTTCCGCTATTTCCTCGAGGATCTGCTCAAAGTAAGTGGTCAGGCGGGGACGAGTGCACTGGTCCTTGCGCTCGCCTACTCGATTGGTATCATTCTGAATACATTCATGCACTGGTGGATGTTCGAAAAGAAGTATCGTGGATTTTCCAAGCCGGTCCTCTCGACACTTCTACACTCTTTTTCTGCATCGATCATTATGGGGTATGCGGCATTCTTGAGTTTGCGCCCGTTCGCCATCATATTTCCACTCACCAAGGTTTGGGGAGTATTTTTGCAAGGTCTTTGTGCTGGATTGGTCGGTATTGGAGTGGGTATCCTCGTGCTCATGCTCCTCAAGAACAATGAGCTTGCCGAAGTCTGGCGCACGCTCCACCGCAAGATCTGGAAAGCCAAGGTACCTCCTGCGGAAGTGGAGCATCTCTAGCATATATAGGTAAACCGATTATTGGTAAATCGGCACATTTCTGCTATATTCACTGGGCAATGAATCCTGCCCACATACGCAACTTTTCGATTATAGCCCACATCGACCACGGCAAGTCTACGCTTGCCGATCGTCTGCTCGAGATAACTGGCACCATAGAAAAGAGGAAGATGCAGGAACAGGTCCTCGATAGCATGGAGTTGGAAAGGGAGCGTGGCATCACGATCAAGATGCAGCCGGTCCGCATGCGTTGGACTACAGGGGGTACTGAATATGCCCTGAACCTCATCGACACCCCTGGTCACATCGACTTTTCATATGAAGTGTCCCGCTCGCTCAAGGCGGTCGAGGGGTCGATCCTCCTTGTCGATGCGACCCAGGGTGTTCAGGCGCAGACACTCACCACTCTCAATATGGCGCGTGAAGCAGGACTCACCATTATCCCAACGGTAAGTAAGATTGATTCTCCATTGGCCCGTACTGACGAAGTCATTGCTGAGGTCTGTCAGCTTCTGGATTGTTTGCCTGAAGATGTTTTGAGAGTTTCCGGCAAAACAGGGGAAGGCGTCGAGCATCTCCTGAATGAGGTTATCCGTCGCGTGCCTGCACCGAGTTCTCCTGATGCGACCACTGAATTTCGCTCGCTGATTTTCGATTTTCAGTATTCTAACCACACCGGTGTTATCGTATATGCCCGTGTGATGAACGGTTCCGCCCATCGCCGCGAAAAACTCAAGTTCAAGATCGCTGACAAGATATTCGAACCGATCGAGATTGGCATATTCGCGCCAGATAACACACCTACCGAATCTCTGTCTGCAGGTGAGATTGGCTATATTGTCACCGGCATCAAGGAGCCAGGCATCGCTTCAGTCGGAGACACGATTGCCTCGCTCAAAGACGTACTGCCTCCGCTCGACGGCTACAAGAGCCCGCGACCCGTCGTATGGGCCTCGATATACCCTGAGAGTCAGGATGATCTCGCCTTGCTCCGCCAAGCCCTCGGCCGTCTTCGGTTGTCTGACTCATCATTCACGTATGAGGAAGAAGCCTCGGGTACGCTCGGCAAAGGATATCGCTGTGGATTCCTCGGCATGCTCCATATGGAGATTGTGACCGAGCGTTTGCGTCGCGAATTTAACCTCGAGCTCGTTATTACCCAGCCGAGCATTACGTACACGGTCGAACTCAAGAATGGTAAGAAAAGCACAGTTTACTCACCTTCGCTCTTTCCTGATGAACAAGATATCAAGGAAGTTCAGGAACCTATTGTCACCCTGAAAATAATCACGCCACCTGCGTACTTAAGCGCCATCATGAAGTCTATATATGAGCATGAAGCTGAGGTCACTGGTACTGAGAACTTTGGAGATAATCGCACACTCCTCACCATGCAGATGCCGCTTCGCGAACTCATGCGTAACTTCTTCGATGAAGTCAAAAGCGTGTCTTCGGGGTATGCATCGATCTCATACGACATCACTGAGAGTCGCATCGCCGATGTGGTACGTATGGATGTACTCGTCGCGGATGAGCCAGTGCCCGCTTTTACTCGCGTAGTTTCGCGTCGCCGTGCTGAACAAGAAGCCGAGGCTACCGTCGAGAAACTTCATGGCATCATGCCTCGTGAGCTTTTCACCTACAAGATTCAGTCCAAAGCCCTTGGCCGTATCATTTCATCCCGATCCATCTCTGGCAAGAAAAAAGACGCCGCGGGCACGCTTTCCGGAGGAGATATTACACGCAAAATGAAGCTCCGTGAGAAGCAAAAAGAAGGGCGCAAGCGCCTCAAAGAGCACGGAACTGTGACTATCCCTCAGGATGTGTTCGTCAAGATGATGCGCGCAGGCGAATAACCTAACGAGGGTTATTCAGTCCTGTGCCAGCAGGCGCAGGACTGCTAGAGTGCTCGATATGATTGCGTTATGCGATCGGGAAATACACGAGCATCATGCTGATAATCACCAAGATGGCGACAATGAACATGACTACGCGAACAGCTTTCTTGGAATTTTCGTGAAATAACATAGTGAATCTAGTATACTGTAGAGCATGAAATACGGCAACCGCTCTCTCGCGAAGCGCATCATTGCCTCACCGCTCACTATGATAGCTGCAGCGGTGCTTGTTGTTATTCTGGCTAAAGCCGGTTGGAACATATATGGCAAGACGCGGCTTACGAGTGAGCGTCTCGGTCAGGCGCAAGCTGAAATCACCAAGCTTCGTGATCGCCAGGCAACCCTCGCAGCGCGCGTAGGATATCTATCGACCGAGCAGGGTATAGAGACAGAGATTCGCACCAAGTATCATGCTGTCAAAGAGGGGGAATCGGTGGCAGTGATTATTGACGAGTCGAAAACAGCCGCAGTTGTCAATGCTGAGCCGGTTCAGGCGACGTCATCAGTTGGTTGGTTCAGGAAACTATTGCAGAAAGTCGGTTTTTGGCGATAGTATTATACGGTTGCAGAGGCAGGATCAAAGAGCGGGTATGGTTTAGTGGTAGAATGCGGCCTTCCCAAGGCTGAGACGGGAGTTCGATTCTCCCTACCCGCACCATAAAGTTTTCTCGTTCTAACAAAAAACACCCTCAGGGTGTTTTTTGTTTCGGTACCTATTTCAGTCCGAGGGATGACTTGATTTTCTCCTCATCAAACCCCACGATAACCTCTTTGCCTGTATCGATGACAGGAACTCCCATCTGTCCGGTCTTATCGATCATCTCTTTGCGCTTCTCGAGATCTGAAGCGACATTGTGTTCGGTGTACGTGACATCATTGGCCTTGAAGAAGGTCTTGGCCATGTTGCAGTAGACGCAAGTTGGCGTCGAATAAATAGTTACGGTGCTCATATGGTGGTAAATGATTAGTTACGGGTAAACATCACTCTTAGTGATTGCCATTGTAGCATACCTATTAAATATGCAATGGAGGGGTGTGTTTAACATGTGGTATAATGGTCGGAAATGCCGTATATCCACATATTTTCGGCCTTTGTGAGCCATATTGAAGAGCTTATTTCTCAGGGAGGCTATGTCTTCCTTTTTGTTACGACTACCTTTGAAGGTGTACCGCTCATCGGGGCCCTCATACCTGGCCACATAACAATAATTGCTGGTGGATTTTTGGCGAAGATGGGTGTACTCAATCTCTGGCTCGTATTACTTATATCTGCGGTTGGAGCTATCATCGGTGACTATATCGGTTTCAAAATTGGTAGGAAATACGGACTGTCATTCATAGATCGTTTGCGACCGTACTTCTTCATCACTGACGCGCATATCGAAAAGACCAACGCAGTGCTCGCCAAGCATACAGGTAAGGCCATGATTATTGGACGCTTCAGTCCTATCACGCGTGCGCTCATGCCGTTCCTCGTCGGTGCTAGTTCCGCTCCCGTCAAGAAGTTTTGGCTTTTCAATGTAATCGGAGGTGTTACTTGGACCACGTCCTCTATCTTTGTGGGGTATATTTTCGGGGCTGGATATCATGTAGCTGCCGGATACGTTGGCAAGTTTGCTTTATTTGCGATTATTGCAGGCCTCATCATTATCTGGGGATATCGTTTTGTGAACATGAGATTCCATATTTTTAAGAAGTATGAGTTGTTCATGCTCATTCTTAATCTTGTTTCGCTCTATGTCTTGGCACGAACACTCCAGGATGCGTGGTCGCCCAACTCGTTCATGGCAAACTTCGATGTGTATGTTAATGCCTTGATGAACGGCATCAATCAGACGCACTATTGGATACGAGTGGTTGCGGTTTGGGTGACAACTATCGGAGGCACTGTTGCAACAGGAGGCCTGGGTCTTGCTGTCGGCATCTATCTCATCATGAAAAAGCGTTGGCGATCCGCTGTGATCATGCTCACATCGGTGGGCTCGACCGCTCTGGTCGTCGGACTTGTAAAAGCATTTTTCCTGCGCGCACGTCCCGAGAATGCGCTCGTCGATATGCTGGGCGACCCCAGCTTTCCGAGTGGTCATGCCGCCCTCGCCGCAGCTTTCTTCGTTATTGCGGGGTATCTTCTAGTGCGTATGCTGCACTCATGGGTGTATCGCGAGATCGCTATTGTGCTCTGTGTGGTGGCAATCGTCGCCATTGGCCTGTCCCGTGTAGTACTCAATGTCCATTGGGTTTCCGATGTTGTTGCTGGCTGGTCACTGGGTATATTCATAGCATCGGGATCGATACTATTCGTGAGGTATGTGGGAGCGTTACTAGTGAAGAAGAACTAAGTTATTTTTTGGTGACGAGTGATGTTCCGATCATTGCCTTCGGTGATTTTTGGCCAAATAAATCAAGAACCGTCGGTGCAAGATCAAATAGTGCACCCGCTTTCAATGTATAGTCATGACTCGTGATGATCAGTGGTACAGGATTGGTTGTATGGGCAGTATGATTTGTACCGGTGATTGGATCGATATTGAGCTCGGCATTTCCGTGATCCGCGGTTATAAGACCTATGCCACCAGCCTTCTCTAGCGCTTCGACGACTCGCTTCAGCTGCGCATCCACAGTTTCAACAGCGGTGATGATGGCCGGCACGTTGGCCGTATGTCCTACCATGTCCGGATTGGCGAAGTTCACAAAGATGAAATTAGTTCCTTGCCTGATCTGTTCTATGACCGCATCGGCGATGGCTTCTGCACGCATCTCAGGGGCCTCATCGTGGGTCTTCACATCTTTGCGGCTTGGGATGAGCACATCAGTCTCACGCTCAAATTTTGCTTCACGACCGCCATTTAAGAAATATGTCGCGTGGGCGAACTTCTCCGTTTCGGCGATACGAGCTTGTGAGAGTCCTGCTGCGGCCACTTCTTGTCCGATGGAAGTCTCAATCTTGAATGGGGGGAATGCGGTCGTGCAGGTGAAGTCGACGCAATATTCGGTGAGGGTGACGAAAAGGATATTCTGGTTTTTTGGTATCTGAAGCATCTTTTCTGAAAGCATGCGAGCGCGATCCGCGCGGAAGTTGAAGAAGAAGACAGCGTCGTTCTCTTCGATGGCACAACCAGTGCCTTCTGGTGTTGCACATACGGTAGGAGGGAGGAGTTCGTCGCGCTCACCTTTTTGATATTGTTCAGATAGGTATTCAGATGGTTTGATCTCGCAGACATTGCCTTTGCACTCGAACATTGCTTGTTCAGTCTTGGCGAGGCGGTCCCAGTTGTTGTCACGATCCATTGCAAAGTAGCGGCCAGAAATCGTGGCGATGAAGAAGCGGGGCTTGGCGAGGTCTGCATTCAGGATGTCGAGGACGGCCTCGAGCTCTTTCACATATGCCGAAGCGCTTTGTGGGGCAGTATCACGACCATCAGTGAAGACATGGATTGCGACTTGGGGAACATCATTCTTCTTGGCGAGTCGAAGGAAAGCATAGAGATGATTTTGGTGACTATGTACACCGCCGGGACTCAAGAGTCCTTGTACATGCAAGGTGGAACCATTTTTCTTCACATGGTTGAAGAGTGAAATGAATGCAGGATTCTTGTCGAAATCTCCCGAGCTGATGGCTTTGTCGATGCGTACGAGATCGGTGTCTGCAGGTTTGCCCGCACCGATGGTCATATGACCAACCTCGCTGTTGCCCATCTGTCCCTCGGGAAGTCCGACGGCATCGCCAGATGCTTTGAGTAGGGAGTGGGGGTAGGTTTGCCAGAGATGTTTGAAGGTGGGTGTATGTGCGGCGGCGATGGCGTTGTCCTTTGCTTCTTCGCGGTAGCCCCAGCCGTCGAGGACGATGAGGGCGATGGTTTTCTTGATGTTCATGGCGACAACTATACCACAGTTTTGGCTATATTTTAAGCCATTTTCGAGATATTGACTTACATGCATAAAATATGGTATAATACACTACAGAATAGCTGCCGACCTATTCCGGATGACATGAAGTATCTTTCTGATCGCAAGTCAGAAAAGATGGCCGCAAGCCCATGTTCCGCAACAAGGCATTTGAAAAATGAATAGTATTAACACCGAAGAAGTTGAGCGTTTGATGCGCGTTGTCTCTGAACCGCTCCGGCATAGCTGGGAAGCGAAAAATAATCACGGAAGTCTTAGGGTCCTTCAAAAATCATGGAACCAGGCCCTCATTGATGCGGATCGCTACAGCAAGAAGGAAGATAAATGGGAAACATGGTCTGTCGTGGGAGCCGTTACAGTTCTGATTTCAGCATGGATCTTTGGTTATTTGATGAAGGATCAAAGTATGCTCATTAGAGGTCTTTTCCTGGCGGTTATCCTAGGAGCTTGTGGTCTGATTTTTCTACGCGTGAATTATTATGAAAGGAAAATCAAAACAGTGTTGCCCTTGATTCAAAATGGTAATACCGTCTTCGGAAGCTTCAAAAAATCAGTCGATGCACTCAATCCACTTGGCACCGGAAACTCGTATCACGATGTCGTCACCGATAAAGTGGTACGTGAAAGACTCGTCAGTCTCGCATACAGAACGCTTGATGCTCAGGCTGGGTTTGACAAGTCTCGTCTAATACCTGAAGCATGTAGGTACGACATTATCCATTCTGGTCAATGGATCGAAAAGTGCGAGAATTGGTTTGACCAGGTCTGGAATGTTGCGACACAGGATTTTGCTCTTGTGTTTGATAAAACGAAGATCTTCGAAGATGCAGCTGCTGAACTTGCACGTAGTAATGCGGCTCGCAAAGCTTGAATATCGTAAACACTTTCGAGGCTGAATGTAACCTCGAGCCCTGCAGGCAACTGCAGGGCTTTTCCATTCCAAAAAACCACACCACGTGTTCTAATATTTGACCACATTACACCATGCCGCCAGAGTTCGGAAATGGGCCACTATTCTGATATAGATTTTGACGAGTGGTCAAGAAAATGACGGAACAGGGGAGGTGCTTGCGTGAGGCGTATAATTCTCGGGCGAGACATAACCCCCTCGCAAACTACCATGCTTCACAAGAAGCCAGATCAGCAGGCTCCTGCAGCGCCGCAGCAGCCGCAGACTCCTCCGACTGTATAGTTTGTGAGGAATGAGAAAGCTCCTCTGCCACATCGGCAGAGGGGCTTTTTTACACTTGCGGTATGTGGGGATAGGGGTATAATTCGTATATGCCATTCATCTTATTAATCGGAATATTCTTGCCTCGTCTTGTATCGGCACTGCTCTATTTCTTCACGGGCTGGTTCAGTGGGGTATTCAACACCTGGTATTGGCCGGTGCTCGGATTCATATTCATGCCCTATACCATGCTTTGGTATAGTGTGATTCAGAATTGGTATGCAGGATCATGGGATCTCTGGCATATCGTGGTACTCGTCATTGCTGTGGTTGCTGATTTGTCTTCTGGAGCAAAGAGCTCCCGAAGGTCATAAACATAATTCGAAAACGAAAATGCCCCTCGTGCAAGGGGCATTTTCTCTATTTGTCTAATCAGTATATCATGCGGGCGTAGAATATGCAAAAAAATCCTAATTACACTACAAAATAGGTTTGACATCAAGTAAATAATGTATTATTATATAGCGAGATACTCATATGAATAACACATACTCATTCAAGGCCTTTGTCAAACGACTCCTCGGATTGTACCGCCCATTCGGGCGACAATTCACGGTAGTCTTCATATTCGTCCTCGCCGGAGGGCTGGTGACTGCGACATACCCATTCTTTTATGGGCAGTTGGTCAACATGCTCTCTACTCAACGATACACGTTGTTTTTCTGGTTCGCGGGTGCCTGGTTCGCGATGCGAGGGGTTAACACCCTCATCGTCATGTTCCGGGAGCACTACGAGCTTCACAAGATAGACTTCAGGTTCCCCGAGTTCATCGGCCGCATGTCTCTCGAGCATATGTTCAACTTCTCGCTCGGACAACATGTCAGCCAACATTCCGGGATCAAACGCTCTATCCTCAAGGATGGAGAAGATTCCATTCACGAGCTTGGCAAGCTGCTCATATACGACATCATTCCTATAATACTCGGTACGGTCATACCCGTGACTATCTTGCTGTGGATCTCGTGGCCGGTAGGACTTCTTGTCCTCGGTGGACTCGTTACGTATCTGACCTTCCTTGTTAAGATCAACAAACCCTTCGTGCCCAAGTACATACGTTTCAGGAAACGGGCGCAAGAGTCGAGCAGGGTGACTTCGGATGTACACTCGAACAGAGAACTCGTGATCATCGAGGGGCAAGAGAAGAAAGCTGTGTCCATGGTCGCAGATGAGCGGAGAGCGGTGAGCGATATTGGTATCAGTCTCTGGCAATGGCATCATCGCGGCTTCTACGCCGGGCAAGGCATCATCCTTCTCTTCAATGCGGCAGCGGTATTCCTGACTGGATGGTTCGCCATGAATGGACAGATAGGGTTTGGCCTCTTCGTCTCTCTCGTGTCCTGGATCGGCCAGGCGCTCGGAGAACTCGGGAGGGTCAGTCGTATCCAACGAGAAGCTGTCAGGCACTATGGATCCATCGTCCGGTACTTCCAAACTCTGGATATCGAGCCGGAAGTTCGTGTGCCAGAGTCTCCGCTCCTTCTCGCCTCGTACGCCGCGGACATATCGTTCAATGATGTCGTCTTCTCGTACCCTCGCCGGTCAGTGCCGTTATATAAGGCGGGCATGCTGAATAAGTCAGGCGACGATGAGGAGAAACATGTAGTCTCGGGTCCTGAGGAAAATGGCCAGGCGAAGTTGCCAGCGGTCAATGGAGTCTCGTTCACTGTGCAAGCCGGCAAGCGTCATGCATTTGTAGGAAAATCAGGTGCATGTAAATCGACGTTGGTATATCTCCTCGTTCGTGCGTGGGATCCACAGGGCGGATCAATCACTATCCGTGATGTGAACCTCAAGGCACTGGACTTCCGTGAGTTGCGCAGGCATATCGGAATAGTTCCTCAGCAGGTCGAGCTCTTCGACACGACACTCAGGGACAACATACTCTTCGGCATCGATGATCCGTCGAAGGTGTCGGAAGAGGAGTTGCGACGTGCGTGCACGATTGCGCGTGTGGCTGAGTTTGCTGACAAGCTTGAACACGGTTTGGATACTCAGATCGGTGAAAAGGGAGTCAAACTCTCAGGTGGTCAGCGTCAGCGCATCGGTATTGCACGAGCCCTCGTCAAAAAGCCAGACATACTGGTATTCGATGAGGCGACGAGCAATCTCGATGCGGAGAATGAGCGGTTGGTACACGATGCAATCGAGGAGGCTTCTCGTGGAGTCACGACGATATTCATCGCCCACCGCCTCGCTACGGTAGTGAATGCGGACACGATCTTCGTCTTTGAAGAAGGGAAGCTCGTGGGTAGTGGTAAGCATGCCGAACTCCTCCAGCAGAACAAAGTCTATCAGAACCTAGTACAAAATCAGCTGATCAGCAATAGATCGATCGAATAGATCGGACGCATCGCACCCTGACCTTGGGGTGCGATTTTTTGCATCCATATGCACAAAGACCCGCCAGAGCGGGTCGCTGTGCCATAGGGTAGGCACTCGTCCATTATAAAGAATCCGAAATATATAAGGCGGAATCTAGATCCGGCCCGGAGGCCAAGGATACGTATGTGATTCCTATGAAATTGATTTAAGGATCTTTTGTATAAACGAGAGCCTATAGTTATTATGGACTCTTCCTTTTCGAAGTCAATATGTATTTCAGTGAATTTCGGGGGTAAGCTGTAGATAAGCTGGGTATAAGTACGCTTTTTCTGTGGATAGGTTTTTTTCTACAAACTCTTCACTCTTTCCAGCACAAATCCCTTCTCGCCGTTTCGGGTATTCAGGGTAACCTTCACCGCAAGACAAGAGTCCGGGACAAGGGAATTCTTGAATTCGTTGTATATACGAGGGAATGCAACGGCTTCAACGATGCCACTGAAATCAGCAAGCGTAATGAAGGCCATCGTATCATTCTTCTTGGTCTGGACGAGGCGTACTTCATTGACGATACAGCCGAATATAGTCTGCCCACCTTCTTTGAGCTCTTCAAGAGCCTTCTTGATAGTCATGCCATTTTTGGAGATCTGTTCGCGGTAGCGTTCGAGGGGGTGTCCGGAAATATAGAGGCCGAGAAGCTCTTTCTCCCAGGCGAGACGGTCACGAGCGTCGACAGGTGGAGCAGGGATAAGGCGCAAGCCCGGTACACTCGAGGCATCGGCCATCGCACCAAAAAGGGAATCCTGATCTGCGTGTTGCTTGCTGCTCTCCTTGTTGTACTCGAGCATGAGGTCGATATTGGCGAGGAGAACACCGCGATCTTCACCGAAGCAATCAAGTGCTCCGGCCTTGATGAGGGATTCGAGGGATTTTTTGTTGAGATTTTTGTCCTTCACGCGGTCAAGGAAGTTGATCAGAGAAGTGAATGTTCCTGTTCGAGTGCGTTCGTCAATGATTGCGGTCGAGATGCCTTCGCCGAAATTTTTGATGGTCACAAGTCCAAAGCGGATACGGTATGAAGATTCCTCCTTGATGACGGTGAATTGGCTGAAGCTTTCGTTCACATCTGGTGGTAATACCGGAATACCTATGCGCGTACATTCTGCGATGGTCTCGGCAACTTTCTCGGTATCTCCTTGCTCAGAGGTAAGAACAGCCGATAGATAGATAGCAGGAAAATGCGCTTTGAGATATGCGGTGATGTAGGCGACGCGACCATATGATACCGAGTGCGCTTTGTTGAATCCGTAGGCTGCGAACGGCTCGATCCACTTCCAGACCTCTTTTGCCTTCTTCTCAGGCCATTTGCTGTGCTCGATGCACCCTTTGATAAATTTTTCTTTTTGCTGTGCCATCTCTTCGGGAATCTTCTTGCCCACTGCCTTGCGGAATTTGTCCACTTCGCCCCAGGTATAGCCAGCAATCTTGTGCGCCATCATGAGGAGGTCATCCTGGTAGACGAGAATGCCGTAAGTTTTCTCAAGGATCTGTTCGAGCATTGGATCGAGATACTTGATGAGCGATCTATCATGTTTCCTGGCGATATAGTCCGGGATGAATCCAATCGGGCCAGGGCGATAGAGCGCCACCATAGCGTTGATGTCGTGGATGGTGGTCGGTTTGAGATCCTTGAGGAACCTAGTCATACCGTCGCCGTTGAGCTGGAATGTGTCAGCAGTTTCGCCGCGCGCCAACATTTCGAATGTTGCTGTATCTGTGACGGGTATGTTGTCTGGGTCGATATCGACACCCGCAATCTTTTTTATCTTGTCTACCGTATCAGCGATGATGGTGAGGTTCTTGAGTCCCAGGAAGTCGAACTTGAGCAAACCCGCCTCTTCGATGGAGTACATGTCGTATTGGGAGATGACCTTACCCTCGCCCTTGGGGTCGAACTGGAGCGGCGTGAAGTCGGTGAGGGCTGTCGGAGATATGACCACGCCAGCGGCATGGACGCCGATGTGTCGTGCACAGCCTTCAATCTTACGTGCCATGTCGACGATACGGCGCGTATCTGCATCGGACATGTAGAGTTCTTTGAGCTCGGGAACTTCGTCGAGCGCACGCTCGATAGTCATGGGGAATCCCTGTGCGCCCATCGGGATGAGCTTGGAAATGCGGTCACCGACTTCATAGCCAAAGCCCATGGCACGAGCCACATCGCGCACGGATCCGCGAGCAGCCATAGTTCCGAAGGTTCCGATCTGTGCCACCTTGTCAGCACCGTACTTCTTGCGGACATAGTCGATGACTTCGTCGCGACGGTTATCAGCATAGTCCATATCGATATCGGGAGCAGATGGACGGTCAGGATTCAAGAAGCGCTCGAACGGGATTTCATAGACGATAGGGTTAATATTGGTGATACCAGCTAGATATGTGACCATGGATCCAGAGACTGATCCGCGGATGTTGGAGAGGATACCGTTCTCGCGGGCGAAGCGGAGCATGTCGGCCACTACCAGGAAGTATGGCGAGTACCCCTTATCTTTGATCACTTTGAGCTCATATTCGGCGCGTGCGGTAAGTTCGGGAGTCTGTCCGATTCCGCGACGCTCGAATCCTGCGAAGACGATGCGTCGTAACTCTTCGTCCGGGGTGAGACCGCTCTCTACTTTGAGTGCAGGGAAGACCCACTTGCCGAGCTCGATAGTCAGATTGCACGCATCGACAATCTTGGTGGTGTTCTCGAGAGCTTCAGGCAGATCGCGGAAGAGCTCTTCTGCGCGTTCGGTGGAAATGAATGAAAAGTCATCTTCGTCACTATCAGATATTTTATCGGAGGCGTCACTATGAGAATTCACGCGGACGAGGGTTTCGCGGGCGAAGCGGTCCTCTGGTTTCAGATAGTAGACATCATGTGCGGCCATGACGGAGATATTCTGGCTCTTGGCAAAATTCAAGAGGGTTTTCATATTTGTCTCATGACCGTCGATCTCGGGATGCCGGGTGATCTCTATGTAGAGACGATCGTCAAAAACTTTCTTGTAGAAAGCCGCAACTTCTTTGGCTTTGTCCTGATTTCTGCTATTGAGGGATTGGGCGATTTCACCTGAGAATGACGGGGAGATAGCGATGAGTCCTTCATTGTGGAGCTCGAGCAACTCACGATCGATGCGGGGCTTGTAGTAAAAACCTTCAAGGTGAGATTTGGTGACAAGCTGAACAAGGTTCTTGTACCCAGTTTCATTCATGGCAAGAAGTACCAGTCGGCTCCGACGGTTGTCGACGCCCGCTTGCATGTCCTTCCTCGATCGTACTGCCACGAAGAAATCAACCCCGATAATCGGTTTTATGCCTTTGGCCTTACATGCTTTGTAGAATTCGATGGCACCGTAGAGGTTACCGTTGTCAGTGAGAGCGAGCGCCTCCATATTGAGTTTCTTGGCCTCGCCGACGAGGTCGTCTATCTTGGGGAGTGCCGCGAGGAGGGAGTAGTGGGAGTGGGAGTGGAGGTGGGCAAAGCGGGACATGGACCTAGTTTACAGTTTACGCGGCGAAATGAAAAGTTTGACGCGAGGCTTCTTTGGGCGTATAAATAGCCCAGAAAAACAAGGATCCCGCGACTGGTTCGCGAGGTCAGAAAGGCACCATGTCAAAGGTAGCGTTCAAAGAGAATCCCATTATCGAGCTTGAACGGAGGATGTTCAGAGCGAATCTCATGATGGATGTAGCTGTTCCCCAAAAAGATCCCGATTTCGTGTTGATGCCGTCAGAACGGCCGCCTGGTTGGATTGCATATCAGGATCGCGTCGCATTCATCATTCGCGATCAGCGAGGCGGTTTGAGGATTCGCACGGGACATATCGCGAGTACGGCCGGTACGAGTCATGCGGGCGTCGACAATGTTTCGAAGACAATTGTATGGTGTGACCAGCGACTCAATGATCTCGCTGATAATGCCGATGATGCGCACGAAGAGTGCTTCGATCCGAAGGATCCGCGCCTGATACGGCTTGATGAGGTCAAAGCCCTGCGCTACCTCAATCGAATCACTGCTTGGTTTCAAGGGGTATATTCTTCCGAAGAGATTCAGCGCCTCAGCGAACTCTTTCTCACGTTCGACTTTGGTCGCCAGCAGGAGCTTGAAGAAGAAGCTGAGGCATGGCGTCTTGGGATGGAAGCTGCCCGGAAGAAGCTCGGTTGGTACGGTGAGGATGGCCAGTTCCATCCACCTGTCAACGATAGCTCAACTATCGTTGTGGCATGAGTCCGACGTACATATGCTCGACGCTTCTTGTGTCGGGCATTTTTAATATAATACAACAGGGCATAGCGGCTCAGCCCCATTGTGTTCTTTTGATTTTCTGCCAGAATTGAGTAATGAAAGCCAGATTCACTATCGGTATCGACGAAGTTGGCCGCGGTCCCATCGCCGGCCCTGTCGCCGTGGGCGCTTTTGTCTTCCTGGATGAAAAAGCCAAGAAGCTATTTCGTGGAGTCAAAGAATCGAAGCAACTGAGTGAGCTGAAGAGGGAGGAATGGTTTGTGTGTATTCAACAAGCCAAGAATGATAGACTCGTTGATTTCCAGGTGACATTCCAGAGTGAAAAAATAATTGATGGTAAGGGCTTGTCATATGCTATACGGACCGCATTGAAATCTTCTTTGAATGTTGTAGCGAGGCGCAATCGAATCAAAGTAATGCAGACGAAAGTATTGCTCGATGGTGGTTTGAAGGCACCTGTTGCTTATGTGAATCAAAAAACAATTATCAAGGGTGATGAGAAAGAGATGACGATCGCCCTTGCTTCTATTTGTGCCAAAGTTCTTCGCGATCGGAAAATGAATCTTTTGGGAAGAAAGTATTCAGGGTATGGGTTTGAAAACCACAAAGGGTATGGTACGAGATCTCATTATGCCGCGATAAAGAAGTCTGGCCTCTTGAGCACACATCGTCGAAGTTTCTTGAAGAATATTCTGAGCTGACTAATCTTTGAGGCCTCTCTTGATGTAGGTTGAGACGAGGTGTTTGATGACGAAGAACGCTACAAGGGCTATAAGTAGACCGATCTCTGCATGCTTCACATCTTGTGCAGTGATGCTGAAGAATGAGCCAGATCCATAACCAACTGCTCCCACGATGGCGAGCCAGATGAGTGTGGAGATTGCATCGATGAAGAGAAAACGACCGAATGGCATGCGGAGCTGACCAGCACGAACGATGATGGCGCAGTTGAGTCCGTAGACAAACTTGGTGAGGAATATGGTGCTCCAGGTGCGATCCTTGAGATGATGGTCGAATGGCTTGGAGATCATGTCGGTGATCCGGGTGTAGCGGTTCGGTTTGCGTGAGGCAGCATATCCGATCCAGTAGAAGAGGACATTTCCGGCCATTGAGCCGACGAGTGCAACGGGGATGAGGATGCTAAGCTCGAGGAGGTGCTGTTCCGCCAGGAACATGGTGCTGAAAAGGACTGTATTTGCTTCAAGCATGAAGCCAATGAAGATGCCTCCGTACATGAGGAGGGGAGAAAGTGTGGTTATATAGGATATGAAGGACTCCATACTGTATCTGTGTGCCGGGGGTGGGACTCGAACCCACAAGATCTTGCGATCGGGAAATTTTAAGTCTCCTGCGGCTACCAATTACGCCACCCCGGCGGGTGGATAGTACGAAATGTACCACTTATTTGAAGTTTCGTAAACAAAAACCTCGCCGGGAGATAGGGCGAGGATGGGATATTTCAGTCTTTGGTACTCACAATATACGGCTTGGCAAGTTCGTGTTGCAATTCTCGTTCTGCTGCAGCTATCGGTCCATCGAAGATTCGTTGGAGGGATTCCATGTCCATCGGTTGGTTGTCTCTGCAATGCATCGCGAAGATGCCGAACTGGTTTGGGGGCACGGGATGCGTGCATGGAGCAAGTGTGTTTTTTAATGTACTCATGATGAACCTTCCTTTTTCAAAGTCTAGCACAGTCTATTTTTGGAGGCCACGGCGAGAATCGAACTCGCGTATAGCTCTTTTGCAGAGAGCCGAATT
>JBBTRA010000006.1:0-99839 GCA_038065415.1 Patescibacteria group bacterium
TAATAACAGTTTTCCAAACTGTGGTCGGGAGTTCGATTCTCCCATCCCGCACCAATGCGTGTAACACACTATCCACTCTCATGACTATCAAATTCAATGAAGTGACATGGTATTCGAAACTCGGGGCAGTCGTATTGTTTTTGCTTGTAGTGCCGGTACTGACGTTTTACATCGGTATGAAGTACCAAGAGACGGCGATGGTGCTCAACAGTACTCCTCGAACGATTGAAATCAACACATCGGGGAGTGTGTCGAAAAACGCGACGCCATCCGCATCCTCATCGAGTATACTGGTCGAAACATCGGATATTGATATATTCACCGCTTCAATACGTTCTGAAAATATAAGTAACGTGATTGGATTTTTTTCTAGTGGAGCATTTTTCTGGTATGTTCCTGATTGGGTCGTCGAACATTGGAGGGTCGATCACAGCGGGATCACAACTATGGTCATTAGCCCAAAAGATGATACCAAGCCAAGAGATTTTTCTGACATAGTTATCTCCATAGCCTCCTCGACCGAAAATATGAATGCCGAAACTCTCTATTCAAGAGAAACCCATTCTAGTGAATATATACTCTGCCTCACCAATACGCGCTGCGAATCAAGACAGGCGGGGAGTGATATCCTCATATCGGAAGTCATCCTGAGCCCTATTGGCGACACACGTATCTACCATATAGCTCGACTCTCAGCGAACGGTACGGTAACCGACAGATTTTTCTTTGATGGCGTAGCTGTTACAGCAACGGCAACATTCTCGGCTCCGAAAGAGAAATACGGCACCTATGGGTTGAAAATTCGCGAGCTCATACAGGGGATCGGTAAGGGAACTGCGCCACAAGGATAATCATGAAGCATATATATCTCGTCAGACACGGTGAGAGTGAAGGAAATGTGGGACTCTATCGTCAGGGTCCTCAATCTCCGCTCACCGAGAAGGGTAGAGAGCAGGCGAGAGTGATTGCTGAACGCTTCAGGCACGTGCCTTTGGACGGATTTGTTTCGAGCACCATGACTCGGGCCCATGAGACTGCTGAAATTATTTCTGCGGTGATCGGTAAGCCATTTGATCGTTCTGAACTCTTTATTGAGCGACTAAGACCGAGTGCTCAGTATGGTATGCCGAAGAAAAGTCCGGAATCAGCAGCTATAGACAAGATACTTCTCGAGAATTATGCAGACCCAGATTTTCGATTTGCGGATGAGGAGAATTTCAAGGATCTGGATGAGCGTGCACAGAAATCGCTCGACTTTTTTCTAGAACATCCAGGTGAACACATACTTGTCATTACTCACGGGTTATTCATGAGGGTTCTCGTTGGGAAAGTTATTTTTGGAGATCAACTTACAGGAAAACTCTGCGACGGCCTCTTTCGTGCCATGAAAACGCACAATACAGGACTGAGCATATTTGTGCATGATCAGGAGAAGGGGGGTTGGGTGGTGCGAAGCTGGAACGATCATTCGCATTTGGAATAAAGGATTTTGATCGATATAACAAAAAACCGCCTTTACGGCGGCCTTTTGCTCGATAGCAACGGTATTGAGCCGTTGTGTGCAAATAACTCGAGTGAGTTATTTAACTGCGTCCTTGAGTGCCTTTGCGGCGCGGAACTTCGGAACCTTCATAGCCGGGACCTTGATTGCTTCACCGGTGCGAGGATTGCGAGCTTCGCGAGCTGCGCGCTGTTTGACTGAGAAGATACCGAGACCTGCGATCGAGACCTCATCGCCCTTCTTGAGAGAGTCGATGATGCTGTTAACCGTCGTCTCGACAGCCTGCTCAGCTTGGACCTTGGTCCCACCGAGGACTGCATGCACTGCATCTACGATTGCTGCTTTGTTCATGTGTATATGCTTAATGCTATTAATTGGTCTCGTCCCGCCCGCATATCGAGCGGATCGAGTCTAGAACCATGGGTATATTATATAGTAAGCCATATTTTGGGCAATAGGGGGTGGGATAAGGGCTAGTGGCACCAAATCATAGTAAATGGTAGCCTTATAGGTATCTTATCAATATGTAATATATAGTTTACGAATACTATGGCAAAAGAAAACTCTGCGTTTATGAAACCGATGAATGTAAGCCCTGACTTGGCTGTAATAGTCGGCAATGGCCCAATGCCTCGTTCTGAGGTAGTCAGCAAGCTCTGGGTCTATATCAAGGGTCACAACTTACAGGATTCAAAAGACAAGCGTATCGTCAAGACAGATGATGCCTTGAAGAAGATATTTGATGGTCAGGATTCAGTTCACATGATGAAGATGGCTGGATTTATCTCGAAGCATCTCACAAAATAGGTCTTATATTTTGTATCGAAATGAAAAAATACCTAGTGGTACTAGGTATTTTTTCATTTCGACGATTGTTATATATCCTATGATGGCCTATTATGAATGTATTAGTAGCCGATTAATACATCCACCACTATGTTTATACTATTTATTTTGGGGTTGGGTATTGGGGCGATAACTATCATTTTTGCACTGCAGAATATTACTCCTATCACCGTCACTTTCCTGGCATGGCAGATCGATGCTTCGTTATCGTTAGTTCTAGTATTGGCGGCTCTGGCTGGGGCCATCGTCGCTTCGCTTCTTACCATTCCTGGTACTATCAGAAACTATTTTGAGTTTGCAGGCTTGAAAAAGCGCAATAGAGATCTCGAAGTCGAAGTCGACAAGCAAAAGGAAGCAAGAATCCATGCAGCAGAGACATCGGCGCCAAATACGGTCTACGTAGAAAAGGAAACAATCGTTAAGGAAGATAAATAGGTTAGTTACGATATGTGTGTTAGTGTTAAACCAGAAAAAGTCGATGTAGTCAAGATGTTCTTGATTCCGACGATAACGGCATGCTTTGTGGGTGATCAATGAAAAAACAATATACAGAACCGGTAGTGGTCCTATCGGGCGGTCACGGTGGCGAGGTCACTGCTCGCCAGTTGAGAGATCGGGTGACCGATCTGACGTTTTGTGTGTCTACCTTTGATAGAGGTGGCCATAGTGCGCAATTGCGTTCTCGGGGACATGTGGCACTGGGTGATATACGCCGAGTGATTACGGCCCTCGCAAGTGATGAGGCTATGAAGGGGGTGTTCGGATACCTCATGAACCATCGCTTTAGTGCGAAGGGTAGTTCAAGCCTTAATAACTGGGCGTTGGGCAGTCTCATCATTGCGGGCCTAGAAGAGAGATATGGTTGCGGGAAAGGCATAGTCAAATCTCTCGGTACAGTATGTCGCCTCTTAGAAGTGAAGGCTAAGGTTTTGCCGATCAGTTTGGATTGTGCAGAACTCAAGCTTAATACGTCCGGAATAATACTCCCAACTCAAGGGGTCCTCAGTCGTCGGCATATCGATGCGCCAGATATCATGTCTGGAACACTATGTCCTTTATCGCGTATTTTTCCAGCTAGTGAGGCGGCAATACGTCGGGCAAAGCTGATCGTCTTTGCGCCAGGTAGTTTGTGGGATTCGGTCCTAGTGAATCTTATGGTCGTGGGTGTTCAAGAGGCGATACATTATGCCGTCAAAATGGGTGCAAAGATCGTCATGATCACAAATCTGGTCATGAAGGAAAACGAGGTCAGCATCGAACTCAACACCACCGCGCACTATGTTAGCCTGCTGTGTGCACATCTAGGTCTCGAAAAGATTCACGCCGTTTTGGGTAATGTAGGAACATTCCCACCGGAGATACTTAAAAGGTATGCGGCAGAACGTTCGCACCCTGTGCGGTTCGAGGAGACGCATGAAGCCGAACTGAATATTCGGGGCGATTTCGTCTCCTGGGATGATAATGGGGTTGTCCATCACAACGGTACTATGGCAGACACGCTTCTCGGGTTTTGAGGTGTATCAGATATCTTCTGGTACGCCTCTTTTATAACTTTTTGTACAACATTTTGAATATATGTCTCTGGAAGTCGGCTACTCGCTTGCTTTCTATAACCATAGCAGTCTCGGAGTTGTAGTCGATGAACGCAATCTTGTCTCCGTAGATGATTTCGGTGACATTGTGGTCGAAAGGCCCAAAGTCTTCAGGCATTATTTTCAAAAATCTGTCGAGTTTTGATATCTTGCGACCTGCAGTTTGTTTGTTGGTGATAACCTGCCGTTCGAGCTTTTTGTCATCTCGCATCTTACGATATCCGCGGGGGACGTATTTGTCCTTTTTCTCCTGACCATCCCCATTGGAACTGTATCTGTAGAACACATCGCCTTTTTTGAGGCTGTGAACGATATCGTCGAACACTCTCTTGGTTCCGTCTTTACCTTCAAGGAATCGTACACGAGGTTTGAATTCATTGGTTGAATACGCATCTTCGAGATCGGGGAGGGCTTCAAAGAAACTTATGCGGAGATCATCAAAGATTGCTTCGAGCCGATTTGGCGGCTCGGCCATATATATTGTACGCCCTTTTCTTTGGGTTTTTGTAATCAGTTTCTTTTCAAGCAAAGAGGGAAGAGCTTTGTACACCAAGGGTCTGTGGGTGGACGCTTTTTCCGCAATACGGGCGATATGAGAGGGTCCGAGTTCTAGAAGGGCCAGATATATAGCGCTTTCGTGCTTGCTCAAGCCTATTTTTTCAAGAATGAGTTGAGTGTCCATATTTCTATAAAATCGTACTGTTTAATTACTTCTATAGTATAGATTTTATGGGATAATAGCAAGTTTTATATGGATTTTTTTGCTTTATAAAATTAAACTTAATAAAGTGTAATAAATAGTTACATGTATATTCCTGAATAATAAGGCTGTATATAGGCTTTTGTGGGTAAAGCATCACATTGTTATACATAAATGCAATAATATTCCGGCAATGTCAATACATTCCTGTAGACTATTCTACAGAGGAGTACAGGGAACGATGCAAGAAGCTCCTTGAAATAATCCACAACCAGCTCCGCGAGGGGTATAATGAAAGGAATATATGTCCAACACACTGCAGACATTGGCTGACCTCGGTGAAAATATCTGGCGTATCGTCATCACGGGTGGTCCATGTAGTGGCAAAACTACGGGATTGGCCGTCCTCGAATCCAAACTGACGGAGCGAGGCTACAAGGTTCTGGTGAGTCCTGAGTCAGCTACAAAGCTGATGAATGCGGGAATACGCCCCGGCCCGAAAGAGCTTGAGGGAGGTGAATTCCAAAGACTTATCCTTCTCGATACAATCGGGCAGGAAGACCGAATCTGCCAAGCGGCAATGTATTATCGTGATAAGGGGTACAAAGTGGTCATTCTCTGCGATCGGGGAACAATGGATGGTGAAGCGTATGTCGATCCAAGAGAGTTTGGGGCCATGCTGACTCAGTTTGGGTACGATCGACGATCATTGTGTGATGAGCGCTACCACGCAGTCATGCATCTCCGCACTGCTGCACTCGGGGCTCCGAGGTTCTACACTCTGGAAAATAACGCCACCCGTACTGAAACTCCAGAACAGGCGCGGAATATCGATGAGCGAACACTGGCAGCGTGGCAACGCCACCCGCACCCTCGAGTGATCGATAACAGTACAGACTTCGAGGGTAAGGTGAGGCGGCTACTCGCAGAAGTTTGCACGGTGCTCGGTGATCCGCTTCCTTTCGAGCGAGAAGAGAAATACCTGGTTGACTCATCGGTTTCGATCGTCATCCCGGTAAGGGTCTCAGAAAGCATCATTACACAGACCTATCTGGTTTCATCTGACCCTCGCGAAGAGCACCGGGTACGTTCGCGAGCGGATAATGAGGGTACGACCTACTACTATACCCGTAAGCGCTATGTTGCACCGGGAAACAGGGTCGAAATCGAAAGGATGATCACGAAGGAAGAGCATGGTGCACTCCTTGCCCAAAAGGATCCCCGGAGTAATACCATCATGAAGCGTCGGGTGTGCTTCTTCTGGAAAGATCGATATATCGAGGTCGACTTCTTCAGTGAGCCACATCAGCACGATGGTCTTGTGTTGATGGAGATCGAGCATACGGGAGATACTTCCCAGATAGAGCTACCACCCTTCTTGAAAGTAATCAGAAGTGTGACTGATGAAAAAAAGTACTCTAATGCGGAGTTGTCGAGGGTTGGTACATAATCAAGGTCTGTTCCAGAAACTAAGCGAAACACAAACCGCACTCGGAGTGAGTGCGGTTTTTTTGTTTCATAATCTGTTGCTTCTACCGTGCAAACTCTATGGTCCTCGTTTCACGGATGACATTCACTTTGATTTCACCAGGATATTTGAGATCCTTCTCTATTTTTAGCGCTATATCTCGTGCAAGATTCTTGGCTTCGAGATCCCCGATCTCCTCTGGCTTCACGAATATGCGGATTTCACGGCCTGCCTGGAGAGCGTAGGACTTCTCGATACCCTTGAATGAGTTGGCGAGCGCCTCAAGATCGCCGAGACGCTTGATGTAGTTCTCGATATTGTCGCGGCGGGCTCCTGGACGAGCACCTGAGATTGCATCAGCGGTCTGGACGATACGAGATTCGACCGTTTCATACGGATATTCCTCGTGGTGAGCCTGCATGGCCTTGATGACCTCCTCGGGTGCGCCGAATTTTTGGAGTATCCTGCGACCGATCTCGACGTGAGTGCCGGCAACCTCATGGTCGAGAGCTTTGCCGAGATCGTGGAGGAGGGCGCCTGCTTTGGCGACTTGGACATTGGCTCCGAGTTCTTCAGCGATCATGCCGGCTATGTGCGACATCTCTATCGAGTGCTGGAGCACATTCTGGCCGTAGCTGGTGCGGAAGTGCAGACGGCCCAGGATGAGCAGTATACGCGGATCGAGGCCGAGCACACCGCATTCGTATGCAGCAGCTTCACCCTTTTCTTTGACGGTTTTGTTGATTTCCTGCTTGGCTTTCTCGACGACGGCTTCTATCTTGGCTGGCTGTATGCGGCCGTCCTTGATGAGTTCACGAAGGGCGATGGCGGCAGTATGACGGCGTACTGGGTCGAATGAAGAGATAGTGATAGCGCCAGGGGTGTCGTCGACCATGACCTCAACGCCGGTGATGCGCTCGAATGCTTTGATATTACGGCCTTCCTTGCCGATAATCTTGCCCTTGACGTCATCGCTCGGAATCTCAACCATGGTCGAGAGGGCGTCCTGTGAAACAGATGAGGCGAGGCGCTGTATGGAAACCGCCAAGATATCCTTGGCTTTCTTGTCGAGCATCTCTTCTCCCTGGGTCTCAAGCTTATTCATGCGTACGAGCAGATCCTCGGAGCTTTGTTTCTCGATGATCTTGAAGATCTGTTCCTTGGCTTCCGTGGCCGAGAGTTGAGCGATCTTTTCGAGTGCAGCAAGGCGATCCAACTCGAGTTTGTCGGCTTTTTCACGGATGGCCTTGATTTCAGCCACACGTTGCTTGATCATTTCTACCTCTTTGTCTATATCTGACTGGCGTTTGTCGAGTAAATCCTCTTTCTTTATGAGACGACCTTCACTTTGGCGTATTTTTTCTTCTTTTTCCTTGATCTCTGTCCGGGCATCAGCGAGAATCTTCTGGGTCTTGGCTTCGGCGTCTGCGGTGATCTTCTTTGCTTCTTCCTTGGCGGCGAGGAGCATCTCCTTGATCTCAAGCTCCATTGAGCCTTTTTTTCCGAGAGATATGATCAGTCGCAGATAGTACCCGATAGCGACACCAGCCAGCCCCGCAATGGAGAGGAAGAGTGCTACTAATTTGAGTGACATATGCGGTATAGACCCGCCCGGCGCGAACTATGGCGAAAGTTTCCTATGATTGTTTCGTGAAATCTGTTCAGATATGGCTATAATCATGAGTTTCTTCATAAGGGATGTTATCACTAAGTTTCGGGGCGGACGTGTCAAAATTTAAATATTGGTAACATATGCATGGTATAACGAAAAAGGGAAGTTCGCAAGTTTCGTGTGGTCTTGTGGTGCGGGATGGGGTGGTGTCGTATGTCAAACGACGGCTCTAAACCTAAACCTTTTAAACCACAAAAACTTATTTCTGTGAATGAAAAAAGCGACCCGGGTGAGAGGTCGCTGGAGCGTGTCTTGAGTGAGTATCAAATTAATCAACGAGACGGCCCGACTGGCTTATCGTGCGGACCAAGACCAACATGGCGCGGGTCTTGTTGGGAACCTCTTCGATGACTTTCCCATACACCTTGAATGCCGTGGCGCCGATTTCCTTATTTTCGGAGGCTGTCCAATAACAGGAGCGGGAATAAGACTGCGTAAATCCGGCGGTTCTTTCGGTGATTGCCGACCGTATTTCTCTTGGTGTTGGAATCCTCCAACCATTCTTGCCCATGTTCTCTGCTGATACCACAGCAATGAGTCGGCTGGTGTATGTGATGTCAGTGGTCCATTCCAGCCAGAATGCCTGCTTAGTGGTTTGAACTGGAGGCAAGGGATCGGTTAGGAGTCGCGCCAACGAAGCTACTCGGAGCTTTCTTAATGTGGCGTTCTCGATCTGCCGGATACGTTCACGGGTCACGTTGAATTTTTTTGCGGTTTCTTGAAGGCTTTTTCGGGGTTCATCTTTGAGACCAAATCGTATCGCAAGGATTGTCTGCTCGCGGGTGCTCAAGGATTTTAAAGTTTCTTGAACCCGGTCAGGATGTATGTTTGAAGTGTCTGTATCCGCATCAGGGAAGATTGCCTCGATTAGGGCCCGGTAGGTATCAAGCGTAGTAGCCATAGGTGCTCGTATTTTGTTGTTTTTGAACCGTCTGTTTAAACCAATATAAGCACAAATAATAAGTATTGTCAATTTCTATCTAATATGGTAGATTGGATTTACAACCTATCAAACAAGCTATTTAACCAATCCCTACCATGCTTATCCCAACTGTCATCGAAAAATCATCATTCGGCGAGCGTGCATACGATATATATTCACGTCTGCTCAAAGATAACATCATCTTTTTGGGCGGCCCTATCGACGATCATATGGCAAACCTGGTTATTGCCCAGCTCCTCTTCTTGCAGTCTGAAGACCCAAAGAAAGAGATCAATATGTACGTCAACTCTCCAGGCGGATCCGTTACCTCAACGCTCGCCATCATCGACACGATGAACTACATCAAGAATGATGTTTCAACTGTCTGTGTAGGTATTGCTGCGTCAGGTGCTGCCCTCATCCTCTCGTCAGGTACAAAAGGTAAGCGCCAGGCACTCCCAAATGCAGAGGTCATGATTCATCAGCCACTCGGTGGAGCAGAAGGGCAGGCTTCAGATATCGAGATCAGCGCTAAACATATTATCAAGACTCGCGAGTCTCTCAATAAGATGCTCGCTAGAAATACCGGCCAGAGCTTGTCGAAGATCGAGAAAGATGTCGATCGAGACTTCTTCATGGATGCAGATGAGGCCAAGAAGTATGGCATCATCGACTCAGTCGTCGGAGCGGGAAGGAAGTAATACATGCGATTGCACCGCTTCTACATCGGAGAGAAAGTTGGTCCCCAAACGGAGATTGTCGTTCACTCTACCGAGTTGGTCAATCAGGTTCGCAAGGTTTTCCGCTTGAAAACCGATGATTCCATCATTGTCTTTGATGGATCAGGATCGGACTACGAATGCCGGATTGCTGATTTCAGCAAAGACAGCCTTACATTGGATATTCAGAATGCTTCACGCAGTAGATGTATGCCAAGCCGCACCGTCTATTTGTATGCAGCATTGGTCAAGAAAGATACCTTTGAGTGGATTACAGAAAAAGCTACTGAGCTTGGTGTTACCCACATAGTTCCGGTGATGGCCGAGCGTAGTGAGAAGAAGAATCTCAATGAAGCGCGACTCAAAAAAATCGCGGTAGAGGCGAGCGAACAGTCGGGAAGAGGCGATGTGCCAACTATACTACCGCTTATTTCATGTGAAGAAGCTATCGCTAAGATCGGCCAATCTGACGGCCACACCATAGCATTTCATACAGAAGGGCACGCACTCGAATCTTCTACGATAAGGAAGGATGAGGATGTTGCTCTTTTCATCGGTCCCGAAGGAGGGTGGTCTCCACATGAGCTCGACCTGTTTCACAAGAATGAAATCCCCGTAGTTTGCCTCGGAACCCAGGTTTTGCGGGCTGAAACAGCGGTTATCGCAGCACTCTCGGTAGTGATGTTGGGAAAATAAGAGATTTCACAGAAAAAACCCCGAGGTACACTCGGGATTTTTTTTGGCACACTTGTTTATTATTTGACCTCTTCGAGGAATTTGAATACCTTCTCGTTGGTGAGTACTGTCTCAGCGTATACTGAAGCTCTCTCACGATCGGCGTCCTGGTAGTGTTCCACGATATGGCTGACCTCTTCCTCGATCTCCGCAGCATCAGGGACGATATTCTCCTTTTTGGCGATCTCGTTCATGATGAGCTGCAACTTCGCTTTCTTCTCGGCGTGAGGTTTCCATTCGGTGCGTATTTCCTCAAGTGTTTTCTTGGCGTGCTTGAGATAGTCATCAAGCTTGACCCCCATACGTTCGATGTCGGCAGCAAATTGTGCTTGAGTGCGGTCGAGCTCGCTTTTGATCATGAGATCAGGGATTTCAATAGTTGCTGCCTCTGCAATCGCATCGGCAATACGTGCGCGCGTCTTATCCTTGGCTTCATCACGCTTTTGCTCAGCGATCATGTCAGAGAGTTTGTTCTTGAAGTCAGGGATGTCAGTAAAATCACCCAAAGTTTTCACGAAATCATCGGTCAGTTCCGGCATAACCGCTTCTACGGCCTTGTCATGCTCCTCTGGAGTCATTTTGTCGTGGTCAGCACCGTTATGTTCGGAGTGTTCGTCAGAGTGTAGTTTGTCAGATGCGTGGCGCTTACGAATGCGTAGGATGGCGTCCTCAATATCTTTTTCTCCAACTTTGAGTGCTTCAGGGTCAGTCTTTTTGAGTTGTTCATGCGCGATTTTCTTGTAGTCAGGCAGGTTCACTTCGGGGACCACGGCAGTGACGGCGACGAATTCCAAAGGATTATCCTTTGCAAGTTTTGTCACACGGATCTCAGGTTTGCCTATAGCATCGATTTTCTCCGTAATGAGAATATCGAGATATGCCTGGGAGAGAGCAAGCTCAGCCATCTCTTCGAGGATAGCCATTTCACCTGCTTTTGCGATAAGGATATTCTCAGGGACCATGCCCTTGCGGAAGCCGTCTACGGTGACGGAGTCGTTGATGTTTTTGAGTGCTTTGCCGCGATACTTGCCCCATGTCAGAGCGGCGACAGAGCCGGTGATCTCGACTTGGGATTTGTCGAGCTTCTTCACAGCTACAGAATCATATGATTTGGTTGATTGAGTCATGGAGGGGAGTCTACCGTACTGGCGATGAAGAATCAAGAAATATCTACAAAAAATCCGCCAGAGCGGATTTTTGTGTGTCGATAAAAAGAGGGGCGCTCTTTCGCGAGTTAGAAATTCTGTGAATCGAGACCGTCAATAGAACCATTCAAGTCGGCCTCGATAGAACTGACTTCGTCAGAATCGTTGGTGACCGGTTGGACTGATTCTTGAGTTGTTGCTGTATCATTTGTACCTTCGAGCATTGGTTGGGTATTCATACGGGACGCAAAGATATAGAGCGCGCCAATGATGAGAATGAGTACAATGACGAGAACAGCTACGATAGGGCCGATCTTTTTTGATTCTGGGGAAGGGGCAGCGGCCATTGGAGTTGGCTGCTGAACTTGCTGTGGAGGAGTGGTGATTGGGTCCATGGTGATATGAGATTAGGGATGACTAAAGGGTAGTAGTGGTTGTTGTGGTCGCGTTCATTGAAGGAGTCGTGGTAGCTGTTTTGTCAGAACCGAGGGCGTGGGCGATAGCGCGAACAACATCGACAAGTGCTTTATGGGCCTCTTTGATTGCTTTGATTGCCTTTTCTCCTATCTCGCGGGGTTTGGAAAGATCTATTTCTGTAGTCGATGTAGCAGAAGCGTTGACTGACATGTCGGGTGTGAAAGCGATAATCTCGCTGATTGCTGCTGTGGCTGCGGTAATCTTTGCATCAGCAGTGACGAGTAAGCTCTTGGCTTGAGTCATATCAGTGCCACCGGTGACAGCCTTGTCTATGCGCGATGAGATGCGTGCGCGAATCTGTTTGAGGTTGTTGAGAGAGACATTGAGCTGCTTGATCAGGGCCTGCTTGCGGATCTCAAATACGTCTCGGCGCATCTCGCCTCGTATATCTTTGCGCTCGTCGCTCGAAGACGCTCTCCTTATGTCGTTGCGGGTATTTTGAGGGCCACCCTTGTTCTCGATGCGAGTTGAAGATGCTATGACTCGGAATTGTGCACGCATTGTCGATGAGCCGTTTACTCCGAGAAGCTTGTTACGGATCTCCTCGTTATTCTGGATATTCTCTGTTTTGACACGGAGACGTTCTCGTAATACAGGCAAACCTCGACCAGAATCTTTGTTTTCGACCTCGATTTCTGTCTCAACCTCCGTCTCTATTTCGACTTCGGTGGAGTCGTCGGATGATGAATCACCAGAAGTGTTGCTTTCGGCATGTGAGGTAAGAGGCAACACTAGGGTGAGTGCAAGAGCTCCGATGAGCAGATAATAGTGCTTTTTCATTAATGTGTTTGATTATAAGGCTAAAAACCATGCTCTTCACGGTTGCTAGACAGTATAGCATAGGGAGGTCTATTGCATGAGGGGGATATGTGGTCTAATAAAAGCTCGTAAAAACAAAAAAGCCCCTGTACGGGGCCTTTTTTATGATAATTTTACGGTTTATGAGCCTTTAGGCGACGAGGAATGCCACTATCAAGAGGGCAACGATGTTCAATATCTTGATCATCGGGTTGATAGCTGGACCAGCGGTATCCTTGTACGGATCGCCGACAGTGTCTCCGGTAACAGCCGCCTTGTGAGCGTCAGAACCCTTTCCGCCGTGATTGCCTTGCTCGATGTGCTTCTTGGCATTGTCCCATGCTCCGCCACCAGAAGTCATAGAGATAGCCACGAAGAGACCGGTGACTATAGAACCGACGAGCAAGCCGCCGAGTGCGACTGGACCGAGGATGAATCCGACAAGAATAGGTGCAAGGACAGGGATGAGTGCGGGAATGATCATTTCCTTGATAGCTGCTGAAGTGACGATGTCTACACAGCGAGCATAATCAGGCTTTGCGGTACCCGCCATGATGCCTGGGATCTCGCGGAACTGGCGGCGAACTTCATCCACAACTTTGCCTGCAGCCTTGCCGACTGCTTCCATAGAGAGAGCGGCGAAATAATAAGGGAGAAGACCTCCGATGAAGAGACCGACGATGACTTTTGGATCGCTCAGGCTGAACACCATGTCAGGGACGAGATTGGTGTATTCCGCGAAGAGTACGAGAGCTGCAAGTCCCGCAGAACCGATAGCGTATCCCTTAGTGACTGCCTTGGTCGTGTTGCCGACAGCATCCAGAGGGTCTGTGATGTCACGGACTTCCTTAGGAAGTTCTGCCATTTCTGCGATACCTCCTGCATTGTCAGTGATCGGACCATATGCGTCGATGGCGACGATGATACCGGCCATAGAGAGCATGGATACTGCTGCAACGGCGATACCGTAGAGTCCTGCAAACTGGTGTGCAGCCAATATACCAGCGACGATGGTGAGGAGTGGCCACGCGGTCGCCTTCATAGAGATAGCGAGACCCTGGATGATGTTAGTTCCATGACCCGAGGCGCTCGCCTGAGCGATGGATTTGACCGGCTTGTACTTGGTCGAGGTGTAGTATTCGGTGATGACGACGAGGAGTGCTGTAACGACGAGACCGACGATCGTACAACCGAAGAGAGCGAGGATGCTGAATTTACCGTTGTTCGCCATCATGAGGGAGGTGACTGGGTAAAATGCAGCTGCAGAGAGGATTCCTGCAACGGCGAGACCTTTGTACATAGCACCCATGATGTTCTGGCTCTTGCCCATGCGGACGAACCAGGTACCGATGATAGATGCGATGATAGCGATACCGCCGAGCGCGAGAGGGTAGAGAGGAGCATTGATGAATACACCCTCGACAACGCCCGTTGTCATATTGAAGGTTTGGGTGAAGGTCGAAACACCGAGCATCATAGCTGCGATGATGGTAACCGCGTACGTCTCGAAGAGATCCGCGGCCATACCTGCGCAATCACCGACGTTGTCTCCAACGTTGTCAGCAATAACGCCTGGGTTACGAGGATCATCCTCAGGGATGCCGGCCTCGACTTTGCCGACGAGGTCGGTTCCGACATCAGCGGCCTTGGTGAAAATGCCTCCACCGAGGCGGGCAAAGACTGAGATGAGGGACGCGCCAAATGCGAGACCGATGAGCGCGTGAACATCCTGGGTGATCGCATAGAATGCTGTGGTGCCAAGGAGAGCAAGGCCGACCACGAAGAGTCCGGTGACTGCGCCGCCATTGAAGGCGAGTGAGAGAGCGGCTCCGAGGCTAGTGCGAGCGGCTTCAGTTGTACGGATGTTCGAGCGTACCGACACATTCATGCCGATAAAACCGGCAAGTGCGGAGAGGACTGCACCGACTACGAAGCCGATGGCAAGGGTCCAGTTGAGTGCAAAACCGAGAACGACGAATAGAATAACGGCGATAACAGCAATAGTGCGGTACTGCCTGTTGAGATAGGCCTTTGCGCCGGCCTGGATAGCTGCAGCGATCTCCTTCATGCGGTCGTTGCCGGTCGGTTTCTTCATGATCGACATGATCAAGAATGCACCGTAGGCGAGAGCGATGATGGAGCTGATAAGGGCGAACCAGACGTACGAATTCATAGTTTTGTTGTTTTTAGGCGGTTTTTCCGCCTTTTTTGCTTATAAAAATCACCTTTACAATGCGAACACTATAGTAGAAAAAGGCTTAAATGGCAAGGTTCCAAGGCTCTGTTGGGGCGTATTTGAGCTACGGTGAGGATATTGACAAACAGGTATTAAGTGTGCTATAATGTGCGTTGCATACTGGTTTCGGTTCCTCAATCTTAACGAGAAAGGTTAAGAAAACATGAGAGCAGCATGCACGTTCGTTGCCATAGTATTGTCTACCGTCTGCGCCTCCGCTAGCACGGCGCCCTCGACTGACCGGCTCATCGCCGCACTCATCGAGGTTGAGTCGCATGGAAATGATCATGCGATCGGTGACAAGCATATGAATGACAAGGCCTATGGAGCGTTACAAATCCGTAAGCCCTGCGTTGATGATGTTAATCAACGCCTCGGTACCAAGCATCGTGCAGAAGACATGCTTGGCAACCGCTCCTTGTCAGTGCAGGTGTGTCGCACGTACCTTGAACGGTACGCGACACGCAAAGCATTGGGGAGAGAGCCATCGTTAGAAGACATGGCTCGCATATGGAACGGAGGACCAAAAGGCTGGAGGAAGCAAAGTACCCTCGGGTATTGGTCCAAGGTTCAAAAAGCACTAGCAAAACGTCAATAAATCCCGCGCCGCCATCGAGCATCCTCGAGGCGGCGCTTTCCTATATCCGCATGCATAACGAAACACACCCCACGAGGGTGGAGTGTGTCATTTCAAATGGTTGATTTTTATTCAGCTTTTTTCTCCTCAGTCTTCTCTTCTTCTTTGACCTCCTCTACCTTCTCAGCTTCTTTTGTTTCTGTAACTTCCTCTGTATCTTCATCTTCGTCATCAGCGCCGACGCCATCAGATTTGATATCTATTTTCCAGCCGGTGAGCTTGGCGGCGAGACGGACGTTCTGACCACCCTTGCCGATAGCGAGCGATTGTTCGTCTTCGGTGACGGTGACGATGGCACGGTGATCGCGTTCATCGAGCTCGAGAGAAACGACTTCTGCAGGTGAGAGGGCTTCTTCGATGAAGAGTGCTGGGTCCTCATTCCATTCGATGATGTCTATCTTCTCACCAGAGAGCTCGCTGGTGACCGTAGAGACACGGACGCCACGCTGGCCGACCATGGAGCCAATCGGATCGATATGCGCGTCATGAGAGACCACAGCGATCTTGGAGCGTGAACCTGCTTCGCGAGCAATGGCCTTGATCTCGACCGTACCGGAAGCGATTTCTGGAGCTTCGGTTTCGAAGAGTTTGGCGAGGAACTTGGGATGAGAACGGGAGAGTTTGAGGACGATACCGCGAGGAGATTCCTCAACTGCATAGAGATATGCGCGGATACGATCGCCAGTCTTCCAGCGTTCGCTCGGGATCTGCTCCTCGTAAGGAATGATACCGAGTGCGCGGCCCATGTTGACGTGAACCATGCCGCGCTCTACGCGCTCTACGGTACCGGCAACAATTTCACCTTCCTTAGCGCCATATTCACCCATGACGGAGACCTTCTCGGCTTCGCGAATCTTCTGGATGATGATCTGCTTTGCTGTCTGTGCAGCGATGCGGCCGAAGTCAGCTTTTGCTTCGAGAGGAAATACGAGTTCGTCACCGATTTCTGCATTTTTCTTGATTTTCTTGGCATCCTCGATGAGCATATGCTGCTCAGGGTTGAAGCGAATCTTGATATCGTCGACATTTGCTTCCTTGAGATCGATATCCTGTTCTTCGTCACCTTCCATGATGACTTGATCACGATCTACGACGACTTTGACCTGCCAGAACTCGACGCTGCCTGTATTCTGATCGAATGAGGCGCGTACGATCTGACCCTTCTTGCCGTACTCTTTCTTGTAAGCGGTAGCGAGGGACATGGCGATAGCCTCCAAGGTTTTTTCCTTGGGGATTCCTCGCTCTTCCTCGAGCTGCTGAACGACTGAATTGATTACTTTAAGATCGAACATATATGTAGTTATTATTTAGTTTTGATATTAAATTGTAGTTGCCATAAGGGCCTGTAGACCCCATCTAGCAAACGAGTCCGCCGGTGGGCGAACTGGTTACTTGAGTACTATACCATATTTGACGGGGAATGCAAATCCTGCGCGGTCCTCGCCGTCCGTATATACAAGAAACCGGACCACCGTGCGAGACAGTGGTCCGGAAACCAAACCCAGTAGAGAAGAACAGGCGGCCATAGACCGTATGTTATCTGGCAGAGTTGATGGAATGTTCTTTGTCCATTTTGATAGAAGCAAAGCGGACGGAATGATACTTCGATTCGATTCTAGCATACGATTCCTTTGGATGACAACAGGATTTTGGTGTATTAAAAACCGCCCAACATGGATTTGTGGGGCGGCAAGCTCGTGAGGCGATTGTATTAGTGCGGCTATGTCAGGCGGTCGGGAGACTATCCTTGCGAGTGTGTCTTGCGAGTGTGCCCATTTTTCCGGGGAATTCCCCACTCCTCCTGGTATCCGTTGACCTGATTTCTTTGGTGCATGAGCTTCTGGAGTTTTTCCAACGCTTGGTTTTGAATCTGACGGATGCGTTCGCGGGTCACTCCGAACTTTTTTGCGACGTCCTCGAGTGTCCTCTCAGTGCCATTGTTCAATCCGAAGCGATACTCAAGAATCTTCTGTTCGCGTTCGGAGATTTTCTTCAGTACTTCACGCAGCAGATCCAAGTTCGAAGCGTTCTCTTCCGCGCAAGACGGGTCAACCGCGTATGGATCTGCTATATGCTCGGCAATGGTCACGTCAGTATCTTGTCCGACCGGAGCGTCGAGGGGTACAGGCGCAACAGAGTGTTGCTTCATGAGATCGAGTTTTTTCAGTGTGACTCCCATTTCGGCTGCAAGCTCTTCGTCCTCCGGTTCACGCCCAAGTGTCTCAGTCAAACGCATATGCACCCGGCGCATCGCCACGATCTTGTCGACCATGTGGATAGGGACACGAACCGTACGGGCATGGTTACCGAGAGCGCGTTTGATGCTCTGTTTGATCCACCATGAGCCATAGGTGGAGAACTTCGCACCGTAGTCAGGGTCGAACTTCTCGACCCCTTTCATGAGTCCGATATTTCCTTCATTGATAAGATCGAGCAGAGGAAGGCCGCAGCCTTGGTAGTCCTTGGCTATCTTCATGACCAATCGGAGATTGGCTTTGACCATATACATCCGTGCTCGCTCGTCGCCTTTTTGGACTAATTTGCCCAGCTGTATCTCCTGTTCTCGCGTGAGTAACGGAGTCTTGCTGGCTTCAGTCTGGTACATCAGGAGGATATCTCTAGGGGCATGTTCAAGGTACTCATGCCCAGTATCGTCGAATTGAGACATGGTAAACCTTTCGGTTACGGGTTATGTGAAATAACTAAAAAACCTTGTAAACAATACTCCCAACCCTGTTTTTGTCAATGAATTTGCCGAATAATGCATCGGCGGTGTGAGTAATAAAAAAACCGCTCACGGGAGGAGCGGTGTGTATGGCATGTTGATCGGTTAGTATTCGTGTTCAGCGATCACATACTTCTTCATTTTGTTGTACAGCGTTTGTCGGCCAATACCAAGGTGCTGTGCGCTTACAAGCTTGTTGCCCCCGAATTGGTTCAGTGCTTGTACGATCAGGACTCTTTCCGCTGACTCCATGACGGTTAAGGGGATGATACGGTCGATTCCGCTGATTGGTTGTCCAAACTGCGTATTCGGTCGAACTCTCAGACGGAGATCTTGTGGTTCGATCGTTCCGGTACCATTGGAGTAGCGTATGCCGCGCATGATGCAGTTACGCAGTTCGCGCACATTACCTGGCCAACAATGACTCTTGATGAGCTGTTCTGTTTCAGCGCTCAAGATTTTCTGGCGATTGGAGTACTGGTCGACGAAGTGGCTGGCCAAACGCACCAGGTCATCCACCCGCTCGCGCAAAGAGGGAACCTCGATGACGAACTGCTCGATGCGGAAGTATAGATCTTCTCGGAACATGCCTTCATCGACCATCTTGTGAAGATCACGGTTGGTTGCTGTGATCAGGTTGAAGTCCGAATGAATTCTGGTACTGCCACCGACGCGCTGGAACTCGTGATCTTGCAGAACACGGAGCAATCCCGCCTGCAAATGGAGAGGTAACTCTCCGATTTCATCGAGGAATACAGTACCTCCATCCGCAAGCTCAAAAGCACCTTTGCGCTGGAGGATTGATCCGGTGAATGCGCCCTTTTCATGCCCAAACAGTGCGCTTTGCATCAATTCGGGTGTCAGATTGGCGCAGTCAACTATCGATAGGTGAGCCCTCCCACGCTTTCCTCGCTGGTGCAGAGCTTTTGCTATGAGTTCTTTGCCGGTACCGTTCTCCCCCAGAATCAGCACAGCCTCGACATCAAGGGATTGGTCCAATTGACGAACCACTTCCTTCATTTTTGAATCACGGCACTCCCTGAGAAGTTCATACGGAGTAAGACCATGATCTATTTCTGGGAGATGTTGAGGCTCTTCTACGGGCGCTGGTTGAGGTGATGGTTGAAGTTCTGGCGGTGGGGCTGGCTTGGGAGGCGGCTCATGCATCCCCAGGCATATAAATGGTTTCTTCTCCATAAGGCAGTCTCTCCTTGGTTGTGATTTTTCAAAACGTCTGGCAGTACTTTGCTCCTCAAATGACAAAATGTCAAGCCGCGATCTGGTGGTGTTGAATATATAAAAAATCCCACAACGTTTCCGTTGTGGGATTGGGACACACTGTTATGCCGAGGCAATGTTCAGGCGACCGGTTTTGTGGCCGCCCGAATTTTCTGAACCAGCTGCGCATCCGTGATCGTCAGACGTCCTACTGCTGTGTAGACGCTCTCGATTGGGACGCCGAAGCCGTCAGCGACTTGTTCTGCTGCAATGCCGGCCTCAATCAGTGCACAGATACACACATCTTGGGCGAGACCGGGATCTGCACCACTGGTTGCCGGTTTCGTGCTGCGATGGACAGCGGCCACGGGTTTCGTCGGCGCTGCTGTTGTCGTCGGCGTTGCGCCTGTGCCAGTAAACTTCTTTGCCCGTTCAACGATGTCTTCGGACAAGGCTTTGTACTTGCTTTTCTTCGCGAGGTCCTTGCCCTTGCCTGCGATCCCATATAGAGCGCCGGTGTTTTGGGCATCCGGGCTAAAGAGGGGAAGCAGCTGAGACACTGGCCTGATGCCGATGAGGTCCTTCAGCAGATGAACAGCTAGTTTCCGTCCATCAGCTTCGGGACCATTCCGTTCGCTGGGCTTGAGCAGACCCTCGACTGTGACATTCAGTCCAGTTGCGATCTGCAGGAGCGTCCAATCAATGAGGGGCTTCTGGCTTTCAGTCTTCTTCATAGGTGCTGTGTTCTTTCTCGTGCGCGGTGTTGTTTGTGTTGAGGATTCAGCGCTGCGCGGGGCGCTAGGTCTCACTGGTGCGATCGATCTTGGAGCCGCTGATGCTTCGGTTGTTGCCGGAGAAACAGGTCTTGCGATAGGGGAGATGGCCGGTGCGGGCGATCTCGGTGGAACCACGGGCTCGACTTCCCCGGAAGCCGTTTCAATAGGCGCCGCGGCGGGGAGTACGGTTGTTCCGAGGATGTCGCTGAGCGTTGCCTCGTCCGCACTCTTTGTGATAGCGGGTCTCGGAGGCTCAGGTGAGCTGCTTGGTATCGGTATGGCTACTGCCGTCATTTGAAGGCTCGTGTTAGCGATCGTGCACTCAACGGTTACCTCCAGAAGGTAGTTGCATTGAATGGTGAAGATCCGGTGTTCCGGGTCTCCATTAACGGACGAGTCGCGGATGATGATCCCGTGGTCGAGCTTCAATCCACCAGCTCCGTCATCGAATATCAATTTTCCGCGGTGGCCAGACCCTTCGGCCCAGACCTTGAATTTGATCTTTCCCACATGGACTTCCATGGGGACTGCGTGTTCGTTGAGCTCTTTTCCCGGTGTTCCCGGTTGTAAGTACCAATTTCTCAGTACTTTGTTCGCAGTGGTGTCGGGAGTTCCTCCACCCTGACTGCGTCCTTTGATACTGACCACATAGTAATCAGTAGTGGCGGTTCTTTCCATAGTTGGCCTTTCGTTGGTGAAACAGTGTGTGTCAAAAAACGACTTGTTCAGTCTCGAACATTACTTATTCAAATAGGTTTTGTCAATAGCACACACTCGGAGTCAAATAAGGGCTATTCACCTACGCCAGAGCTGTGCCATCTGATATAATTGATCATAATATGCTCGTCGAAGATACCCAGCTGTACAAATTCATCCTGGACTCCGGACTCGTTTCCAAGGAGGACCTTGAAGATGCGCGCAAAGAGGCCGACAAGAAGGGAAAACGCCTCGGTGCTATTCTGGTAACCCAGGGCAAGATTACGGCCGACAATCTACGCCGTATGGAGGCATACTGTCTCGGCATCCCTTTCGTTGATCTAAAGGGCAGGAAGATAGATTTTGATACACTCTCGCTCATTCCAGAGCCGATCGCTCGTGGACACAGCATTGTTGCTTTCAAGAAAACAGACAGCTCGCTCGAGGTCGCTATGCTCGATGTGAACGACCTTTCGGCTATCGATTTCATCAAGAAGAAGGTCAATCTCAAGATCCAGCCACGTCTCACTGATTCGGACTCTATCAAAGAAGTGCTGGTGCAGTATCAAAAGAGTCTCAAAGCAGAATTTGGAGATCTCATCCAGAAAGAGACGGCCACACTGAAGACTATCGCCGAAGATGCGGGAGACTCCACTTCCGAGGCAGACATGAAGAAGTTGGCAGAGGATCTGCCAGTTGTGCGCATCGTTGATACGCTCATCAAGCATGCTGCTATCCAAAATTCGTCCGATATCCATATAGAACCAATGGAGGATCAGGTGCTCGTCAGGTATCGTATCGACGGTCTGCTTCACGATGCGATGGTTCTGCCGCGTCAGGCTGGACCATCCGTATCCGCTCGTATCAAAGTGCTCTCCAACCTTAAGCTCGATGAGAAGCGCCTTCCGCAGGATGGTCGTTTCAAAGTAGACATGAATGGGGAGAAAGTTTCATTCCGTGTCTCGATATTGCCGACCTATTATGGTGAGAAGATCGTGATGCGTCTCCTCCGTGAGAGTATTTCCGGATTTACGCTGGAGTATCTCAATTTCCATGGGGAGGGACTTGAGCGCATCCACAAAGCTCTCAAGCAAACGACGGGTCTCATCCTCACTACTGGTCCGACTGGTTCTGGTAAAACCACGACCCTCTATACAATGCTTGATCTCCTCAATCAGCCTGATGTGAATATTTCAACCATTGAGGACCCGATCGAATACCAGATGGCGCGCATCAATCAAACTGCTGTACGTCCTGATATTGGTTTTACTTTTGCAAGTGGTATCCGTACACTCGTCCGTCAGGATCCGGATATCATCATGGTGGGAGAGATCCGCGACAATGAGACTGCGGCACTGGCCGTCAATGCAGCCCTCACGGGTCACCTCGTGCTCTCGACGCTCCATACCAATAGCGCTGCAGGCGCCATGCCACGCCTTCTCGATATGGGAGTCGAATCATTCTTGTTGGTGTCTACTCTCAATATCGTGATCGGACAACGTCTCGTCCGTCGCCTCACAGACACCAAACAGCAGTACAAGCTCACTAAGGACGAATTTGCAGAGCTGGAAAGGCTTGCAGATATGGATCGCGTGCTCGCTGCTCTCAAAGCAGACAAAGTGATCAAGCCGAGTGATACATGGAAAGACCTCCCATTCTGGAAGGCTACTCCACAAGGAGATGATGACGGCTTCAAGACTCGTGTTGGTATCCATGAAATTCTCAAGATGAGTCCGAGTATCAAGGATCTTGTCATGAAAGGAGCTACCTCGGCGGAGATAGAGGTGCAGGCCAAGAAAGAGGGGATGCTCACAATGTTGGAGGATGGTATCTACAAGTGTGTGACAGGATTGACCACGATAGAGGAGGTGTTGAGGGTGGTGAGCGAGTAAAAACAATGTCCCACTTTATTTTCAAAGCAAAAAAGCCAACTGGCGAGATCTATTCTAGTGAGAAGGATGTCGCAGATCGCTACGAACTCTACAAGCTGATTCGCGAGAGTGGTGATGAGGTCGTTGAGGTCAAAGAAAAAGCCGCATCAAAAGGGGTGCATATGAACATATCGCTCAACATCTTCAAGCACGTCAAGACTATCGAGAAGATCAACTTTGCACGCAATCTGGGCTCAATGCTCGATGCGGGTCTTGCTCTGTCGCGTGCACTGTCGGTCATCGAGCGTCAGTCGCACAACAAGACATTCAAAGGAATACTCACCGAGCTCATCGGAGAGATCAATCGTGGTGCAACATTCTCTGATGCCCTCGGAAAGCATCCCAAGGTTTTCTCTCCGTTGTTCGTGTCGATGGTCCATGCGGGCGAGCAGTCGGGAACACTCGCCGACTCACTCAAAGTTGTTGCGACCCAGATGGATAAGTCCTATGAACTCGAGCGCAAGGTCAGGGGGGCGCTCATATATCCGAGCGTTATCGTATTTGCTATGGTCATCATCGCTATTCTGATGTTCATCTTCGTTATACCAACTCTGATGAAGACATTCACCGAACTCAATGTGCCGCTCCCAATTACGACACGCATCATTCTCGGTATCAGTAACGCATTTCAGAACTATGGACTCTTGGTGCTAGCGGGAGCTCTCCTTATCGGATTCGGATTTGTGTGGTGGGCAAAACAGAAGAGCGGCAAAAGGGTCATTCATGCGCTCATTTTGAAACTGCCTATCATCGGAGGTTTGGTCCAAGAGACTAACGCCGCCCGTACTGCCCGTACGATGGCTTCGCTTCTCAGCTCTGGTGTGGACGTAGTGGAATCCGTGAGTATCACCTCAGGTGTCGTACAAAATGTGTATTTCAAAGATGTGCTCGACAAAGCGGGGGAAGCTATCAAAAAAGGGGAGCTCATGTCCAAGGTGTTCAATGATGCTACAAAATACTACCCAATATTCATGGCTGAGATGATGAGCGTCGGAGAAGAGACGGGTAAGACGGGTGAAATGCTTGCAGGAGTTGCGCGCTACTACGAGGATGATGTTGAACAGAAGACTAAGGATATGTCGACGATCATTGAGCCGTTCCTCATGATTCTGATTGCAGCAGCAGTTGGTTTCTTTGCGGTCGCTATGATCTCCCCAATGTACTCGCTCGTGAATGTTATCTAACTATGAAGTTACATATATGGAGTAGGAAGCAGGGAGGTACAAAAAGAGGCTTCACTCTCACTGAAGTCCTTGTGGGCTCTGCAGTTTTCCTGATCATCGCACTCGCTGCATATAATGCATATGTGGGTCTTTTCCACCTGATCAACTTGAGCCAGTACAAGGTGCTTGCGGTTAGCCTTGCAAACGAACAGTTTGAGATTGCTCGCAACATGCCCTATACGGATGTAGGTATCGAAGGTGGTATACCAGACGGTAAGCTTCAGCACATACAGACACTTGTGCGTGGCGGGGTAACTTTCACTGTTACCACAACGGTGCGCAACATTGATTTGCCATTCGATGGGACGATCGGCGGTAGTCCCAACGATATCTCTCCGGCCGATAATAAATCTTTGGAAGTGGCAGTGTCATGTATCGGATGTAGGGATATGCAGCCTATCCGATTGACTGGGCAGATTGCCCCGAAAAATCTAGAGACCGCCTCAAACAACGGAGCTCTGTTCATCAGAGTTTTTGATGCAAATGGCCAGCCGGTACAGGGAGCTTCCGTTCATGTGGAGAATATAGCTACGACAACAACGACTATCGTGATCGATGATGTCACTGATGCGACGGGCATGCTCCAGCTCATCGATGTTCCTCCGGATACAGAAGCATACCGAGTGGTCGTAACAAAATCCGGGTATTCAACAGATAGGACATATCCTCCAGGAGGTGTAGGGAACCCAACTCCATCCAAGCCGGATGCTACGGTGATCGTACAGCAAGTGACGCAGGTTAGTTTCGCAATCGATCGCATCGGTTCTCTCGAAATATCGAGCGTGACACCTCTCTGTGTAGTCGTTCCTAATTTTGATTTTTCTCTGGCAGGGTCGAAGCAAATTGGTACCAGTGTGCCCAAATATTCGCAAAACCTCTCAACTGGAGCTGGTGGTACATTGCTGCTCTCGTCGATGGAGTGGGATACGTATACGATGACCCCGACTGATAGTGCATATGATGTCGCCGGTCTTAATCCGCTCAATCCTATCACCGTCAATCCGGGAGCTGCACAGCAGGCGCAGATCATCGTCGTGCCCGACGCACCACTTGGTCTGCTCGTTACTGCTAAAGATAACGCTACTCAACTGCCGATATCTGGCGCCGAGGTGACGCTCACTAAAGTAGGATTTAGCGAAGTCCTCACTACTGGTAAAGGATATATCAATCAGACCGACTGGTCTGGTGGGGCAGGGCAAGCAACTTCATCTAATGTAGCAAAGTATTTTCAGGATGATTCCAATGTTGATGTTTCAGTGAGTGTGGGAGAGATTCGTCTCAAAGAGGTATTCGGAGAATATAATCCATCGGGAATACTCGAGTCTTCCTGGTTCGATACGGGATCAGAGAGTAACTTTTATTCGCTGGTCTGGACTCCATCGGACGCTCCTGCTCTTGCTGGTTCCGATGCGGTCCGTTTCCAGATTGCGACTGCGAGCACGTCAGAGCCAACTTCGTGGACATTCAGAGGTCCTGATGGAACAGGTGCGACATACTATTCGGTCTCTGATTCTCCGGTTGCCGCGATTCATAATGGAGACCAATTTTTCCGCTACAAGGTGTATCTTTCTACAGAAACTGCCACAGTGACGCCGAGCATCTCGGACGCTGCGTTCACCTTCACTTCTTCCTGTACGCCTCCGGGTCAGGTTATATTTTCAGGACTCGATGCGGGCACTTATCACATCACCATAACAAAGTCAGGGTATGCACAGTATGATCAAGATGTTGTCGTGAGCAGTGGCTGGATGGAAGTGCAGGCTGCGATGGCTCCATAAGGTATAATCAAGCTGATGAAGTTCACAGAATCACAACGTGCGCAGAGTAACGGATTCACTCTGGTGGAGGTGCTTGCATCGATCTCCATTCTTGTGGTGGTCATGATTGCGGTGAGCTCTTTTCAGTATAATGTCATCAACTACAATCGTTCGTCGGCAGTATCTCTTACCAACGCTCAGGAGGCTCAATCTCTCCTGAAGGTCATGTCCAAAGAAATCCGTTCAATGGAACCGAGTTCAAATGGGGCGTATCCGATCGCGTCCGCAGGAACAAGCAGTCTGACCTTTTTTGCTGATATTGATAGCGATGGTACAAAAGAGCAGGTCCGCTACTATATTTCGACCACCACAGTGTTTCGCGGCACTATCAAGCCGACGGGATCGCCGCTTGCATATATGGGCGCTGAAATAAGGAGAACACTTGCGACGGGCATTCGTAATTCGAGTACGACACCCATATTCGAATATTTCGATGGTACATATGCGGGCACGTCGACTCCTATGACGTATCCACTCACTATTACCTCTATTCGCCTAGTCAAGATGAATCTCACGATAGATACTGATCCGAGCAAAGCCCCGATATTGAGGACATTCACAACTCAGGCGGGATTGAGAAATCTCAAGGATAATCTATAGCACCATGAAACAGGAAATCAATAATAACAATCGAAAATGGGTACAGGCACATTCAGGTATGGTCCTCGTGAATGTGCTCATATTCGCCACGATCGCAGTTACAGTGACGACTGGTCTGGTCAATTGGGGAGCTACTGTTCTCAAGACAACTAGGACACTAGATGCTCGTGAGCAAGCATTCCAAGTTGCAGAGGCAGGGATAGAATATTATCGGTGGCATCTCGCGCATGCACCGACTGACTATCAGGATGGTACGGGAGCACCTGGTCCCTATGTACACACGGTACTAGATGCTGATGGTGATATGGTGGGGAGTTATTCGTTGACGATAACTCCTCCGGCTACAGGATCGACGATCGTAAGGGTCCGTTCGACAGGTACCGTAGTAGTTGATCCGAGCATTTCACGAACGATACAAGCGACTCTCGCTATACCATCCCTCGCAAAGTATGCAGTCGTAGCGAATGCAGCCATGCGTTTTGGTGAGGGGACGGAAGTGTTCGGCCCTATTCATTCGAACGCCGGTATTCGTTTTGATGGATTGGCACATAATATCGTCACCAGTGGAGTGGCAAGCTATGACGATCCTGATCACGATGAATCAGGATCTGAGAGATTGGAGTATGGTGTGCATACCCACGTTGCTGCACCACCTGGATCTGGAGTCAATGATTCATATCGACCAGCAGAGATGCCTCCGGCGACTCCTCCGAACAGGGCAGATGTATTTATGGCGGGGAGACAGTTTCCTGTACCGACATTTGATTTCACGGGATTGACTACAGATTTGTCTGCTATGAAGTCTAATGCTCAGGCGTCGGGAAGGTACTATGCTCACTCGGGATCGCAGGGGTACCATATCGTGCTCAAAACAAACGACACATATGATTTGTATCGTGTGAACTCTCTTCGCTCTGCACCGAATAACTGTACCAATACGGCAAACCAGACCAACTGGGGAACATGGAGTGTCAATTCGCAAACTCTCATCGCTTCCAACCAAACCTTTCCCGCAAACGGCATCATTTTCCTTGAAGATCATGTGTGGGTGGATGGGACGATAAATGGTGCTCGTTTGACGATCGCTTCAGGAAGATTCCCTGATAATGTGACGACGCGCACAGATATCACCATCAATGACGATCTTCTGTATACGAACTATGATGGTACCGACGTGATCTCTCTTATTGCGCAGAGGAATATCAATGTAGGACTTTGGAGTCAGGATGATTTGCGCATCGATGCCGCACTGGTTGCTCAGAACGGTAGAGCAGGACGGTGGTACTATGAAAATGATTGTCGTACGACAGGAGGGGGAGGGCAGAATTATTATGTACGTAATCAGCTCACACTCTACGGAATGATCGCCACCAATGAGCGATACGGATTCGCATATACGGACGATACAGGATATACCAATCGAGACATCATATACGATAGTAATCTCCTGTACGGCCCACCACCGTCATTTCCACTGACTTCGAGTCAGTACACGACTATCTCTTGGCAAGAGATATAACTACTATATTCATGGAAACAATCATACTTGTGATTATCGTCGTCGCGCTCATCTACTCGAGCAGTTCTTCGAAGTCGAAAGAAAAGGATGGGGGCAAAAAGGGTGGAGATAAGGGTAAGAAGGGGAAATAGGTAACAGCTGGGTATCATCGAAATAAAAATCCCGCGTCAAGATTGTTCTTGATGCGGGGTTGTCCGTGTCGGTTGATCACGCAGCCACTGCGTGGGGATGGAGCAGGTCCTCGATGATCTGCTTGACCTCAATGGGTGTGATACGACTGCCAGTAGCCCGGGGACTACCGCCGATCGTGTCGCCTCCACCCCAGTGGTTCACTGTATCGCCCTCGTGTTCGTCGAGTGTGCTCAAAATTTCGGTCACGGGGAATGGTATGAATATCGACCGCCTGCCGATCGAATAGGTGTACCTGCTATTACCCAGAGCTTTTGCAGCCACAAAGGCGTTGATGCCGTTGGCATACATTCCGATGCGCGCATTGAAGCCAATTTCTCGCACCATGGACCAACCGGTCCCGGTGTCGATAACTTCATAGCGAACATCGAGTTCGAGTTTTTCGCCGCCGCCGGCGAGCGTCCGACTGATACGGTCACATCCTGCGTCGATGATCGAGCGGAACTCCACAGGATCGCGACGCGCAAGAGCCCCGTTGAGCCGGGCGATCTTGTAGTGTTCGAATACCCAGTTGTTCTCCATGATCGCGGGCATCTGAGGCGAGAAGCCGTAGGCGCCAGCGGTTGTGTCGAGTAGGTCTTCGACGTTGATGATCCGATTCAGGATAGGGTTCGAGGTAGTTTCCACACGATGTGCATTCTGGAATGACCACACAGTAGCGGTCACATCCTCATCGCAGTCGTTCATCCAGAGGTGCAGTTCACCAGCGCCTTCGAGTGCGCGCATGAGTCCGCTCCTGATGAGTATGTTTGCCTGGGCTGCGGTGCAGCGAGTTGTCAGACGATCGCAACCCTCATGATGGTTGAGGTTGAGTATTTTTCGTAGCGGATCCCATTGCACGGGTCCGTACACGTATCCATCGATGGCGATTGATCCGGGGGGTGATTTGGCGCGGAACTCCTCCCAGCTGAGCGGGGGAGTATTGGGCTCTATGTGCAGAGTCACTTTCATACGGTTTTTCAAAGATCGCTGGATAGCTTCGAGGCTCTGGCAGCCTGATCCAGGTACTACGATACAATATTTATCAAGATTAGTAAAGTGTACCAATCATACGTGCGCGCGCCTGTGTACGCGTTTTCTTTGGCTGGGATAGTACGCTACAATACCCTCATGAAAAAACTCGTTATCGGAAATTGGAAGATGAACCCGGCCACATTTGATGAGGCGAAGGTAATCGCTCAGAAGAGTCGTCGTTTGGCAGCAGGGCTCTCGCATACGGAGGTTGTCGCATGTCCGCCATTTGTTTTTCTCGGAGCAGTCATATCTGAGAGAGATCCAGATACACTCAAAGTAGGTGCCCAGTCGGTCTCATATGAAGAGGGTGGTCCTCATACAGGGGAAGTGGGTGCGATTATGCTCAAGGACATGGGTGTGAAGTATGTCATTGCTGGGCACTCGGAGGAGCGTGCTCGCGGTGATACGGATGAGTCGGTCTCAAAGAGGGTCAAAGCTATCGTCGAGGCAGGGATGGAAGCTGTACTCTGTGTTGGTGAGAAGGAGCGCGACGAGAATGGTGCGTATCTTGATGGTTTGAAAGAACAGATAAAGAACAGTCTTGCGAATGTTCCGGCAAATAAGGCAAAGAATATCATCTTGGCATATGAACCGGTCTGGGCAATAGGGGCTAAAGAAGCCATGGCTCCCGAACAGGTCTATGAGATGGCGCTGTTTGTGAGGAAAGTTTTTTCTGATGTTTTCAATGCCGATCAGGCCCTCAAGGCGACGGTTCTCTATGGTGGCTCAGTCAATTTTCGCAATGCTGCAGATATTATCAAGACCGGGCAGGTGGACGGTCTACTCGTCGGGCGTGAGAGTGTCAACATGCCTGGTTTCACAGAATTATTGAAGGCAGTGGATGAAATATAATGAAAACGATCAAAGATATCCCATACCTGGAAGGCGTAAAGGTTCTGGTTCGTGCCGACTTCAATGTGCCGATAACTAACGGTAGTGTCGTCGATGATTTTCGTATTCGAGCGGCGCTACCGACTATTTCGTATTTGAAGGAAAAAGGGGCGACTATTCTCCTAATAAGCCATCTTGAAGCTGCTGATGGAGGCAATCCTTCATTGGAGCCAGTCGCGAAGCGATTGATAGATCTTGGGGTGGAAACATCATTTGTTAGTGATTACAAAAAAGCATCTAGCATGGTCGAAGCTGCACCAGGAAGCTGTTTCTTGCTGGAAAATCTCCGCTTCTTCGATGGTGAAAAAAATAATGACCCGAAATTTGCACAGGAACTCGCGTCACTCGCTGATATCTATGTGAACGACGCGTTCTCTGTTTCACATCGTGAGCACGCATCGGTAGTTGGCGTACCGAAGCTCATGCCGAGCTATGCAGGTCTCCAGCTCGAACAGGAGATCGTACACCTCTCAAAAGCATTTGATCCGTCGCATCCATTCCTATTCATTCTTGGTGGGGCAAAGTTTGATACCAAAATGCCGCTTGTTGAGAAGTTCTCGGTATTGGCAGATTCTATATTTATCGGAGGTGCTCTCGCAAACGATCTTTTGAAAGCTCGTGGCAAGGAAGTGGGTACATCCAAAGTATCATCATCGCCGATTGATCTCACCAAGATTCTCGCTAACCCCAAGATTTTTTCTTGTGTAGATGTGGCTATCGCAAATGAGGGCACCAAAGACATAGATAGTATCGAAGTTGATGATCTTATCGCGGATATCGGGGCCAAGTCGGTCGCCTTGCTCAAGGAGAAGATCGCCGAAGCGAAATTTATTCTTTGGAACGGTCCATTTGGTATTTATGAAAAAGGGTTCACTTGGGGGACGGAGGAGTGTGCACGCCTCATTGCAGAGAACCCTGTCGCCATGAAGATTGTTGGTGGTGGAGATACATTGGCAGCTATCGCGAAGCTCGGTGTCGAAGATAAGTATTCATTTGTCTCCACAGGTGGCGGAGCTATGTTGGATTTCTTGGCAAAAGGAACGTTGCCGGGTATTGAGGTGCTAAAGGGGTAGGTTTTTGCGTGTACCTACTGTTGACTTATCTGTATGTTGGCGTATGGTATATCGAGAAGGAGACAAGTGTATGAACAATGAAGTCAGTCTTGCGAAGAGTAGGCAAGAGTGTGCACCCGGTGGCTGTGATTCCTCTGATAGTGATGTGTGCAATTGCCAATGCCACGATCCCGATTTTGGTCAGTTCGTACGACATACTGCACCGTGTTGCCATGGTTGTCCGCACTGCGGTCAGATGATCAAAGTGCATTCACTGACTGTTCATATCGAGGAATGTTTAAAGGCAAAAAGAGCGCAAGCGTCTCTAGGGGTGTCCCCGAGCTCATTTACTGAAGTGCAATTGCGGACGCTTGCAAGTCATCCTGAAGCGTTCAGTGATATTTCTCAGGCAGATTGAGTTTCTCGTGCCGCTGGATAAAACCGGCGGCATTTTTGGTCCCAGCGGCATCACTATCTGAGTGCGGCTATGATCTTTTGTTTGTTGCCCTCAAAGTCGTTTTTGTCGCCAGCAATCTTGTTGTCAGGTATGAGCCAGATGTGTGCATGAGGAACTTCTTCGCCGATCATTTTGCCGACGATGAGTTCGGTGCCGAATGCTACGCGCTGGGCGCGCACAATCTTTTGGGCAACTTCGAAGTATATGCCGATATTCTCTACATCCCAAACCCAGCGATAATGTTTTTTGGGTATTACGAGCGTGTGGCCAGGAGACATGGGACGGATGTCGAGGAATGCAACAAAATCAGTATCCTCATAGACGATATGGGCAGAGACTTCTTTGGCGGCTATTTTACAGAAAATACAATCCATAGGTATCCAGATTCTATCATATAGTTGAGGGTATTTTATTTTGTGATGGTTTGGTATATCCTGTGAAGAGAAGGGAATCGACTATGAATATGCTCGTGAAGCTCTTTGCGGAAGGTGTCGATGCGGATTATGGCCTGGAGAAAGGATCTGAGTTCAGGGCGAAGTTTCCTGAACGGCTTGAGGATGAGGTCCCGTTCGGCACCCTGATGAGTGCGCTCAGGGAGATCGTTCCGGGTGAGAAGAAGTGTACAGATTGATGTCGAATCTCGAGGACCCCCAGAGGGTCCTTTTTTGCATGATATACTTCCACGCATGAGCGTTATGAACTACTTGACTCGCAAGCCGTTATCCGTCGATGAGCGCAATGCTGTCGGGGGAGTGTCAGATATTGTGGCACACCTTTTGTTTCACCGTGGCATCACAGACAGGGTATCTGCAGAGAAGTTTTTGGCGCCAGACTATGATGCGCATATCCTCGACCCATTCTTGCTCAAAGACGCAGAGAAGGCGGCACAACGAATTATTCATGCAATAGAAAGTGGTGAGCGTATCACACTCTATTCTGATTATGATGCTGATGGTATACCTGGGGCGGTGATGTGGAACGACTTTTTCAAGCGCATCGGGTACGCCAATTATTCTATATATATACCGCACCGGCATAATGAGGGGTTTGGTTTGAACATCGAAGCAGTGGAACAACTGGCGGCAGAAGGAGTAAAGCTCCTCATCACGCTTGATTGTGGTATCTCTGATGTCACGCCTGTGAGGCGTGCGAATGAACTCGGTATCGAGGTTATCATCACGGATCACCACGAACCACCTCCAGAATTGCCGGCCGCATTTGCGATCATCGATCACAAGCAAGATGACTGTGCGTATCCTGACAAGAATCTGTGCGGTTCGGCAGTTGGGTACAAACTGATTCAGGCGGTGATCAAGAAAGGGATACCGTGGAAAGCCGGTCATGAAAAATGGTTCCTCGATATGGTGGGTATCGCGACCCTTTCGGATATGGTCCCCCTCACGGGCGAGAATCGGATATTCGCATACTATGGTTTGTCAGTGCTCCGCAAAAGTCCGCGCAAGGGTTTGATGAAGCTTCTCTCCAAGCTCAAGATGTCCCAGCCTCATCTGACTGAAGATGATATCGCCTTCATGATCACGCCGCGTATCAATGCCGCATCACGCATGGGTGTGCCAATGGATGCATTCAAACTTCTTACTGCCGAAAATGATGAGGATGCCAAACAGTATGCGGATCATCTCGATGAGATCAACAATGAACGCAAAGGAATCGTGGCGGCATTGGTCAAAGAGGTAAAGAAGATTGTCACGGAGAGGTACGAAGTCCCTCCACGAGCAATTGTTCTCGGTAATCCAGATTGGAAACCCTCGCTCCTCGGCCTTGTCGCAAATACATGTGCAGAAGAATTTGATCGACCGGTTTTCTTGTGGGGTAGAGATGGGGACAATGTCATCAAAGGATCATGTCGTTCGGAAGGTACGAGCAATATTGTAGAGATCATGAGGGGTGTTCCTGCGGGCGCGTTTATACAATTTGGTGGACACAAGCACTCAGGAGGATTTGCAGTAGACAATGAGCAGGTGCATTTTTTGGAAAAGCATCTGAATGAATCAGCAGAGAAAATTCATGATAAGAAAAATGCTGCCTCAGGAGGCGAAAAATCACCGGAAGATTTTGATGGTGAATACGTCGATATGGAATTGTCGCTCGACAAAGTTGATTGGAGGCTGCAAGAAGACATCGACCGGCTGGCCCCATTTGGTACGGGCAACTCGAAACCCATGTTCATGTTCAAGAAAGTGAAACCTTCCAGTATTCGCAAGTTCGGCAAGACGCAAGGGCATGTTGAAGTTGGTTTCAAAAGGTCGAACGGCACACCTCTTGCGGCAATCGCATTTTTCGCAGCCGATCAAGAGTGGGTGAAGGTATTGGAAGGAGATACGGAAAAGTTGATCGATCTTGTGGCCTCGATAGAGAAATCCATGTTCCGCGGGAGGAAGGAGTTGAGGTTGCGTATCGTGGACGTCATCATTTGACATTTTAGGATTATTTTGAATAATAAGGGAGAACTCTGTGAAAGGTTGAAATCATGAAAATAGTTATGTCCCTACTTGCGGTCTTAGTGGCACTGATTCCTCTGTGGATCTTTCTGCTGGCCCGGCTTCTTTTTCAGCCAGAAGGGTTTTGGCAAAATCTTGTACTGACAGGTTTGGGCATCTGGTTAATGGGCGCAATTCAGCTTGTTTTTCTTGTCGTATTGATGTTTGTGCTTATCGCCATCTGGGAGTAACTGCGGATGTTTCTTGGCGACTCGATATTTTGAGTCGCTTTTTTTGTATAAAATTTCAGATAAAAGCAGCAAAAAGGTATCTTTGTGATATTATCAGGTACATGATTAGCATCTTCACCGACGGCTCATCTCGCGGCAATCCTGGTCCAGGCGGATGGGGGAGCGTTGTTGTGAATGACGGGAAAGTCATCGAGCTCGGCGGTGGCGAGAAGCACACCACGAACAATAGGATGGAGCTCATGGCTGCAATCAGTGGATTGAGAGCGGTCCCCGAAGGAGCGCAGGCAAAAGTTTTTGCAGATTCGTCGTATGTGATCAATGGCATCACTAAGTGGGTGCATGGCTGGAAGAGGAATGGCTGGAAGACAAAAACAAAAGATGATGTGCTCAATGTAGATCTCTGGAAGATGCTTGATGATGCAGTTGCGAAGGTTGGTTCGAAGAATGTTGTTTGGGAATATGTGGGTGGACATATCGGTATTGTGGGCAATGAACGGTGCGATGAGATCGCAACAGCATTCGCTGATAGCGAGTCCCCGGTGCTCTACCAGGGCCCTCTCTCAGAGTACTCGATTCCGAATATTCTTGATGTTTCACACGATGAAATACTGCTCAAGGCAAAGAAGTCGAACTCTTCAAAATCAAAGTCAGGCGCGAAAGCATATTCATATGTAAGCTCGGTCGGTGGCAAGATAGAGATACATCGCACGTGGGTGGAGTGTGAGAAGAGGGTCAAAGGTGCCAAGGGCGCGCGGTTCAAAAAATCATTTAGTGCCGACAATGAAAAGGAAGTGATCAGCGAGTTTGGCGGTGCGTCATTTTGATAAATCGGAGCGTCATCATATTTCCGGCAATTTCTCATGAATCTCTCATGAAGATATTCTAAACTCCCCTCATGAGCAGGGGAGTTTTTATTTTCTGGAGTGTGTTTGTCGTGGCTGCTCTTGTGCGGTTGGTACTTTCTGCATCAGGGCAAAGGGAGGGTGTCATCGTGTGTGCAAAACAAGTTGTGTCCGGAAGTGGTGTCCTCACGCGAGAGCCAGAGCGCAAAGAAACGGGACAAATATTCGTTGTGCGCACAGGAGATATTTTTTCAGGTGGATCGATCTGTGCGAAGGATCTTCATATCCGTATGAAGACACAGCTCTATCCTCGGCTTGCGTATGGTGACCACGTGTCTTTTGAAGGGAAGATATCACAGCCGTTTAATTTCCGAAGTGAGAGTGGAAGATTATTTGACTACCAAGGGTATCTCGCAAAAGACGGCATCTTCTATGAGATCAAAAGTGCAAAGGTTGTGAAGATGGAAAATACGGATGGAAATATTTCTACCACTTTATTTTCTTTGAAGCGGCGATTCGTTGCAAATCTAGAACATGCACTTGGAGAACCATATGCGGCTTTGGCGGCAGGATTGGTAGTAGGAGAAAAGAGTGCGCTCGGCAAAGACCTGCTCGAAGATTTCCGTATCGTCGGGTTGATACATATCATCGTGTTGTCTGGCTTCAACATCACCATCGTCGGTGATGCGATGCGGCGTATGCTCTCATTTTTACCACGAGTCTGGGGCATCGTTGTGGGCGGTATCGGCATCATGCTTTTCGGTGTGATGGTCGGTGGGGGAGCGACGGTGGTACGCTCCTGTTTCATGGCAGGAGTCGCGCTGTCTGCAGACCTGATCCGTCGAGATTACCAGGTTATGCGAGCACTGATTTTCGCAGGACTCCTCATGATCATTCAGAATCCTACTATTCTCTTTCATGACCCTTCATTTCAACTATCGTTTCTTGCCACGCTCGGCCTCATCCTTCTGGCGAGCCCAATCGAGAAGAGACTCCTGTTTATTTCTGAGAAGTTTGGTATTCGGGGTATCGTAGCTTCGACGGTGGCAACACAGATCTTCGTTTCACCAGTCATCCTCTATATGATGGGAACGATGTCTGTTATCGGTATGGTCGTGAACATTCTCGTTCTACCTATCATCCCCATTACGATGCTTCTTGTATTTTTGACTGGTGTAGCCGGTTTCATCTGGTTTCCGGTAGCTCAAATCTTCGGTTGGGCCGCTCATCTGCTCTTATCTTACGAATTGTCCATGGTCGATATTTTTGCACGGGTGCCGTATGCATCCGTGAGTGTACCCATGTTTTCCAAGTGGTGGGTGGTGGGATTTTACTGTGTATTCTTCGCGGTATTCGTCTGGTTGAATTGGCGTGCGCGGAAGAAGCGTCTCGTTACTGTGCCTTCTTGAAATTTTCCTCGATGACTGCCCAGTTCAGGTTCTTGAAGAAATCCTCGACATATTGTTTCTTGCCAGATGGTTGATAGTCAGCGACGAAGGAGTGTTCCCACATATCGAGACCAAGTACGAGTGCACAATCTTGAAGCTGGCCCAAATGTTGTTCGTCGATCCAGGCGTTGAGGAGGCGATCGTCCTTCTTGTCGTAGTAAAGCATGGCCCAACCGATGCCGCGGGTGAGTGCGATTGATTTGAATTCTGAAAACCACGCCTCGAATGACCCCCATTCTTCGTTGATAGCTGTGCGTAACGGACTTACATCGCCCAGCTCTTTCGCACCACCTTCCAGGGAAGAGAAATAGATTTCATGGTTACGCATGCCGTTGTATTCAAATCCGAATCGACGCATGATTTCGCCGAGGGCGTAGGCGTTCTTCTCGGCGTCCTTCTTGTATTCTGCTATCTTCTCAAGAATAAGATTGGCGTGTTTTACATATCCCGCATAGAGCTTGAGATGTTCCTCGATAGTCTTGGTCGATATGCCGACAAGCGCAGGTACGGTGAATGTTTTTGGGGTGAATTGTTTCATAAATTGATTATATCACTCTCACGGTATCTTCATAGATTACTCACGCAGCCTTCATCGATGGTGGTTATGATATGGCTATGCCAGCAAAACTATCCTCGAAGCCCGTCATTATTGCGAGCGTTGCAACTGTTGCGGCATCTGTACTTGGTGGCTACATTTGGCACGAAGAACATCGACCATCTATCGCTGAGGCGTATGTATTCGCACTGAAGTCGGGGCGTTCGACGCTGATCCGGACTCCTGATGATCATCGTATCTTGATCGATGGCGGTGCAAACTCTGAGGTCATCAGGCACCTGAGCTCAGTCTTGCCATTCTATTCTCGTCGCCTCGATGCGGTTATCGCGACCAATACTGATGGCAAGAATGTATCGGGACTTGTAGACATATTGGAGCGGTATCAGGTTGACCGTGTGTATATTCCAGCTGTTACCGTGAGCAGTCTAGGCATATCGACATCAACTCATCTCGCGTATCAGGTTTTCATCGATACGATCGAAAGTAAGAGCATTGAACTCAAAGAGCTTGTGGTAGGGGATACGGTCTTCCTTGGAGATGTAGCTATAGAGGTATTATTCCCGGTCTCAGAGGACTCTTTCGTATACTCGAGAGCCAGTGCCCCGGAATTGGTCTTGAAAATTTCCTACGGAAACAGTTCCATCTTGATGATGAATGGTGTGAGCATTAAGATCCAAAAGCATATTGCCTCACATATACAAATGAAAGGTGGCGATGTTCTCGTCGTATCCCATAGCGCCGCTCCTGCGGCGGTGGCGTACGATCTGGTCTCTGAGGTTCAGCCGAAGTTCTTGGTGTATTCAAAAACGCCGTCAAAGTCGGTAGGGCGAACATTGTCCAGTGTCAGCAAAAAGATCGTTGATCCTCTGGCGGGCATCTTGGAGAAAGACAGATTCAACCTGAAGGAGGTGGGTACGGTCAGGATCTCTATGGATGGAGAAGATGCGGAGATAACAAAAACCGACTAGGAAGTCGGTTTTTGAGAGAGGGGCTAAAGAGATGCTTAGATTATGCCGGCCTTCTTGAGTGTGTGGTATGCGCCATTCTTCTGGATGGTGCGGAGGGCGCGAGTGGAGATAGTGAGGACCACTGTTTTCTTGAGTTCGGGAACGTAAATACGCTTCTTCTGGAGATTTGGGTGGCGTCGAACCTTGCCGCACGGATTGTACTGTGTTGCACGGGTGCGGTTCGAGTATCGTCCTCCGACGACTGAGCCTCTTTTGGTTATTGCGCATACTTTTGCCATAGGTAAAACATGGTATCATATTTCATGCGGATTGCAAGCAATTCCGTCCGAATATCGCCATGCTCACCATTCTTTCGATAGCCATCCTTATCCTCTCGATCATCATCCATGAGATATCTCATGGCTATATGGCAGATCGTTTGGGTGATCCGACGGCTCGTTTGCAGGGGAGACTCACCCTCAATCCGATCAAACATATAGACCCCATCGGTTCTATCGTTGTTCCACTCCTCACTTCTTTGGGCGGGTTCACCTTCGGCTGGGCAAAGCCGGTGCCGTACAATCCATACAATCTCAAGAATCAGCGTACAGGAGAATTCTTGATCGCTGCAGCTGGCCCGTTGTCGAACTTGGCCATCGCTCTCATATTCGGCACCATCATCAGATTCATAGCTGCTGGAGAGATGACACCCTTCATCGAAATCTCTGCCCATATCGTCATCATCAATATAGTTCTTGCGGTTTTCAATCTCATACCGATTCCTCCGCTCGATGGGTCCAAGCTGCTTTTTGCATTTTTGCCGAGCCAGTATGGACGTACCCGTATGCTTCTTGAGACATATGCGCCTATCTTGATCCTCGTCGTTGTCTTTTTCCTCTGGCAGGTTATTTCGCCTATAATATGGCCTATCTTTAGGGTTTTTACAGGAATGAGTCTTTGAGGTGACTGGTATCGTTGACATCTATCTAGATAGGTGCTATAATAGATAGCGGGTTGATCCTTGGTTTGCAGTTTGTCATGATTCTGCACACCAGTACATTTTTTACTTTTTCATCGGTTCCTCCGATGATTGTGTGGGAGGGCGTCGCGCGGATTATGTCCATGATCCGCAGGCGCCCTCTTTCTATTTTACCGGTGCAATCTTGCACCTTTTTTATTTCTCTGGTAAGGTGTTCCCACTGTCTCCTTGGGAGAACAGCGTTCGATTAACAACGCATTCTGAGTAATCGTCTAGGCATTCTCCGAGAGGGGACCTCAAGCCAAAGCGGTGAAGGATTCAGGGTGCTAACAATATTATAGGTAATGCCTACTATCAATCAGCTCACAAAGCGGAATCGTACCCGATTCACGCGCAAGTCGAAGTCTATTGCTTTGACGCGTACTTTTAATAGCATAAAAAACCACCCGATCTTCTTCCCAGCTCCGTTCAAGCGTGGAGTATGTGTGAAGGTTACGACCAAGACTCCGAAGAAGCCAAACTCGGCTATTCGTAAGATTGCTCGTGTTCGTCTCTCGAACGGTATGGAAGTCACGGCGTATGTTCCGGGTGAGGGACACAACCTCCAGGAACACTCAGTGGTTCTCCTCCGTGGTGGTCGCGTCAAGGACGTCGGTCTCCGTTATACAGTGGTCCGCGGCGTGCTCGATGCAGCAGGTGTAGAGAAGCGCAGGAAAGGTCGAAGCCAATACGGCAACAAGAAGCCGAAGGCAGCAAAATAATCTCCAACTAACATGCGAAGAAAACTAAACATAAAGAGAGAGATCAAGCCGGACATAAATTTCCAATCTGTGAAGCTTGGTAAGTTCACCAACTACATTATGGAATCCGGTAAGAAGAATATTGCCCGCGCTATCGTTGCTGACTGCATGAAGGAGATCAAGGAAAAGGCCAAGGTGGAGAATCCACTTGAAGTCTTCGAGCTTGCTCTCAAGAACACTATGCCAGCCATGGAGGTCCGTTCACGCCGTGTCGGTGGAGCGAACTACCAGGTTCCTCGTGAGGTCCGACCTGAGCGCCGCCAGGCTCTCTCGATGAAGTGGATCGTCGAGGCTGCTCGCAACAAGAAGGGTAAGCCTATTGCTATCAAGCTCGCTGAAGAGATCCTCGCCGCTTCAAAGAATGAAGGTGAGGCTATCAAGAAGCGTGAGAATATGCACAAAATGGCTGAGGCCAACAAGGCATTTGCTCACTTTGCTTGGTAAGGAATACTTTGGTTTCCTACAAAAAACGCCCCACTGGGCGTTTTTTCGTACCTTATTTTTCCGAGGATTTCTTGGTGTCCATCGCGTGTTTAACCTGATCCTTTGCCATGTCGGCAGCATCTGCGAGATCATCCTTGATATCCTTCCAGTGTGAACGCATGCGATTTGCAAGTTCCGATACTTCATCAGCATCTACGTCTTTCAAAGCGCGATACTTTTCTGCAGCAGTATCAACGATGTTCTGGTACCCTTCTTCCGTGAGCTCTTTGGCCTCTTCGATCTTGTCCATGACCTCAGCTTTCATTTTGAGCATCCAACTTTTTACTTTCCTGCGATTTTTTGAGACTTTGTCAGAGCCGTAGAGGTAGTATGCACCTGCGGCGGCTGCCGCGAGGGCGGCGAGACCGAACCCTATGGCTGTCTTGTGGGATTCGTGTTTGTGGTTTGTCATATGGTAGTTAAGGATTAGTATAATAAACGCACGCTGTACTCAATAGGACGCACAGAGTCTACCGTCCTTTCAGGTGCCTGAATATCCCGTAGAAGAAGCGTGCGGCAGCACCTAGATTGAAGGTGCCGCGCTTCACTCGATCTCGGAGCTCCTCGATGTCCTCGGCGATGAGGCCACTCCCAGTTTTCACGGTGGTGGCGATGTCCTTCAGCAAAGCGAGTATCTTGATGATGTACACCAAGGCGATGACTGCTCCGATGCCGAACAGGATGACGACGATGGTTGTCACAAAGAAGAATATGTCTGCGTGTATGAGGGTTTGCATATCTCCATAGTACTCCGTATTTTGAGAAAGGGAAGGGATGATCGCTGATAAATAAAAATCCCGCCGTAAAAACAGCGGGATGCTCAGGGGACACTTTTATTGACTGATTCCAAAAGTCGCCTTGGTTACAACCAATCCGTTTTGGGCCAGCAGGGGATTGAGATACTCTTCCATCAGCTTCCGGTATGAATCTTGCTGGGTCGCATCCAACGGATTGAAGAATTGAGCAAGATCTTTCGAATGCGTATTGTTCAGATCGTAGAATATTCTTTGTAGTACCAATTCGACATTTCTATCGATGCAGTTTTCTGTGGTAGTGGTGGTTGGTCCTCCGGATCGCTCGTTCATGGAGATTCTCGAAGGATCGGCCCCATAGAAGACCTGGGCATTCGTGACGCGTACGGAGACATGATGATCGAGAGTTCGAACCTTAGGGTTATCCGTCAGCAGACTGACGGTAGGCAGACGCCAAGGAGAGATGTCACCGCGCGGCAAGTTCGAATATTTCCCGCCTAACCCCAAGGTGAAGACTCCGTAAGGGTGCAAGACAATTCTTCCTTCTTTGTCGAGGGTGACGGGAATGTATTCGTACTTTGCAAACTCATAGATGAGCGGGGTTACAACCCACGTAATAACGCATAGCACGCAGACCAATACCGCAAGCAAATCGCGTCCGGTGTGCCACATGTCTCTCACCCAGTATTTCTTTTTTCGATCGAGCACTATGGCGATAAATATGATGGCGCAGATGACAAGTACAGACAAAGCGCAATAGGCCAAAAACTGAGATATGATAGGCATTTTCTTTTCGAGGTTTTCAAGTTTCTATGTATTCATGTTCCGCATCCGCGGACTGAATGTGTCTGGATGCTTTTTACCATAACTACACATGAATGTACAGGCGTTCCATTTGATTATTTCCGCCTTTTCCCGTATAGTACAAGCCACACAAAGCAAGCCTGCTTTTTTGTTTACTTCAATGAATAAAATGAAAAAAGTATTTTGGATAGGATTTACCGTAGGGATAATCTATTTTCTGGCGACATACTTATATGAAGTTTTCGCATTAGGGTGCCCTTGGAACCTTGAAGAATCAATGTGTGGCCTACTTGTGTATGTAGCCAGTTTACCATCTATACTGATAGTGGAAACTGCATTGGAAACATTAGGCGCACCAGATATAGTAGTGTATTCATTAGGTGCTGTACTTGATGGAATAATCCTAGGCCTTGTTTTTATTGGCATCCGTAGCATATTTAATAAATTATTCAGAAAATAACATGAACCGCGACTACCCACTCGAACGCATGCGTAACTTCGGCATCATCGCTCATATCGATGCCGGCAAGACCACCACCTCGGAACGCATCCTCTACTACACTGGCATGATCCACAAGATCGGCGAGGTGCACGAAGGGGAGACCACCACCGACTGGATGGAGCAAGAGCGCGAGCGTGGTATCACCATCACGGCCGCTGCCATCACCTGTTTCTGGAATCCGACCTACATGCGCGGACTCAAGAGTGCTGACGGTAAGGACGATCTCTCCAAGAAAGTCCGTTTCAACATCATCGATACCCCAGGACATATCGACTTTACCGTAGAGGTGAAGCGCTCTCTTCGCGTGCTCGACGGTGCAGTTGTCGTTTTTGACGGTGTTGCAGGTGTAGAACCCCAGTCAGAGACCAATTGGCGCTATGCTGATGAGGCCAATGTTCCTCGTCTTTGTTTCATCAACAAAATGGATCGCACAGGAGCTTCATTCGAGAAATCATATGCCTCCATTCTCGAGCGCCTCAACAAGCGTGCCGTTCGCTTCCAGCTTCCGATCGGATCAGAGGGAGACCATGTTGGTGTCGTCGATCTCCTCAAAATGAAGGCATATACCTTCTCAGGTGAGAAGGGTATCGATATAAATGAGAGCGAGATTCCGGCTGATATGCTCGCAGATGCCAAGAAGTATCGTGCAGAAATGATAGAGAAAGTCGTTGAAACAGATGATGTTGCTATGCAGAATTTTCTTGATGGAAAAGAAATCTCCAACGAAGAATTCAAGGTGATCTGTCGCAAGGCAGTTATCGCTAACAAGATCTTCCCGGTTTTCACAGGATCAGCCCTTAAGAACGTCGGCGTTCAGCTCGTTCTTGATGCGGTCGTTGACTATCTCCCATCTCCGCTCGATATGCCAGCTATCAAGGGTATCGATCCAAATACTGGCGGCGAACTCGAGCGCCACGCGTCGGATGCGGAGCCATTCTCAGCACTCGCATTCAAACTTCAGAACGATCCATTCGTCGGAGCACTCACATTCTTCCGTGTCTATTCAGGAACAATTGAGGCGGGAACCTATATATACAATGCCACAACTGGTAAAAAAGAGCGTCTCGGCCGTATCGTTCGTCTCCAGGCTGACAAGCGCGAAGAGGTCAAGAAGGTTTTCGCGGGTGAGATTGCAGCAGCAGTAGGTCTCAAGGATGCCCTCACTTCACACACCTTCTGCGATGAGGCAAATCCAATTGTCCTCGAAGTTATCAAGTTCATGGAGCCGGTCGTGTCTCTCCGTATCGAGCCAAAGACCAAGGCGGATCAAGAGAAGATGGGTATGGCCCTCAAGAAACTCGGCAACGAAGACCCTACCTTCCGCATCTCATCAAATCAAGAGACAGGGGAAACCATTATTTCAGGTATGGGAGAGCTTCACCTCGAGATCATGGTGGATCGTATGAAGCGCGAGTTTAGCGTGGAAGCCAATGTCGGTGAACCTCAGGTGGCATATCGTGAGACGATCATGAATACGGCCGAGGCTGAGCACAAGTATATCAAGCAGACTGGTGGTAAGGGTCAGTACGGACACGTTCGTCTCACTTTGAAGCCGATGGAACCATGGCCAGAAGGAGAAAAGATCCCTAAGAACGTCAAGCGTTATGATGACTTCGAATTCATCAACTCTATCAAAGGGGGAGTTATTCCGAACGAGTTCATCCCTGCAGTCGAAAAGGGTGTCCGTGAAGCCTTGGATCGCGGTATTGTCGCCGGATTTAAGATGGTGAACGTTTCCTGTGAGCTCACTTTTGGTTCGTACCACGATGTCGATTCATCAGAAATCGCCTACAAGATTGCTGCTTCTCAGGCATTCCAGGATGCTGCAAAGCGTGCCAAGCCGGTTATTCTCGAGCCGATCATGAAGCTCGAAGTCGTCTGTCCTGAAAAGTATATGGGAGACGTCAATGGATCCATCGCTTCCAAGCGTGGTCAAGTTGAAGGTTCAGAACCACGCGGTCAGGCTATTGCTGTCCACGCCAAGGTGCCTCTCTCAGAAATGTTCGGGTATACCACAGCACTTCGCTCTATGACTTCGGGTCAGGGCAGCGCGATGATGGAATTTGATCACTATGAGGTTGTACCAGGTAACGTTGAGAAGGAAATCGTCGAGAAGAGGAAATAACACACACCTCGATAGTATGCAAAAGGCCGCATTTGTTGCGGCTTTTTGCATGTAAGAAGGCTGTATATCAGGCGTCTTGTATCTACAGTGGCAACATGCCATAGTAATTACGGTGTCGGTTATCAGATGTAATATCTATATCTATTCTATGACTATCTCAAACAAGAATGTGGCACGATTGAGCGGGCTTATTTTCGGAGCAATGCTCGCGCTCGTAGCTTCGTCGTCGGTACAAGCGGCCGAAATAGCCGTTTCGGGTGTGTCCACAGACGTCAAAGCAACTATGCAACTCGGTCTCTCGTCGACATCTACAGGTCCAGGGGCAAATGTTGATGCTGCTGGGGATGTTCGTGTCTATAAGGGCGATAGCTCAAGCAGTACAGCCAACGATAAGAACAACAATCAGGAAACTTCTACTGATGTGGATCTTGCTGCAACAGTTCAGTCAGATGAAAATGTGACCAAGGTGGAGAGCGACGATGAGTCCGTGAGCTTGTGGTACAAAGTTCCTGCCAAGCTTTTCGGTTTCATACCGATGGGTATGACCGTGAGGACTACCGTTGGGGCTGCTGGCGAGGTGAAAGTCTCACATCCGTGGTATTCATTCCTTGTCAGTTCTGAGGATGATGATGCCGAAGCAGTCATTCAGACTGAGGTTAATGCAACACTGGGTGCGTCAGGAACAACTACTGACGGGGATGCCAAGCTGACCGGTGCCGCCAAGGCTGCATTTGTAAAGGCTATTCACAGTGGTCTCAAGAGTACGGTTGGAGCACAAGCCTCAGTTGATGCGTCAGCAGGAGCTTCGTATTAGTCGTCTGGGGATAACTCGAGTTGTCAGAATTTCGGAGAGTGGTACAATATCACCACTACCCAAGACATGTCTCAGACGAGACATGTCTTTCTCCGTTATCTGAGTACGACGGAGAGAGTTCATTAACAAGATCGTAACCCAATCAAAAAATATGTTGATCAATCATAAGGCAGCGTTTTCAAAGAGAGATTTTCAGTACATTATGACTCTCACAGCGCTCGCATGGATTACATTCACTATGCCAGCAGTTCAGGCAGCTATCGCGGGATAATCCCCGTCGCTGTTTGTGGGGAGGGAAGGGGAGAGCTATACTGGTGCAAGTAACATGTGTCGCTTTATCAAAATAGGTTCAGTAGTGTTTCTAATTTTATAGAATGAAAAAATCAATCTTCTCGTTCGTCATCCCGCTCGCGCTCTTCTCGCTGGCGGTTTTTGCTGCACCGGGGAACGTTGGGGCGCAGACCTATGAATGTCCGGTAGGGTATACGTGCGTTCCTGCGAGCACGAGCACTCCTACTATAACAGTACTTTCACCTAGTGGAGGAGAGGTGTATTCACTTGGTAAAGGAATACTCGTGACATGGACAAGTCAAAATATAGCATCAGACCAGTCTATGACTATTGGGTTGCGAAATACGGCGACGGGCAAAGATTACTGGGTAGCGGATACTCTCAATGATGGTAACGAGATTATTTCCGTAGAGAAGGTGTCAGAAGCTTTAGAAGCCGGCATGTATAAGTTATTTATAAAAACAGCCATTTTTATTAATGGCGATAGTATTCATGGTTGGAGCAATTCATTTACCCTGACCTCTTCGACAAATCCCCCGACTGTCCCTTCGGTTTCCGTATTCTCCCCAAAAGCCGGCGAGATACTGGTTCAGGGTACACAAATACACATAGGTTGGAAAATGAACCAGTTTCCGTTGACTCAAAAATTGAGGATTGATCTTATGGTAGTTTTGGGAGATGCTCAAAATGGCAATATTGGCAAACAAATAGCGCTCGATGTTCCTAATACTGGCTCCTACGTCTGGACCGTGAAGTCGATAGAGCCTTTCTTTGATTCTGAATCCAATAGGATGGTAACTCCTATAGGTAAATATACGATTATGGTTTCTTGTGCGTATAATGAAGCGGGGTGTAATATGACACCGAACTTCATAGAAAGTGGAGTATTTAATATCGCCTTCCCAGTTACCCCTGTCCCTTGCTACACCTTCTCCACTAACCTTCAGCTCGGTTCACGGGGCGCTGATGTCGCTGCTCTGCAGACATTCTTGGTTGCTAAGGGCTTCAAGATTTCTGATCTCTCGGTCGGCCGCGGTTCCGAAAAGGGTTATTTTGGTCGCTCTACTTTCGAGGCACTCAAGAAATATCAAGAGAGCGTTGGCCTTCCAGCAACAGGATTCTTTGGTCCTCTGACACGAGCCAAGGTTAATGCGGACTGTTCAAATCCGTCGCCAGCTGAAGTTACGCTCACTGCTCTTCAGGTTGGGTACGAAGGCCAGTATCCCGCCTTCACCATATCTGCATCGTCTGCAAATAAGGTTCCAAGCTATTGGGATTTGAAACTGGACTGCCCTAAGGGGGTCGACGCGATGATGAAGGGGGGAGGATGCGGTGCAACCTCACGTTTCATGGGATCTCTGCTCAACCTGACATCTCTCACATTCAATAATCCAGGTAGGACCGAGGCGAGAGTTACCGTTACGGCGTCAGCCTATGACACTGCGGGTGCGCGCATCGGTCAAGCGAGCATGCCTATAGTTGTTCCGGTCAATACGACTTTGAGCAAGAACTCAGTTAAGGTTACTCGTCCAGCAGCCGGTGAAGTGCTGAGCACAGGTATGCAGTACAAGATCGTTTGGACCACAAACTCTCTCGACAAAGACGCACTCTTTGACATCACATTGTTTGCAGACAATGGAAAAGGTTTGATTGCAGAAGGTCTTACGACGGCGCAGGCGAGCTGTACAGGCGTGAATTTTGAGAAAAAAGGAGGCCCTCTCTATACCTGTATTACAGGGTGGACACCGACCGAAGGGTCAGTGAAGGCTCAACTTGCTGTTAGCAAGCGCGGTACGAGCGAAGTTGGATATTCGGGTAGCTTTTCCATAGCATTCCCAGTGACTCCAGCAATAAACCTCGTGTCGATTCCGAATAGCTCAACTATTCCAAATAGTTTTGACTACGTTATTACTTCTGCGGGATCTGCATTTGATCGGATTGTGTTGCGTGCGGAATGTAATGACGGAGAAATTTCTATTGGATCAAAGGGGGGTATGTTCTGCGGAGAGAATATTACAATAAATCTCACCGCCCCGGCAGGCAGGTATGTATTTCCGGTCACTTTCGAAAGCAAGGATGGCAAGAGCCATACAGTTGGAATGACTGTGACGGCGTACACAGGTGCTAGTATCGTAGGTGCGGACAAGGACGCTGTGACTGTCACTCCATCTACAAATCCACCAAAGCCTGCCATTCACACAATTATTTCGCCTAATGGAGGTGAGACCTACAATACAGGCGACACCGTTAACATCAAGTGGAGCCCTTCGGGAACTTCTGGTGATACAGTGAAGATCGAAGTCGGCTATGTTCATCCTGATAGCACCTATCCTGGTGGCACATATGTAGAGGATTGGATTATTGATAAAACCGCGAATACAGGATCCTACAGTTGGGTCATACCTGAATATTATGGTACCGGTATCCGTACAGGTTCATTCTCAATCAAAGTTACTTCTGTCGCGAATGGCATGGATTATTCGGACAATAAGTTCACTATAAAACAGGGTGTTAACAGGCCAAACATAGTTGTTTCAAAGCCGGCTAACGGTGATGTGTATAAGAAGGGAGCTACGGTAAATATAGTGTGGCCATCTTCAGGTGATTCATATGGTGCTTCGTTGTTGAGGGTTGAGGATCCGTTGTTCCTCAGGTTTATGCTCAATACCGGAGGACTGAATGGTAATCTCACGTGGACGGTGCCTACGGATATACCAGATGCAAAGGATTACTACATACGAATAAACGAAGGAGTGTACCGCAATAAGACAGGGTACAGTGGTATCTTCTCTGTTGGTTCAGATGTGCCTCCAGCTCAACCTACCATCAATGTTGTCACCCGTCTTGGTGGCCGTGTCTTGTCTTCGAGCGCTACAAATCCATGCGTGTCGAGCCTTGCTGGTCCGACAGGGAACAATACTGCAGGCTGTGTACGCACACTCACCAATCAGGCTCCTGGTACATACTCGGTAGTCTGGTACGGTGGGTATCCTGCAGGAGCTGATACGAGCAAGAAGCCAGTCATCACAGGAGCCCAGACGCTCGGTAGCAGTCCGATAACCTTCTACATTGACTTCAGTCCAAAGCCGATCATCGAGGTCTACAATGGATCGAGCATATCTGCTTCTATCTGGGATGCAATCAATGAGTACTGGGAGAATAACCCATAAAAAGTCTTAAGGTGATCGTCGAACCCCCGCTTTGTTGCGGGGGTTTTCGTTACAAGGTAGACTGTAGCGACTATGCAGAACAATAATCAATCGAAATTGCAGGCGTACATATTCATCGGACGATCCGGGTGTGGCAAGGGTACACAGTCAGAACTCTTGACCAAGAAATTGAGAGAGTCTGACTCGAATATCAAGATATTGCATATCGAGAGCGGCAATGAGCTTCGCAAATTTGCCAAGGAGGAGAATTATACAGCCATTCAAGTCAAGAAAATCCTCTCAGAAGGAGGTTTGATGCCAGAATTCATCCCGGGATATTTGTGGGGCAAACTGTTCGTGGATGGATTCACGGGGAATGAGACATTGATATTCGATGGGACACCTCGCAAGCTCCTTGAGGCGAAGATCCTTGATTCACTTTTTCCTTTTTATGATATCGATAAGCCGTGGGTTGTCTATCTCGACGTGAACCACGAGGAGTCGACCAAGCGTCTCAAGGGACGTGGTCGATCTGATGATACTGAAGAGGCAATCAAGAGGCGTATGGAGTGGTATGAGAACGATGTTAGGCCTTCGGTTGAGTTCTACCGTGCCAATCCCAATGTGAGATTTGTCGACATCGATGGTCATCGACCTATTGACGAAGTACATGCCGATATTGTAAAAAAGGTCGGTTTGGTGTAATTTTGAGGGTGTGATAACCATCAAGACCAAAGAAGACATCTCCATACTCCGTGAAGGGGGTAAGCGTCATGCCTATATACTCAAAGAGGTCGCTAAGCTGGCGAAACCTGGTGTGCACGTAGCAAAGCTTGACGAGAAAGCTGTGGAACTCATCCATGAAGGAGGGGATACTGCGGCGTTTTTGAACTATCAGCCATACGGCGCATCTCGTCCGTATCCAGCAACTCTGTGCGTCTCGATCAACGATGAGATCGTGCACGGTATACCAACTGAGGGAGACAAGGTGCTCAAGGCGGGCGATATTGTCAGTATCGACCTGGGATTGATCCATAAGGAGCTCATCACTGATGGTGCTATAACAGTTGCGGTAGGTAAAGTTGCTCCGGAACTCGAGAAGCTTCTCATGGTAACCAAAGAAGCGCTCATGGCAGGTATCAAGGCTGCAAAGGCTGGGGCGCGAGTGGGAGATATCAGTAATGCCATACAGAAGATCGGTGTTGCTCATGAATACGGTATAGTCGAAGAATTGGCAGGACATGGTGTCGGCTATCATGTTCACGAAGATCCCTATGTGCCAAATTTCGGGCGTGCCGGAAAAGGTGATCTCCTGAAAGAGGGGATGGTGATCGCTATTGAGCCTATGTTCAATCTGGGCACCAAGAAGATCAAGCTCGATACTGATGGATATACCTACAGGACGGCTGATGGAAGTCCGAGTGCGCATTTTGAGCATACCGTGGTCATCACCAAGAGTGGTGCAGAGATTTTGACTGCGTAGTCTGATTACAGACGCAAGAGAGCACACTGTTTTCTGAGTGGTTATGTCGTGTCGGTACACTACACATCAGTATACCGTTCTGCATAACCACTCAGAAAACAGTGTGCTCTCTTGCGTCTCTGTACAACTAGTCCTACAATGACCCCATGACAACACACCCCAAAAAAGAACGTACGCTCGTAATCATTAAGCCTGATGGTATTCAGAGGACCCTCATCGCAGAACTCATCGGTCGGTATGAACGCATTGGCCTCAAGATGGTCGGTATCAAGATGATGGTTCCAACGGCCGAGCTCATCGAGAAACACTATACTCTTGATTCGGAATGGCGCGTGAAGACGGGTCTCAAAACCATAAAAGGGTACACCGATAAAGGGCTGACGCCTCCGGAGATGGATCCGCTCAAGATTACCGCCAAGATATTGACTCGACTCGTGGAATACATGACCAAAGGACCTGTCATTGCTATCGTATGGGAAGGTGCTCACGCAGTCGAAGTTGTGAGGAAACTCACGGGAAGTACCGAACCGGTTACTTCTGATGTCGGAACGATTCGCGGTGACTTGGTGCTCGACTCGTATCGTATGAGCGATGCTGATAATCGTTCCATCAGGAACCTCGTGCATGCATCTGGCACGGTCAAAGAAGCTGAAGATGAGATTGCGCACTGGTTCAAGAAAGAAGAACTCATCGATTACCATCTCGTCATGGAGCATATCGTCTACGATGTCGCTCTGGATGACATACTCGGGTAATGTGAGCTGTCAACATTGTCTCGTGAGGGAAAAGATGTCGTAACTGCACTGTGCACTTGCACTCTTGAATGAGAGGAATACAATGAGTACAGGTTACGAAGTATTAAATCCTATACCACATCTTTCGGGAGTCCAACGAATGCTTTGCATTCACATTAGATCGCACCTTGGTGTTGATCTTGCGGGCACCCACCTAGTGTAACTAGGTTAATAATACTTCGTAGCCGATCAAGAACCGTCCTCCAGAGGACGATTTTTGATTTATGGGACAAAAACGCATATACTTACCCAATGCGCACATATTTTTTCGCCCTCGTTATCCTCTCTGCAGTTCTCCTTGCGCATATGTTCGGACTCACCGGTGCATATGTAGATATAGATGGGTATGACATCATGATGCATATCCTGGGAGGAGTCGGTATCGGTCTTTTTGTAGCAGCTATCCTGAAACTTCATGGGCAACATGTGAAGCATCCACGATTGACTATCATTTTTTGGGTGATTATCGCGGGACTTCTGTGGGAGTTTTTTGAGATATATTATGACCTCATCGGATATCCATTTGGCACCAAGGGGTATTGGGTCGACACGATCAAAGATATGATCGACGATACTATCGGGGGAGCTGTCGTGGCCTGGATAACAAATAGAAAACACGGAGTTTAGTCCGAATAACGCATACGATCATGTCTACGAAACCAAGCATCACATTTTTCACCGGCGTCAGTACTGTCACCGGTGCAAACTTTTTGCTCGATACGGGGAGTTCGAGGATACTCATCGATTGCGGTATGGTGCAAGGGGAGCGATTTGCTACGGAAGAGAATGCCAAGCCATTTGGGTACGATGTGTCATCTATCGACGCCCTCATCATCACTCATGCGCACCTGGACCATGTGGGCAGGATCCCAAAGCTGGTGAAAGAGGGGTATCAAGGTCCGATCTACTCAACTCCAGTTACCCGCGAACTGGCCGAGCTTGTGTTGAGCGATGCGGTGGGTATCTTGGCTATGGATGCCAAGCAAAATGGTACGCTTCCTATGTATGATACCGAGGATGTACAGGCTACATTTCCGCTCTGGAAGACGATACCGTATCATGAGCAGACTGATATAACGGATGATGTCTCGGTGTTCTTGAAAGATGCGGGGCATATCCTGGGATCTGCGATGATTGAAGCGAGCATCAAGAGTCCAGGCAAAAATCCTTTGAAGGTACTTTTCACCGGTGATGTTGGCAATTCGCCAGCTCCACTCTTGTGTGACACGGAAACAGTAGGGGATGTGGACTATATGGTGATGGAGAGCGTCTACGGCGACCGCAATCACGAGTCGAGAGCGCAAAGACTCGACCAGTTCACCAAAGTTATCAATGACACTTTGAATCGTGGTGGCACACTAGTTATCCCTGCATTTTCGATTGATCGTACGCAACTACTTCTCTATGAGCTCAACAATTTGGTCGAGAAGAAACTGATTCCTTCAGTTCCTGTGTTCGTAGATTCTCCGATGGCCATCAAGGCGACGCAGGTGTATCAGGCTAATACAGAGCTTTTCAATGATGGGGTCAAGAAACAGATTTCGGGAGGTGACAATATTTTCGATTTCCCACACTTACAGTTCACTGTATCGCAGAATGAATCTCGTGATATTGAACGACTCAGTGGAGCAAAGATCATTCTTGCTGGCTCAGGTATGTCGGTGGGTGGCAGGGTGGTGAGCCATGAGGCGGGCTATCTTCCTGATGCTCGGAACACAATACTCCTCGTCGGATATCAGACGGCAGGATCACTCGGTCGCAAGATTGCTGATGGTTCTAAGGAGGTGACCATCCATGGTCAGAAGGTTCAGGTGAAAGCTCATGTAGAGACTTTGTACGGTTACTCTGCACACAAGGATAGTGATCACTTGGTTGATTTTGTTGCTACAGCATCAGATCGGTTGAAGAAGGCCTTTGTGGTGATGGGTGAGCCAAAGGCGGCGATGCATCTCGCACAGAGATTGAACGATGAGCTCGACATGGAAGCAGTGGTACCGGAAAGGTTGAAAGAGTACGAGGTCAAATAAAAAACGCCGAGAGATTCTCGGCGTTTGAGCTGGTGTGGTAGTTATTTCGGAATGTAAGATTTTTCGAATATGGAAGGAACATCTTCCCAGCGGTCGAATTCTCGGTATGCGAATCGTGGCAGGTTGCATTCTGTGATCATGGGAGTGGTCTCGTTTCCACGAGGAGCAACAGCCAAAACGAACGCAGGGTTCGGTTTCATGGTCACGGGGTGCCGGCGCGTGAGGCAAAATGCGACTTCCATACCCATGCCGGTCGAAGGACTCAGTGTCACAGCGATCATGGCGTCGCAATCCATGCATTGCTTATAGTCCCAGGTAAAGACAGTTCCTTTTTGAGCTTGCCGGTTGGCATCACTTCTGAAGTCGAGGACGTCATGTCCGCGATCCCGGAGTGTTGTCCTGAGTGTGAAGATACGATCTTTCATTTTCACCCATTCCGCCTCGGCCAGGCCTTTGATGGCACATCCGACATATATTTTCATAATGTTCTTTCTGTTGGTTATCCTTGGCCTAGACTAGCATCGAATAAGGCTCTGTCAATGGTATGCTATATGCATGATCCTCAAGAATGGAAGGCGGGTACAACTGATCGCTGAAGTGAAGGTATGCTCGCCTTTTGGTTTTACATCTGAAAAAAGCTGGGATGAACTGTTCATGATTGCTGAAAAAGCGGGCGATATGATTTCTATACATACTGATCCGCGTTGGGGAGGGTCTTTTGAGTTGATTCGAAAAGCGAAGTCATTGACGCAAAAACCGATTCTCGCAAAGGGAATACATGAGACGGATGATCTGGTTGAACAAGCTGTTCAAGCCGGCGCGGATCTTGTACTAGTTGTTGGTAGGGTGCCGCAAGTTCACATTGAGAAGTGCGTGATCGAACCCTACTCTTTAGAAGAATTGAAGACGATCCCGTATGACATAAAAGTGGTCTGGAATAGCCGTGATCTCAAGACGGGCGGACTGAAAAAGGAGACATTCGAGCAAACTCGAACGATATTTCCTGGTTGGCTGTGTCAGGCAAGCAATATCAAGACGACCGATGACATCAAAGAAGGTGCAGATGCGGTGTTGGTAGGGGAGAGGTTGGAAGGGTTTGTTGAGTCGTTGTAAATAAAAAATCCCGAGGCATTCTCGGGATTTTTCGTGTTACTTAACCTTGGCAACAATGCGTGCGAATGTCTCGGGCTTGAATTCTGCGAGGTGAGCGAGAGCCTTGCGATCGAGCTCAATACCTTTCTTCTTGGCAGCGCCAATGAACTTGGAGTATGAGAAACCGAGTGGACGGAGGCCGGCATTGATCTTCACATTGAAGAGGCGGCGCATGTCACCCTTCTTGTCGCGACGATGAGCGAAAGCGTAGGCACCAGCGTGCTGGAGGGCGTCGATTGCCATGCGCTCTTTCTTGGAACGACCAAAGCGCATACCTTTTGCGGCTTTGAGGACGGTGCGGCGGTATTTGAGGGCGTGAACTGCTTTTTTGACTCGTGTCATGGTAGTTGATTAAAAGTGATTATTGATTGACCAGGAAGCGGCTCTTGGCTTTGTTATCCATATGGATAACCGTCATGCGCTTCTTGTTGCCGCTGGTACGGCTGCGTTCCTTGGCATTGAAATGGTTCTGACCAGCCTTGCGCGCCAAAATCTTGCCATTTTTGGTGACTTTGAGACGCTTCAGGTATGATTTGTTGGTTTTGATTGTCATGGTAATTGTTCTTATTTCTTTTCGATGACGATAGTGAGTCCCTTTGGCCCCTTGGTGACATCCTGAGCTATCTTGTATTCGACGGTGATCAGTTTGAGCACACGATCGAGGCGTTCCTTGAGGAAGTTAAGATCCATGTACTTGGAACGCCCGATGAGGAAGAGGTCTACTTTGACGCGGTTACCTTCGGCGAGCCACTCAGAGACCTTCTTGGCCTTGAGTTCGAGGTCGTGTTCTCCAGTGCCGATCTTGACCTGGACGATCTTGAGCTCGCTTACCTGGACTTTGGCCTTGGCAACCTTCTCCTTCTTCTTTTCATCGTACTGATACTTGCCGTAATCCATGATCTTGGCGACCGGTGGTATCGCAGTAGGGGAGATCTCGATGAGGTCGAGTGACCTCTTTTGAGCCTCTGCCAATGCGATGTTGAGCGCTATAACACCGAGATTCTCTCCTTCGGCGGTTATGACGCGCAACTCGGGCGCTTTGATCTGATGGTTTATTTTGACGCGGATGACCAATTGATTGGGATTACAGGGGTTATTTATAGCATGCGGTTAGAGGAAACGCAAGGGTGCGAGATATGTATTTTCTGGGAGGTTATGTAGTGTCAGTACACGAAACTTTAGGGAACCGTTCTGCATAACCTCCCAGAAAATACATATCTCGCACCCTTGCGTTTTGTCACTCCATGTCATGGGGATAAATGCCATTGTGGATGCATGCATAATAAGGGTAAAATAATGACATGATTGATCTTCCTACAAAGAAGGATATAGCACATCCTCATCACCGCAGAGCAGTTGGCGCTCTGGTTGCCGCTGGTATCGTATTCATGATGCTTATAGCGGCATATGCTCTCAACCCTGTCGATACGCAGACTCCATCTGCAGATCGAAGCACTGCAACTCGTCAGGCACTCGTTCTACAAGCCAACCCTCCTGCACTCTTGACCGCTGGGGAAGTCAGGATGCGTCAGATGACCGCAGAAAGTAACAATCCGATGGCCACACTAACCCCTGAGCAAGTGCGTGCGCGCCAAGCTCTGATCGGAGGTTACTGATCAGTTTCTGCAGTATTTATCCGTACTTAACTAGTTAATTTATGAAAAAAACCCTCTCCCTCACCCTCATCATCCTCGGCTTCCTCCTCGGAGCATCAGCTCTCTCAGCTGTAGCTGCATGGACAGCTCCAGGCTGTGCACCAACAGGATGTAATACAGATGCCCCTATCAACGCATCTTCCTCTCCTCAAACCAAATATGGTCCTCTTACCCTTAACTTCAGCAATATCTATGCTATAGGACTCAAAGTACTCGGAAGTGTCCAAATCGTAGATGGTACTCAGGGAGCAGGTAAAGTCCTCACCTCTGATGCGAGTGGTATAGCGTCGTGGGAGTATGTTTCTTCTGCAAGCTCTGCTGCTGCAAGCGCAGTTTCATTCTCTGCATCAGGTAGCGGGACGGTTCCTGCTAATGCGAGATTTGCACGCATAACAGTAGTCGGTGGTGGAGGAGGGGGATACTCTAGCTGTAACACAGGTAATGGTTGTGTCCCTACAATCTATACCGGAGGTGATGGTGGTCTGGCTATAAAAACCATCCCTGTAACACCGGGTGCAGCTGTTACGGTGACAGTTGGTGCGGGAGGTGCTACAGGAGGTGGTTCGTTGCCACCGGGATACATGACGCCAGGAGGTACGACAAGTGTTGCCATTACCGGTCAGGCGACAGTTAGTGCAAGCGGCGGTCAAGGTGGTAGTGGTGCGACACCTGGTCCTAATGGAGCTGATGGATCGAGTACTACTGGTGACTTCAATGCAGCAGGGCCTCACTATGGATATGGTACGGGAGGTGTAGGAAGTGGATCGCCAGGAAGACCGGGTGTAGCATTTATCGAATATTTTTAAAAACAAGAAGACACAAAAGCCCCGAGTAGTCGGGGCTTTTGTGTCTTCTTGGGGATGTGATTAAAGAAACTTCCTGATAAATCTGATCGCAAAGAAAAGTATCTTGTCGGTGAAAAATTTCTTGTCCCATTCATCCTTCCTGACCTCTCGTGATCCGTGCATGTCACGGACGAAGTGGGCCGAGAGCTCTTCGACGAACTTCACATTGGTAGTGATGATGTTCGCTTCAAAATTGTAGAGGAGGCTGGCACTATCGAGATTCATGGATCCGACGGTTGCCCATTCACCGTCGATGACGACAGCTTTGCTGTGAATCACATTGCCTTCATAGAGGAATATACGTGCACCCGAATGAAGAAGTGTCTTGAAATATGAACGAGCTGCAAGATCGAGCGTGGGGTAGTGGTCGGTACGTTCGGGTAGTATGATCTTCACATCTACTCCTCGATGGGCAGCAAGTTTAATAACACGAGCAAGTCGGCGAGTTGGTACGAAGTAGGGAGTGGTAATGTACACATACTTACGGGCACTGCGGAGAGCCTCGATGAGTTCGGCATATACATGTCTGCGCTTGGGAGCAGGGTAGTTGGTAACATACCGGAATTCATGGTCACGGATGCGGACTCGCGGAGGGAGTGGGGTATGCTCGGTGGCACGGGCCCACATACGATCGAAGGCATTGCTCATTTCACGCACCACGGCCCCTTCGAAACGGGCATTGGTGTCGCGCCAACCCTTCATGCGATCGCTTACGCAGATGCTGCCAGTGTAGCCAATATGTTCGTCGATCACGAGCGTGCGACGGTGATTGCGGAGATACCATGAGCGGAAGTTTGGCACCTTGAAATATCCCGGAATAAGAGTTTTCCAGAAAACAAGTTCGATGCCGCGCTTCTTGAGGTCCTTGGCGATGTCAGATCCGAAGAATGAGAAGCTGCCCGCGGCATCCCAGAGGAACCGGACTGTCACTCCTGTCGCTGCACGCTCAGCACAAATATCGATGAGCTTCTTACCGTACTCATCATTGGTGAATATGAATTGTTCGAGCGCTATGCTCTTTTTTGCTTGCGCACAATCTGCGAGCATTGCTGACCAAGCCTCTTCGTTGGTGGCATAGAGGGTCCAGGAGGTGGGGGAGATCATGGGGGTATGATAGCGCAGAATGGAGAGGAGTTCTAATGCGTATGTGCTGGAATAAAAAAGCCGCATGGGATCACCTATGCGGCTGAGGAAGATATTAGAGCAAGATAACTTCAATGAGCTCATGTCGCTCCAGCACCTCATGCTCATAGACGCGTAGTACTTGTTCGCGGTTGATCCGTCCCGTCGCTGAGCTGATGTTGGCCTTGCCGTAGATACCTTCGATGACGGAGATCTTTTGTTCGGTGGTCATAGCCCCGTGCTCCTCATAGAGCTCATCGAGGAATTTTTGCGCTTCTTCGGGCCATGCACCCGATACTTTCGGCAGTCCAAGAATTTCACAACAGATCCTCTGTGCAAATAAAGCTTCAGTTGAGGAAGCGTCTTCTGATGATGCTCCGGAAACATCCGGATGTTGAAGGCTGGGGGTTATGGCAAGATGTTCTTCGAGTGCCGCCAAAACTTCCAAGGTCATACCTCTCTCTGAGGAATGAAGTAAAACATTGGTGACATGATAGGCGTATGTCGGTCCGTAGCTACGGAATACCGTCAAGGCACGATCCCATGAATAGCCCAGTTTCATTTCCAGCATTGCCCGGAACTGCTGCTCGTTGATTTTCATATGTGCGGTCTTTCTCTAGGGGGTGTTGTTCAGGGTAATACTACGCGTCGTCTTCCATAAGTCAATATGCTACGATATCCTTCATGGCCACTCTTATAGACAACGGCAAAATCCATTTCGACTACGAGATCCTGGAGACATTCGAGGCGGGTATTGAGCTGTTGGGTTTTGAGGTCAAGTCAGTGAGGGCGAAGAAGGGCTCTCTTGAAGGGTCATATATCATTGTGCGAGGAAGTGAAGCTTTCCTTATGGGTATGCTTATATCGCCCTACCAAGAGAACAACACTCCAGAAGGGTATGATCCTCGCAGGAATCGTCGCCTGCTCCTTACTGCCGAAGAAATCAGAAAATTGGCAGATATTGGCGATGGAAAAGGCTTGACAATAGTGCCAATAAAGCTGTATAATAAAAATACGCTTATCAAGGTCTCTGTTGGTGTGGTGCGCGGCAAGAAGAAATACGACAAGCGCGAGACTACAAAGAAGAGGGAGACTGATAGGAATGTCAGAAGGGAGTTTAGAGATCGTTGAAAAATAAATAGACTTCATGGGGATGCCAGGCATAGACAGTCGACCATGTTCGTTCGTGCGGCGCGAGCACCGTTATCTCGTAAATCTGACGGAAACCCTAAATGCTAAAACAACCTCACCGTATTTCACGGCCAAGGACTTTGCATTCGTCCCTGCATAAGGGATGCGCTCGCCCCGGGGGATTCTGACTCGGGGGCCGGGTGTTATAACCTGAATGTAGGACTGATAGAGCTTCTCGCCCTATTGTCCGAATAAAAGAGATCGTGAGTATGCGTTTTGTTTGCTTTCTTAACATACTCATTAAACTTCAAGGCATTCTACCGCCGTAGAATCGTTCGACGCATATCGATTGCACGCGAGTTCAATTCTCGCCATCTCCACAATAATTGACTTACATAGTCAAGAATATTAAGATACAGTCAGAAGTTATTTGGTGCGGACTTTCAGGTCTTAAGTGACTCCGTTTGAGATCTAGGAGTTCGTATCAAATTCAACCAAAAAGGAAGTATGTTTGATAAGTTAGGCAACTTAATTGTGTCCATTATTGTAAATGGACTGTTGGTACTAATCCCTGCGGCTTTGCTTGCTTTCGTAAGTGGCATTGCCCTCGCGATTCTTAATGTCCCGTTGTCGTTGCTTCCCGATGTTGTACATCACCCCATAATGGGTTTGTTCAGGTTTTTGTTCTCGTTCAAATTCATCTTCAGCGTCGCATTAATTTGCGGAGTGGCCGATGACTTTGGTCTTCCAAACCTGAAGACGTATTTCAAGAAACGTCTCAAGAAATTCTTTGCATGATTGAAACTGACGCCGACTTCACAAGAGTCGGCTTTTTTATTTGATTGGATCAAAACTCGCTGTGCTATAATCTGCTCATGACAGAATCAAAACCCACCTCACTTGCAGGGAATAACAAGCTCGCATTTGGACTGACTATTGCTGCTATTGTCGTCGCATTTGGTATTGGTGGTGTGTTTGCGTATAACAGGGTATATACGAACCAAGTAGAATCACAACCAATTGTCATTGATACAACTGTTAAGGGTGCGGACACTAGTGTCAAAGCTACGACATCATCGCCTGTTGTCGCGCCGAAGCCAGTGGTCGCCACTCCGACGACCTGCTTAGACGGCGCATGTTTCGCGCGAGCGATACGATCATGTTCGCGGGCTATGTATCAAGCAATATCAAAGGTGAGCACTTTCGGTTCGACAGTCGAATCTGAATTACGATTTGACCTGACTCAATCAGGTGGTAGCTGTCAATTGACGATGCAACTCATAGCTTTCCATGTTGGCTCATCTACAGATGCGGGGAATAGTGCGCACGGGATGGAAATATCGGGACTTAGTCAGGATGAGGCTTATCTCAAATTGAACAAAGATATGCAGGAAAAATATGTTGGCAAGAAGGGAGTATGTACTATAGCGCAAGACAAAGAAGCTTTTGCTGGCCTTTTTGAGAGGAATACTCAGGCATATGCATTCTTGGATCCAGATCGACGTATTTGTTCGGGAGATTTGTTCATAGAATTTGGGTATTAGGTAGGGCTCGGATATAGCTATTTGACTTTTTCATATAAGTAGTGTACATTCACATATAGACCAGACCGATATTTTCAATACTGGTCACTAGCTCACACACAACACAATAAACAATAAATCGTTCACGGAGGAATGCAATGATTACACTATTAATTGTCGGATTGATCGCAATGGCAGGTTTTTTCATCGCTCGCGCGTTGCGCCGGAAACATATCGAATACATCCAGCATGAGCGCGCGTGTACATGCCCAGAAAATGAGAAGAGCACGCGTGTCTGTGGATTGCCGACGATTCGGTACTTCCAGATGATTGATCTCACTAAGCCGGGCGGAGCGACTCGACGGGGGGCGCCGTTCGACTGGCACGTCTTTGACAAATGCGGCCAAGGGCACGTGCAACAGATTAAACATGGGAGCAAATGGTTCGTCTGGTACAAGCTCTGGTGGAGACGCCTCTACGATCCAGAGCAGTTTGTGCTCAACGAGAGTCTCTTCAAGGACGCGGCCCTTATTGAAGAGACTGTTAGAGGGCTGCACGAGAGGATAGCCCTCTTCGAATCAGAGTGCAGGCTGAGGAACGAGAAATTCACAAAAGGATCGGTTGTCGTCAACGCCGTTCTGCCGCGGCCCGGCAAAGGCAGGCTACTCTCCACACGGGTGCATCTCACTGAGGCGTCTGTTGCCGCTAACCACCTACGGATACCTCCCGTCGCCGGTGTCCGCATTTCCGAAGAATGACCAGTGTGCTTTGGTTCGTAGCCATATCTCCCAAGATATGGCTTTTTTCTTTCCTTTATAGCGCTTTTCTGTATAATCAACGCATGCCCGATAATACATCTCCGAACCAGCAGGGAAGCAATCGACCCAACAAACAGGGTCGAAAAGGGTTGATGCCGCCGCGTATGAACTTCTTGAGCACGGTAGTTATTGCACTTCTCGCATTCCTGCTTCTCGCGGGTTTGTATTCAGAGTTTTCAGGTGACTCCACAGCGACTCCCGCAACGTCGCTCTCCACGATAGCTGCTGATGTTGAGCAGGGTTCTATTTCCAAGTTGACGATACAGGGCGATACAATCGTTGCTGAATATATTGATAAGACGCAGAAGTCCGCACAGAAGGAGGGGGACGCTTCTCTTACCGAGACACTCTCTCGTCTCGGCGTCTCATCTGCGCAGCTTGCTTCTACTACGATTATGGTCGAGAACCCGAGCGGGTTTGGCTACTGGCTCGGTCAGTTGGCACCTTTTCTTGCACCGATACTCTTCCTCGTTTTCTTCATATGGATGCTCTCCAGACAGGTCAAGGGTGCTGGTGTGCAAGCTATGTCATTTGGTCAGTCAAAAGCACGCATCACATTACCGGATGATCAGCGTGTGAAAGTGAAGTTCAAGGATGTCGCTGGAGCCAAGGAGGCCAAGCAGGAACTTTCTGAGATCGTGGACTTCCTCAAGAATCCCAAGAAGTTCATTGAGATTGGAGCGGAGATACCAAAAGGTGTGCTTCTCATGGGAGCTCCGGGTACGGGTAAGACGCTCCTTGCGCGTGCGGTTGCGGGCGAAGCAGGTGTTGCATTCTTTGCAATCTCTGGTTCAGAATTCGTGGAGATGTTCGTCGGTGTCGGTGCTTCACGTGTGAGAGATCTCTTCAAGATGGCCAAGGAAGCTGCTCCGGCGATCGTCTTCGTCGATGAGATCGATGCAGTTGGACGTGCCCGCGGATCTGGCATGGGCGGCGGCAACGATGAAAGGGAGCAAACACTTAACCAGATTCTTGTGGAGATGGATGGCTTTGAACCGAACATGAAGGTCATCGTCATGGCTGCAACCAACAGACCTGACGTGCTCGATCCAGCACTCCTTCGTCCAGGACGATTTGATCGCCGTGTAGTCATCGACATACCTGACCGTGGTGACCGCCAGGATATATTGAAGATTCATGCTGCAAAGAAGAAGTTAGCCGCTGACGTCAATCTCGGCATCATTGCAGAGCGCACGCCAGGATTCTCGGGAGCAGATCTTGCATCGCTTATGAATGAAGGTGCTATCCTGGCTGCCCGCGAAGACCGCACGGAGATCGGTCAGTTCGATCTTATCCGTTCAATCGAAAAGGTTATGCTTGGTCCGGAGCGTCGCAGTCATATATTGAGCCCGCAGGAGAAGGAAATCACCGCGTATCACGAAGCTGGCCACGCTATTGTTGCCTCGGTTCTGCCTCATGCGGATCCGGTGCACAAGATATCGATCATTTCTCGTGGTCGTGCAGCGGGGTACACACTTAAGCTGCCGCTTGAAGATCGCAAACTCCAGTCACGTAAAGAATTCCTCGATGACATCGCTGTTTCACTTGGAGGATATGTAGCTGAGCGTATGGTGTTTGGCGATTTCACAACAGGTGCATCTAATGATCTCCAGGTATCGACTGCGCTCGCGCGTAGCATGGTGACGCAGTATGGAATGTCAGAGAAGATCGGGCCAGTTGCTCTCGAGGAGCCGCGCGGGAAGGTCATGTTCGGCATGGGCGTCGAGGCGCGTGACTACTCAGAGAAAGTTGCGGCTGAGATCGATGCAGAGGTGACGCGTATCATGACCGAGGCGCGTACCCTCGCAGAAAAAGTATTGAACGAACACAAGACCGTCTTCGAGATTGTTTCCAAGAGACTGATCGAAACTGAAACTATCGAGCGTGAGGAATACGAAACGCTCATCATGGCGCAGGGGATAGTGCTCAAGAAGAAGTGGGAACCAAAAGTATAAGTAGGTTTACTGCTGCCGTTTTTTTGTTTAGTATTAACGTATCCCGCCCTTAGCTCAGTTGGTTAGAGCACAGAGCTTATACCTCTGGGGTCCTTGGTTCGAATCCAAGAGGGCGGACAGGTTTTTGCACAGCTTCTATTGTTGACACGGTGATCTACATGGTAGAATAGAACCTACATGAAACGCGGCTTCACACTGATAGAACTCTTGGTTGTTATATCCATCATGAGCATGCTGAGCAGTATACTTTTTGCCTCAATTGCTTCTGCGCGTATGAAGGGGAGAGACGGGCTCAGGATATCTCAGCTCCATCAGATAGATCTTGCGGTACAACTCTATATGACATCGAACAACAGGGCTCCTGATCTTCAGGGAACTTGTCCTTCTTCTGCAACGCCAGATAATTCAACTGTTACCAATTGTGTCGCGAATGCTACCACCAACTCGACAGCATGGGATCGATTCAAGTCGGACATCCAACCATATATGAAGACGGTTCCAAGTGATCCGTGTATAGCAAATAGCTCGTGTATAAGTGGGGCATCTGGATACACGCTTGGATATACCTATGTAGCTCCTGCTGCAGTGAAATATCAGTGCGCCGAGGATTCGGGGGGCACATGTCCACAGACCAGTACAGTGCTCAATCAGTACTATCAACTCTACGCTCCGCTTGAGAGACAAAATATGCCTACAGGGGTAAAGTCTCTCGGTTCTGCGTTCTTCACACCACCATCTCCTGGAGGATATGGCTTCTAGGTACATGTCCATCTTACGTGTGCCACGGGTATGGCTATATATAGGGGTTGCAACTTTTTTGGTTGCAGCTGCATTTATCTGGCTACCTTCTGTTCGTGTTGTATTGCACTCGATCGTCAATGTATTTGCAACTGGTCGAACAGGTACCAAGGCGCTGATATTCATGGCGTATGTGATATCAGTTTCAGGTATCCTCTATGTGCGTTCTAAGAAAACAGAGTCTACGCATACGCTACGGTACTGGAAGGTGTTCACTGCTACGAGCGCTCTTGGTGCGTATGTTCTTAATTTTTTCACATATCTGTGGACGATGAAGCTCTGGCATATCCCGGTGTTCACGTATTCACTCATTTATAACAACGGTTCATTCACATCATTTCAATTCGTACATAATCATGCAACTAAGGGAGCTATCGCTGTTCTGACACAGCTACTCCCAGAAGGGGTCTTCGGCCATCTCGATGCAGGCACAGCTCTTCTTGGGATAATTCCGAATGCACTCTTATCGCTACAGGCGCTACTTGTTCTGGGATGCATCATCGGTATATACGGAATATGGCATGCTGTGCTTCCAAGGATCACAGCTCTCTCTTCGAGACGAGCAGTAGTATATGTAGCGATGTTGATCCTGAGTTCGTTCATGGTACTCAAGTCTCTTCTTGATGGGGGAATCTTCAGTTTTGAAGCTGTTGTCGGTTTGTCCTTCTTCTTTTTCCTCATATCGAAAGGTTCGACTCGGGCACGGAATACACTGCTCGTGGTCAATGGTGCATATTTCATCCTTCTTGGCTTACTGTATTGGGTGGGCTACTTTGCCACAGATAGTAACTATGGATATCATAATTTCTCTTTCGTCACTATCTTGCTTGTAATGACAGCTTTGTATGGGATATATGAATTTGGGAAGACAAGGCTCACGATGCTCGTACTCATGATGGCGGTCATACCTCTGTGCGTTCAGGTGTACAACGGCTTGACTGTATTTGAGTACAGAAATATTTCGGTAGAAAAGGATGACATCGCGTACATTTTCTCATATGAGAACCTTGATATTCCGGGGTATACGTTGCGCCATAGTATAGGGAAGATCAATCTCTATACATTCTCGCCGAGGGAGCCTATGGCTATAGCGGACATCATCCCGCATACAGGGTTTGCTGACAATATGACGCCAGTTAGTGTTGCGTGGAAGACGTGCGTACCACCTGCGCCCCGAACGAGCTACACACTCAATGTTGTTTCTCCGAATGCGATCGATATGGATAACGAGGTTACCCAGTTGTATCGAATGGACGCGGTACCACTTGGTACATATGACGATGGTTTTCATCGATACTCGGTCACTATATCGGCGCATCCATGTTCGGTTCCTCAGCTCATCGTATTTGTACAAGAAATCTTAGCGAAGCATTTTGGGGGATTCGCTATATACGATATACAGCAGTTCGAAAACGGCGAATAACATGATGATTGATATACTACAGGCGGCCATCATATTTGCGCTGCCATGTTGGGTGGCGAATATGGCATTTTCCCTCATTGTGCCCCTGAAGAGGGTAGTGCCTCTAGTGGCACAGATCGATCGACCACTTGATCACGGAGCGTCTTTGGGTGGTTCACGTATTTTTGGGGATTCCCGGAACTATGCAGGACTTATTCTTGCGCTTGTTCTTGCATTATCGTGGGGGATTGCGGCACATGATCCACTGGTTGGAGCAAAGATTATGCTTACCTTTGTGGGGGCGGTGCTCGGCAGTTTCATCAAACGTAGGTTTAGGCTACGTTCAGGGCAGAAGATGCCCGTGCTCGATCAGCTTGATTATATGTTTGTAGTCGGAGGTATCTGGTATTTTTTTGGTTTTGAGAGTGGGGCTGTTGTCTGCATGGCGATGCTGATCACCCTTATTGGTCAACCGACTATTTCGTATGTAGCTTTTTTGCTCCGGTTGAAGGACAAGCCTTACTAGCACCTCCACATTCGAAAGTATCTTTAGTGTTATACTATTCCCATGAAACGAGGCTTCACTCTCGTAGAACTCCTGGTGGTTATATCCATCGTATCGATGCTCGCTAGTATCGTGATGGTGCAGATTAGTCTTGCGCAAGCAAAAGGCCGTGATTCACTGCGTACACAGCAAATCAGGCAAATAGATACGGCTATGCAATTGTATGTAGAGACATATAAGAGGGCACCCTTGGCAGATAGTTTGACGGGGTGCGATATTCAGTCAGAAAATCCGACCGAATATGAGGATGTCTCTTCCTGCTTTGCAGTATCGACAAATGGGACTGAGACTCAAGAGCAGAATTGGGATACCTTGAGAACAGAACTTCAAGAATTCATACGGTTACCAGAAGATCCGTGTGGCACATGTGTTTCGGGGTCAGATGGATTTCTTATCGGGTATACATATGTTGCTCCCTATGCGATGCAGTACTACTGCTACACAACAGGGACATGTATAGCGACCAATGAGTCCTATCAGGTGTACGCCCCCCTTGAGCGTCAGACGATGCCGACCGGTAGTGAAGGATCATCACAAAACTACGCATCTCCAAATCAGCCTCCCGCTTCATATGCTTTGAGTACGCCCACGGGCTTAGGAGCAATTCCATGGCAACCTCCTTCTAAACTGCTTTCATGGCAACCGTCGACAGGGGCACCTGAGGGTGCGTCAATACTCTATTATGTTCGAAAGGAAGGAAACCCTCAGGAACATCTGGTCGAAGGCACAACTTCTTTTTGGGCACGAGTCGGGGATTATGGGTGGATTGCTCCATATTGTTGGACTGTGCGCGCAGAGGATCCTGAAAATGGACTTTACTCGGATCGTAGTGAACCTTCCTGTGTATCAGCGCCGTAGTACCCAGGTGAGTTTGGAAAGCTAGCATGACCATATGCTATACTATTCCCATGAAACGAGGCTTCACTCTCGTAGAACTCCTGGTGGTTATATCCATCGTATCGATGCTCGCTAGTATCGTGATGGTACAGGTTAGTTTGGCGCAAGCAAAAGGCCGTGATTCACTGCGTACACAGCAAATCAGGCAGATAGATCTTGCGACTCAGATGTATATAGAAGCGAATGGTCATGCTCCGTATCTAGAAGATCTCCAAAACGATGTTCCGCCGACCCTTTGTGACATTCAGTCTGAAATTCCTGAAGAAAGCGAGGCATCGGCATGCTTTGCTGTGTCGTCTCAGGGTGTAGATACCCCAGCAGGGAGGGCGTGGGAAGCTTTCAAGAAAGATCTCGCGCCATACATGAATGTGCCCAATGATCCTTGCGGCAGTTCATGTGCCTCGGCTTCGGATTTTCCGATCGGATACACGTACGTGTCGCCACTTGCTATGCAGTACTACTGTTCCTATTCCGGCTGTATTGTGACTGACGATTCGTATCAGCTCTATGCTCCGTTGGAACGCGAGTCGAACCCGAGTGGTAATAGTGGATCTTCGAGCAACTATTCCCATAATCCAGGGAGTTCATCGGGAGGAGATGGCGGGCAAGATGATTCTGTACCTCCGAGCGTGCCAGCTAATGTAGACGTTACCTTGAATTCACTCTGGACCGGAGGGTCGATTGGTATCGAGATCACTTGGGACGCATCTACAGACGATGATTCGGGAATTGCGGGCTACAAAGTATCGCCGTTGGATGATAACTCATATAGTGGCTATGATGATGAAGGAAATCCGATACCTACGGATCCAACACCGGGAACTTCTCGAGATACGCACGGCCTGATCTGGTCGATGGGCATGAGTTTCTGTTATAGCGTCAGAGCCTATGATACTGCAGGCAATCCATCTGGGCCGAGCGATGAGGTTTGTACCCCGAATATACCAGCATTCTTCGGGGCCCCTACGGGCGTTACCGCTATCCGTCAAGGTAATCAGGTAACGGTCAATTGGAATGCGGCTGCAAACCTAACATCTGACGCGGTCGTCAAATACCAGGTCTATCATCCAGGCGGCTTCCTCATAACAGAGACCACCCAGTTGTCTGCTACCTATGATGCGGTGGGTTGGGGTAACTGCGTCAGGATTGCTCCGGTGGGGTATGTCAATTTTGAGGGTTCTGAATGGCTCCTGTATAACGACAATAGTGGTTTCGGACTACCTCCAATCTCAAGTGCTACCACATGTGCATCTCCAGGTATTTAATTTATAACGAATATGAACGGTATACATACTAAAGCATTCACTTTGATAGAGCTCCTGGTAGTCATCTCCATTCTCTCAATGTTGGCCAGCGTGATACTCGTCAATACCGCCTCGGTGCGCGCATCAGGCCGAGATGGTGTGCGTGTGCAGCAGATACGCCAGATAGATCTGGCAGTGAAGTTATACACTGAGGCGAATGGGCATGCTCCATTGTTGACTGGTTGTGATGTTCAGTCTCAGAATCCATCTGTGTCGCAAGCGCAGGCCTCGTCTTGTTTCGCAGTTTCAACCGGAGGACTAGCATGGGATTCTTTTAAGAGTCAGATTGCTCCATATATGCCACAGACACCAGGCGATCCTTGTCCTACAGGGTGCACATCTCCTTCAGGTTTTCCTATCGGATATGCGTATGGAGCACCGCTCGCCATGCAATATTATTGCGGCCTGGCCGGGTATTCGTGCACCGCTAACAGGAAGTCGTATCAACTATATACACCACTTGAGAAGAGTCCCAATCTCGTCGGCACAAAAGATGTAGGTGACTTTTTCACACCAACGATGGCTGCGCCCGTTATAACAAATTTCAATTCATTCCCGTTCTTCAATGGACCGCAACAAACCCCAGGACGTCATTTTGTCTGGCAAGTTACCAATGCGCCGAGCTGCATACTATCGGATAGTTTTGGTACTATTCCTATAACAACAGTGCTGATTAGTGAGGCGGGGAATGGGTCACAGTCATTCATAGGAGCAAGCTTCTTTGGTCCGAACGATATAGTGACTGTTACGTGTTCGACGGCTGGAGGTACTGCTACAGCTCAATATATAGTTCCTGCGCAGTAGGTTGTGAGCATTCTTATTCGAAGTGACTTTCTTTTGCTGATCGATCCACAACTTTTTTGAGCAATGGATATTTTCCGAGAGAGGTATCTTCGGCGATAAGCTTCATTGCCTCATTTCTCGCCGCTTCTACCATTTTGAGATTTTTGAGTGCTTCCATAGCTACATCTGAGACTCCCCATTGGCGTAGACCAGAGAGTTCACCGGCACCGCGCTGGGTGAGGTCGAGTTCGGCCAACTCAAAACCATTCTTGGCTGTAGCGAGGGCCGTCAGACGCTCGATTGACTTGGCGGAATTGGTCTCAGTGAATGCATAACAGTAGGCCTGGTGCGCACTTCTCATGACGCGTCCGCGGAGCTGGTGGAGCTGGGCGAGACCAAACCGCTCAGCACCTTCGATGATGATGACTGTCGCGTTCGGTACATTGACTCCGACTTCAACGACTGAGGTGGCGCAGAGGATATTGATCTTACCAGATTTGAAGTCGGCCATTGCACGATCTTTTTCGTGAGGCTTCATCTTGCCGTGCAGGATACCGACTTCATATTCAGGGAATACCGACCGACTGAGACGAGCCGCTTCTTCCTTTACTGACTTGGCGATAACGGCTGCTTCTTTGTCCGGGTCGGGCTCATCGATGCGTGGACAGATGACATAGAGTTGTCTGCCGTCCGCGAGTTCTCTGCGGATCTTTTCATATGTTTCGCTACGCTTGTCCGGTAGAACGAGCTCGGTGATGATGGGCTTGCGTCCTGCAGGGCTCTGGTCGAGGATGGTGAGATCAAGGTCGCCATAAATAGTCAGTGCGAGGGTTCGTGGGATGGGTGTAGCGGTCATGGAAAGGAGATGGGGAGCAAGTGCATTTCCGTGCTCCATGTTCTTCTGCACAAGTCGTTTGCGTTGGCCGATACCGAAGCGATGCTGTTCGTCGATGATGGCATATGCAAGCCGCTTGAACTTCACAGACTTCTGGATGAGTGCTTGGGTGCCTATGACTGCCGCGATCGAACCGTCGGCTACCCATTTTAAGAGTTGAGACCGTGATATATCGGTCCAACTTTTTGGATTCACCTTGGAAGGGAACACGCGGCATCCGGAGCCTGTGATAAGTGCAATGCGTATCGGCATGTATGAGAAATACTGGATGAATGATTCAAAATGCTGGGTGGCTAATATTTCCGTGGGACACATATATGCGATCTGAAGACGCGCGTTCATTACTGCATATGCAGTTGCTGCTGCGACGGCCGTCTTGCCAGAACCGACGTCTCCTTCGAGGAGTCTGGACATGGGCTGTTCACGTGACATATCGCCGACGATAGTCTCGATGGCTCTTTTCTGTGCATCAGTGGCCTGGAATGGGAAGCGGCGGATGAATTCATGCACATGTCCCATATCGGTCTCGAGAACGAATGAAGGGTACTGTTCGTAGAGCTTGCGAGCCTGTTGGCGTCCGAGCTGTATCATGAATATCTCTTGGAATGAGAACCGTTTGCGTGCAGACAAGGCATCATCGTGTTTCTGGGGAGCGTGCATCCAGATACATGCAGTCTTGATCCCTGGAAGGTTATATTTCTTCAGGATGTCCGCCGGAATGGGATCTTCGAGTGCATCCAAGATGCCTGTCTTGAAGAGCTTCTGTAGAGAATGGTACATCCAAAGAGAGCTGATACCTCGGGATTCAGGGTAGACAGGATACAAGGTGTGAGATTCGCCATCAGTTCCGAAGAGTGAGTCGCCGACACCTACCGGAAGTTTGTCGATGAGTTCGATTTTTGGGTTAGAGAAGTATAACTTCGCATTATCAGGCTCCACAAAAACAGGCTCTTCACCCACGATAGCCTTTGCTCGCATGGAGGAAGAGCTCGCAAAGGCTTCTTTTCTCGGCGTTGTGTTCGTGGTGAACGGGATACTATGTCCCAACGCCTCCGAAGAGGGATCAGAACCTATTTTTGTTTCGCTTTCAATGCTCCTTACTTCTTTCCCCTTACTCCTCCGCTGACTGACCTTACCCTCGATACGGACGAGGGCGCCCTCGGGGGTCATTTTTGCGATATAGGGTTGATTGAACCAGATGCACTGGATCGTACCGCTCTCGTCTTCGACGGTTGCTGTGGCCATGGTCATCTTGGTCTTGAAACCCTTGGTTGCTTTGAGGTGGGTGATTTTGCCGAATATGGCAACCGCATCGCCTTTTTTGAGGGAGCTTATGCTCCGCGCCTCGGCTGTGTCACCATAGCGTACGGGAAAATGATAGAGGAGGTCTTCTAGGGTGTGTACACCAAGCTTCTTCAGTGCATCCTTCTGGATTGGTGTGATACGGAAATGCTCGGATACAGGTATATCGGGAGAGATGGGCATGAGGATAGTTTACCGTTTATGACGAAAAGGGGGAAGTTGCGTACTAACTCTTATTTGATTGAGTATGTTTTATTGTGCACCATCAAAAACCCCTCCTTCACTAAATCCCTCAAATTTTTCTCCAGTTTCACCCGTTCGATCTTTTCTTTTTTGAAATACTCAAAAATATCCTCTGCTTTCATGGGCCTCTCCAACACCAATCTCAATATCCTCGATCTCAGTTCACGGTTTGAGCCTTTGAAAGGCTTTTGTTTGATATGGTGTGTGCTTCGGCGTGAAGGATTCGAGGTCTGCTTCTTCAGGTGCGACCCATAGTCCATCAGGGCATAGTACCACTCACGGGGGTTCTTCTTGTTTTTCGTGTGCAGCAGTGATTTTTCTATGAGTGGCATGAGCTGCGCGTCAGAAACCTTTTTTCGCGATCTTTTGAAAAAGTGCTCGATAAATACCGACCGTATGTTGGTTTCGATGAAAGGATGAGGAATATTATATGCAAAAGCGAGTATCGAGCCGGCAGTGTTGGGTCCGATACCTGGAAGTTCACGGAGCTGATCGAACGACCGAGGCAATTCGCCCGAACCTTTTTCATTATTCGTAATAGTTTCAGCTATCCTCTTCAAATAGAGTGCTCGCCGATTGTACCCGAGCCCAGACCATTCTTGTAAGACTTCTTTGGTAGGTGCACACGCCAGTGTTTGCCAGTCGGGGAAGCGTGCGATGAATGACTCGAATTTCCTTGTGACCCTGTCTACCTGCGTCTGCTGGAGCATGATTTCGGATACTACTATGTAATACGGACGGGTATCGGTGCGCCAGGCCATGGTCCGTCGATGTTTGCTCCGATAGTTCCAGATTTTCTGGATGAGCTGCTCAAGCGTACTCATGCTATTCAAATTTGAGTCGCTCGATACCGAGGGCTATGACTATCGCTCCCGTGGTGATGCCGGCATAGACAGAGATGATTGTTATATAGGAGAGTGTTAGGCCACTGAGGAGACCGAGACTGAATGCAGAACACCAAGATACCAGCGAGATTGCTCCACAGGCGAAGGCAAGAGTGCGAGCTTGACGTTCTTTTTTTGAGGTCAAAAAACCACCCTGTGCCATATGAGGTTGTATCCAGCGTGCTAGAACAAAACCATTTACAGTCAGCACACCGACGATAGTCATTTTGGATAGAAACTTGGCTGATTCAGAATACCCTGCAGGATTTGATATGAATAGCGCCACGCCACTTACTATGATCACTGCAAGCGCTATCCAGATGATGCGTGAGAGACGCTCGAGCGTCTTTCGTTCCTGGGTATCTAGTGAACGATCGCGGCCATAGAAACTGAACAACACATCGGATGCAAGGGCTGCTCCCATGCCGACGATGGCACTGATGGCATGTAAGGCGATGCTATACGGCTTCAGTTCTAGGAAAAATCCGGTTATTTCCATATCGTTCTATGGTGGTGGGGTGTTAGTTGCTGACCCGGGTTGCTTTGATGGTGGCAGTCACAGTGAATTCCTCATCAACTCCGGCAACAGACTTGACCTCAGGTATCTTGAGACCAAAATCAGCTCGCTTGAGTTTGAGTGTGGCGGTACCAGTGAGTGCATCGTCAGCAACCTTCATGACGACTGCAAAAGTTGCAGGTTTGGTCATACCAGCGATGGTAAGGTCGCCAGATACAATGAGATTGAGAGTCGTGGTTGTCGCTATGGTAGCAGGTACTCCCGTCACCATTTTCGGGGTAAAGGTCATGAACTCATTGCCGTCTTCTTCGGACTTGAGAATGAAACGAGCAATCGCACCATCACGCTTCTCGCTGTCAGTCTTGAACGTGCGTGCGTTGACAGCGAGTGGACCAAACATGACGGAATTGCGGGATATGGTGATGACGCCTGCGACTTCTGTTGTGGTGCCTATTACGGTCTTTGGATTGCTGTTGAGGATTTCTCCGATGCGGAATTCAACGAGGGATTCGGATTGAGAGATACGATAGATTCTCGATGTGGTAGCGGTGCTTGATACGGCTGAGCTGTTTGGAATAGTGGCAGAATCAACACTTTGGCTTGGGGCTGCGGCGGGGCGGGTTGCATAAAGGAATATGCCAATAGCAACAAGAATGATGAGGATGATAGTAATGAGTATTTTTTTGATCATATATGGTATTTTAGCACATCCTTATTTTGACACTTTGTTCCTGAATAGGTGAGCGGCTAGGGGTATACAGATCGCTATAATCGCTAGGCACCAGATGAGCGTCGCCCATCCGTGGTTGCCGAGAGGCGTGCCGACCATAAGTGCACGCATGGCTTCAATCACATGTGTGACTGGCTGATTTTCGGCGAAGATGCGCAGGTACTTCGGCATGGTCTCAGTGGGCACGAATGCGGCGCTTGCGAAGGTTAGAGGGAAAACAAGGACGAATCCGAACCACTGCACCGCTTCGACACTCTTGGCGAGGAGTCCTATGACCGCAGAGAGCCAGGAGAAGGCGAAGGTGAACAGGAGAAGCAAGCCGAGGATCATGAGCCAATCCGTGAAAGAAGCAACGGGTCGGAAGTCGATGAATAGGGCGACAATGATCATGACGATAGACGAGAGCACGTTCCTCACCAGGTCAGCGACGACGTGACCCGTGAGGACTGCGGAGCTCAGGATGGGAAGTGATTTGAGGCGATCGATGATGCCTCTCTGGACGTCAGTGGCTACAGAGAGGGAAGTGGTCGTGGCTCCAAATGCTGCAGTTTGAATAAGAATACCAGCGACGAGGAAGTTCACATATGAGGTTCCTCCGGTGTCGATCGCCCCACCGAAGACATAGCGGAAGAGCAGCATGAACATGATTGGCTGCATCACGATGGACAGAAGCTGATCCATGTTGCGGAAGATGTGTCTGAGACTCCTCTGAATCAGTACGAAGGAATCAGAAAATCCAGACACGAAAGCAGAGTGATGCTTGGCGTTCTCTTCTTTGGGTATTGAAAGCAACGTGTCGTTCATATGCGTGTATGTTATGATTTTGCACTCTCAGCCTGCTCAAGTGTCGCGGCGTGACCAGTAAGGCGAAGGAATACGTCATCGAGTGTAGGCTTTTGTATCGACATTGACTCTATAGCGATGTTTGCGCCGCTTACGGTATCGAGGATTTTCTTGACGTCTTCTACGCCACCCTCGATAGGTATAACGAGTACATGGCGGTCGTCTTGTTCGACAATCGAACCGGAACCATTGATCTTGAGGGCCTTGTCAGCATCCTCAGGACGGGAAAATACGAGTTCGAGTCTGTCGCTACCGACTTTTGCCTTGAGCTCGTCGGCTGTCCCCTCGACTATCACTCGACCGTGATCAATCACTGCAATCCGGTCGGCAAGCTTGTCCGCTTCTTCGAGATATTGGGTGGTGAGAAGGATAGTTGCCCCGTCCTTCATGAGGCGTTCGATAACATTCCACATGGCTATTCTCGAGCGAGGATCGAGACCGGTAGTTGGTTCATCGAGGAAAAGTACTGGAGGTGTTGCGACGAGAGAGAGGGCAAGATCGAGCCTCCTCTTCATGCCGCCGGAATATGTCTTGGCAATCCTCTTGCCGGCATCGACGAGGTCGAACTGCTCCAAGAGCTTCTTTGCCCTGCGAGTGCTCTCTTCTAGTCCGAGGTGGTAGAGCCTTCCCATCATGATGATGTTCTCTTCGCCGGTGAGGTATTCATCGATGGCAGCGTATTGCCCTGTGAGACCGATGAGACTGCGTACTTTGCGGGAATCCTTTACCACGTCGAAGCCTTCTACGTATGCGTTACCTCCAGTAGGTTTGAGGAGGGTAGAGAGGATGCGTACGGTCGTGGTCTTGCCGGCGCCGTTTGGTCCAAGGAGTGCAAGCATCTTGCCCTTGGGCACTGTAAGATCGAGTCCCTCAAGGACTTTGAGATCCTTGAAGTTTTTCTTGAGACCTTTCACTTCTATCGAGTTTTTTGTAGAGGTGGTTGCCATACTAGTGTGTGTCTATTTATATCATATCGAGGTGCGACTCGACTATTGTTGAACGTCAAAAATTGTGGTAGAAACATTACCTTTTTGATCGCATACTTCTTGTCTATTTGTATATCGCGATTTACGCTGCATATACTTTATTTTTTCTGCGGAGACGGTGGGATTCGAACCCACGAGGGAGTTTCCCCCCTAACACCTTAGCACGGTGCCGCTTTCGACCACTCAGCCACGTCTCCGTATATTATATTTTATCTTGAACTCCTCTCTTTTGTAACCCTTCTTACATTCTTTTTCTAGCATTCGAGCTTCTTTTTCCGATGTGCAAGCCATGGATTCTAGAAGTACAAAAGGTCTTTTTGATCGGATTGAAGGCGTCTGTCCCGAATTGTGTTCGGCAAGCCTTCGCTGCATATCGTTGGTTTTACCGATATACAAACTTTCGTCTTTTGTACTTTTTAGAATGTACACGTAATGCATAGTTTGGAATTTTAATGTACTCATGCCGCTTTCGACCCCTGCCTGCCGGCAGGCAGGACTCAGCCACGTCTCCAGTTCCGCCATTCTTGCACAAAACCGTATATTTATCAAAAATCACACTCTGTTGCATACCATATATATCGGCTGTACAATGGAGCCATTAATCAGCCAACACGCATTTGCACACATATATGAACCCAGATACCACGCAGAACCCAGCGCCTACACCAGCACAGGAACCTACTCCTACTCCAGCGCCAGCTCCCGAATCAGTCGCTGCGCTGCCTCCGAAGCACAATACCCTCATGGCAGTACTTGCGTACATTGGTCCGCTTGTTCTCGTTTCGTACCTTACTGCTAAGGATGATTCATTTGTTAAGTTCCATATCAAGCAAGGACTTGTCCTTCTCGTGATTGAAGTCATCGTCTGGGTGATCGTTCGCATGATCTGGATGCTCTGGCCGGTTGGGCAGATCGTACATCTTGTAGTATTCATCCTCGCCATCGTCGGTATCGTCAATGTTCTGAAAGGCAGGGAGAAGGCGCTGCCGTTCGTCGGGTCATTTGCAGCGCACTTTAAGATATAGTCCGTGAAGACCGTCACCGATACAGCTCGCATCGAAGCCCTCTTCGCCCGCGCCACGGTGACGGATATCTTGCCGACCAAGGACGCGTTCACCGCGCGCCTCCTTTCTGGTGAGAAGCTCAGGATGTATATCGGTTTTGATCCTACGTTCACCTCGCTCCATCTCGGTCATGCCAAAAACCTCATGTTTCTGGAAGAGCTCCGTCAGCTCGGCCATGAGGTCATCGTACTTTTCGGTGACTTCACTGCACAGATCGGAGATCCGAGTGACAAGGCGGCAACGAGAAAGCAGCTCACTACAGAGGATGTGAAGAGAAATGTCGCCGGTTGGGTCAAGCAGGTCAAACCACTCCTTGATTTTGATGCCGCGGAAAACCCTGCGGTCATCAGATACAACTCAGAGTGGCTCTCAAAGCTTTCATTCTCTGATGTCGTCAGCCTCGCTTCAAACTTTACTGTCCAGCAAATGTTGGAGCGTGATATGTTCCAGAAGCGCCTCAAGGAGAACAACCCGATTCATGTTCATGAGTTCATGTATCCACTTATGCAGGGATATGACAGCGTTGCCATGGATGTGGATGCTGAGCTTTGTGGTACGGATCAGATTTTCAATGCGCTCGCCGGCCGTACACTCATGAAGCGCCTCAAAGACAAGGAGAAGTTCGTGGTCGCCCTCAATCTCATCGCCAACCCTAAAACGGGTGAACTCATGTCCAAGTCAAATGGTACTGGGGTTTTCATAGACCAGTCGCCGAATGAGCTGTTCGGCTCGCTCATGGCTTTGCCGGATCCGATGATAGAGCCTTTGTTCCTCAACTGTACGCGTATTCCTATGGAAGAAAAAGATGCCCTCATGGCACTCGGTCCACGCCTCGCCAAAGCTCGGGTTGCATCTGATATTGTGAAGCGTTTCCATGGCGAGAAGGCCGCCGTTGATGCTGAACAGGCATTCGAGAATACCTTTGCCAAAGGTGGTGTGCCAGAAGATATTCAGGAAGTGAAGTTTGCTTCAGGTGACGTACTTTCAGACGTACTTGTGAAGGCGGGTATCGTGCCGTCAAAAGCAGAGTGGCGCCGACTGATCGATGGTGGCGGTATCAAGACCGAGGATGATACCAAGATAACTGATCCGCATTTCCTGCCCAAGGAGACGATGGTGCTCAAGATAGGGAAGCGTAGGTTCGTGAAGATTGTTGTGTCTTAATCACATGGTTTATCTTGAGAAGCCAGATACATTTTCACCCGCATTTGAAGTCGCGAGTTGTTTTTTTGAGCATGATGGGGAGATCCTCTTGTTGCATAGGAATGACGGGCTCGGCGAAAAAGATACGTGGGGAGTCCCTGCGGGTAAGATAGAGATCGGCGAGGAGGCGGCAGAGGCAATAATCAGGGAAGCCCGGGAAGAGGCCGGCATCATCATCGATTCACCCGATCTGACATTTTTTAAAAAAGTGTATGTGAAATATCCGGACAAAGACTTTGTGTTTCATATGTTCCACTTTCCTTTGAAGGAAAAGCCAGTCATCACTATCAATGACGAGAGCAAGGCGTTCACGTGGATGAAGCCGGCCGAAGCATTGAATCTCAATCTGATCCAGGATGAGGATGCCTGCATCAATCTTTTTTATTTCCAGTAGCCTAGGATGTGCTTTTGAAATCATGCTAGAATCATAGGAGGAAGATTATACATCTAATAACATCACTCATATGAACAAAGGCAATTCAACAACCAATGCAATCCTCGTTATCTTGCTTGTGATCGTGGTGGCATTCGCTGTCTGGTATATGACCATGCGCACAGCCACAGCTCCTGTAGAAGATGGTGCAAATATCGAGCTTAATCTCGGAGGTAGCAGTGGTCAGGAATAAAATAAACGAGGTAGGCTTTCTGTGAGCTGGTCAGTGCGCGAGTGAAAGTGCTCGTACATTCTCAAATCCGACACCTTTGAGTGTTTTTATAGCTTCATGCACGGTACTTCCTGTGGTGATCACATCGTCAATGATGAGTACGGGGGCTTTTCGAGCCGCTATATCTTGGTAGTTCAACCTTTCCAGTACCTCATGATCGATACTAAAGATTCCTCGAGCGCTTTCTAGGCGGTCTGCACGCCCCTTGAGCGTTTGTCTTGCTGCGTGCTGGGTGCGTATGAGCAGGTTTTTCTCAAAAATAAAAGATCCGCTTGACTCAATTTTTGCGAGCCGCTCCACTTCATCAATCAGTAACTCGCATTGATTGTATCCGCGTTCACGCCGTCGACGGGGAGTGATAGGAACAGGTACGATAAGGGTTTTCTTGAGATTTTCTGGGGTCGTGGCAGATTGGTGCTCTTGTAGTATCATCCGCAACAACGCATATCCGCCTAGCTGTATCGCCCATGGTGACTTCTTGTACTTTATACTCCACACTAGCTTCGAAACACGTTCGTCCTGATAGGCGAACACTGATCGTGCGCCCGGCAAGGGAAGTGCGAGGCCAGAAAAATCAGGGGCTGGCGGGAGTGACAGGTATGCATCCTTTGGAGAGTATGACAAAAGCTCCTGTTCTGCTGGGGAAAGAGGGAACAGGGCATCCAGTATTATTTTGCCTATACGTAACCCGAATCTTGTAGGGGTCATGAGTCGAGCATAGCAGGGGCATATGATGAAATGATGAAGATAGCGGAAATACGCGCTTTTCTAGAATTCTCACAGGTTTCCTTCTTTGCTTCTTTCCATATATAATACCTCTATGGCCCTGTTTTCCTCATTTTTCAAAAAAGAATCAAGTGTATTGGGCATAGATATCGGGTCATCTGCTATCAAAATCATACAGATCAAGAAGAAGCGTGGTCGTGCCGTCCTGGAAACCTATGGTGAGCTCGCACTCGGACCGTACGCAGGTATCGAGGTTGGTCGTGCTGCCAGCGTTCCGGGTGACAAAATTGTCGAGGCAATCAAGGATATTCTCAGAGAATCCAAAACGACAACGAGCCTTTGTGGCATCGCCCTGCCGCTCTCGTCGAGTTTGATTTCCTTCATATCCATACCTCCAGTTCCAGAGAAGCAGATGGCAGATGTTATCGCCATCGAAGCGAGGAAATATATACCGGTTCCTCTCAATGAAGTTTTGCTCGACTGGTCAGTTATACCCAAGGAGGATGCATATGTATCTGATGATGAGGCGGCCAAGCCAGAGAAGCAGGGTAGTGATGTGCTCGTCGTCGCAATACACAATCAATACATCAGCGACTATCAATCCATCATGGCGGGAAGCGGACTCATGCCGAGCTTCTATGAGATCGAGATATTCAGCTCGATACGCGCAGTGATTGATCAGGGTATCAATACGGTCATGATCGTGGATATGGGAGCACGATCCACCAAACTTTACATCGTCGAACGTGGCATATTGCGTGCCTCGCACATCATCAACAAGGGTAGCCAGGACATCACCCTCGCTCTTTCGAAAGCTATGACCATCACTGTTAATGAAGCGGAGACGCTCAAGCGCACGCACGGCCTCAAAGGTGGTCCAGAGTACAAGGAGCTCACTGAAATCATCACCGTTAATCTTGATTATGTATTCTATGAGGCCAATGCAACTCTGCTCAACTATCAAAAGAAATTCGGCAAGAACGTGAGCAAAGTTGTCCTTACGGGCGGGGGAGTGCTTCTCAAAGGCTTCACTGATCTAGCAAAAATCAGCTTCCAGACCGACGTGGTATATGCTGATCCGTTCTCCAAACTCGAAACTCCAGCATTTTTGGCAGAAGAATTCGCGCAAGCGGGCCCTGAATTTGCTGTTGCCATCGGCGCAGCGCTTCGTAGGCTTTCAGAGATCGAGTAGTCTCGTTATACACAACCGCTCTTGCGGCCTTTCTGATATACTTAGGAGTAAATGGAGACAAGATTCCAAACCTCGTTCATACCGAAGAAGCCCCTCATGCCTGTCGGCGGACTCAATACTCCTACGCCACGCCGTCATACTTCGAGCCTATTCATGACGCTCGCAGTGTTTCTCTTCATTGCTTCGCTGGCCTCAGCTGGTGGTATGTATTTCTGGAAATCTGTTCTCCTCTCATCTCAGGAGGGATACAAGATCCAGCTCGCGGAAAGGGAGAAGCAGTTCAATGCTGACCTGATCGAAGAGCTCAAGCGTCAAAATGTCAAAATCGATCTCGCAAAAGGGCTCCTCAAGAACCATATGGCTATGTCACAAATATTTGACATCGTCGGCCGCCTGACGATTGAGAGTGTCCGATTCTTGAGTATGGATGTTTCTTCTGGTGTTGAGCCAGGCGAAGGCGTCAAAGTATCTATGAAGGGATATGGCACGAGTTTCAGTGCAGTCGCTTTCCAGTCTGATGTACTGGGTCAGTTGGAAGAATATGGCCTCCGCAAAATCGTCAAGAACCCGATTTTGTCGGACCCAGCTCTTGATGGCAACGGTACAGTCTCGTTTGGATTTTCTGCAACGATTGACCCGGTCAACCTGTCGTATGAGAAGAGCATAGCACCAGCCACAGAGGACGAATCATCTGTTCCGACAGGAACACCATCACAGTAATATCATGAACCGCAACGTCACCGCTACAATCCTCGTCGTATTGGCCATCGGCATCTATATGACTTTTACGCGCGCCAAGTTGGCAGAAGTCACTGCGGTCCGTAAGGTCAATGATCAGTACCTTTCTGCAATAGACAACGCTGATAAGTTGGTCAAGAAGAGGGATGCGGTGCTCAAAGAGTACAGTGCTCTCTCAGAAGATGATCGTGAGCGTCTCGACAAGATGATTCCGAACACTGTCGATAATATCAGGTTGATCATCGATCTTAATAGTGTCGCTTTGCGCCATGGATTCTCATTGCGCAATATTAAAGCCGTTGCCTCAACAGCATCTAGGCAACAGAGTTCTATTCCGCCTCAGCAGAATTCTCTGCAAGGAGGTTCCACAGCCTCAGCTTCGATACCAACACCGACTCTCGATACGGTTGCGGTATCATTTAGCGTTTCTGCGCCATACCAGCAATTCATAGACCTTCTGCACGACCTTGAAGCGAACCTCCGCATCATGGATGTAAGTCACTTGACCGTATCTGCAGGACAGAATGGAGTGTACGACTTCAATGTGGAACTCAGGACCTATTGGCTTCGCCAACAATAATATTCTGCCATGAAGACTCAATCAAGCTCAAAAAAATCACTCATAGGAATCGCAGTTATATTCGGCGCACTGGCGATCGGCTACTTCTATTTTGCTGGAGGCTCAGAGTCGCCCGCATCTGGGTCATTGCTCCAATCTCAGGCAAATCCTGAGGCCAACGCTGTTAGTTCGCGCATCTTGAGCTTACTCCGTCAGGTGGGTGAACTTGAGATAGATACGTCGATATTCAACGAACCAGCGTTCCAGACCTTGGTTGACTATTCTGTTGCTATCCCATCGGTAGATGTGGGTAGGCCAAATCCATTTGCGCCGATACCAGGAGTTCCAAGTGCGCCGGCAAGCGGGGGAGCGCAGTAAGGAATAATCCTTATGTCAGTACTCGATATCCTCCTACAGAAGAACCTAATCACAAAAGACGATATCCGCGAAGTGCGCAAGCAAACTTCGGCCGGAGCGTCTCTTGAGGATGCACTCATTGCGCGCGGCGTGAAGCCCGACGATGTTATTGCTGCGCGTGGAGAATTCTTGAACATACCAGTACGCGCTGTCGCCGAAGGTTCGGTGCCTTTTGATGTGCTCGAATATATACCGGAGGAGTCCGCCGCCCACTATCATTTTGCCCCTGTGGGCATGGAAGACGGCACTCTCTTGGTTGGAGTGGTTGACCCTGACAATATGGAGGCGCGTGATGCTCTCAACTTCTTGGCTTCCAAGAAAAATATCCCGTACAAGGTTTTTCTGATTACTGCAGATGACTTCCAGAAGATCATGGAGATGTACAAGGGTATTACGGGAGAAGTTTCCAAGGCCTTGAATGAACTTGAGAGCGAGCTTTCAGTAGATATCAATGATGGTATCAAGAAAGAAGATCTTACAGCCCAGAAGGGCGGTGAGAAGGGGAAGAGTGGCACCGAGGAGACTCTCATCATCGAAGATGCTCCAGTGGTCAAGATCGTGGCGACTATCGTCCGCTACGCGGTAGAGGGTGAAGCATCCGACGTGCACATAGAGCATATGCGCGACAAGATACGCGTGCGTTTTCGCGTGGATGGCGTGCTCAACACATCCCTTATTTTGCCTCCCCAGGTTCATTCTGCGGTCGTCGCTCGTATCAAAGTGCTCTCCAACATGCGTCTCGATGAGAAGCGTAAACCACAAGACGGACGCTTCTCGGCGCGTATCGACGGGCGTCGTATTGATTTCCGTGTTTCTACATTCCCGTCATACTATGGTGAGAAGGTCGAAATGCGTATTCTCGATCAGGCTAAGGGAGTCAAAACTCTCGATCAGATAGGCCTCTCCGAGAAGAACTTGGTGACGCTCCGCGAAGCAATCAACAAGCCATACGGTATGATACTCGTCACTGGTCCTACTGGTTCAGGAAAGTCTACGACCCTGTATTCGATATTGAGTGAAGTTGATCGAGAAAGTTATAACGTACTTTCCCTCGAAGATCCGGTGGAGTATCAGATGGAAGGTGTGAGCCAGTCACAGGTCAGACCAGAGATCGGATATGACTTCAGCTCGGGTCTGCGTACGACCTTGCGTCAGGACCCCGACATCATCATGGTGGGAGAGATCCGCGATAAGGAGACCGCACAGCTCGCCGTGCAGGCGGCATTGACGGGTCACCTTGTATTTTCGACACTCCACACCAACAATTCTGCTGGTGTCGTTCCGCGCCTCATCGACATGGGAGTCGATCCGTATCTGATAGCGCCGACTCTGATCCTCGCAGTAGCTCAGCGTCTCGTGGGCCTACTTCCACCAGGAAGTGGGGAACCTGTGCCTGTAGAGGGCAGTATCAAGATGATGATAGACAAACAGTTTGCCGACCTGCCAGAACAGTACAAGAAAGAGATTCCATTCACGGATACTTTGTATAAAATCAAGCCTACACCGGAGCTTCCAAAGGGTACTCGCGGCCGTATGGCGGTCTTCGAAATGTTTGCCATGGACAAAGATATCGAGAAGGCGATACTCACTACACCTACCGAGACTGAGATCCTCAAGATTGCTCGCTCCAAGGGCATGCTTACCCTCAAAGAAGATGCGCTCATCAAAGCTTTCAACAAAATAATTCCGCTCGAAGAGGTAAATAAGCTATAATATCCCCATGGCAGAACCAACCCCTTCAAACAAAAAGATACTTCTCGTTGATGACGATAGATTTTTGCTCGATATGTACGCTATCAAGTTCTCCAAAGCGGGGTATGAGGTCAAAACCGCTGATTCGACTGATTCCGCTCTCAAACTCATTCGCGATGGGTATATCCCTGATGTCATGCTCTCTGACATTGTGATGCCAGGCATGGATGGTCTCGAGCTCATATCGGCTATCCGTAAGGAACGCCTCGCACCTGCCATGACCATGATCATGCTGACCAATCAAGGATCATCTGACGATATATCCCGCGCCAAGAAGCTCAATGTCGACGGATATGTGGTCAAGGCGACGACTATCCCGTCGGAAGTGCTCACTGAGGTGGAGAAGATTACTACGAGTAAAAAACTCTAATACACATGGATTACAAAAAAGAGATTGAAGAATTGGTGAACTTGATACTCAAGGAGGGTGCTTCTGACTTGCATCTTTCCTCAGGACGCACGCCGATCATCCGTGTATCGGGCAATCTGATACCATTGGTCAAGAAGCCGGTGCTCGCAGACGCTGATATGAAGGGTTTTCTCAATGTGTTTCTCGGTGCTCCACATAAAGAACTTCTCGAGACACAAAAAGATGTCGATTTCTCATATAGTATGACCCATGCCCGCTTCCGCGGCAATGCGTACTACCATCAGGGTGTACTTTCTATAGCACTCCGTCTCATCCCTAAGGCTATCCGCACACTCTCGGAGCTCAATCTTCCGCCTATCCTAGAATCATTCACCCGAAAACAGCAGGGATTCTTCTTGGTGGTAGGTCCTATCGGACAAGGAAAGACGACGACATTAGCAACCTTGGTCGAAATGATCAATCAGACCCGCACCGAACATATCCTCACCATCGAAGATCCGATCGAGTATCTGTTCGATTCTAAGAAGTCTATCATCGACCAGCGCGAGATCCGCTTCGATGCGCCGGATTTCGCTAATGCCCTCACCGCTATGTTCCGTCAGGATATCGATGTCTGTATGGTGGGAGAGATGCGTGATACAACCACGATCGCTACTGCCGTTACCGCTGCCGAGACAGGTCACCTTGTTTTCTCGACACTTCATACCAACAACGCAGCCCAAACTATCAACCGTATTATCGATTCTTTCCCCCCAAATCAGCAAGACCAGATCCGCATCCAGCTCGCCGGATCACTCACTGGTATATTCTCTCAGCGCCTCGTTCCACGTATATCAGGCGGTCTTATTCCTGCATATGAGCTTCTTATCAATAACAGCGCAGTCTCCAACTTGATCCGTGAGAAGCGTATCCACGAGATCAACACGGTCATCGAAACGAGCTCGCAAGAGGGTATGATTGACATGAACCGTTCGTTGGCGGAGCTGGTTCGCTCGGGAGAAATCACGGTAGAGAGTGCGTATATGAATTCGCTCAATCCGAAGAACCTCGAGCGTATGATCTGATGGTATCGCAGGGAGGGGGTGTATGTATTCTGTGGATGCTATGTCGTGTTTGTACACTACACCTTAGGGTACCGTTCTGCATAGCATCCACAGAATACATACACTCCCTCCCTGCGAACATACAATAAATACGCTATAATTAACTCAACATGCTTTTCAATTATGAAGCCATAGATTCTACCGGAGCGAAGAAAACAGGCTCCATCGATGCGGTCAACGTGGACATCGCCATCGCGTCCTTGCAAAGAAGGGGACTCGTACTCACTACGATCAAGGAGAATGATGCCCCCTCGAGCATCCTCTCGATGAATCTCTCGATGTTCGATCGTGTTTCGACCAAGGATGTCGTGATTTTGTCGCGTCAGCTCGCAACCCTTTTCGAGGCACAGGTCTCGGCACTTCGTATATTCCGTCTTATTGGTGGTGAGAATGAGAACAAGGTCCTCGCCAAGAAGCTCACGGAAATCGCAGATGATCTGCAGGCCGGAAGCTCCATATCCGCTGCTCTCAGCAAACATCCCAAGGTCTTCACAGATTTCTATGTGAGTATGGTCAAGGCGGGTGAAGAGTCCGGTAAGCTTGATGAGACTTTCCAGTATCTTGCTGACTACTTGGACCGTTCCTATGAACTCACCTCCAAGGTGAGGGGGGCGCTCATATATCCAGCATTCGTGGTCATGACCTTCATCACGGTGATGATCCTCATGTTCACCATGGTTATTCCGAAGATCAGCGGGATATTGCTCGAATCCGGTGCTGAAATACCGGTCTATACACAGGTTATCTTGGGTATCAGTAACTTCTTGGTCGAATATGGATTTATCATCCTCGGCATCGCTATCATCGCTGGATTCTTTTTGATTCGTTTCATCCGTACACCAGTGGGTAAGATGGCTTTTGACCGCTTCAAGCTCGGCATCCCGTATATTAGCGGTCTCTACAGAAAGCTTTATCTCTCACGCTTGGCCGACAATATGACGACCATGCTTCTCTCGGGTATTCCGATGGTTCGCTCGCTCGAACTCACCTCGTCGGTTATCAATAACCAGATTTACAAAGATCTCATCGCTGGGTCTGTCGAAGCGGTCAAAGGAGGTAAGACTCTTTCGGAGTCGCTCTCATCAGACCCTCAGGCTATACCGAGTATCATGATCCAGATGATGAAAGTGGGTGAAGAGTCTGGTGAACTCGGCAATATCCTCAAAACAGTTGCTCGTTTTTATAGCCGTGAAGTCGCTACGGCAGTCGACTCCCTGGTTTCCCTCATCGAACCACTCATGATCGTACTCTTGGGCGGGGGAGTGGCAGTGCTGCTCGCATCGGTCCTCGTGCCTATCTACAACATCGCTTCGGCTCAATAAGGTCGCAGTTGGGGTCTGTTTTGTTATCCACAGTACGGTTCAAAGCCCTTATTTCCTGCAATGGTATAATATACTCAACAAACCTTATTGTTCAGAAAAGGGGCGTTATTTATACTATTATTAATTACTAGTAACTTCACATCATGAAAAAGTTCACAAGAGGTTTCACACTCATCGAATTGCTCGTCGTTATCGCTATTATCGGTATCTTGTCATCAGTCGTTTTGGTCTCTCTCAACTCGGCTCGTGCAAAGGGTAAGGATGCTAGGATCGTCTCTGATGTTCAGCAGGTCCGCACAGCTCTCGAGTCTGGCTACAATGGCACAGGATACTCTGATATCATTGGTAACGCGGCTAACGGAACGAACATCCTCGCTACGATTACTGGTTCTTCAGCTAGCGCAAACGCACTCACACAGCTTGTTGCTGATGCTGCTAGCCAGGGAGGAGCTCTCACGATTCGCGTCAACTCAGGTACAGCAAACGTAGTTTCAAGCGTATACGCTATCTACGGACAGCTCGCTTCTGACAACACCAAGTATTTCTGTATCGACTCAACAGGAAAGACCAATCAGGCAGCAACGAACGCAGTCAACGCAAACTGTCAATAATATTGGCACGAGCGCTTGCTTTCACAAAACCCCGCAAGGGGTTTTGTTTTTGGTTCATAAATGGTACATTTGTCTACATGTTTATCGGGAAAATCAGAGGATTCATTAAGAAGACACGCCTAGATCAGGCTATTATTTTTTTCCGGAACAGATCCCTCACATTCCAATTCTTGCTGATCGCTTCTTTTTTATTCCTGGTCTTTTTCCTGGTCTATTTTTCCATCAGCACACTCTCGAGCAGTGATGACCACTTCTTTCATTTCCGCTTTGCGAGTGAGATGGTATCTCAGGGATTTTTCAGCTCCTTTCATGATTTCCAGGCCATATACTTCAGCAAGATGGCTCAAGGAGGGGAGTACTTCGTATATTACAACTTCCTTTTCTACATCGCCGTTCTCCCGTTCACCCTCATAACGCCGTTGTATCTTGGGATAAAGCTCTACGCCGTATTCGCGGCCTCGGTCGCGTTCGCGCTCTTGTTCCTCTGTCTCAAAAAGCTCGATATCAAGAATCCGTTTGTCTGGACGGCCATCATCATCGCCATAACGAACGTATCCTCAATCTGGAGGTTCTTCCTGTCTCGCCCCTATGCGCTCGCCCCGTCGCTCCTGCTCCTGCTCATAGTGTTCTTGTACAAGAGGAACTACGTCGGCGTCTTCTTGGTCACGATGGGGTATTTCTACTGGCATAGCGCTACATTCTTCCTGCCATTTTGTGTTGCGCTCGGCTATTTCATCATAGAGAAATTCTATCGTTCCAAGCCTGATTACAAGAATCTCTTATGTGCTCTCGGTGGAACGGGTGCCGCCTTGCTTCTGGCGTACATCATATCTCCCGGCTTCTTGCTCTACATGAAAGAGATCATATTTGGGACATATACTGAGACGATACTCGGCAACAAAGTCCCTATCACCGAAGGGGCAGAGCTCTATCCAAATGATTTTTTCAACTTTATCCAAGGAAACGCTCTGATCTTCGCAGCCTTCATCACAATGTTTTGTGTGGACATATTCAACTATGTTGCGCTCAAATTCAAGAAGATCACCTCGGGAGAGTATTTATTCTCACGTTCTCAAGAGCGCAAGACTGTACAGACCACCGTATTGATACTGACTGCTCTCTTCTTTCTGGGTACGGTCGCAGTAAGTGGTAGGTTCGGAGATTACTTCACACTTTTTGCGGGCCTTTACATCGCTCTCTCATTCGACTATGTGCGTTCTATCGTCCACATGTCTGGTCCCGCTGTTATCAAGAAAGGCATCTTATTTGGTCTCGGCACAGTCCTCGTCTATCTTTTCATCAGCAACATGCTCTTCTTGCAGGAAAGGATGGCTCGTGGGGCAGGTGCGCATGATTTTTATCAGATAGGTACGTGGCTCGCCCGCAATAGTAATCCTGGTGACGTAGTTTTTGAGACCAACTGGAGTTGGTTCCCGCAGCTCTACTATTACAGCCCACAAAATAGATATAGTTCAGGTCTTGAACCGAGGTTTTCCTACGTGTACGACCCTGAGCTTTACTGGATCTCTGAAAACATATCCAATCGCGGATATATATGCGATCAGCCAAAATGTCCCGATGTCGACGCGCAAGCACTCGAGGCATATGGAGGGAAGGGTGCTGGTGCTGAGAAGTGGGCAGAAACCGAAGGCAACAAGATCGCTGGTACGCTAAAAAATAGATTTGGCGTAAAGTATGTCGTGACTGCAAAACCGTATCTCGCACTCAACTTCATTATGGATCACAACAAGTCTTTTGAACGGAAGATGTACAATGCTGAATACGGATATTCAATCTATCAGGTAAAATAATACGACATCATGACCTCTACACCCGAAACAACAGCTAATTTTGAATTCTCGGCCCTCAGTGCCGCCAAGAATTATCGCCGTGCGCTCGTACAAGAACTCTCACCCCAGCTCAAGGGTCGGGTTATCGAGATTGGTGCAGGCATCGGACAGATGACTAGGGAATTCATGGCTTTGCCGGACATTTCGCTCCAGTCAGTCGAGCCAGATCCTGCTTTTTGTGCAGAATTCAGGAAGAGCCTGTCTCAACAGCCGCTCATCCAAGGAACCATACAAGATGTTTCAGGAGATTGGGATGCGATCGTGAGTGTGAATGTTCTCGAACATATCGAGAAGGATCAGGAAGAGCTCGTCATGTACTACAACCTCCTCAAAAATAAGCAGGGGACCGTCAATATCTTCGTTCCAGCCAGGCCTGAGCTCTATGCTCCGATAGACAAGGATTTTGGGCATTTCCGTCGCTATACCAAGAAGACCCTCAGCGACAAGCTGATCAAAGCAGGATTCACCATAGAGAAGATGCGCTACTACAACTTCACGGGATACTTCGCGTGGTGGCTCAAATTTTGCCTCCTTAAGGCCCGCAGCTTCAAATCGCGTGATGTAGTCTTGTATGACCGTGCCATATTTCCCGTGGTGCATTTCATGGAAACCAAGATTTGCCCGCCTCCATGGGGACAGAGCCTCCTTGTAGTTGCTCGTGCCAAGAAATAGGGGGTTTCCTTGCGGAGCTCATCCCCAGGTCTTGCGTACAGCCCCGTGGTACAATGAGGGATATGAAAACATCTCTTCTCAAAAAAATCAGAGGGTTCACCCTCATAGAATTGCTCGTTGTTATCGCCATTATTGCACTCCTGACCGGTATTGTGATGACCAATCTGACGGGTTCAAAGTCCAAGGCACGAGATGCGAAGAGAGTATCGGATGTCGGACAGGTACAGCTGGCGTTGGAACTCTTTTTCGACAGATGCAAGGTGTATCCGTTGCTTCTTGAGCTTGATGACGATGGTGCAGGAGCATGTCCCTCGAATATTACCCTCGGTACCTTTATAGGCAAGATACCGACCGATCCGACCACGTCGTTGGCGTATGACTACGTGTCAGGCGTCGTATTCGATTACTCCCTCCCAAATACGGGGTCTGAATATTTCTTGAGGGCTCAGCTAGAAGCGGATAGCCCTGCGCTTAGAGATGATCTCGATGATTTATCTCCCGAGCCTGACGACGATGATCTCTGTACAGACTCTCCCGTCAAGTATTATTGTATAGGTTCTAGATAACGCTTTTTATCGCGAAAATACCGTGACTTTCTTGCCGTTATTTCTCTCATTCATCTTCGGCGCCATCGTCGGTAGTTTCCTCAATGTTGTCTCTCTCCGCTTCAATACAGGTGTTGGTATTGGCGGTCGATCTAAGTGCATGTCCTGCGGGGAAGGGTTGACCTGGAAGGAGCTTGTTCCCATATTTAGCTTTCTTGTCCAGAAAGGTGCCTGCAAGAAGTGCAAGAGCAAAATATCATGGCAATATCCGCTCGTGGAGTTCATTGCTGGTGGAGTCTTCATTCTTATATTCTTGACATTCCCGCCGTTCGATTATCTTTCGGCAGTTACGACGCTTATGCATGTCATCGCGGCATGTTTGCTCCTCGTTATATCGGTATACGATATCAAGCACAAGATTATTCCTGACAGTTTTTCATATGCATTTGGCTTTGTGGCCCTGCTCAGTCTCTTCATCGGCGGGGATTCGTGGTGGCATGTACCAGGATATTGGGCGCTCATCGCTGGTCCGGTTGGAGCTTTGCCGTTTGCACTGCTCTGGGTTGCATCTCGAGGGAAGTGGATGGGTCTTGGTGATGCAAAACTGATGCTTGGGATTGGATGGTTTCTGGGTGTAGCTGGGACCGTCAATGCAGTTATTCTGGCCTTCTGGATTGCGGCGGCCGTCAGTCTTATATGGCTTTTTGTCACGTACCGGAAGTTCAAACCAAGAACTGAGGTGCCCTTTGGTCCGTATCTGATCCTGGGCATGTATCTCGTCCTTCTCTTCGGTGTGCAGGTGATCGATGTGAGTCTGGTCAAAGATATCTTGTTGTCTATGATATAATATACACATGTCTCGTTCTCAAAAAACCATTATTTCATCCCGCGCCTTCACTCTCGTCGAACTGCTCGTTTCTATCGGCATTTTCGCTCTCATGACAGCGCTCATCGTGGTTAAATATGGAAATTTCAATAACAGTATTTTGTTGACCAATCTGGCGTACGATGTTGCGGGAACTGTGCGAACTGCTCAGACCTACGGATTGAGCGTTAGGAGTACGAGTGCAGGAGTCTTGCCATCAGCATACGGTGTCTACTTCAACAGGTCAGATTCAACGGGAAGTGCGTGTACTCCTCCCAATCCGTCACAATATATACTTTTTGCAGATAACGGTACCATTCCTGGCGTGTGCGATATTGGAGATACTGTCATTAGTACATTTACGTTGAGGAATGGTGCGCGGTATGAACTGCTTGTTGATGAGAGTGATCCTGCGCCATTGAATAGCCTCACGATATATTTTAGACGCCCTGACCCGGAGGCTGCTTTTGGTTATCAGTGTGAAATGAATCATAATTGCGTTTCAGGTCTAAATGCAGGAGGTAATAATGTAACAGTGGTTATTAGGGCGCCGGATAACAGCGCTCGAAGCGTGATGGTGAGGAAGAATGGTCAGATATCGGTCATAGAATAAATCCTAGAATCATTCATGGAACAGCCCCGCAAAAATGATATACGCAGACCGTCATCACCACGGAGACGCCGAGGATTTACCTTGGTTGAGATGATCGTATCGCTCGGCGTATTCTCCGTGGTTGCCGTAGTGGCACTGGGAGCGCTCGTCAAGATCGTATCTGCCAACAAGAAAGCCCAATCACTTCAGTCTTCTATCACAAATCTCAACTTTGCACTTGATGCAATGTCCCGCGAACTGCGTACAGGTACTACATATTTTTGTGAGGCAAATAACGGTACAACGAATTATAGGGGCAGCACTCTTGCCAAAGGTGCTTGCCCGAGCGGCTCGATCAGTAGTCAGAACACGCACGCGACCCTCGCATTCAAATCCTCCGAGACGATCATTGCGGGCGCGGGCTCACCCTGCGTGGTGGCGTATGCATATAGGTTCAAACCTGATAATGATGTATTCGTGCTCGAAAAAGCAGTTCAATCTGCGTGCGATGATAGTATAAACGGATCGGATTTTGAATCTATCGTTGATGATAATGTCAATATAACGGGGTACTATCTCAAAGTGTCAGGAACAGGTCACCAGCATGCAACTATCAGGATATCCGGGTATGCGGGTGTCCGTGAGAGAGAGAAGACATACTTCGATGTTCAGACGACGGTCTCGTCTCGCGCCAATTGATCCATATGATACTGCATTCATCCAAAATTCAAGGTAGAAGGAGAAATGATACCGGGTTCACACTGGTAGAGACGCTCGTCGCTATCACCGTACTCATGATTGCCATAGCCGGTCCGCTCGTGATCGCTACAAAAGGTCTACGCTCTGCACTGTATTCCAAGAATCAGATGATTGCTTCTTTCTTGGCCCAGGAAAGCATGGAGATCATCAAGAACACCCGAGATAACAATACATTCCAGAATCCAGCAGAGCCGAACCTGACGAGTAATTGGCTCAATAGTCCGAGTGGGGGAAATCTGATCACGTGTACATCTTCAAATCCGTGTGATGCAAGTAGTATTGGCACCATGTTCCAGACATGTGCAGTCAGCGCCTCGATGCCAGGTTGCCGTGTGTCATATGACGCTGCCACAGGATATGGGACCAGTGGGAGCGGAGATGACACGCTGTTCTACAGGCGCTTCTATCTCGAAACCGTACCTGCTGTATCTGGCGGCAAACCCGAAGTGTTGGTGCATGTTCACGTTGATTGGAATGAAGGGACCATTCCATTCAATATTCACCTCATCAGCCACATGACGGCTATACGAAGATAATATGAAACTTCCAAAACACAATTTTAAATCGGGCTACACACTTCTTTTCGCGGTTTTGACGGCTACGCTCGTTCTTGGTGTAGGGGTATTCATTCTTTCAGTCAGTAAGAAGCAATATGATCTGTCAGTTGCCGCGCGTGACTCGATGTATGCCATCTATGCAGCAGATAGTGGTATCGAGTGTGGAGCAGTTTCCTCTAGGCAGGGTTTGTTTGCGACCTCCAGCTACAATGGTACGAGCTGGGATCCGCAACCAGCCACCACTATCTGTAATGGAGTGGCTGTTACGGGAACATTTAGTACTTTCAATCCAACTGCTGCACAAGGATCTCTCTGGAGAGTGCAGACTCCGCCGATCGCTGTCTATCAGAGTCAGCCTATGTTCGTCAGTTTTGCAGATGGTACATGCGCCATCGTCACCGTGTTCAATGGATTCGACCCAAATATGAAAGCTACTCGCAGGATCGAATCTAGAGGATATAACTCATGTAATGAATCGCTCCAAGAGCCTCAGGCGAGCTCTCGTACCGTCGAACGCGCCCTCCGTCTCACCTATAAGTAGAAAATCTGGTATCCTTAGCGCATGATCGCCAAGATGCCCAAGGGAACACTCGAACGCCTGGCCAAGCTCAAAGAGACTATTGAGCGCCATCGTCATGCGTATCATACTCTCGATACACCTAAGATTAGCGATGAGGCGTATGACTCGCTCTTTACGGAGCTCGAAGCTCTGGAAGCTGAGTTTCCTGAACTCCGAACGCCGGATAGTCCTACACAGCGCGTTGGTGCTGAGCCGCTTGCCCAGTTCACCAAAGTTCGCCATGCACATCGACAGTGGTCGTTTGACGATGTATTCGATCTAGTTGAGCTCAAGAAATGGGATGAGAAGGTCCGGAACTTCATGGAGAAATCTGGTGTTGCCGACGAACCGCTCGAGTATTGTTGTGAGCTCAAGATCGATGGCTTGAAGGTTGTCTTGACCTATGAAGATGGCGTCTTGGTTCGCGCAGCAACACGCGGAGATGGGGAGGTAGGTGAAGATGTTACACAGAATGTGAAGACGATCAGGAGTATCCCTTTGACTATCAAAAATGGAGATGCGGGAACACGAGTATCTATGGCTGTGGTGGGTGAGGTATGGATGGCTAAGGAGAGTTTGAAAGAGATCAATGAAGCGCGTGTAAAAAACGATGAAGCAGTTTTTGCTAATACCAGGAATGTTGCGGCGGGATCTTTGCGGCAGCTCGATCCAAAGATAACTGCTTCGAGGAAACTGGACTCATTCATATATGATATTGATGAAGTTGCACCGTATGCGCCACAGACACAGTCGGGCGAAATAGAGCTCCTCACAGAGCTTGGCTTCAAGACCAATCCATATTTCAAAGTATTCAAACATGTCGAGGATGTCCAGAGATTTTATGAAGAATGGACCAAAAAGCGTCATGACTTGCCCTATGAGCTTGATGGTATCGTCATCAAGGTGAACTCTGTTCGTATACAGCAAGCGCTCGGATATACCGCCAAGTCTCCGCGCTGGGGTGTTGCGTACAAATTCCCAGCGGAGCAGGTCACGACGGTGCTCGAAGCAATCTCATTCCAGGTTGGCCGTACAGGGGTTATTACTCCCGTTGCCAATTTGAAACCTGTTCGTGTAGCGGGATCGCTCGTCTCGCGTGCAACTCTCCATAATGAAGATGAGATCAGGCGTCTGGATGTTCGTATCGGTGATACGGTAATCATGCAGAAGGCGGGGGATGTCATACCAGATATCGTTGCGGTCGTGAATGAACTTCGTCCCAAGAATTCAAAGCCGTTTGCCTGGCCGACTCATATACCAGAGTGTGGTGGCGATGGAGCTATCGTGCGTGTGCCGGGAGAGGTGGCTTGGAAGTGCGCAAATCCTGATTCGTTCGAACAGCAGAAACGTAAGCTATATTATTTTGTCTCCAAACATTGTTTCGATATAGATGGTCTCGGACCCAAGATCATCGATGTTCTTTTCGAGAATAATCTCATCGCTGGCTTTGCTGATATACTCAAGCTCGGGAGGGGAGATCTACTCAACCTAGACCGTTTTGCCGAGAAGTCTGCAGACAACCTGCTTGAGTCTATACAAAAAGCGAAGAAGGTTACTTTGCCGAGATTCCTTGCATCGCTGTCGATCCCTCAAGTAGGGCAGGAGACGGCATATGATGTGGCGAGACACTTCAAATCCATTGATGTCATCATGAAGGCGTCCGTCGCAGATTTTGCAGCAATATATGGAGTTGGGGATGTGGTTGCACAATCTCTCAACACGTGGTTCAAGGATGCTGATAATAAAAAACTTGTGAAAGATCTGCTGAAACAAGTAGAAATTATTCCTGAAGAGATCAACGCAAATCGTAAGCTCGAAGGAAAATCTTTTGTTTTTACAGGTACTTTGCCTACGTTGGAGCGCGAAGTGGCGCAGGACATGGTGCGCAAGAATGGGGGCGATGTTTCAAGTTCAGTTTCAAAAAAGACCTCATATGTGGTTGCCGGGAGTGATGCGGGGTCGAAGTTGGATAAGGCGAGGGAGTTGGGTGTGACAATTCTTTCGGAGGATGAATTTATGAAGCTGGTGAAGTAAGTTACTAAAAATCGCCCGAATTGAACATTAGGCGTTAAATTGATACACTCACCATCATGATAACCATCCCGGAACTCGAAACGCTTGCAACCCTCGCGCGCATCAAGTTGACCGATGCTGACAAGCAGTCGCTCGTCAAAGAGTTCGACTCCATTCTGGCCTATGTAGATCAGCTCAAGAAGGTCGATGTATCCCTCGATGCCGAAGGTCGTGTCGGTGCAGTCAAAAATATCATGAGGCCTGATGAATCTCAGGATACGAGCGGGGCAGATCGTGACGCAATCCTCGACGAGGCACCGGACCGAGAGGGTGATTTTATCGCTGTGAAGAAGATCATAGCGCAGGATTAGTCTCCACGGATACACATATGACTACTATAGACCTCAAGAATCTGACGATTACCAAAGCACACGAAGCACTAAAGAAGGGTGACTTTACCGCGGTTGAGCTGGCGCAAACCTATCTTGAGGAGGTCAAGAAGAAAGATGGAGGTATCAATGCCTATCGCGAAGTGTTTGCCGATGTACTTGAGCAGGCGAAGGCAGCTGATGCCAAGATCAAGGCTGCACATGAAGCTGGAAAAGATTTCGGATTGCTCCTCGGCATACCATGTGCAATCAAAGACAATATCATGATACAGGGCAGAATCGCTGGAGCGTCATCGAAGATTTTGGAAAACTATCATGCAACCTATGATGCGACGGTCACCGCAAAGTTGAAAGAACAGGGCGTTATTTTTCTTGGCCGTACGAATATGGATGAGTTCGCCATGGGTGGCTCGACGGAGAATTCTGCGTATGGACCGACGAAGAATCCCCATGATCTGACACGAGTTGCCGGAGGTTCATCGGGTGGATCAGCAGCGGCTCTTGCGATGGATGGAGCGCTCTTTACTCTCGGGTCTGATACGGGCGGCTCTATCCGTCAGCCGGCAAGTTTCTGCGGTGTGATCGGTCTCAAGCCGACTTATGGAGCAGTTTCACGTTCCGGCGTCATGGCTATGGGATCATCTCTTGATCAGATAGGTCCGTTTGCAAAAACCATAGAAGATTGCAAAATCGTTTTTGATGCAATCAAAGGGAAAGATCCTAAAGACGGCACCACTATCAGCGAGACCACGTACTCGATCAAAGATATCGGGTCGAAGAAGCCGGTCATCGGTGTTCCAAGGCATTTCCTGAAAGGAGATGGCATCGATTCTGCGGTCATGGAGGCATTTGAGAAATCTCTGGAATCATTCAAGGCAAAAGGATATGAGGTGAAAGAGATCACTTTGCCCAACATCGCCTATTCGCTCATGGTGTATTACGTTATCATGCCGGCAGAGGTCTCATCTAACATGGCACGCTTCGATGGTATGAGGTTTGGACTTCATGTAGATGGAAAAGATGGTATAGATGATTACTTCGAGTCTCGCCGAGCGGGTCTCGGCAGAGAAGTTATCCGCCGCATCCTTCTTGGTACGTATGTCCTCTCATCAGGCTACTACGATGCTTATTACAACCGTGCAAATGCAGTACGCAAGATGATCACAGACGATTTTCTCAAAGCTTTCAAAGAAGTAGATGTCATCGCTACACCTACAGCTCCCTCACCTGCATTCAAGATAGGGGAGAAGACCAATGATCCTGTAGCAATGTATCTCGAGGATATTTTTACAGTCACCGCTAACATTACCGGCATGCCTGCTATCTCTGTACCATGTGGAAGTGCGCACAAAGAAGGGAAGGATCTGCCGATCGGACTCCAGCTGACGGCGAGACATGGAGAGGAAGAGATGCTTTTCAGGGTTGGAGAGGATGTGGGTCAGTAGCCATATCTTGGTTATTGATTATTTAGTATAATATACCCATGCTCCCTACAGAGACTTCTCCGCATATCAATGTCGGCCCTCCCGCGGTCGACTACACGTCGCTGTTCGGAACCCTCTATCACAATTTCATTGAGTTGTATCCCTCGTTCTTCGTGGTGGCCAAAAATGTTGTCGGTGTGCTTATCGGTATATCTTTTCCTGTAGCACTCTTTTTCCTGATTGCTATCGTTTACTGCGTTGAACAGCTCAAGCTCATTCGCAAGAAGGAAGAAGAAATATTCGATACCAAGGTTGAGCCTGCATATCAAGAAGCAGCCCAAGGAGACTCAGCTCTGACAAGTCGGTGGGAACGGGTGAAGTCTCATCTCGATTCACATAATCAGAATGACTGGAAGCAGGCGATACTGGAAGCTGACATCATGCTTGATGAGATTTTGACCTCGATGGGGTACCGTGGAGAAAGTGTTGGTGAGAAATTGAAGCGCGTCAACCCCGGGGACATGAAATCATTGAATGAGGCGTGGGAGGCTCACAAAATCCGCAATATGATAGCGCATGAGCCAGGATTTGTTCTCGGTCATCATGAGGCAAAGGCGGCCATAGCTTCCTACCGCACAGTATTCGATGAGTTCTACTATATATAAGTTCATCATCTGAGTGTATTTCATGGAATTTCAACTTTTACTACATAATATCGGAGGCATAATCTCCACCATCACTGGTCTCGGTATCGCGGTATTCTGTATCGTGAATAATCCGCACAAGACCGTCAATCGTGTCCTGGCGCTGGTCAATCTTTGTGTAGCGATATTCTGTGCCACACATCTAATAGGGGTCAATATACTCGATCCGCATATTTCGAAGCTCGTTTTTATGGGTAACCTCATAAATGTCTTCATTGTCACGTTTACTCTCCACACGGTTCTTGTCATAACGCGCAAGGAGCATTCACGAAAGGGCGTACTTTGGTTTGTCTATAGCTTGAGCATTCTTCTTGCGCTTTTCTACATTATTTTCCCAGATACATTCCTGCTCGATTCTGTGCATAAGATGTACTTCCCCAATTATTATGTGCCGGGCGCTCTGCACTGGGTGATGCGCATTATATATAACGGTCTCGTTCCGTTCTATCTCCTGTGTGAGCTCATCGATTCCTATCGCAGGAATCAGGATCCGATAGAACAGAATCGTGCCAAATACTTCTTTGTAACCATGATCGTCGGCTATGTGGTCGGTTTCATACCTGTGTTCCTAGTGTATGATATCCCTGTTGATCCGATATGGGGCATCTGGTTCGTTCCGCTCTATGCCATACCGCTCGTGTATGCGATCGTCACCTATGAAGTAGTGGATATCAAGATTGTAGCTCGCAAGGCATTCTTGTATGGCGTATCAATCGCTGCGGTAGGTGCTCTCATAGCGCTCTTCAATCTTTCTAACCAGTGGATCCAGAGCGCGTATCCTGGATTTCCAATATGGGTGACACCACTCATATCTGCCTTGCTTGCAGTGGGTGTCGGTGTATTCGTCTGGAATAAGCTGAGAGAGATAGATGTCTTGAAATACGAGTTCATTACAACCGTTACACACAAATTCCGCACACCACTCACACATGTGAAGTGGGCGGCAGAGAATATATCCAAAGCAACCTCGCTGCAGGAGGTGACTCCGCAGATCTCGTATATAGAGGAGGCCAATGCAAAACTGGTCGAACTGACAAATATGCTGGCTGCTGTTGCTGACAATGAGAAAGCTGATTATTCCTATCATCTTGAGCGTACAGATCTCTCAGTAATTGCGGGTGAGGCTCTTGATCAGATAGGGGAAAGCGCGCTCGAGAAGAACATCAAGTTCGAGCGACATATGGAGCCAGGTGCGTATGTCTCATGCGATGTCATGCGTATAAAATCGGTCCTCCAGATCCTTCTCGAGAATGCGGCACACTACACACCGCAGTCGTCGGTTGTTACTGTTTCTGTTCAACGACAAGGGAAGGAGGTGGTCTTCAGTGTGACTGACCAAGGGATCGGTATTTCCAAATCTGAGCACGCGCTCTTGTTTTCCAAATTCCACCGAGGGAGCAAAGCGATGCTCATGGACACCGAGGGTATGGGTATTGGACTTTATATGGCAAAAGAAATCATATCTCGCCATAAAGGGAGGATATGGGTACAGTCAGAAGGGGAAGGCAAGGGAAGTGTTTTCTCCTTTGCACTGGCTTCTGTGGGGTGATGTCTCGCGTGTTGCGGGGAGCGGAATCGAACCGCTAATTTTCAGGTTATGAGCCTGACGGGTTACCGTTACCCTACCCCGCGATGAGTGCGTTGATTTTGCCATACTATGTCAGTGAATGCAAGACGTGGTTTGCATAAAGGGGTTTTTTCGATTATTGTATGGGAATTGTCGGCGTAGCTCAGTTGGTTAGAGCGTGGGACTCATAAGCCCAAGGTCGAAGGTTCGATCCCTTCCGCCGACAC
>JBBTRA010000007.1:0-109652 GCA_038065415.1 Patescibacteria group bacterium
TCCTTCATCGCTTTTTCTAGCCAAGGCATCCACCATACGCCCTTTAAATTTCCTACTAGGAAATCTAAAAACCGCTTGTTGTCCCGCCGCAACCCTACAAGAGGAGCGGCGGGTCTCTATACTTACCTACATCATGCCTGCCGATTCGACCCGAACCGGCAGACCGCCTCGCCATACTTCTTGCCGAAATATGCGGGCCATTTTTACTTTACTTGAGATATGTGGTTTTCAAGGTGTCAGTCGTCCTGTAAAAGAAAAACCGCTTCATTGAGCGGCTACGAGCTACACTCCCTTGCGGGGGCGTGGCTATGGCCGCTTGTGTAGGTGGTTTTTCTTAATAATCATTCGGTAGTGAGAGTAAGTATACTTATGGCTAAAAATAAGTCAAGGCCTTATTGGTTTTAGGCATTATGGGGACATCGTGTGGATAAAAAGAGCTCCCTTTTCGGGAGCTCTTTTCTGAGAAAAACGAGACGGACTATTCCTTTTCCATGACACCATGAAGTGTCTTCTCGACGATCTTCTGAGCGGCCTCCTTACCACCGAGACCGAATGCCAGACCAATAGCGAGAGCTGCACCTGCAAAGACTGCCATAACGATAGTCTGTATCAGGCCCGGTGCGATGCCAAGGTTGAAGAGCGCTGTAAGAAGAGCGAAAATCCAGATAGCCCATTTGGTGACGCGTCCGAGAAGCTCAGCATGAACAATATGGGCTGCACGTGCTGATGCAACAACAATCTTTTGCATGGCGCTCGCAATAATCACTGCGACCATGAGGATGAGGACTGCGATGATGACCTGAGGGAGGTAGCCGACGACATCGCGGAGGAAGCTCGTCACCTGAGTGAGACCGAGCACATCAAAAGATGCGATGAGGAATACGACGACGACGAACCACTTAACCAATGATCCGACAAAGTAGCCGGAGTTGAGATTGTGGCCGGCACGCTTGACCACATCCTCGAGACCTGCGCTCTTGAGCGCAGCATCGATCTTGAGACTCTTGAAGACAGCCTCAACAAGCTTCTCGATGAGTGCAGCGAGCACCCAACCGATAGCGAAAATAATAAGGGCGATGACGAGGCTTGGCACGAAGCTCGCAACGCCATACCATACGCCCTGGAGCGAACGGGCGAAGACATCACCCCAATTCTCAATGAACATCATAGAAATTATGAATTAGATAATAATTTTCCTTGTAATGCGTACATTATACCACGGATGCGCCGTTGCAATCCGGGGGTGTGGATAGGAAAAGCGTATTATTGAGCCTCAATAGCGAGACGATCCAGAAGTGTGATGTGCGGATAATCCAAAATATCCCTCACGAGGCGATCATGTATGCCGAGGCGGTACTCGAAATCAGCTGTTTCGAATGCTGAATAGGCAATTTCCTTCCCTATCTCCGACTCTATGCTCTGTATGACTGATTCTATCTTGGCGAGATTGAGCTCTTCGCCAACAATGAGTAGGTCGACGCGTGAATCCCAGTCCTGTATGAAGATGCCCGATGCGATAAAGAGTTTGATGCGACCTGCATTTGTGAAGCGCTTGGCGAGAGTTTCATCGGCATGGAGACTTGCGACCGTAAGCAGATTCTTAAGTGGCTCGAGATACGGGAATTTCTCGTCGAGCACATATCCATCTCCTTTGAGCTTCTTGAAAACAATCTTTTCTCCTTGACGGGCTTCGATGCTCTTCAAAACCTGCTTGCGCTTGATGATCCCCGCCTTGGCTAGCGGTGTAAGCTCTTTGCGGACAGCCGTAGGAGCACATTTAGTACGATACGCGAGCTCTTTTGGCAAAAATGGGGTCGTCGGATTGAAGAGAAACTGACGGAGGAGTTTAACTTTGGTCTGATTGCCGAATAATGCGATGAGGATTTCCATATATAGTCGCTGATTGAGTACGAGGTGTATTCTAGCAGAAAACCGCAGGAATGGAAGAATTACCCAGGAATAGCAAAAGACACGTGGATTCGGAGACACAGATATTTCCCTGCTGGGAAATTCCTCGTGCTCGCGCCTGACTCAGCAGGGTCACCACTGGGTTCGCGCTCGCAAGGTCTCCTCACCACATGTCTTTTGCTATTCCTTAACTTTCTTTCTGCTTCCTACTCCTTATTTAAACTCGACCTTGCCACCTGCAGCTTCAATCTGCTTCTTGAGAGCCTCTGCCTCATCCTTCTTCATACCATCCTTGATGAGAGCTGGAGCGCTATCAACGAGATCCTTAGCTTCCTTGAGACCGAGAGCGAGGACTTCCTTGACCACCTTGATAACTGCAATCTTCTGATCACCTGCTGCCGCGAGGTGAACTGCGACAGTTGACTTCTCATCTGCTGCTGCGGCTGCAACTGGAGCTGCTGCCACTGCTGCCTGTGCTGAAACGCCGAACTTCTTCTCGAGAACCTTGACCAACTCGTTGAGGTCGAGGACTGACATCTTCTCGACGGTTTCGACGAGATCCTTGAACTTTGCTGGGATTTCTACTGGTGTATTTTCCATAGTAATAATGTGATTTGATAATAAACTAAGCTGTCTTTTTCTTGCCTATCTGATCGAGCGCCATAACAAATCCCTGTATAGGAGAATTGATGACGTTGACGAACATGCCGTGGAGCGTAGTGAGGGGTGGAATCGAAGCGATAGCTACCATCTCATCCTTGGTCACGTACTTGTCCTCAAAGACACCACCTATGATGGCGAGCTGGTCCTTGAATTTCTTCTGGAACTCATAAACTCCGCGAGCCGGAGCGATAAGGTCTGCGCCATAGGCGAAACCAAATTCACCGACGAGCTCAGGCATAGTTCCTGTATAACCCTTCTTGGCGAGGGCGAGAGCTGTGAGGGATTTCTTCGCAACGAAGAATCCAACTCCATCGCTCTTGAGCTTGCGACGCATAGCTGTAGCTTCACCGATCTTGAGGCCGTGAATGTTCACGAACACGAGCGACTGCGCGCCGTTCATGAGGGACTCTACTTTCTCTATGATTTCTTTCTTCTGTGCTTTTGTTCGAGCCATGTTGTATGGAAGCGCGAAAACCGCGCTTCAAAGTTGTTAATTTTTCGACCTTTACCGGCTTGACTGTACTATAGAGGATAACCTCGGAAGGTCTTATCGCGCCAAAGTCCGCATTGCGGCGGACTTTGGCGAGTTGCCTTCTGTCTTTAGCCTTGCAGAGACGATACCACACTGCAGGGACCTAATCAAGACTCTGTCACTCAAACTGGGCGAGAAAAGTGTCTATCATACCGATGATCTGTTCCCTTTCTTCCACAGTGAGGAGCTTCTGCTTCTTGTGTGCAACTCGAATTTTGAGCCTATGTGCGACCATATGCACCCGGCCGATCCTGTCTTTCTTAGCAAGGGCTTCCAGGCGCTCGATGCGCTTGAGAATATTATTGGATTTCTTCGAATCACCAACAAGCAGGATGACTGCTTTCTTGAGCATCTCGAGATGCAGTTTGAAATCTGGAGCAATCCCAGGGCGTGGGACAATATCTGTCGAACCATTCCCGTCGATATCTACTCTAATCATTGTGGACGAAGCGAGCTTAATGCCATTGCTGACTACCACCGTTCCCGTAGCTACTGTCAGAGGATTTACGGGCAAACCGATGTATTCAACTCGATCAAGTACCTCATCTCCACGAATACGCTCAATGGTGTAGTCGAAAGTCCCAACACCATTACCATTGACCACCACCGAGTAGGGTTGCGGCATACTATCCTCCAAAGTTATATACGTTTCATTACCATCAGAACCCTCGTACATATCGAAGCTACTACCAGGAATCTCATCCTCAAAGAACGAGTACAGATCATCGAATCCTCCATCGTTCTCTCCTGTCACCCTTCCTTCAGGAGGCGCCATGATACCCGTGTGATTACCGTGTGAATCATATACATGAAGATCAACTGGAGAATGCGTACTCACGACCAGAAACGTTTTTTCTTGAGACTGATCCGGTTCACCCAGGGTAACGCCGGGAAGCACCGACAATGCCGCCCTCACTTGACCTTTATTTTCAGCATCGGCACTAGCAACTATCGCCTGTACTGCAGCTTTTGTAGCAGACGACTCTAGTATATTGGTATGATCGATCTTTTTGCGATCAATATCCTTTTGCACCGAGAGATCGATCGCCACAACATCGCCCGCATCATGAATTGCGCTCGGCATGACAACTGTTCCATCACCCAAAGATGTAGTCGTGGCGGTATATCCAGACTTAGAATATACAACTCCTTTTGCGGTCCTATTGCCCCAGCCAACAATAGCCCAACGTGCAATTGTCGAAGGCCACTGGAATGGATCGAGCACACTATGAAGAGCTTCGGCAGCACTCATCAACAGTGTATTCCCTTCTATAGGCATAACCGGTTTTGAGGCTGTAGATGTATTTCGCCCCGCCTTTGTATCTAGTATAAATGCTTTCTGATCATCATATGATTCGATGACCCGAGGATAGACTGTGGCATTCATTCCCAGAGTCGATGTTGCCGCAAATGCAATCGATGGTCCCAGAGCTTTCGAAAAATACTCTCGGGATGGGAGAAGTGAATACGCACTTGGCATATTGATTCCCAACTCTCGCGCGACACCCTGTTTCAAGATGATTCCTCCCCCTATGGATTGGTTCGCACCGTGGAGCAGGCCCAAGATTGCCTGCGGAGTTCCTAGATACGGCACAGCAACGGATATCACGGACTCAACCAAATCTTCTTTGCCCATATCTACCAGTGTCTTCACAAGATATTTTGCCACAAGCCCACCATTGCTGTGTGCAACGATACTCACCTTGCCTGTCTTGGAACGCGCAGCCAACGACTCTAGTGTTCCAATGAGAGATTCTGTAGTCGTCGCTCGCTGTTGTTGCCCCGCAACCACCTCAGCTATCGGCTTACGCCAATCATAGCCAAAAGACTTCCACTCCCCGATCGTTCCCTCATCGCGGAGCATATCCAAAGACGACATAAATGATCCATATATACCTGACACGCCCAAAGCGCGATCAATAGGATCTCCTGCGTATATTCCTGCATCCGTACTCGAACCACTCCTACTCAAGAACAACTTCCTAACATCGTCATTACGATTTGGTTCCCAGAGTCTATTCACACCAATACCTGATACTTGTCTTTCGTTTTTGTATAACCTGCTCGCTTGAAGACCAGGAATGAAGAGGATACTTGAACAACAAGATGCCTCTTCGCTTCCGAATATAGGTCGCTCGGTCAGGAATGGTTCAAATTTCACCTTGCCAAGTATTGGATTTGAAATACCTCCAGCACCGGGGCCATCAGGACTACCCCACCAGTTACCAGGTGCACTAACTGTAGACCAATCTTTGCTGTTAATACCAGAATTCAAATTACCTTCAATGATAGACCCTATCACTTTCACAGAATTCTTACCTATCGGCAGATCCTCCAACGCATTGCCGATACCACCAGTACCCATATCCGACATCTGGCTGTCACCGTATACCAAGAACGGTCCAGGAGCACGCTGTACAATGATGCCATCAGCATTCCCCGATATCTCACTTGCCCATACCGATACCCCGCTCGTGCGGACTTCTATACCATAAAGTGAACGAGTAATGGAACTAGATGCAATGACCCCCCGAGAATTCTCAAATAGAACACCCATATTCAACCTATCAAGATCGGCATATTCTGTGGTAACTGATCCGCCGTTGATCGTGAATATACCGTTCAAATTATGTAGACGAACTCTCTCTTGTTCTGTACCCACGATCTTCAAGGTGCCTCCCGGGAGGCTAAAACTCGGCTTGTACCCCGTCTCAGGTCCTCGCACTTCGACCCCTGGACCAATAGTAAGTGTGGCCCCCGCCTCTACTATCACGTCATCTTCGACTATATATGGACTACCACTCGCCTCCCATGATGTGTCCGTGCGAATGATAGTCGCTGTGGAATACCGCGTCTCTGCCCGAGCTGGCAAAGCGAAGCCACAGATAACAAAAGCTGATACCACGCACACCGAAAACACATAAAATAGCTTCTTCATTGTTGTGTGAGATTATCTCGCCTGATAATGCACACAGCCTACCAAGGCAACATGAAGGAACCGTGAAGAGACTATAGGTATCTACTGAAGAAACAACTTGAAGTACTATAGCAGCCAACCACATAGAGTACTGCAAAACTGATCGTGAGTATGAGGACGAACCCTATGAAGAACTTAAAGAAGTTCCTGTCGAACGGATTGACCATATGAGCAGTAGTATAGCAGAAACCCAGCAACGCAAAAACCGCCTTTCGGCGGTTTTTGCTCCAACATTGTAACCCGTTGGGAGGAAGAGCTAGATCAATACTATATTACGGCTGGGTCCTCCATGTCTCCGTAGGAGTGAGGAATGCGCCCAAGTCGAATGTGTAGTGGTTGATGAAGCTTGCAGCTGCGGTCGTCGTGCTCCAGTTGATAGAGCGGAGAGCGACTGCGCTTGATGCGTAGACTGAAGTCGATGTGTTCGAAGCTTCTACGATAAGGCTGAAGGAACGTGTCTGTCCCTTGTTAACCTTGAAGTAGCTTCCAGCAACATCGCCTGAGTTGATCGTACCAGCGAGATCTGTGCTCTGTACGAAGGCTACACCTGCAGTGGTCGAAGTCGAGTACTGGATACCGACGTTCGTGCCAGTTGGGGTTGTTGCGGCGAGGATAGCATCAGGAGCGTTGTCGCTGATGTATGCATCACTTCCGCTTGCCTTGACCGAGAAGTTGATCTCAAACCTTGCGAGACCATCTTCAGAAGATGCATCTGGTGTGCCGACGAGAGAGACTACGATGCCATCCTGATAGAATGACTGAGCCTCACCTGTGACAGAACCATCTGGGTTAACATTGTCGTTGTTAGCATCTTCGACGCTCCAGCTTGAATCTGATCCGGTGGTGGTAGCGTAAACGCTATCTCCTTCATCGAATGATCCAACTTCGAGATCGTTAAGATCTGCAACGATCTTGAGAGTCTCAACATCACCCTCTTCGATGTCAATGTCGAGGTCGTTGAACACGACTTCATATCCGATTGACAATGCTGTTGAAGGGATTGACTTGCTCTTCAAGACTGTAGATCCGCGAACGAGCTTGAGGCTCTTGACGACAGAGCTGATGCTCGTGCCGCTGTTAGCAACGATGCTAACTGGGATCTGTTCAATGTTGATATCAGACTCATCTGCCTCGAGATCGATGATCAAGAGAGTGACATCTGTGGTGTCGTTATCCTCGCTGACAGTGATGATTCCGCCGTTCGGGCTATCATTGTTCTCAGTGATATCGAGTTCACCGCCGTTCGAATCTCCGACTGTGAAGTCTTCTTCGAGAACGTTAGCGGAAACATATGTATCGCTGATGCCAGCTGAGTCTGTAGCGCGGATACCGTCTGCAGGAATCTCAACATCCCATGAACCAGTGTCGAGTGAATCTACGTTGTTGACAGCGTCAACTGCAACGTACATGTTCGCGGTCTGATCCTTCTGGACGACTGCCTTGAGACCTGAGAAACGGAATGAGAAGACATCATCATCCTCATCTGCATCATTTACAGAGAGAGTAGCGAGCTTCGTGCTTCCGAGCCAGAGAGAAACGCTCTCTATGTAGTCGGCGAGATCATCGCTACCTGAAGCAGGAGCGGTGAAGTCGACGTCAACACGGTCGATCGTCATATCTGAATCCTCAGCTTCGAATTCGAAACCGAGAACCTTGGCACCGCTCTCGTTCTCATCAACCGTCTCGCTAGAGACTGAGCCGAGGAGATCGAAAGTCTTGAGCTGTCCTTCCATTCCTGAAGTGGAAACAATCGGTGCTCCACCTGATGTTGGAGTACAGTTGTATCCTACTGGACAGGTAACAACGCCTGGAGTGACAACTACGCCACCACCTGCATTGAGAGCACCGCGAGTAAGAGGTCCTACGAAACCAGTGCTAGGAATACCCTTTGCTGTCTGGTAAGCCTTGACTGCTGCCAAAGTCTGGGAACCGAAGTAGCCCTTTGCTGCTGCACCTGAAGCAATGCTTGGGATGCTGTAACCGTTGGCGATAAGCCATGTCTGGAGAGCAACGACGTCAGAACCGGTTGAACCGACCGTGAGGTTGGTTGAGAACACGGTTCCCTGTGCTCCTGCGATCGAAGCGAAAGCCAATACGGCTACGCCTGAAGCGATAAGAAACTTTTTCATTGATTTTTATAATTTAGCGCATCTCCTTCTATTACTTGTAATATCGAAGAAGGATTAATGCGATCTTTGTAAACTGATAATAATTTCCACTTATTCTGTCCGCGCTATCGACACGCAGACAGAACATGTTGTGGCAAACAAGATGGACTCTAACAGATTATTAAGTTGTCAAAGTCCGTTCTCCCCTCACCAAAAAGTATTCTGGCTCTGGGAACGAATGCATAAAAGCATCGCCTGAAGGCTTGGCCCTTACACACTCGTTACAAAGCATTATACATCACTTTTGAACCATGGCGCAAAAAGCGTTTGTGGATAACACGCTTTTGCTTAAGACACCCTATAAAATCGGCTCGGCTTGTTCATCTATGAGGTAATAGGGTCATCCTAGCAAAAATACGGCTCAAGGTCAATGACGCACCACCAGTCAATATATTACTGAAATAGCCCCTATTTCAGGGAATACCGGCTCCATCTACGTTCCCCTTCCTTTTTGACCACCCCTTTGTCAACCAATTCGATGAGTTCACGCTGGATAGTCTTCTCACTGCAGTCTTTTATGACTTTTGAGAAGTCTTTTATGGTCAGATTGGACTGATGCTTGAGGACATTTATGATCATCTCCTGTCTATTTCCCTTTTTGACCTGAACACTAGAATGTCCTTCCAAAACCTTATGATTTTGGAGATTTGAGGCACGCGCAACTACATCGTGTCCTTTATGACCAGTATTCGCGTCTTTTCTCCATGCCCCTTGCTCGGATTTAAATCCTGTAGAGAACATGTCTGGTGTCTTAAAGAAGTTTTCCGAAAGGACATACCCCGCATTTTCGGCATTCTCGGCAAGACGATCACGGAGCATAGCCACTACATTATCGATCTCCCGGACAAGGAGTGTGTGGTTCATTTCTGAAATGAGGTTGGATATCTTGGCTACATTGAGGAGAGAGATGGTCTCGAGAGCTGCAGTGAAGAGTGACTGTATGACACCGCTCTTATCTCCAGGCATGTTACTCGACGCCATAAAGGACGAGGACATGAGCTCCATACCATGATCGCGAAGTTCCCACTTCATCGGCTCATCGTCCTTGAGAAGTCCGGACACGAGATATATAGCTGCTGTTATCTTTTCTGTCTTTTTGAAGACATAGAGAAGATACTCCTCCGCCGAGAAGAAGCCTAGTGATTTCCAGTTCAACGGGTCTCCCGTGAACCCTTCCTTGTTGTTATTTTTGTCCATTAGTATAGTTCCGTATTGTCCTTTATTTTGTCTCTGAAAGTCCTTTACAAAAGAGTCACTTTTATTGTCTTTTACATGTCCATTATAGACGAAATAGGAAAGCATGCAAGCCTGTTATTCACACGGTTCTGCTTCTGTATTTCTAGTGTGGTATCATGATATCCATGGCAAAGAAAAAAACCGACCTCGGAAAGAAGGTCCGATTCTGGGATGAACTCAAAGACGAGACTGTGCATACGATACTTGCCCTCTTCTCATTCCTGATCACTATCCTCTCGCTCCTTGCAGCGTTCGGTAAAGCCGGTTTCGGCAACAATATATATACGTTCCTCCTGCAACTCTGTGGTGTCGGCTACTATCTCATCCCGATCATGTTTGCCATGCTCGGCGTGTCCTTTTTGCAGGGTCTAAAAAAGAAAGTTGAGATATCCAAGATCGTCGGAGCAGGCCTTTTCCTCCTATCAGGGCTCGGACTCATACATATAGCGTATCTTGGAGCGGGTGGCATCATTGGTAAATGGATCGCTGTACCGCTGATCAAGGCAATGGATGTATGGGCATCAACCGCACTTCTTATCGTCATTTTCATCGTATCGGTGATCATGACCTTCAACCTCCACATCTCTCTCAGACATCTCATGTTCTGGAACTACTTCAAGAAAACAGACGAGGAGAAGGAGGCAGCAAGAAAAGAACGAGGCGATGAAGATGATGTTGATGACGCCGTAGAAGCCGCAGGAAAAATCAGCGAGCTGGAGCGTACCGAAGCTGCTCGCGTTGCTGAAGAACAGCGCAAGCGTGATGAGGCAAAGAGGTCGAACAGAAAGCCGACAGGACAGGGTGCGTCTCTCGATGAAGATGCCGCCTTCCCTATAGCCGCTGCAGCCATCATCCCCCGTCTGAAGCCATTCAACCCACCCCCACTCTCACTCCTTGAGAAGGACAAGGGCAAACCTGAAACGGGAGATATCAAGGCGAACGCAAACATCATTAAGCGCACCTTGCAGAATTTCAATATCACCGTAGAGATGGATGAAATATCTATCGGACCTTCGGTCACGCGCTATGCTCTGAAACCTGCCGAGGGAGTCAAACTTTCCCGCATCGTCGGTCTCAACAATGACCTCGCACTTGCACTCGCTGCGCATCCGATCCGTATAGAGGCACCTATACCGGGTAAATCTCTCGTTGGTGTCGAAGTGCCGAACACTGCAAAAACAACTGTGGGTCTCGCTACCCTGCTCGGGTCGAATGACTATCAAGGATCAGAGAAGCCTCTTCTCATGTCTCTCGGCAAGGACATCACTGGTAAGGCGCATTTCGCTAACTTGGCAAAAGCTCCACACGCGCTCATCGCCGGAGCGACGGGATCCGGAAAGTCAGTGACTATTCATGCGATCATCACTTCCCTCCTCTATCGCAATTCCCCCGAGAACCTACGCTTCATCATGATTGACCCCAAGCGCGTCGAGCTCACCCTCTACAACAAGATCCCCCACCTTCTGACCCCCGTTATCACTGATCCCAAGAAGGCTATCCTTGCACTCAAGTGGGCTGGCAAAGAAATGAGCCGCCGCTATGACGTCCTCGAGCAAAACGGTGTGCGTGATATCGATTCGTACCACAAGACCATTCTTGCTCCAGCACTCGATGCTTGGAAAGCGGCTGGTGGAGCTGATGCTCAGCCTGAAGGAGAGGCGGCAGTGAAGCTTCCAGAGACAATGCCGTATATAGCAGTCATCATCGACGAACTTGCAGATATCATGCAGACATACCCGCGCGAGCTCGAATCAGCCGTCGTCCGCCTTGCTCAGATGAGCCGTGCTGTCGGTATCCACCTCATCCTCTCAACACAGCGCCCGAGCGTAAATGTCATCACTGGTCTCATCAAGGCGAACATCCCGACCCGTATAGCTCTCCAAGTAGCCTCTCAGATCGATTCACGCACAATTCTCGATCAACAAGGTGCTGAAAAACTCCTCGGAGCTGGAGATATGCTCTATCTCGGTGGAGAGATGGCAAAGCCAGTTCGCCTCCAATCTGCATATATATCAGAGACTGAGGTCAAAAAGGTCGTCAAATACCTTGTCGACGAATACAAGGATGAGATCATGGACGAGATCAATATCGTACCGACCGAAGCTGGGTCGAGTGCTGCGTTTGACTCTATGGGTCTCGACAATGATTCGCTTGAAGATGAAGATGAGCTCTATGAGGCAGCTCGCGAAGCAGTCATAGCCGCAGGCAAGGCTTCAACCTCATACATACAAAGAAAACTCGGTGTCGGGTATTCCCGTGCCGCCAAACTCATGGATCTACTTGAGCAACATGGTGTCATCGGTCCAGCCAATGGATCAAAGCCTCGCGACGTACTCGGCTCAGTCGGAGACGGTATCGAACAGGAAGCTGCACTCGAAGCTCCAGGACAAGGAGAAGACACGCTTCGCTAACCTATGAACCTGACCCGCACATCATTTCTCCGCGCACTCAAGATAGGCGGGAGTGTCCTAGTGATTGCATTGGTTGCTGGATATTCAATCTGGCGTTCCCTCGACTACGCACGGGGCCCCCACATATCCATCATCGAACCGGCGGACTGGGCAACTCTCCAAGCTTCCACCACAGATATACGCGGTCGCATAGAACGAGCCAACTCAATAACCCTCAATGGTAAGGACATATTCATAGACGAGAGCGGCAATTTCAGCGAAACAATAGCAGTGTTCCCTGGGACTAATATCGTGACCCTCACGGCCCACGACCAGTTCGGACGAACCGCCGAAAAACGCCTCACTCTCACAAGGTCAGATTAGGACATGGGGACGGAATAATTTCAATATTTCAATGTGGTGTTTTTTCACTTATTATTAGGTGTACCTGCGATTTACCAGAACTAAACTACACCTCATGTCCACAAAGAAAAGCAAAGGAAAGGCAGCTGCTCCCGAAGAGATCGCTTCCCCATCCGAAGATACAGCAGAAGAAACCGCCGAATCGTCAGCCACGAAGGCTGCTGAAAAAAAGACAGCCACCGGTATCATGGATGCGCTCGACGCGATCCGTGGCAAATTTGGCGAAGACTCCATCATGAAGCTCGGCGACAAGCCTAAGGTCAATGTCGGAGCCATCCCTACCGGATCTCTCGGACTCGACTGGGCCCTTGGGATCGGTGGTATGCCCCGCGGTCGTATCGTCGAAATATTCGGTCCAGAATCCTCCGGTAAGACCACGCTCGCCCTCCATGTGGTCGCCGAGGCTCAGAAGCTTGGTGGTGTTTGCGCATACATTGATGCAGAGCATGCAATGGATCCAGAGTATGCTGGCAAACTCGGTGTGAAGCTGGCCGACCTCCTCATCTCACAGCCTGATACTGGCGAACAAGCACTCGAGATCGTAGACAGTCTCATCCGTACGAACAAGATGGATGTCATCGTCATCGACTCAGTAGCCGCCCTCACTCCCCGTGCGGAGATCGAGGGTGATATGGGCGCGCATCATGTCGGTGCCCAAGCTCGCCTCATGTCGCAAGCTCTCCGCAAGCTCACGGCAATCGTCGCCAAGTCAAAGACCGTCGTCATCTTCATCAACCAGATTCGCATGCAGATCGGCGTCATGTTCGGCAATCCAGAGACTACTCCCGGCGGTAAGGCACTCAAGTTCTACGCATCAGTCCGTCTCGATATCCGCCGCATCGCCCAGATCAAGAAGGGTGAAGAAATCATGGGTGGTCGATGTCGCGTGAAGGTTGTCAAAAATAAGGTCGCTGCCCCATTCAAGCAAACTGAGTTCGATCTCATGTACAACGAAGGCATCTCACAGGAGGGTGAGATCATCGCTCTCGGCGAGAAGTATGAGCTCCTCCAGAAATCAGGATCATCCTATTCCTACGGCGATGTGAAGCTCGGCCGAGGATATGATGCTACGAGACAGTTCCTCAAGGAGAACGTGAAGGTTAAAAGTGACATCCTCAAAGCTATTAGGGTAAAGTTGAGTGCGCAGTAGAATCCGACAATTCAATTATTGAAAACTGCATCATTCCCCGCCCCAAAGGCGGGATTTTGATTATTATTGACGTCCCCGTATTCAAATGGTAGTTTCTAGAAAGGTACGGACAAAAAGGCACCTTATGGACATATCTCAAGCTTCGGAAAAATTGATCCGCGATCTATGGGACGCGCGTGTTCCTGACCGCAACAAAGGCAAAATCGGGAGTGAAATCATGAAACAAGAAAACCTGGGAGCGGCCAGTTTCATGTGCGGAATGAGTATGGGAATCGCTCTGGGTGAGGCCAAGACGCCCGAGGAAGCAATCGAACGAATCAAAGCATCTAATTTATGATGTAGCCTCCTCTGTGAGCGGTGATCCGACAAGAACTCCTTTGTCGGATTTTTAATTGGGCGCTTTTGCCTTTTTCATCAAAAACGGCTAGAATGGCCGAGCTACTAACATTTAACTAATCCCCTATGTCCCTCCTCGAATACAGTGAGATCACCGAAAAGAAATTCATCGTCCTCGACGGCGCACCGTACGAGGTCATCTCGGCACACGTCTTCCGTAAACAGCAAAGGAAGCCTGTCAACGCCACCAAACTCAAGAACCTCATCACTGGCAAGGTTACTGAATACTCATTCCACGTCTCCGACAAGGTGCCTGAAGCTGAGATTGAGTCCCGAGAGGTCAAATACCTCTACAGTTCCCGCGGCGAGTGGTGGTTCTGTGAAGCTGATGATCCATCAAAGCGTTTCAAGGTCACCGATGAACAAGCGGGACCACAAGCAAAGTTCCTCAAGACTAACACCATCGTCGAGCAGCTTCTCTTCAATGAACAGCCGATGGGCTTCAAGATGCCTATCACTGTAGACCTCAAAGTTACTGAGGCTCCCCCTTCGATCAAGGGAGACACCGCGACAGGTGGAAATAAAGTTGTCACTCTTGAAACAGGTGCAACCATTAACGCCCCTCTTTTCGTCAACGAAGGAGATATCATCAAAATCAATACCGAGACTGGAGAATACCGTGAACGTGTTGGCAAATAAATAGCAAAAACATCAGATTCGGATACACGCGTATTTTAAAACGGTAAGGACTTACGTCCCTACCGTTTTAAAATTGCCATGCTCGCCCGAAAGGGCTCCGCAATGTATCCTCACCGATGTTTTTGCTATTTATTTAGCTCGCAACGTACGGGAGCAATCCCATAAAACGTGCGCGCTTGACCGCCATATCCAACTGACGCTGATACTTCGCGGCGATGCCTGTACGCTTCCTTGAGAGGACGCGTCCGTGCGGATTGAGGAACTTCTTGAGAACCTCGGTATCCTTATAGTCGATATATTTGATGTTGTGCTGACTGAAATAACACTGCTTTTTCATAATGATGATGGTTTATAGGGATTAAAACGGTATATCTTCTGGATTGATCTCTTCGGTTGGATAGTCGATCTTGTCGCCTGAAGGCTCAGTAGCCTCTGCTCCCTTCGTCGCTGCTGGAGCGGACGGAGATGCTCCTGCAGCTCCCCCAGTCATTGGACGATTGCCGAACTGGACGGTCTCAGCGATGATCTCAGTACGATACTTCTTCTCGCCGTTTGACTCCCATGAACGGGTCTGGAGGCGACCTTCAACGTAAACCTGCGATCCCTTCTTGAGATACTGCGCTACAAGCTCACCCGTACGGGCGAAAGCCGAGATATTGTGGAACTCAGTGGCATCCTGACGGTTGCCATCTTTATCCTTGAAGGTGCGATTGGTAGCAACGCTGAAGCTACATACCTTGGTTCCCGACGGAAGAGCTTTGAGCTCTGGGTCGCGGGTAAGGTTTCCGATAATGAATGCTTTGTTGAGATACATAGGTGTGGTATTGATTATACCTCTTTGACCATGTTTTCGATACTCTTGTCCATTTCCTCGATGGTAGCTGGAGCCGCTGTCTCCTTCTTGTCTTCTACCTTCTCTCCGGATACCGGAGCGACAGCTGAAGCAATAGCGGGTGCACGCTTGCCGAGATAGGTGTTCTCGCGAACAGTAGATACGAGGAGCATGCGGAGCACTGATGGGTGGAGTTCGACAGCCTTCTTGAGGCTCTCAATCTTATCTGAACCGATCTCAAACTTGGTCCAGCCAAAGTACGCGACATCGTACTTATCATAACCGCCAGAGACGGTCTTCTTGCTCATCGTATATGCAAGGTGCTGGCGATGAGGAGCTTCCTCCGTAAGGATAGCTGCCCCCGCTCCTGTAATAATGCCCTTTATCGCCTCTGCTTCGCTTGAGACTTTCTCCTCAGGGATAGATGAAGCGATCAGGTATCCGATCTCGTACACGGACTGTTCGTCGTTGATAGTGTCTGTCATGTGTTGTGCAGTCAGCGCCCCTTCAGAATGACCCTCTGGGACCCCGTATTGCCTTATATTATGGCTCAACAGGGACTTACTGCGATTACTTATAATATGTCATGAGACTACCATGGAAATACCTCATGCGCAAGAATACCGAGCTCCTCGCAGGAAATCCAGCATGCCCGTGCCAGATATCAGGAGCAACATAGTGAGGCTATAGAATTTTACTGAAACCACATGAAGGATTCATGGAGACCACCTAGAGAAACAATGAAAGTCTTAAGCGAGTAATCCGAAGAACTGGTGAGCATTTTGGAGCACTGTCGTAGCAACAGTATCTACATCCTCCCCCCGTATTTCTGCTATCTTTTTGACCACTTCGATAACATATGTCGGTTCATTCCTCTTACCTCGATATGGGATCGGTGCAACATACGGGCAGTCCGTCTCCGACATGAGAGAATCTAGGGGAACATCTCTAACTATCTCATCATAGTTCCGAGCAAAAGTTAGAACTCCGGTAAAAGAGACTGTATTCCCCATGGCCACGATATCTCTAGCATCCTGAAGCGACCCGGCGAAGAAATGAAAGTTGGCCCGAACTTTCGATCTTTCTTTCAGAATAGCGATAGTTTCTTGATACGCATTATGAATCGAATCCTTGCCATTCCGCACATGCAACATGAGTGGCTTATTGAGCTTATTAGCGAGATCTATATGTTTGATGAAGATGCTTCGCTGCTTTTCCATATCTTCCGGCCCTGAATGGAAATAATCTAGACCGCATTCTCCTATAGCCACGACCTTCGGGTGCGCTGCCGATTCTTGCAGTGCAGAAAAATCTGCATCAGTAATATCTACTGCATCCGTAGGATGAATACCAACAATAGCCCACATACCTTCATGCGCCTCTGCGATTTTAACAACTTCCCTGGATGACGAAACATCTGTTCCGACAGTGAGCATGCCGACTCCCGCATCACGAGCACGCTGAATGACCGCCTCCCTATCAGCGTCATATTTGGGAAAATTGACGTGGCCGTGGATATCGATGTATTTCATTATTTCCTGGCGAACAATGGCTGTTCTGGCATCTTACCTTCTCGAACAAGCTGCTGCACCTTTGCAGATGTCTCAGGGAGGATCGGCTCGAGCTGTACCGCGATACGCAGGAGATGACTCAAGAGATACGCTATGTCCTTCTTCCCAGCCTCAGCATCTTCTTTGATCTTCTTGAAAGGCTGCTCCTTCTGGATATACGCATCGAGCCCTCGTATGTCCTTCCAAATGTCCTGACAAACTCTCTGGATATTGAACTCGTCATAGTGTGGATTGTAGGAAAACGAATGAAAATCCTTCGCTTCCCCCGCATGATCAGCATACGAGACGCCAGCATTGGCAGCCATCTTCATAATGCGACTCGTCAGATTACCGATACCATTTGCCAATCCAGCATTGTATGATTCCTTGAATTTCTCATGCGTGAATGGACTGTCCTCAAAGGGCGAGAGGTCATGTACCACATAGTAACGCAATGCATCCGTGCCAAATTCTTTGACAAGATCAAGTGGATCAACCGTATTGCCGAGAGATTTTGACATCTTGAGACCACCCTCCCCCGTAATAAATCCGTTGATGATGATGGTTTTTGACGGGGGCAGACCAGCGGCCATGAGCATAGACTGCCACATAGCGGCCTGCTGACGAAGATTATCCTTGCCACAGTACTGTACGACTCCGCCCGTATCTACCCACCATTTCTTGAATGAGCCTGCCTGCTTCGTACCTTGCACCTCATCATCAGGCCAACCGATAGCGGAAATATAATCAACAAGTGCATCGAACCAGACATACATCACCTGTGCATCATCTCCTGGTACCGGAACTCCCCACGGCATCTTGGACGCAAGGCGCGAGATACTGAAATCTTTGAGACCCTCCTGTTTCAAAAGAGATTTGATCTCATTGAAGCGAAACTCGGGTACGACGAATGTCGGATTCGACTCATACAACGCAATAAGCTTGTCACTAAAGGCGCTTGCTTTGAAGAAATAATTTTCCTCCTGAATAATCTCGAGCTCCTGAAGCGGATGAAGTGGACACTTCCCTTCGACGAGCTCTGACTCGGTCTTCTCGAGTTCACAACCGACACAATACTTGATTGAATATTCTTTTTTGTAGATGTAGCCATTCTCGGCAACCTTGGTCCAGAATGCCTGCGCCGCCATCTTGTGATGTACATCAGTAGTACGAATAAAGTTTGCCTCAGGAAGTATATTGAGGACCTTGTGGAGCTCTTTGTATTTCTGGGCCAGACCGTCAACATATGCTTGCGTATCTATGCCAAGATCCTTTGCTTTGCGGAATATCTTGATGCCATGCTCATCGGTACCAGTATTGAAAAAGACATCATACCCCGCGAGCTTCTTTGCTCTTGCGATGATGTCTGCACGAATGATCTCCATAGCGAAGCCAATATGTGGCTCAGCATTGACGTATGGGAGAGTGGTGGTGATATAGAAGGGCTTCTGGGAGTCTTTGGACATGTGCAGATTAGTGTACAAGGAAAAAGCAGGGGGTGCAATGGAACCCTATTACGCCCGCTTGTTGAGTTCCCTCTCTGCGATCTCAAGCTTCTTGTACTTCGCAATATCATTCACATACTCCATGAATGCCGCAGATAGAGGAACCGCGATGAGTGCCCCGAGTACGCCAGCAAGCTTTGCACCAATCACCAGCGCCAAGATAACTACGATCGGTGAGATGCCAACGATCTTCTTGACCACCAGTGGATAGAAAAGTTGGCTCTCGAACTGATGAATGATGATGTAAAGGCCGATAATCAATATACCTGTACCGACGCCATTTTCAGTGAAGGCGATGAGTACTGCGGGGACTGATGCGATGATAGGACCGAAGACGGGGATGATCTCAAGTGTTGCCGCAAGGAGGGCGAGCACGAGTGCATGCGGGATACCGACCACCATAAGTACCAAGTAGACAAGTACGCCAACCACGATACCTAGGAGCACCTGCCCTTGCAACCAAAGACCGATCTTGCGCTGAGAGCGTTTCCAAAGATCGATGATGTACTCGTGATGTTTGACGGGAGTCACGATGCGCAGGAAATCATCTACACCCTCTTCTTGCACCGCCAGATAGAATGAGAGAACGACGATGAGCGCCAGTGACAAAAATCCACCAAAGAGCACGCCAGCCGTCTTGAATGCGCCTGCATCAGCACCAATCACTAGTGACTGCGCACTTTTGACATATTCTGATACCGTCAGATCATGGCCACTGATTGCCGATGAGGCTGTATCGAAGCTAACCCCGATATCACGGATCGGACTCCAGACATCTTCCAAGGAAACATTCTCGGGAATAGTATTGAGAAATTCGACCGCATCGCTGACCACGATCGGCATGAAGAAGATGACTACGCTCGCGAATACCGTGGCCGTAATCACATATATGAGGATGACACTGATGACACGGTGCACCTTGTATCGCTTGAGACGGCGCACGAGCGGCTCTATGGCCGAGGCTAGTACGATTGCGGCCAAGACCACCAGAAGCACGTCAGATATGTAGTAGAGAACGATGAGGAGTAGTGCTATAAGGAAGAACTTGAGGATGGATCCCGTGTTCAGATTGATGTGTATGTCGCGGGATGGGAGTTCCATAGTTCCACTATATCACAGGAAAAGCTGCTGAAATACTAGATATTAAAATATGATTTGAATGAAGAATCGTCCTTAAATTTCCCTGTCACCGCCATGTTGAGGCCTTCGCTGATGAATATCTCCTGTGCCAGCTTCTGCATATCCGCAGCGGTAACTTTCTGGGTACGAGCGATGATATCTGCAGGTAGCTCCACTTTCCCCTTCAATGCTTCTTGGTACCCAGCAAACTCTGCCCGAGCATCTGAAGTTTCCAGCTCGAGCATGCTCGTACCCGCGATATAGTCTTTTGCTTTTTTAAGCTCGCCGTCTGAGACGAGTTCGTCTTTCAACTTGCGGCACTGGGCGAGTATTTCCCTGATAGCTTCCTCCACCCTGCTATTGTCGACACCTGCAGAAATGGTGAGCACTCCATGATCCGTCATGGCATCATGGTCAGTCTTGATGTAATAACAAACTCCGAGTTCGTCGCGCATGCGACTGAAGAGGCGCGAGCTCATACCTTTGCCGAGAACAGTCGATAGTACACGCATCGCCGGAACGCGCGGATCCGATATCTTGAACGTACGCAGACCGATGACGATATGGGTCTGATCGGTCTCGCGATAGTCGGTCTTGATACGTGGAGCATCTTGAGCCTCTTTCACAGGAAGTTTTACACCCTTGGATGTTGCAGATAAATCTGCATATGCCTTCTCAATCGTAGCGATACATTCTGATTCATCAAAAGATCCTGCCACGATAACAGTCGTTGCGGCTGCCACATAGTGCGCATTCCGGTACGCGATGAAATCTTCACGCACGAATGACTTTACATTCTGTTCAGTTCCTGCGACATTCCATCCAACAGGCTGATCTCCGTACATCACATCCATGAATGCATCTGACGCACGGGATTGTGGCATATCCTGATACATACGGATCTCTTCTATGATAACCCCCTTCTCCTTGTCGATCTCCTTCTGTTCGAAGAGCGGATTCTTGTACATGTCAGAGATGATATCGATGAGCGCACCGAGATGGCGCGAGGCGGCCTTAGCGTAGTAGCCGGTAAATTCATACCCCGTGAAGGCGTTGTACTGGGCACCGATAGAGTCGAGCTCGCGGGAGATATCACTCGCCTTGGGCCTCTTGGGGGTACCTTTGAAGATCATGTGCTCAAGGAAGTGAGAGATGCCATTCTTGTCCTTGGTTTCGTATTTTGAACCAGTCTCAACCATCACGAGTACAGTCACGGACGGATTGTCCGCCATAGGGATGGTGATGATGCGGAGACCATTCGAGAGGGTGGTTTTGTTGAATTGCATAGAAACAATGTAGCAGAAAAAAAGAAATTGACCTAGTTAGCGCATTTGGTACGATACTACCTAGGTGAGGTCATTCCCTTGGGATTGAACTGATCCTCATTGCTAAACAAGAATAGCACTTTAAACGCGCGGAGTGTCGGCTACACTGGCCTCGGAAACTGATCGGGGGACATATCCTCGATGTGATGGCGGGGCGCGATACCATCAATCCCTTGGACGAAGATGTCCAAGGGATTTTATTATTTGATATTCAATCTCTCAATCAATTCGGCCTCACTGACTCTCTCCTGTTTACCCGTATCCCTATCTCTCACCGTGACACCTGCACCCTTCTCAATCGTATCGAAATCGACAGTCACACAGTACGGCGTACCGATCTCATCCTGTCTGCGATAGCGCTTACCTATGTTGCCATTGTCATCGAAGTCCACATTCGGAATAACTTTCTTGAGATTCTTGTAGACCTCGCGAGCTTTCTCGACCAAGGCCGGCTTGTTGCGCAGCAATGGGAAGACGGCTACACGATACGGCGCAACTGACGGGGCGAGTTTGAGGTAGATACGCTTCTCCTTGGCATCTTCACCTTCCCCTGATCCGAGAGTATCTTCTGTATACGCATCCGTGAGCACAGCCAAGACCGTGCGGTCAACACCGAATGACGGCTCGATACAGTGCGGAGTAAATCTCTCCTTGGATTCCTCATCGTAATATGACAGATCAACCTTGCTGAACTCAGAATGTTGCTTGAGGTCAAAATCCGTACGATATGCGAGGCCATAGAGTTCCTTCTTGCCAAAAGGATATTCAAATTCAATATCGATAGTGCGCTTGGAATAATGCGCCAAATCCCCTGCTGGGACTTCGTAGTCAGAAACTTTTGCCTTACTCAAACCGACATCGGCTATGAAGGCATGCATTTCTGAGAGGAAATGTTCGAATGTCTTCTCCCATTCTTTGGGATTAACGAAATATTCTATCTCCATCTGCTCGAACTCACGGGAGCGGAAGAGGAAATCCCGAGGGGCGATCTCATTCCTGAATGCCTTGCCAATCTGCGCCATACCGAATGGAAGCTTAGGATGCTGAGTATCGAGGATATTCTTGAAGTTCACAAACATACCCTGCGCGGTCTCTGGACGGAGATACGAGACAGAAGCAGAGTCTTGGCTCGCGCCGACATGCGTCTTGAACATCATGTTGAACTGCTGAGCTTCGCCGAGTTGACCCTCGCAATCAGGACATCTCTTGGCATCTTCGAGCTGATCTGCACGGAAACGATGCTTACACTTCTTACACTCCACCATCGGATCTGCGAAGCCGCCGACATGACCAGAGGCCTCCCACGCGCGCGGATTCATGAGGATAGCCGCATCTACACCGAACATATCATCGCGATCATCCACGAAACGCTTCCACCAGAGCCTTTTGACATTGTTCTTGAGCGCGACACCAAGTGGACCGTAGTCCCAGGTACCCGCGAGGCCACCATAAATATCAGAACCGGGAAATATGAAGCCGCGGCGCTTACAGAGCGCCACTAGAGCTTCCATCGTCTCTTCTTTTTTATTCATGGAGCTATTCTATACCAAAACAGGTTATTTACAAACATATGAAAAAATCCCGCCTCTTCGCGCTCGCTCTAGGAAACGAGCGGCGTTCGAGACGGGATGTCGCGCCAAAAGCCCCGACAGAAGAAGGGCGGCGCGCAAAGTTGATAGTTCAAAGAACTAAAGGGGGGTCCTGCCCTCTGACGACTCAATACCTGAGTACACATGTTGGAAGTGTACGTCCAGGTTTGACACCAATCGTTATGAGGACAGGGCGACGCGATGGGAGGGTTCAGCTCCCAGGAAGGCACGTCGACTTACATCGTCTTAGATGCCGTCCGGACATGTGGTAAATTCCATGCCCGAGCAGGAAAAGACTATACCACGGAGAAAACTGCTGCACAATATCTACCTGACCACGGTCGCTTGGCCTTCCCTGTAATTGGGATCTGTACTAAAACGGGTCGACAGATAATCCTGCTTGCTCTGCAATTGTGCTCCGGTGAAGTTGTCTGTAGCTGTCAGTGTAGCTTGGTTGAGGATCGTCGGAGATTGATCAGCCTGGTTCACGCTCGGCTGGAAAGAGACTTGGAAATAGACTTCCCTCCTACGGGATGAGCCTTCGGTGTATGTGCTCACATTGCCGATATCCCATGTGATGAGACCTGTGTTCTCATCGTATGTTACTGATTCACCGGAAGGATTAATTGCACCCAACCACTTCACATATGCTGGAAGCGAAGCAGTTACGCGAGCATTGCCAACTGCACTGGAGGTATTATCGACCGTCCAGAGAACAGTGTAGGTCGTAGCCTGTTCAACCTTTGGAGGTATAGGTCCCGTGTTGGTGAACGGACCGATACTACGCAAGATACGTCCCGTAAGGGCAACATTCGAGGATACACGAGTCGTGCGAGTGATCGATGAAGAGAGCTTCTCTGGCACGCTCGATCCTTGCGCACGACTCCCCGCAGCGCTGACCGCGACGACAACCGTCGGATTGATGAGTGGGTTGAGGGCCGTACCCGTATCCTTTGGAGACAAGGTGAAGGAGATTGATCCGCTCTCTCCCGCTCCTACCGTACCGAAGTCCGAGTTTGTTTGACGGTTCCAGGTGATCTCATTTGTAGCAGAATTGAAATACCCAAGATCAGGCTGAACTGTCGCCTTATCGTACGCAGAACCGGAAAGCTTTGCGGTGATGACCATATTCGAAACAGAGGTAGGAAGGTTGTTGAACCAATTGATGCTCATGCGTTGATTCTGCCCAAACTGTCCAACATAGTCGGTCGGAGCATCGTCATTATTGATAGCGACAGCAAGAGAAATAAATGGCTTCTGTATGGTGAGACTCTGCTCGGCTGACATGTATTGAGTCCCAATATTCTTTGGGTCAATAGCGCTCTGAGCACCGGCCGTGAAGCGGAATACTCTGCTCTCACTGTCTTCTCCTTGCACCTTGCCACGAATCGTGACGATACGCTCTGCTCCGGCGGGTATATCGCCGATCTTCCAGGTGGCGTTGTCGGCAAGCGGTTTTATATCTGAAGACACATAGCTCCATCCAAACGGATAACTACCCTTGAGGAGCACGTTCTTTAGGACGTCCTGGCTATTGGACTTGAGACTAACCTTGATCTCGAATTCCTGTCCCGAGGTGATCTCTTCGAACGAATCGACGGTCAACATGATGGGAGAAGAGTTGATCAACACATCATATGAGGTCTTCTTGGTGAAGAGTGCTGTTGACCCTTTGACCTTGTAGGTCACATTCACCCCGATTTGTCGCTGAAGGTTCTCCTCACCGAACATGATAGCTTTCACCGTTTTGGTCACCGTTCCCCCGGCTGGTATATCACCGAGCAACTCGCGGAAATTCTTGAGTTCACTCACGCGATCATCCGCATCAGTCGTACCATCTGGAAAATCAACAGCAAGGTCAGCGCTTTGCAAATCAACAGTATTTCTGTTGGTTACTTTGATATCAAAAGAGACAGGCGCTCCACCAGGTATGGATACCGGGCCACTGATGTCGATGGCTATGTTATCGCCTGATATGAGATTTGACCCATTGAAGAATAGATACGCACCGAGTCCGATAGCGATGACGCAGAATATGAGAGAACCGATGAGGAGTTTGGTGAGAAATGACATGGATGTGTCTTTATAGGTTGTATTGAGCTGGGTTGGGGCGACTGATTCCTCTTCGGGCGGGCGTTCCCATGCGGTTTGCACGGTACTTTCGGTAGGAGTGAACCTGAGCTTCCTCCTGGTACGCACATCAGGAGCACTGCGCGAATACAGCGACTTCTTTAGCTCCTCAATGCGGTTTTGGTCTTCAGCTGGAGGCACAAGTATGATTATAGCGTCAAGTGAGGATTTGTAAAAGTTCACATGTACAAAATCCGAGCGCAGACGATATATGAACGTAGCGAATATACAATGGAAATGCTACAGCTGCGACTCTCTCAGCGCCTTGTTGATATGCTTATTCATTGCCACTCTATGACCCGCTACCGTATCGAGCAGTTCAATAGTGAGCGGTGCAGAAATCATCTGTACGCTTATATCTTTGTCAGTGCCCACATATCCGAGCAAGTGAACAATGCGAAAAACAATAAGTGACTCGAGTGCCCGTAGATGCTCATCGGATACTAGTGAGGTGCCTATATTTTTTTTGATAAAATCAAAAGATTCTTCGACATGATCGAACAATTCAGGATGAGCCTCTTCCCCATGAAGCAATCGACGTAGGAGTAACGCAACACGGGGGACGATACCCGAGATCACATTTTTCGACGCTTGCGCATTCGTCATCCTCCAGAATTCTTTCCCGCGCACAAACGAAAATTCCCCAAGAGAAAATTCTTGGCTATGATAGCGGAGTTTGGATTTTTCTAGACGAATACCTTGCGCACTCGCCATAACGAGACCGAGATCGCGCGTGAATATATAGAGCAACTTCCCCGCTTCACCTTTGGGGCGGGACTCTATGATGAAGCCAGGGGTTGTGTGTATGGCGTACATTAGAGACCAAGCTTGACCTTCAAGTCACCGATTGGGATTTCTATACCTTGAGCTGTACCAAATGAAATATCGGATATGGTACATGTGGCGAGCACCTGGGCCTTGTTCTTCTCGATAAATGTCTTGCCTGCATCATCCGTCTCTATTGTAAGCGCCGCTTTGTCGCTCACACTCAATCCCTTTTCTTTACGCAGATCTTGAACCGCACGAATGAGCTCGCGCACCATTCCCTCTTCTTTGAGTTCAGGCGTCATGGTGACATCCAATTCGACATCCTTTTCCATAGCCACACCAAATACGACAGTTTTAACATTGACTTCATCCTTTACCAATTCGACGAACAACCCTGAAAATCCTTTCGGCGTAGTCATTTTGACCTTCAATGTGGCAAGCGGCTGCCTAACGTTGATCTTCGCAGCCATCCTTGCTTCCAATCCTTTCGACGAAAGTTCGCGTGCAAGTTTCATAGACTCAAGCAACTGATCGTCCACCTTCCCCGCCTCTGACCAACTCTCCAAATGTACGCTTTCCGCTCCACCATTTTTCACTTTCTGATATATCTCTTCTGCCAAAAACGGCATGAATGGAGCGAGCAGTTTCGACATCTCAACAAGAACAAATCGTGTTGTTTCTAGTGCTGCATTCTTGTCGGCAACATCATCACCCTTGAATCGGTCACGCGAACGACGCAGATACCAGGTCGAGAGATCATCTACCAGATCCATGAGTGGCCGAGTTGCTCGGTCGAGCTCACCTTTTTCGAGTCCATCAGTCACTGCTTCTACGGTCTGACCCAAACGAGCGATGACCCATTGATCGAGAACATTCTGCGATAGCACGCCTTTCGAACCCACACCTGTTGTCGATGATTCTGGTTTGTATAGTTCATAGAATGAGACGACGTTCAAAAGTCTATTCACTAACTTCTTTGTAACCTCATCCACCCCCTTCTCACTGAAACGAAGATCTTGACCGCGCACAACGGGCGAAGAGAGCATGTAGTAACGGATCGAATCAGCACCATACTTCTCAACAACGAGCATCGGGTCTGGGAAATTCTTCTTGGACTTCGCCATCTTCTGACCGTCCTCAGCGAGAACAAGACCGTTCACTATAACCTTCTTGTACGGTGTCTTGCCGAAAAGCGCCACGCCGAGCACCAGCATGGAGTAGAACCAGCCGCGTGTCTGGTCGAGACCTTCGGCAATAAAGTCAGCGGGATAGCCTTTTGATTTGTGAAGCAAGCCAGACTTTGGCTCAAATGCACCATGACCTATAGCACCTTTCTTTCCATCATCATTACAGAACGGATAGTTATTCTCGGCATATGGCATGGAGCCCGACTCGAACCAGCAATCGAACACATCCGGCACACGCTCGAGTTTGGCACCATTCTCCGTCTTGAGCTCGAGATCATCAATGAACGGCCTGTGCAGGTCGAGTTCGTATTCTGCATTATGTGGCAAGACAGAATGTTCGAGAGTACGCACCTCGGCATTCCTCAGGAAATAGATGCCTTTTGGTTTGAGGATGAGTGACTGTTCTATGGTGAGACATCCAGCGGCGCTCGTGATCATCCAGAGAGGCGTATCGTGGCTGACGATAAGTATGCGCTTCCCCTCGTGCTTCTTATCGATATCTTTGAGGAAAGCTCCGACACGACGCTTGGTTTCCATTCTCGTTTCCACCCCTTTCACTGAGTGGTTAAAGTACTCTGCACCCGTCGGGAAAAGCCTCGTGAATTCATCGGTGTGCTGACCTTCCAGCTCTCCCATACCCATCTCTATAAGACGATCATCTGAGATGATCGCTTCTACAGACAACCCTGCAGCTTGGGCAGCAATCTCCGCAGTCTCTCGGGCTCGCAAGAGGGGTGAGACGTAAATGAGATCAATTTTACCTTTGAGAGAGCGGGTTGATTCACTAACTTGATCCTTACCCTTCTGAGTCAGATGATACTGTTTACTTGGGTCAGAGTTGAGGATACCTTCAACATTATTCTCCGCTTCTCCATGACGCATGATGAAGTACTCATTCCGTGTCTTGGAATACTTCTTGATGTCTTCTATCGAACCAATAACATGATACTCGTCTTTAGCACCATCCTTCCCTTTTGATTTCCATACCGGTATCGGTGCACCCCAGAATCTCGAGCGTGAGATCGCCCAATCACGCGCACCCTCGAGCCAGTTGCCGAATCGAGCAGAACCGACCTCTTCAGGCACCCAGGTTATCTTTTTATTCTCTGCAACGAGCTTGTCCTTGATGTCGGTCACCTTCACGAACCATGAGGATGTCGCGTAGTTGAGCAATGGAGTCTCACAGCGCCAACAATGAGGATACGAGTGAATCAATTTTTCCTTTTCGAACAGATGCCCATTGTGCGCGAGCCACTTGATGACTTCTATGTCAGCCTTTTGGTGAGCATTCTTGTCCTCATCAGTGTCCTTAGGCTTCACACTTCCAGAAAAATCCTTCACTTCCCCTTTGAATGTACCGTCCATTGCTACATGCTGAACAAACGGCAGGTTGTGCTTCAAAGAAAGTTCATAGTCATCTGCGCCGAACGCAGGAGCGATATGGACGACACCCGTACCATCTTCAGTCGTGACAAAATCAGCACCGTAGATTTTCCAGCCATTTTCTTTATTCTTGAGCTTTGAATCTTTTGAATAGTAATCAAAAAGAGGTTCGTATGCGGAGCCGACGAGGTCGGACCCTGGTAAAGTTGCTATAACTTCATATTTTTTATCCTTGAGGATATCGGCGCGCGACTTTGCGAGAATGAAAATATCCTCTGATCCTTCTATTTTCACCTTCACATATTCAATCTCTTGATTAACAGCCAACGCAACATTTCCAGGAAGAGTCCACGGCGTCGTCGTCCACGCGATGATATTTGCATCTTTAAATACACCACTCGTGATCTTGAACTTCGCATATACCGAAATATCCGTGATGTCCTTGTACCCCTGCGCGACCTCAAAGTTCGATAGTGTTGTTCCACAATGCGGACAGAGATTCATGGACTTGAATCCTTCATAGATGAGACCTTTGTCGTAGAGTTGCTTGAATATCCACCACACACTCTCAGTGTAGGTCGCGTCCATGGTGCGATAGTCGTCATCCATATCCACCCAACGACCGAGGCGCGGCACGATGCGACGCCATTCATCGGCATAACGCATCACACTCTCCTGCGCCTTGGCATTGAACTTACCCAGACCATAGTCGATGATATCTTTCTTACTCTTGAGACCGAGCTCCTTCTCGATCAGATTTTCTACCGGAAGTCCGTGACAATCCCAGCCCCAACGGCGGCGCACACGATATCCTTGCATCGTTTTGAAACGAGGAATGACATCCTTGATCGTGCCCGCAAGAATATGACCATAGTGTGGAAGACCAGTGGCAAATGGAGGACCATCATAAAATGTGTAGTCCCCCTTAGGCGCACCGCCAGCAGGGGTCTCTAACGACTTCTCAAAAATACCCTTCTCTTTCCAGAAGGCTTGTATGCGCTCTTCACGCTCAGCGTGGGTTGATTTTTGGGATATCTTTTCGTTCATAGAGTACAGCTATTTTAGCATTTTACGTGTTAGAACCACCCCATGGGTGATTCTGTTGAATCACATCCTCTGTGGCACCTTGATACCGAGCAACCACAATCCATCGGTCATAGTCTCCACAAATCTCTTGGTCAATGCAACACGATAGGGTGACAATGGATCTTTTTCATCGACGATCTGATGCACAGCATAGTATCCATTGAATGCACCCGCGAGCGACATGAGGTACTGAGCAATATGCTGGGGCGCATATTCTGATCTGGCATATTCTTTGATGTCGGCATACCTGCTCAAGAGCTTTTCCAGTGTTGTAACCTCGTCAGGCAATACCATTGTTCCAGCAACACTCGAAGATTTACCCAAGACAGCATGTGCCCTAACTGTTGCATACTGCAGATATGGACCTGAGTCCCCTTCAAAAGATATCGAAGCGGCCGAATCGAATATAACATCCCCACCGGTCGCCTGACGGAGAATCGTATACTTGATCGCTCCAACAGCAATCATATCGGCAATTTCGTCTTTTTCTTCTAGCGAGAACTCTCTACCAGCGATCTTTTCTGTGACGAGCGCCCTGATATCAGCGATCAATTCTTCGGCAGATATAATATTACCTTTGCGTGAAGACATCTTACCTGCGGCGAAGCGCATGATACCGTGAGAGATGTGTTTGGTCTTGGTGAAGATCTCCGGTTTGATTATCTCAAATACCTTCAGAATCACTTTGAAATAATCGCTTTGTTCGTTAGCTGTAATGATAATTGACTCATCCAAACCAGGATAAAGATTAAACTTTTTAGAATTTAATCCAAGCTCTTTTGCCTCATAAGTAGGCAAGCCTTGCGAGGTGATAAAAACGCGCGTATGAAGCTTAGGGTCAATAATATCGGCTTTAAAAACAACTGCACCACCGTCACTTTCTTCAAATATTTTCTTATCGTCATAACCACCTTCTTTTAGAAATTTTTTAACAATCTTCACACCATCATCCGCGACTTCACTCTCGAAGAAAAACTTCTTGAAATCCGTGCCTAGGCGCTTGTAGATTGTGTCAAAATATTCGAGACTCCACTTTCTGCCCTGTTCATATATTTCATTGACGGCAGAATCCGATTTCTCAAATATCTTCTTATTTATTGCAGCAATCTCTTTCTTAATAACCTCATCTTCATCAAATTGCGATCCATACACGTACATTTCCCCGAGCCACTTCACTTTCTCCGTGATTGTCCCGCCTTTTTGTTTTTCAACTCCCTCTTCTTGCTTCTTCTGTATCGCCCAAATCGTTTTTGCCACATGGAGACCAACATCACCTTGATAACAAGCGCGGATTACTTCAGCACCACCGCTCTCAATGAGTCGAGAGATGGATTCTCCTATCGCGTTCGACATCAGGTGTCCTATATGAAATATCTTGAACGGGTTCGGGTCGGTATATTCGACCATGACTTTCTTACCCGTAGCTACACCTTGATGACTGATAGCTCCTTTCACAACCTGCTCTGCAAATATCTTATCCTTCACTTTGAAGTTGATGAATCCTGGACCAGCAACACTGACCGACTCCACGAAATCCGGCATACAACCCTCTAAACCTGCAACGATCTTGTCCGCTAGCGCCTTTGGAGCCAGTTTGAGCTGTTTGGCATAGGCCATGGCCGCATTGCATGAAAAATCACCATGTTCTGGGCTATCGGGATAGTCGATTTTGAAGACACCTCGGGTTATCCCCAAGTTATCCAGAGCTTTTTCCACACTTTTCTGCAATTCCTGCTTCATGGCGCCTATTGTAGCAAAAAAGGGCTCATTATCACAGGAATTTGACAAATTACCAAATATGAACTATATTGCGATTAGATGGTCGGCACGGTGAATGGTTAATGAGCAGTGAGCACATCTGGTTGCAAATCCTCAACGGCGTCTATTGTGTGGACGTCTGGAATATGCGATCCGATACGCTTCCGTGTGACGCGTCGACAAGTTGGTGTCGATGTTAGGCTTGACCCCGGTTCCTCCGAAAACCATCTTCTTTCGACGACGCGCCCAGCAGCGAGCTGCAGGCCGCCACGTTTATTGAAAGATTAGGGTCACCCATATGCTCCCTAGAACTTGCCAACCCGTTTCCGTACTGTGATTTCGGCAAGTCTAGGTCCATTCTCAATTTGCGCTAACTATATGTTGGCGCTTTTTATTTTCCTCAATACAGTATCTATCTTCTTGGCTATCACCTTGAAATCCTTCTCTTTCTTACCCCGTGTAGTCTCAGCTGCAGATCCGAGACGGATGCCCGACGGGTCTGTCGGTGGTCGTGTATCAAATGGAATTGCATTCTTATTGACGATGATGCCCGCCTTTTCGAGCGCATCGCTCGCTGCTTTCCCCGGAACAGCCCCTGCACCCTTTTTATTTTTCATTCCAGCCATCCACGTATCTATGAGAACGAGGTGTGAGTCAGTACCTCCTGATATGATCTTCCAACCCATCTCTCCAAGCTCCGTAGCCAGAACCTGTGCGTTCTTCTTGACCTGTGCGGCATATTTCTTGAATGCAGGGGTCGAAGCCTCCTTGAGCGCCACAGCGACTGCGGCTACCTGGTTCATATGAGGACCCCCCTGAAGACCTGGGAAAACCGCACGATCGATCTTTTTGCCCAACTCTCGCACATCTCTGGTGGTGAAGATGAGGGCGCTGCGCGGACCCCTGAGCGTCTTATGCACGGTCGTGGTCACAATATCCGCATGTCCGAAGGGTGATGGATACGCCTTGCCAGCAACGAGCCCGGCAAAATGAGACATATCCACCATCAGAAGTGCTCCACAGGCATCAGCAATCTCTCGGAATCTCTTGAAATCTACAATACGCGGATATGCAGTGAAACCAGCCACGATGATAGCTGGTTTCTCCTTGATAGCGAGCTCTCGCACCGCATCATAATCGATCAATTCAGTCTTCGCGTCGATACCAAAAGAGACAGACGTCCACAACTTTCCGCTCGCCGAAAATTTCGATCCGTGCGTCAAATGACCACCGTGATCCAGTGACATGCCCATGATCTTCCCTCCTGGAGGGACGAGGGCAAGATAGACCGCCGTATTAGCCGGTGATCCGGACAGCGGCTGAACATTCACACTCCATCCATCCGGCGAAAGCCCAAATGCTTTTAGGGCGCGGCTCTGCGCAAGTTTCTCAATCTGATCCATCACCTGAGTACCACCATAGTACCTTTTGCCTGGATATCCTTCAGCGTATTTGTTGGTAAGCTCAGAACCAAGTGCGACGAGAACATCCTTTGAGACGTAGTTCTCGGAAGCGATGAGGTTGATAACGCTTTTCTGCCTCTTCTGCTCAGCTGAAATAAGTTTTTTTATCTGTGTGTCTTTCATGGCTGTGATTGTAACATACCGTGCGCAATTGAAAATCAGGTATGGAAAAGGCCCGTTGCGACTTCACAACGGGCCTCATTGCCCAGGGATCACACACAACTAATCGTACGGTACTACGGAGGAAATTGACCGGTCCGAGCTATTTCGCATCGTTTATGAATCCCAACTGGTAGATTCAGCATAGTGTGCACAGTTGGATGTCGTCGACCCCGAAAGGTCTCCGATGACTCATCTCCGAACTTCGACTTAAGAGTGCCGGTTTTTGTTTTGTTTGATCAGGAACGCAACTTATCTGGTGACTTCCGAACTCCGAGATTCAACTGGCGTGGTGCTACGAAGGGTTGCTTGTGCCCATTAGCCACAGCCGTCTATTTGTTTTTACGGCGTAATACTCGATAGCGAGATGTCATGACAAGGAAGAACTCATTTTACACATTACTGATCTGGGAACCTCATGGGGTGCCCTTTTGTAGCAATGCATTACTGCATGCATAAAGCCGTCAAGAAACCGACCTCGTCCTTTACGAGATGTCTCATGCAGAGGCTGTTTGCGGTGTACTGTTCAGGAACCCATACAAGCGCTCCGTCGTGTACAGTACGCCTGTCAGGATTTCTTGTCAAGAAGTTATCAACAGGCTATCCCCAAACCAAAACTCCCCCCAGATCAGATCCGTTTCGAAATTTCGGCGATAAAATCCTTCTTGACCTCCTCGAGCGGCCTGTTGGCATCGATGACGATATGTGGAACTTTCTCCAAAAATCTTAAATACCCTTCCCTGACCGATTCATGAAAAGCGATTTCTCGATCATCAAAATGATCATACTGCTCGCCCTGGAGCAATGACTGGTTGCGACTATGCGCACGACGAACACCTTCACGCGGATCAACATCGACAAATATATATAAATCGGGAACGACCGCCAGGCGTTTTCGTAAAGCCCAGAATACCTCCTCAAGACCGCCTTTGGTCTGTGACCAAACTTGGTACGCATACGATGAAGCGTCATACCGATCCGCAATCACCGGCTTGCCCGAATGGAGCGCAGGCATGATAGCGTTCTTAGTATTATCGAAACGAGCAGCAAACATGAGGCACAGCGTCGTCTCGCCAGGAGCATCCTTGGCCAGCGGATTCTTGAGTGCCGTATCACGTATCGCTTCCGCATAAGGCGACCCTCCTGGCTCACGAGTCGTGACGATAGTATCACCCAGAGCCTCTTTCAGAGCAATGAGAAGCGAAGATTTACCTGACCCTTCCCCGCCCTCAATAACGATGAAGGGAGCTTTTTTCTTGGTGAGCATAAAAGGAGATATCATGGAGGTTATTTGCCCGTACTCCCGAACTGTCCGTGACCGCGAGAGCTATCCTTAAGCTCATCGACTTCTTGAAGCTCTGCCCTCACAATAGGCACAATCACAAGCTGGGCAACCTTATGGCCCGCCTCCACCGTGTATGGTTCGCTCCCTAGATTGACTAGGAGCACATTATATTCTCCGCGAAAACCAGCATCGAAAACTCCGCCGATCGCATGGAGTCCATTCTTGGAGATGCCGCTCTTATCCTTTACGATCGCCGCATAGCCCTCGGGAAATTCCAGCGCAAAACCAACATTGAAGAACTGACGCTCTCCCGGCTTCACTGTCTTGGTCTCGAGCGCGTACATATCCAGACCCACGTCACCCGGATGAGCGTAGGAAGGAAGCTTGGCATCTGGATGGAGCTTTTTTATCTTGATTTTCATGAAGTTATCGCTTGAATTGCTCTGTCGCACCCTCGACTAAATACACATCTTTGATACCTGCAGCGATCATACTATCCCAACAAGGCTTGCAGCACCACCAGTGACCCCAGTGGTAAAGATCTGCTCCAGTAATGTCACCATGCTTCTTTTGAGCATCTTGGACAGCGTGCGGCTCGGCATGCATATGAGAAGATGCGCACCCAGGACACATCCAATATCCTGTTCCCGATTTTATCTTCAGGATTTTCCTGATGCAAAATTTACTGTGAAGTTTGTGCATCCAATTCTTACGCAAAAGAGACTTATTTGCACCGACTCCGATAATTTTTCCTTCTTTGACAATGATTGCACCTGTTGGCTGCTTGCTGTCCGTCGACAACTGAAAAGTAATCTTCTTTGTCTCTGCCATAAATGAATCCGTCACAGGTACGTATTTGAAACTTCTCCCTTCCGGGAGATATGGATAACTGATGTTCATATTTGAATAGCAAATCGGGTAAACGGCAAGTCTATCTCCCTATGCGTTGATTATATATAATTAACCCACTATGACCAAATTTGACGAGATATATAGAGACATGGTCAGGAAGATCATGACCGAGGGTATAGACGAGCTCAACAAGAGTAAGCAGGCGGGCAGTGAGCGCGCAACCTACTACACCAGAGCAATACCCGGAATGCACTTTTCTACTGACATTGAGAAAGACGGTTTCCCTCTCCTCACCCTGAGAAAAATTCCTATCAAGGCTCCTGTTGCCGAGCAAGCGTGGTTCATTCTCGGATCGAGAAAGCCTGATGACTTCCTACGAGACTACACCAAGATATGGGACCCATTCACCAACCCTGGTGACGTTGTAACTGTCGCCTACGGATATCGCTGGAGGAAGCATTTTGGCCGCGACCAACTCAAACAACTCATCGACCTACTCCGGGCCGAGCCTGGATCGCGCCATGCAGTCATAGTGACCTGGGACCCTTCTCAAGACGGCCTCTCTCTCCAAAAGAAGAAGAACGTACCTTGCCCGTATACTTTCACCGTCAATATTATTGGTGGACGACTACACCTCCACAACATCGTGAGGTCCAATGATGTAATTCTCGGCGTCCCCTTTGATGTGTTCGGTTTCGCATTATTGCAGTGCATACTGGCCCAAGAGCTCGGTGTGAAGCCGGGTATCTACAGCCACTCAATATCAAATGCACACATCTATGACTCGCATTTCGAAGCGGCACAAACCCTGATGCAACGCGAGAATGGTCACGAAAAGATCACGCTTACACTGCCAAACAACACCCTGACCAACATAGAGAATAGAGATTTCTCCGTCGTCGACGAGATAATTAAGAACCTGGAATCTCAGTACAACCCGTCTGAATCGATTTCAGGAATCAAGATAGTCGCCTATTAATCCCGCCCCGCCTAGATTATAATTCCCCTATGTCCATCATCACCCGAACCGAGATCGTATCCCGCGTGCAGTCAGGTTCCCTCGGCTTCAAGCCGAGCCTAGACCAATTCCAGCTTCATGAACATTCTGTCGACCTTCGACTGGGCTTCACCTTCATGATACCCAAGATGTGGCACATGACCCCCAAGGGTCGCGAGTCGCTCGACATCACGCATTTCGACAAGCGCAACCACGAATACTTCGATGTCATCGAGCTTGAGCAGGGTCAATATTTCGATTTATTGCCGCAGGAATACATCCTCGTCTCCACCTTGGAAACAGTGAAGCTTCCCAATGATCTGATGGCAGTCCTCTATCCTCGCTCATCAACCAACAGGAAGGGTCTCTCGCTCGACCTCACCGGTATAATCGACGCTGGCTATGAAGGTCAGCTTGTTCTCCCCATCCGCAACAATACCCGTTCACAGACAGTACGCCTCTTTCCCGGTGAACGACTCTGCCAAGTCGTCTTCGAAGAGCTCAAAAGCGAAGTGACGCCGCGACCAAGCAAGTATCATCAGAAAGATATCATCGAGGGTGTACTCATGGAGAAAAAAGATGAGGTCGATCTCATCACTTCCGGAGACATCAAGAAGCTCAAAGAGAACTACAAAGTCAGCTAGTTTCACTAACCAAACCAACCAATTCCATGCAAGTTTTCATTATAGCCGCAATGACCGCAGATGGATTCATCGCCAAGGACGAGAAGCATTCGGCATTCTGGACAAGCAAAGAAGACAAGAAAAGATTCGTCGAACTGACCCAGCGTGCCGGTGTGGTTATCATGGGTTCCACAACATATGCCACCTTGCCTCGCCCACTCAAGGAGCGCGTCAACATAGTCTACTCCCGCTCAAAGAATTTCGAAGGTGCAGAAACGACCCAGAAACATCCTATCGAATTGCTCAAAGAGCTTGAGAATCGCGGTTTCAAGGAAGTCGCCATCTGTGGTGGTTCGCAAATCTACACCATGTTCATAAAAGCTGGTGTTGTCGATCGCCTCTTCCTCACCATTGAGCCCCTTGTATTCGGCAAAGGCATCACGCTCTTCAACGAGAGCTTCAACCAGCAACTCACACTCGTATCAGCATCCCAGGGAGAGAACGGTTCACTGCTCCTCGAATACAAGGTCAGCAACCCCGCTCCACAGGCATAGATTCTGTAACAGATACTCGAGATTGATGTAGAAAAAAACCGCTCACAAAAGCGGTTTGTTGCATCTACGCAGCTGCAGGTGTTGCGGGCTGTTCCGTTATCAGAGGGATCCGGTCACCGACGAGCAGTGTACGTTCAGCCATGCTCACGATATTGGCCACCTCATCATACGCAAAGATAGACTGGACGGGTTGGCGCTGATTGATCTCATCGGACAATATCCGCACGACCTTCGTGCTTCGAGGCACAAAACCCCAGATATGTCCCCCTTTTTGCGACAGTTCGATAACTTGCCGCGCGAACGCCTCGGCATAATGATCGAACAGCACGATATTCACATCAGCGGCATCAGGATCCTGTGTGATGGACGCTCCAGGGAGCAGTGAGATCTGAGTCATTAGCTCTGACACCTTTCCGAAAAAAGATTCTTCAGCGCTTTCAGGAATATCTGCAGCAAAGACCACGCAGAAAGATAATTTAGTATGTGTGCTCATGTCTGCCTCACAGCGTACCACATTTTCTTTTTCACACAAACAAAAAAGACGCTTGTCGCGTCTTTTTTGAAAAATATTTTTGCTATTTCACATCCACACCCATCTGACGAGCTGTGCCAGCGATGATCTTTGCAGCAGCATCGAGGTCATTGGCGTTGAGGTCTTGCATCTTCTTGGTAGCGATTTCTTTGATCTGCGCCTTGGTGATAGTGCCAACCTTGAGCGTATTCGGCTTGCCCGATCCCTTCTCCTTACCAATAGCTTTGAGGATGAGGCTCGATGCTGGAGGAGTCTTGAGCACAAAATCATAAGTACGGTCTTCGTACACTGAAATAACGACGGGAATCATGTCACCCATCATGCCCTTGGTGGCATCATTGAACTTCTTAGTGAAGTCGCCGATATTGACGCCTGCCTGACCGAGAGTAGGGCCAAGTGGAGGAGCTGGGGTAGCTTTCCCTGCCGGAGCGATAACTTTAACTTTCTTTACAATCTTTTTTGCCATGGTGGTTATTGGATACTACATTAAACCTTCTTAACTTGCAAGAAATCGAGCTCTACGGGTGTTTCGCGGCCAAACATCGAAACGAGCACTTTGACCTTGCCGCGCTGTGTGTCCACCTCTGCAACCTTGCCTTCAAAATCCTTGAATGGACCATCTGCAACCTTGACCAGATCCCCTGTCGAAAGATCGATAGAATGCTGAGTGTTCCCTGTGTTCATGCGTGCAAAGAGAGCCTCGACTTCCTTAGCATCGAGTGGAACCGGAGCAACTCCTGCACCGACAAATCCCGTAACGCGTGGAGTGTTGCGCACTACGTACCATGAATCATCGGTCACGATCATATCTACCAGAACATAGCCGGGGTATATCTTCTCCTCCTCTTCCACGCGCTTGCCACCCTTGACCTTGATCTTCTTCTCAGTCGGTACAATGACAGCAAAAATCTTGTCCTCCATTCCGAGAGACTCTATGCGCTGCTTGAGGTTACGAGCGACAGCGTTCTCATAGCCGGCGTAGGTATGGATGGCATACCACGAGCGCTCGCCTGTTGTGTGTTGTTTGGACATGATGTTGGTAAATTAGGGAGTAATCTTAAAAAAGGAGGGTGAGCAACTTCGAGAACACAAAATCTGAGACACCAAGAAGCGCAGCTACGACAACAGAAACGACGATCACCATGACGGTGAAGCGAGTGGTTTGTTCGCGGCTCGGCCAATTGACGTGGGTCATTTCAGCGCGTGTTTCCTTGACGTATTCAGTGAATTTCATGTGTTTGTGCGATTGGTATTAAAAAACCCCGGCGGGGGATTACGTGCACATAGTATAGGATAAGTAGAGCAAAGTCAAGAATCGAAAAACAGCAGTGGTTGAAGGCACCCTCAACCCATACGAGCTCAGGAACTTTTTCTCCGGCAACTTCTTTTTTTGATGTGGTGCAATATGGCAAATGAGGGCTTTAAACCTCAACCTTTTAAAACACAAGAACCCATTTCTGTGAATGAAATGGGTTCTATGTGCACACACCTTTCCTCTATGGTCCGTGTTCGAGGTGAAATCCTTATTATTTGATCTCGTATGTGATCGTCACGTTACTCGTAATCTTCTGTTCACCAGTTGGTATCTCCGGTGTAGCTGTAGGAGCTGAAGAAACCTTGGCATTCATGAGCATATCGCCACCCATACCTTCCCTACCATAGAATACTGGCTGATCACTCGCGTCATAGAAGCTCGTGATTTTCACAATCTTGACTCCGAGCTGCTTGGCCAAATCCTTTGCCTTTGCCTGCGCATCAGCAATAGCCTTTGCACGTGCTTCTGCCTTAACCTTCTCGATATCATCGATGGAGAATGAAAGACCATTCACATTCTCAACATTGAGAGCTCCGATGGTGCTAAAGATTGCCCCCGCCTTCTCGAGATTGCGGATCTTAACCTCGACAGATTGAACAACATCATACCCGGTAAGTGTAGATTTGCCCGGTGCACAACGGTACGTATTGCAGTCTCCGCCGGCATACTCATAATGAGGATTGATTGAATAGGATACCGTCTTGATATCTTTCTCTTCGACTCCGCCATCGCGGACAGCCTTGAGAGCTGCGTTGATGCGATCCGTCGCCTTCGACTGCGCCTCAGCAACAGTCTTCGCCGTCTCGGTTACACCGAAGGAGAATGTGGCGATGTCCGGAATAGATACCGACTCTCCCTTACCGTTCACAGAAATGCTGTTATACGCTGGCATCTCGTTATCGTTGAGAGATTGCATGCCTTTGATAGAAAGGACTGCAAGAAATACGACGAGCACGATCCCGACGAGGGAGGCCACTTTCCAAAACCGATCTTGTACGTTCATGATGATAGAATAATTATTATTAATTGATATCTATATGATATCGCCTTATCTTGGCAGAAGGCAAGACGATGACATCGTGCCTTCTGCGCGTAGCATACAAGACGGGCGGAGTCGGAATTACTTACACGCGTCAATTAAATTCTCGAAAAGCGCTGTCACCGTCATCTGACCTACTCCTCCTGGTACAGGAGTGATGGCGGAGACCATTCCAGCAACTGCCACAAAATCAACATCACCTTGCAGAGACCCGTCCGGCATCCTATTGATGCCGACATCGACGATGATCTGCCCCACCGTCACGTGGCGCGCATCAATCAGGCCAGGCTTACCCACTGCGACAATCAATACATCTGCTTTTTTTGTTTCTACAGCAAGGTCCACAGTCTTACTGTGACACACGATCACATCAGCACCTGCATGTGCGCACACATGAGCGATGGGTGCTCCGACCAACTGAGACCTCCCTACCACAGCAACCTTCTTCCCTTTCAGTTCTATACGGTGATATTCGAGCAGCTCCTTCACGCCCCGTGCTGTGGCTGGAACTATCGCATCAGGAGAATTATGTGCCAACAAACTCTGATTGGTAGGGGTCAAACCATCTACATCTTTGCGCGGATCAATCTCGCCGATGATCTGATGCCGGTCGAGGTGTGCCGGAAGCGGCAACTGTACGATGATGCCTTGAATCTCCTGATCCGCATTGCACTCTCGAATGTGTGCCGTAACCTCTTCTTGAGAGACATCTTCAGGAAGATGGATGTGTGTCGCCTTGGCACCAATTTGCCCCGCAAATACCTTCTTCGCACGTATATATGCCACTGAGTCTGCCCTGTCGCCCACCTGAAGTATCGCAAGCTGAGGAACATATGAAAAAGCCTGTAGCGCCTGGACAAGCTGTGCTGATTTTTCAGCTCGCACGATACGACCATCCAATATAATCGGGGATAATGACATAGAAGGAATATAGCACAAAGAAACCTATGAACGGGACCACCGGGCAAATATGCCCGCAGGCAAGAGTCGTGCAGGATCACCTTTCTCAGAGATAGCGAGTTCACCGATTTCAATCTCTCCCCCATGCTTCACCTTTAGATCCAACAAATTATTCTCGTAGGCAACCGCCGAATACCCCGCGGAGTATCCATTGATGATGAAAAAGAGCGGAGTATCCTTCAAAAGTTTCTTGCAGTCTTCGATCAATGGCAAAAAATGCTCCTCGATCTTCCAAAGCTCGGTCGCAGGCCCATGGCCGAAAGCCGGCGGATCCATGATGATAGCGTCGTACTTCCTGCCTCGCTTGATCTCGCGTTCGACAAAAATGCGTGCATCTTCGACGATCCAGCGTATAGGTTTATCGGCAAGCCCTGAAGATTCAGCATTCTCGCGTGCCCACGCAACCGCAGCCTTGGAGCTATCGATGTGTACAACTTTCGCACCTACCTGCGCACATGCGAGCGTCGCACCTCCAGTATAGCCGAAAAGGTTGAGGACTTCGATGTCATCACTTGGCGTCTCGGAAGAATTCGCTGGCACGGATATTTCCTTCTTCCCTGACAATCGGCCCTGAATCAACTTCTTCATCCAACTCCAATTGACCGACTGTTCGGGAAAAAGTCCTGTATGCTTGAATGCCGTCGGTTTGATGACAAGTTCAAGACCGGCAAATGAAATATTCCATTTCGCAGGTGTCGCCGTGTTCAAAGACCAGCCACCGCCCTTCTCTTCGTGAGCGAAGCGGCCGCCGGCTTTCTTCCACTCTGTAGCAGGCAATCGCTTGGCCCACAAAGCCTGGGGATCCGGACGTGCGAGCGTAACCTCCCCGAACCGTTCGAGTTTCTCTCCGTCACCAGAATCTATGAGTTCATAGCCAGTAGAAGGATCTGTGATGAGAATGGCCGAAGTCTTCATTGTAAGACAGCTGTATTATCTACGGTTTCTGTAATCATGTATTTCTTAAAGACAATATTCGCCAACACAAACAGGGCTATAGAGGTCACTGCCGAACCCAGACAGTATATACACCATGCCTTGAGGATAAATGCTTGTACAACCAAAAACCAGAGAGACATGAGCAGGCCGAAGATCGTGAGGAACAAAGTCCATTTGAGGATCTCTGTTTTCTTGGTGTCCATATAGGCAAAGATACCGATAGCAATAACCAGATAATAGAGGGCGCCGAGTAGTGAAACCGGCATACCAAGAATCAACGAGTACGAGCTTGTGAGTACAGTCTCACACCCAGAAACGACGGAGCACGGAGGTATGACTCCCTTATAGTGTTCAATCGTCAGATATGCCGCATCGACGAAACCGAGCACAGCAACGATCAGTATACCGACCGCGAAGCTAGTTGGAATCGCCGCGAGCCGCGTCGTCAATAATTTTCTTAAATGCTTCATAGCTTTGTGGATTAACGATAGCTTTGCCATTAACGAAGAATGTAGGAGTTGAATTCACGCCGAGTGATATGCCCTCATCTCGATCACGCTGTACCCTCTTCTTGACCGAATCACTTGCGAGGTCCTTCTTGAAAGCTTCAGTATTGAGTCCGATGCGTGTAGCATATCCCTCGAAGACGCTCTCTGTATTCGGGAGGTTCTCCCATGACTTCTGATTATCGAAGAGGAGCTGATACATCTCCCAGAACTTACCCTGAAGGCCCGCTGCTTCAGCCGCCTGAGAAGCGATAAAAGCATTTTTGTGCGGCTGAGGATACAACGGATAATGACGGTAAACGAAGCGAACTGTAGTTGTCGACTCGCTAAGCAGGCGTTCTACGAGAGGATAGTATATAGCACATGCCGGACACTGAAAATCGCTATACTCGATGAGCGTTACCGGGGCATCTGCAGATCCACGAACATGGTCGGCCTCTGTAACAGGGGCTGGGGCACCGAGATTGAGACCCATCACAGGAGGCTTATTCATAGCAACGACTAATCCCCATATGATGAGACCGAACACTACGACGAAACCGAGCCAGAAGATGATGCGTTTTGTATTCATACCGGGCATTATTGCATGAAAACCCCAATTTTTGAAGCCTGTATCAGTGATGGTACTTCTCTCCCTTGAGTATGGTGCACGCGCGATACATCTGCTCGGCCAAAATGAGACGTACCAGCTGGTGCGGGAATGTGAGCTGTGAAAGTGCAATGGTCGTCTTTGCTCGCGCGCGAACCTCATCGCCCAAGCCATATGATCCACCGATCAAGAACACGAGAGATTTGAGTCCTTCATTCATTCGTGTCTGGATAAACTTGGAAAAATCAACCGAAGAATACTCCTTTCCCTTCTCATCAAGTGCGACAACATGCGAACCTGTATCATATGTTTCCAGGGCTCTGGTGATGCGCTTCCCTTCTTCACTCGCATCAGATGCGGGAATGTATGTCCACTCGATGGGGATATAGTGAGCTATGCGTGATGAATACTCTGCGACTGCTTCATGTGCCGAGAAATCCTTCTCCTTACCTATGACGATGATAGCTATCTTCATACAAGCTGTGCGAACCAGCCGATAAGATATATACCGAGCATGTTCATAACGAATGCGACAGGAATAAGGACCGTCAATCGAGTCTTGGAAAGACCGAGAAGGGCCACGCCAAGCTCATCAGGGAGCGGTGAGGCAATAATAAGGGCGCCAATCACTGGTGAGAGCCATTTGAGGAAGCCAAAATGCAAGGAGTGCATGATATGCTTCACGAATGACGGCTTGAAGACATTGAGCAGATCAGCAGTGAAGCGATCACGGATGAAGAAGAACAGGACCAGATCTCCACAAAGTGCACCGAGTCCACCCCAGAATGCCACCACTCCAATCGGCGTGTATGAAGCAATGTGTGTGAGTGCGATTGATGCAGGCCCAAGCGTGAATGCAGAGGTGAAGAATATGCCCGCAAAGAAGCTTGCAATGATACCGTTACCGAGGAGTGAGATGATCGCATCGAGGATACCTGCCTTGGACAAGAAAAGAGCGACCGCAAAGCCTATAACGATGAGCATGATGTCTTTGATGAGTTCTGTGCGTGCTCGTGCTGAGGTCATGTTAGTGTATTTCCTATTATGTCATATACATAAAAGCCCTGCACATGGTGCAGGGCGAAGCTTCTTACAATATTTACTGATCGGCAACCAAACTTAGCGCGCCGGAGTAGCAGCTTCTACATGGACATGACCATTCCCACGATGATTCCCTGTTTCACTGGCCGTCACCAGAGCTTGGCCCAGGCGACCTAAGAGGTCATTATTCTTGGGCTGATGCTCTTCCGCACCGTCACTAAAGAGGGCGCGTTCGCGTTTGAGAGCACCTGCCGCGTAGGTCAGATCATCGGCCGTGATGAGAACCGGCGTCTTCCCCGAAGAGACCACCGCCAATTTGGCACGTTCGACGACTTCGCGGATTTCCGCCGGAATCGAGCCGTCCAACTGCTTTCCGGCCTCACTCAAGTCCTGATCCTCAACAAGGAGAACGCCTGCATAATGCTTCAAGAGCCGTTCGGCCGTTGCAGCATCGGGCGGCAGCATGTTGATCGCAGTATCGATCCGACCTGGGCGACGCATGGCGGCATTGATCTGTCCCGGATGATTAGTGGTGAAGATCACCATCACTTCGCTGTCCTTGTTGGTGATACCATCAAGTGAGTTGAGGATGGTGTTGACGTCGTTGGTCCGGCTTTGTCCGGTAACCCGGTCAATGTCTTCGACAAACAACACACACGGTTCATACTGCCGCGCCACCTGAAGCGCCTGAGGCAATTCAGCGGACTTGGGCAGATAGATGAACGTCCATCCCTTTTGAGTACAGATCTGGGCGATTTGCGTAGCTGTCAAGGTCTTACCCGTACCGTACTGGCCCGCGATGAGAACTCCGCGACGAATCGGCGTACCAATAGCGCGCACCGCCGCCGTGTTCCGGATCGGACCCAGGATACAGGTATCAATATCACGCTGAATCTCAGGGCGAACGATCACGGTCACCGGGTCCGCCGGTAATTCGAGGAACTTGACCTCGGGCATCTTGCGCACCGCTCCGGTCGCATCGGTCAATTCAATACCGAATGCCTTGCCGCGATACGGACTTTCGTCCGCTGCCAATTTCTCAATCCGCTCAATCAGCGCACTGATCGTGTGTTCGTTTTTCCCCTGAACATGCGCATGCAAACGGAAGATCAACCGCCCATCGTCTTGGTCCGTCCCGGTCTCAACGTAGCCACCCATTGGTAGATCGTACCGGCCCCAACGGACTTTCATCGTCTTACCCACACCGACGGCGACAGAGATGTCAGAGCCAGCATTTTCGGTTTCAACAGTGAAGCCAAACATTGCCCGAAGCGCTTTTGCGAGCGCAATCGCCCCTTCGTGAGGCGAGACATGAATGCTGTGCTGGATGCATCGCTCCTGTTCTTCTTCGTCCTGTTTCCGACCAAGAACACGAATAGCGTTCTCCAGAGTCATCTTGGCAGGAAGTACGATGGCATCCCCCTCGCGCCTCACGTTCACTTCTGGTTTACCGCGACGATTATTGTCGCCGTACGCTGCATCATGAGCACCATACTGCAATGGTCTATTTTTCATCTATTAGTCCTTTGTTGTCTGTTTTTTGTTTGTTTTGGTTGCTATATGTGACGAACAACCCGAAATATTACTAACATAAACTCATAAATATGTCAATATTCTGAACTCCCGAGCAGGATTCAGTGTAAAAATCTACATTCTGGGCGACTAGAGGGAATCGGACCCTCGACTTCGGCTCCACAAACCGAGGTTTTACCATTAAACTATAGTCGCCATATCGAACCTACTCGTATGTAGGTGCAGACTCCTTTATACCAGATTTATGGTTGTTTAGTCGAGCGAGCGCGTAGAACAGCGATGAGAGCCTGTTCAAGAATGAAAGAGTTACGGAACCAACCTTCACTTCCCCACTCTCGACTCCAGCAATCACTCGGCGCTCTGCCTTGCGTGCCAGCGTCCTCGACACATCCATGAGCGCCGCTAATTCCGTTCCGCCGGATATGAAAAAAGTTTTTATAGGGGGCATCTCCTTTTCGGCCCAGTCGACTATGAACTCGATCCTGTCGACTTTGTCCTGGCCAATCTTTTTATCTGCACCCGCAACCTCCGCCTGTACGATGAAGAGACATTCTTGCACCCACTGAATAATTTCGGAGACTTTCTTCTGGGTACCAGCCGATATGTTGACCTCATATCCAACATCTGCAGATCGTATCTTTACCAATCCATTAAACGAGTTGAGCTCATCCAATGCTCCGAGTGCCTCAGTCTGACATGAACTCTTGGATATGCGCTGGCCAGGCTTTGAGTCGAAAGCCTTGGTCGTGCCGCCATCGCCTTTACGAGTATAGAGCATGGGACGAGATTATATTGCTTCCCCAATGAACACCAAATTGTCCAAGAAAAATGTTTTGCCCACCGCCGCACCCTCGCTCAAAAGAGCAACTGCATCAATACCAGTATTTTGCGCATTTGAATACCCGGGTACATTTATCGAAGAAACGAATACACCGTCACGATAGAAATTTAACTTGGTTCCGGCAATCGATATGAGATTGTAGTGCCACTTGTCATCAGCAAGCACCAATTTTCCAAGCTGAACAGTTGACGCGCCTTGCACATCGAGATATCCATTGTTACTCGGGTTATCAGTGCTGAATGTAAATCCACTTGCATCTCCATGTAGCTCGAGCAATGTGATCGGAAAACCTGCCGATTTTGCCCAGAAACCTATGGAAAATTTTGTGAACGGCTTATCTGTTGCCCGGATACCCCCACTATCCCACGACAAGAAGGAGTACTGAATTGAGTTCAGTGCCATATTATAGCTACGACCCTCTCCTGTCGGAGTCTGGGTAGAAAGCACCGCACAATCGGATTCTGTTCCGCCTGGCGGAATCAGTGTAAGACCATTTGGACGAGAGGTATCAGGAATCTGCGGAAGCGTCCCTGTACAAGGGATATTTTCGAAATCATATCGAGCCAATATATTATCGGCAAATGCAGTCTGTGTATGTTTCTCGAACCTCAGCCCCGCCGCGATTCTACTCTTATCTCTCGCCGCCTGAACCGAGACAAGAATGACGGATGAGAGGACCATCATGATAGACATGACCACCAATAGCTCAACCAAAGTAAAACCTCTCTTATTCATGGCTACCAGTATATCACGATGCGCACGACTGACCCTGTGCACGAAAAAACCGGGCGTTACCCGGTTTTCATCTGTGCGCAGGAGAGGACTCGAACCTCCAAGCCCTAACGGGCGCTACCACCTCAAGGTAGTGCGTCTACCAATTTCGCCACCTGCGCGTGTGTGCACTATAGCAAAAATCCCGGTCTTTGCAATCGGGATTTTGTTTTGATGATATTATGCTGTAACTTCTTCCTTCGGAGCCTCGACTGCCGCTTCCGGCTTTGCCAATTTGGTATCGGTATTTTGTCCTGGATCTTTCATAGAAAGTACACGCCTCATCTGCTTGCGAATCTCCTTTGCAGCCTTTTCCCTGATGAAGTACAACTTGGCGCGGCGAACCTTGGAGCGTCGGATGAGTTCGACTTCGTCGATCATCGGTGAATAAAGTGGAAAAATGCGCTCAACACCTATACCATCCACGACTTTGCGAACAGTAAATGTGGCTCCGGCCTCATTGCCGTGCTTACGAGCAAGAACAATCCCTTCGAAAGCTTGGAGGCGAAACTTGCCCTTGTCTTCCTGGATCTTCTGCCAGACGCGGACCTGATCTCCGGCGCGGACGTCGAGATTCTTGCGTTCGTCGATTTTTACTGAAGAAATAACCTTGGTTGCCATAGTGGGGATACCTTAACACACATTGATTTAAGATTCAACATTCGGCCTACTCTACACGATAGAACCTTATACCCGAGCACCTAGCAAAGCGCACGCTCCAACGAAATCTGGGGGCAAGGGAGCAGCAACTTTGACTCTCTTCCCTTCGAGCGTCTCAAACTCAACAGACTTCGCATGAAGTGCGGTGCGCCCAAAACCGAGCACCATGGGCTTCTTGGGAGCATAGAGTGTGTCACCTACGACCGGATGGTTCACTGCGGTGAAGTGCACACGAATCTGGTGAGTCCTTCCTGTCTTGGGCTCAACCTCAACAAGTGAAAATTTCTCCGGCTTATCTCCTCCTGTTTCGACCGCTTTCGTCGCTAGCCTCGTCCAATATGTCTCCGCATCCCTCAAATCTCCACGAGCACCGCGCTGAGCGGACCACTTGCGAAAATCAGAACTGCTCCTACCGATCGGGCGCGTGATGGTACCAAACTCCTCATCAACTTCTCCCCATACAAATGCAAGATACTTCTTGAGAATCGTGCGGTCCTTGAATTGCTCCTTGAGGGATGCATGCGCTTCCTTTGTCTTTGCGACGATGAGTGCACCTGAGGTCTCGCGGTCCAAACGATGCACGATACCAGGACGCAACAGAGGTTCACCCTCCGGAGTACGAGTATGCTCGCCCACATTGACTGCATCAGGATACTTCGAAATGACCCAATCAGTAAGAAAAGGACCTTTATCGCGACCATCAGGATGTACCATGAGGCCAGCCGGCTTGTTCACGACGACACAATCAGCATCCTCGTAGAGGATGTCTATTTTTGGGAGTTCGTTGCTCATCTCATGAATATACGGTAATGTATGCTCTGGAGCAAGCCTGCAGTATATTTCGCAGGACCGAAATTCGCGCGATTAGCTCAGTTGGTAGAGCAGTCCCTTTACACGGGAAAGGTCGGGGGTTCAAGTCCCTCATCGCGCACTGATAGATACCATGTACACAAAAAACCAGATGACCTGGCTTTTTGTGTACATGTCCCCCCGGTTGGAATCGAACCAACATCGACGGCTTAGAAGTCCGCAGTTCTATCCATTGAACTACAGGGGGTTATGAGAAGAAAGTACCATATTTATACGCCCTTGAATACCTCACCTACAGCGATGGGTCTCCCGGCATTCCACTTCCCTGCAAAATACCCGCGCGCCCTGCTGTACGATCGTTGAACTCCTTGAGTGCCCCAGACAATGCTCCTACATCAAATGCAGAAGGGTTTCCGGACGCATCATGCACGGTCGGCTCTGACAAACGACTCTGAACTCCTACATATGTTCGATACCCAAAAAATGCAGAAACACCGACAAGCACAACAACGACAACCAACATGATAAGCCAGTCAACATACGGATCATCACCGATACGACGGAAGAATGAATCTTGTCGTTGCCTCGATGATATTTTTCTATGGTTGAATATATGCATCATATGTTTCTATTGTTTCGAACTCTTGAGCGACAACCCTTCGATCACAAAAGATGCCCTCCACTCCCTGCTACGACCTGCTTTTGGATCGAGCGCTCCCGATGTGTCGAGTCGAACACGGCTCACAGTGACCGCATACGGTAGGGTCTCCGCGAGCTTGAGCGTTTTCATCACTGCACTCCACGAACCTCGCACATCAACATGGGCACGGATGCGTGAGATCGTTCCCGGTTCAGCTGCCTCAATATTGTCAGCCTCGATGGATGAAAGAGAGATAGAGCTGCCCGCACTCGTACCGAGCGCCTCCACCGTCTCGATGAAAGAGACCGTGGAATCATCTGGCACGAAGAAAGAAGCAGCCTTGACTCGATCTCCAGCAGTGGCCTCGTGCACAGAACTTAGATTATTCTCGCGGCTCAGCGAGAGGTCGTGCTCCGCAAGCTTTGATCGTCCAGCTATCACTCGCTCTATCGAAGCCGATATGCCGTAGTGCATATATGCATAGAGCGCAAAGACAAAGAGCGTCACTGACGCGGCTACGATGAATAGAGCTGTGTGGCTGTGGTAATGCTTCATGGCAATGATCGGGTAAAGCGCAAAGAGAACGGTATATCCCTACTCTTTGCAAGCTCAGATATCGGCAATTCTACTTTATTACCTATACCAAGATTCTCGAGCCGCGTCTTCAAGGATACGAGAGACTCTCGTGTAGGAGCTATCCCTTGAATGATCATCGTGGCGCTGGTTGTAGAAAGTTCAGAGAGCATGACGGAAGTAATACTGACGGAGGCGCGCGCTGAAACAACATCCTGTATCAACAAAGAAGGCTTTGTACCTGCCTGTGAAGACGTAAGCGCCCTCACGAGTTTTGAGTCACGCTCCAGATCGCGCGCGAATACCGCCGACTGACTACCATCGGCATCCTCTAATGAGCGTCCGAGCATCGTCTGGCTTCGCTCTTCGGCAGAGACAAGTATATATGCAGGAAACAATGAACAGATCCCTACAACCCCAACTACAGACATCAGGAAAAGAGCCACAATCGCCGCATGCAAACGGTATCCGCGCTTAAGAGTCTTCTGTTCTTGGATAGGAAGGAAACTGTGTCTCATGCTATTGGTGATATGAGTGCCAAACCTGCCGCAATGACATACTCGAGAGATTCGGTCTTCGTTATCGGTGGGACATATGAATTCACATCAAAGGCATTGTGCCAAACATCAGGAAGCACCGTATGCGCAATAATATCTGATCCTTGATTGCGGATGATGGACTCACAGGCTTCCGCTCGCGAACCAACAACAACGATCTCCGAGATACGAGCGCGAGCATCGGTGCGAGTCATCCAGTATGCGTGAACCCTGCCGATTTCAGCCATCAAGGCATCCCCTGCACCAGCCACTGGAGCATCGCCCAAACTATCACTCCCCCATGCTATGGTCGAAGTGAAGCAAACGACACCCTCGGATACTATATAAAGGCCGCTCTTCTTCTTCATGATATGTACAATGAGATGTGTCCCCTCAGAATGCGGTGGCTCGTAGGCTGTCACAATCGCTTTAGGAGCAACTTCAAAGGCAACTGTAGATACGCCCGCCTCTTTAAGCAGAGCGACATGGTGTTCGACATACGTGCGCGGCACCACTGACACGCTGGCACGCAACACATCCCCTGTTACTGCACGAGGCATGAGGTCAAATTGGAAGATTGCATCAGCTGCCGACAGTGGCACATTCTGATCGAGTTTGAATTCGATATTCTGGGCTATAGAGCGGAAATCCGCAGTCGGAACTTCTGTTTGGAACAAATACGCCTTCTCTTCCGGCAAGGAGACTTTTACATAGGAGAGGTTATTTTTGGAGACAAATTGTTTCAGCACATCGACGAAAGCCTTTTCATCTTTGATATCACCACCATCGACAAGTCCTGGTGGAAGTTGTTGAGTAGCATGTTTCGATATCACCAAACCTTTTGAGGTCCGGCGATATTCTATACACCGGATAGCCTCATCCGATATATCGAGTCCCGCATGAGGCATGACGAGGAATGTCGGCGGTGGAAATAGCTTGAATAAGAACGAGCGTGTATCCATGCCCTAAGTATACCTTATACCTATTCTGCTTTCATCCTTTTGCGTGCCTCCTTGAATATCTCTTTCAATGCAGGAGCTGCTGAAGTGAGTACGATGACTATTACGACGGGTATAATATAGCGATCAGGGTTCGGTATCAGTGCACCCAAGCCGTAACCGAGCCAGAGCATTCCCCAGGTCCATACGAAGGCTCCAATTATGTTGAATGTGATGAAGGTTCGGTAACGCATATTCCCCATCCCGGCGACGATTGGGGCAAATGTGCGGATGATGGGCATGAAGCGAGCCAGTATGATTGTTTTTTTGCCATGCTTCTCATAAAAATTTTGGGCGCGAACGATGTGCTGTTTGTTGAACACGACAGAATCTTCTCGAGAAAAAAGTGCCGGGCCAACTTTCTTGCCAAAAGCATATCCAACACTATCTCCAACAACGGCAGCCACAAAAGTTCCAACGAGGAGCAGGGGGAGAGATACATACCCTTGTGATGCAAGGAAGCCTGCCGTGAACAAGAGCGAATCTCCTGGCAGAAAAAATCCGAAGAATAATCCTGTTTCAACGAAAATAATAGCAATAACACCCAGTGCGCCAAGTGTCATGATCAAAGCTTTTGGTTCGAGAAGAGCGTGAAAAAATTCAATCATGATATGTAGATGGTTACTGGATTTCTCTTACGCTGCTTTTGTTCCGGGGACTATTGAAGGATTTGGTTCGAGAAGAGAAAAGTTGCCCGAAGCATCCGATACCGCGAAGAGCATGCCGTTGCTCTCATACCCCTTGATCACCCTTGGTTCAAGATTGGTCACAAACATGCAGGTCTTCCCCACCAAGATAGCTGGATCAGGAAAATACGCCGAAATACCTGAGACTATCTGTCGGACTACTGGTTTCGTAACAGCGGTACCGTCCTCGAGAATAGTTTGTGATTGTTCAGCAAAATCAACCGCCAGTTTGAGGAGTTTATCCGTATCGGGAATCTTCTCTGCTGAGAGGATTTTTCCAGCACGGATCTCTACCTTTTTGAAATCGTCGTAATTGATCATGAATTCAGTATACCAAAAATAATCACTTCCCCTACTCCACTTTGTCTCTATCCAGATAACTTTGCAATATGAGAGCGGCGGCACTTGCATCACTCATATCATTTTTGCCTTGAAACCGCTCTGCTTGCATACTTGTCATGAACTCAAGCTCCAGATACACAGTAAAGCCGAGCTTTTCGAGCTGACCTTTGAACTCCACCGACTCCTCGAATATCGGGTTCGGCTCCTGTTTGTAATTCCTAGATTCGCCCATCACAATCTCTTTCACCTCATGTTGGCGAGCAATCTCCTGAATTTCCTTTATAGCGAGATCACTCGTATGAACCACTGAAAGCGGCAGAGCGAACTTCCTTGCTTCATCAGAAACTGCGACACCGATCCTCTTTGACCCATAGTCAATACCGAGGATACGTCCGCGGATATGGTTGGTATGTCGTGATTCTATGTTCATTTTTCTGCGGACGGGGTGAGATTCGAACTCACGGTACCCTTGCGAGTACGACAGTTTTCAAGACTGTTGCCTTAAACCACTCAGCCACCCGTCCAGTTCAGCCATGATGGCACAATCCCTGTGTTTTTTCAATTCCTTAGTGGTATAATTTAATTATGGCAACAGCTCCCCTCATCTCCTGGAATGCCCCGGAGCATTTCTATGTCGAGAAGCGCCCCGACTGGTACTGGGCGGTAGGCATCATTACTCTAGCGATAGCAGTAGTCTGTTTTATTTTCGGCAACATCATACCAGGCCTGTTCGTACTGATAGGCGCGACAGCACTTGTAATTCACTCATCTCGTCCACCCCGTACGATGCACTACGAGATCAACGACCGCGGCATCGTCGTGGACGACCTCCTCTACCCTTTCCTCACCCTCGAATCATTCTGGATACCACATGATGAACTTCCTCCAAAAATGATCGTCAAATCTCGCAAGACCTTCATGCCATTCATCGTCATATACATAGACGAAGTCGACCCCGAAAAAGTTCGCGAAGTGATGCTCACTTACATCGCCGAGACTGAACACCGCGAACCATTCTTGAAGCACCTGCTCGAAAGGCTTGGGTTCTAAAAGATCCCAGCAGCCTCTTTTCTTGTAGTTTGAACCTTGAATCTATATAATGCCCCTATTCTATTATCCAAAATCTAACCAACAATACTCCCTATGAAGATTTCGAAGATTGCCGCACGAGAGATACTGGACTCCCGAGGAAACCCGACCGTTGAAGTTGACATCATCCTGAAAGACAAATCATTTGGCCGTGCTGCGGTACCAAGCGGCGCATCGACCGGTAGTCATGAAGCTGTCGAGTTGCGCGACGGAGACAAGAGATATGGTGGCAAGGGCGTGCAAAAAGCAGTCAAGAATGTGAACTCTCTTCTCGCAAAAGCGTTGGTCGGAAAAGAGTTTGACCAGCGCAGTCTCGATGCCAAGATGATTCAGTTAGATGGAACAGCAAACAAGGGCAAACTGGGGGCAAACGCAATTCTCGGTGTCTCCATGGCATTCGCACGCGCAGCTGCAGTCAGCTCCAATGTTTCCCTCTACAAATATTTCGCCAAAATCGCCAAGACCAAAAATACGATCCAGCTTCCGGTGCCGATGATGAATATCCTGAACGGCGGCAAGCATGCCGAGAAATCAACTGATTTCCAGGAGTTCATGATCATGCCTGTCGGAGCGAAGTCATTCAAAGAAGCTCTCCGTATGGGTGCAGAGATATTTCATGCGCTCAAGAAGCTACTCCACGACAAGGGACTCGCAACGACCGTTGGAGACGAGGGTGGATTCGCACCATCTCTTCCTTCGAATGAGGCGGCTGTCGAGATCATCCTGCAAGCAATACAGAAAGCCGGGTACACAGCCGGTAAGGATATCATGCTCGCTCTCGATGTTGCTGCAACGGAACTCTACAAAGATGGCCTGTATCATCTCGCATGCGAGAATAGGTCTCTCACCTCTGAAGAAATGGTCGCCTTCTATGTCGATTGGTGTACAAAGTTCCCTATAGCCTCTATCGAGGATGGTCTTGCCGAAGATGACTGGGCAGGATACAAGCTCCTCACCGAGAAACTTGGGAAAAAAGTCCAAATCGTCGGCGACGACCTCTTCGTCACCAATATCGAGAGACTTGGTCGCGGCATCACTGAGAAAGTCGGCAATTCCATCCTCATCAAACTCAATCAGATTGGCACGGTCTCAGAAACAATTGATTCTATCAATCTTGCAAAGAAAGCTGGGTACACTTCCATCATTTCCCACCGTTCAGGCGAAACTGAGGACACTACAATAGCCGATTTCGTTGTTGGTACCGGTACAGGACAGATCAAGACCGGTTCCCTCTCAAGAACTGATCGTGTTGCCAAATATAACCAGCTCCTCCGTCTCGAAGAAGAGCTCGGCACGAAGGCGGCATACCGCGGCACGAAGGTGTTCAAGACCGAATAGGCTATATCCTCAAATTTCATATCCTAGGGTATACTTAGTGGTATGAAAAACATATATACAAAGTACGCGTTATATTCGGTCATCGCACTGGCCGTCGTAGGTTTCGCACCCTCGACCGCTCGAGCCGATGATGCATGTCTTTTCTTCGGCGACTTGAGCACGGGTTCAGTCGGCGAAGAAGTTCGTTGTCTACAGAAATACCTGAACAAGAACGGATACATTATATCCAGCTCCGGTCCAGGATCTATGGGAAGTGAGACCAGCTCGTTTGGAGAGAAAACTCGGGAGGCGGTAAAGAAGTGGCAGACTGCCGCAGGTATCTATCCTGCAACGGGCACATTTGGTCCGCTGTCACGCACCACCTATCAAGCTGAGATCAAGAAAAGTACACCAACCCCTTCACCAACCACGACACTGTCGCCATCTGGTACAACAACTGTAGTACCCGTAATTTCGACCCCTGTTACAGTACCAACACCTGTAGCAACTCCATCAGCAAGCGAAACAGCTATCCGCAAACTGCTCAAGAGCGTATACAGCCAGCTGGAAGACGCGATCGATGAGGTAGATGACGCAGAAGACGAAGGAGATAACACCGCTGAAGAAATAGAAGACATGCGAGACCTTCTCGAAAAAGCCGAGGATCGCTTGGTAGAGGCTGTCATGGCGTACATAGAGGAAGATATCGAAGAAGCGACTGATCTTGCAGAAAAAGCAGAGAAGTATGCAGAGGAAGCCGTCGAAGATATATCGAGCGGCGAAGATAAGGAAGATGCCGAACAAGCTCTCGAAGACGCTGACGAGGCTATAGACGATGCGCGTGATGAAATCGTGGCAGCTGAAGACGATGGTGATGATGTGGATGATGCACGTGACCTCTACGATGATGCGCGTGACAAGTATGATGATGCCCAGGAAGCGTTCGATGATGAAGATTATGAGGATGCCATCGAGCTTGCAGAAGAAGCACAGGATCTCGCTAATGAAGCTATCGACGAACTCTAATTCCCCACAGAACTAGACACTATAGGTTTCGTACCTGACTTCTCCCCTACTCTCAATAAAGCTCTTCAGCATCTTGTTCTCAGAGTACAGCCGGAATAGAGCTCCAAACAAAAAGGCGATATTTATCGCCACCAGGGCATATAAGGCGTGTTTTGTGTATTTCATGATGTCGGGTTACTGACGAGGGTATAGCCAAGGTCTTACATTGCCACCCATCCAGAATCATTGCATGAAAATCGTCGGCACATGCCGACGATTTTCAGTACAAGACCATTTTCTATCAATCCTGTGCCCTCAGTAGGAATCGAACCTACATTGCAAGATCCGCAATCTTGCGTCCTATCCATTGAACGATGAGGGCAGGAGGCAACCTTACGCGAGTTTCTTCAAAGCGGCCATCACGCGAGACTTGGTACGTGACGACGTGTTGGCCTTGATGAATCCTGTCTTTACTGCCTTGTCGAGTGCCTGATAGATAGATGGAACGAGCTTCTCTGCTGAAACCTTGTTCTTGGCAACAAGAAGCTTGCGGAATTCCTTCATATTCTTCTCAATCGCAGACTTGCGGCGGAGATTGAAGACGCGCTTCTTCTTGGATGCGCGGAGTGCTTTGTGAGCTGATGAGGTAATAGGCATAAGTTGTTGTATGTGAGAGAAAGGTACCATATTGGACAAAAGAAGTAAAGAACCTTACCAAATCTGATATACTACCCCCATGATTTCCTACCTTCGCGGCCCCATCCTAGAAACAGGTAACCGATACGCTGTACTAGACATGAACGGTATCGGCTATAAGGTGTACACCACGGACGACACCATCCACACCTTGAATGTAGGCCAGGATGTCGTCTTTTGGGCTCATACGATCGTTCGCGAAGATGCGCTCGATCTCTATGGATTCACTTCCAAGAAAGAGCGCTCTTTCTTTGAGCTTCTCATCGGTGTATCTGGTATCGGCCCGAAAAGCGCCCTGAATATACTCTCGCTCGTCTCAGCGGACACACTGGCCAGCTCTATCCGTACCGGTTCAGTCGCACACCTGGTCAAAGTCTCAGGTATTGGTAGGAAGACCGCAGAGAAGATTGTTCTCGAACTCAAAGACAAGCTCGCTGGAGCCTCTTTCCATTCCGATGACCCTGCTCTCTCCGCAGGTATGTCGAGTGATATGGACGCCCTCGAAGCACTCAAGGCACTTGGATATGAGACAGATGAAGCGCGTGAAGCTCTCAAAAAAATTCCTGCAGATATTTCTGATACAGGCAAGAAGGTGAAGGCGGCGTTGAAAGAGTTGGGAAGATGAGCCATACTGTACCCATTATGCTCGACACCGCTCTCGCACAGATTCGCCGCCATATACCTACAAAGGTTTTTTCACGCCTACAGGGGCCCTATCACTGGACGCTCTCATTTCTCGCTGCATTGTGGTACCGGTTCCCTTCTCGCAAGATCAAGATCATTGCCGTTACCGGCACCAAGGGTAAGAGTTCAACTGTGGAAATCTTGAATGCCATCCTCGAAGAAGCGGGCTACAAGACCGCAATTTCAAATACCATCCGTTTCAAAGTCGGGGATATATCTTCAGAGAATCTCTACAAAATGAGCATGCCGGGCAGGTTCTTCGTACAAAAAATCATCAGGAAAGCGGTTAACAACGGTTGCCAATACCTCATCATGGAGATGACGTCTCAAGGAGCACTTCTGCATCGTCATCGCTGGATCGAACTCGACGCATTCATCTTCACCAACCTCTCCCCTGAACATATCGAAGCGCATGGATCGTACGAAAACTACGCTCAATCCAAACTCTCTATCGCGCGACAGCTCGGCAAATCAAAAAAAGAAAACCGTACGCTTGTCGTGAATGCAGATGATGCGGCATCCGATCGCTTCATGGAATGCGATGCCGATCGTAAGACAAGCTACAGTATCCACGATGTCGAACCGTATGAGGTCAAAAAAGCGGGTCTCGAGTTCACTCTCGACGGCAGACGCATCCGCTCGCATCTCTCGGGACTTTTCAATCTGTACAACATAACCGCAGCGATCACAGCGGCTCGCAGCCAAGGTGTAACGACCGACGAGATGGTTCGAGCAATTGAAGGATTCTCGGGAATACCCGGACGAGTACAAAAAATCGAGGCGGGGCAAGACTTTAGTGTCATCGTCGATTATGCACACACTGCTGACTCCCTCGAAAAGCTATATCAGGTCTTCCAATCATCCAGAAACATCTGTGTCCTCGGGGGCACCGGAGGAGGTCGCGATACGAGTAAACGCGCTGTAATGGGCAAGATTGCAGACACTTATTGCAATGAAATCATACTCACTGATGAGGATCCGTACGATGAGGATCCACAGAAGATCGTCAACGAGGTCGCTTCCGGCATCACCTCGCAGAAACCAACGATCATCATTGATCGCCGTGAGGCTATTCGTGAGGCTATTCGCCGGGCAAAAACTGGAGACACCGTCCTCATCACAGGCAAAGGAACAGATCCGTATATCATGGGTCCAAAAAATTCAAAAACCCCTTGGAGCGATGCGCGAATAGCACGAGAAGAGATAGAGAAGATCCTAAATACTCTTCACTGAATATAGACCATTGAGCTTCTCTACAGTTTTCGGTCCTACTGATCCTGTACGCTCAAGACCATATTTACCTTGAAATGCCTTAATCGCCTCTTTGGTACACGGTCCAATTTTGCCCGTACGCGGACAGTCGTTCTTACTCTTATTTGATGGAGGATACACACCATCGACGAGGAGGGCGGTTTGAAGCGCATACACATCTTGGGATGCGCGGGCATTCTCCGCTATCGCACCGTTCCATGTATACGGAAGTACCAGCGTGTCATAGGCTGATGCCGCCATCGTTGTCTTGCCAGGGTTGAAGAAATCCTCAAGGCCAAGATACGTCTGGTACGCCAAGTCCCTGATAGCGAGTGGTCGCGACTCTGGATCTACGATCTGCGGCTCATATATATACGCGTATTCAATGAGTAGACTTGCCGCATCTGCAGTGTCATTTGCCCCGATCGCAATCAACTCACGCTCATCGACGATGCCTGTCGATTCACCCGCAAGATCCGAAACTGCGTTGTATTTACCCAACCGTTTGAATATTGTCTCTGCCACCGCACGCGTAGTTGTGCTGTTGGTATATTGCGCCTCAGGCACATATATAGAGAACCCGCTATACTCGCCAGGAACTTTCCAGCCATGTCCTGGATAATCATTGAAATGAATATGTATAGCAATATCGACCCCGTGTTCATTGGACCATTTGGTGATGCCGTAGAGACGGTACGCAACATCATTCGGAGCCGCATTGTGCTGCACCTTGGGCACAAAGTCGGTATGGCTAAATTGGGCGACGCGGCGCAGCGATTCTTCTTTGTGCGCCTTTTGCCACTCGACAATACTGTTCCACTGGTCTTTGAAATACGTCTGGAAGGTAGGGTCCCATGCCGTTTGAGTACGTGGCACGATGACTTCATACTTACTGTTGTTTCGAAGGAATTTGGCGAGTTCGTCTGCAAGTTGAACCGTGAGGTCGCGCTCCTTGAGGCTTCCAAACTCCGCTCCACCATAGCTAGGCTCGTGACCAGGCATGAGAAGAATGCGTATCTTTGCAGTTCCCCGTTCTGCATCAATAGAATATTTCTGCTGCAACTGAGCAACTGTGCGTGGATTGCGCGTCACTACAGCCGCCAACTGACCGCCCACATCTTGGATGCTCGCCAAAATCCGAGCTGCCTGTTCGGGAAATTGCGTCGCCAGCCACGGTGTCAAGAAAAAACTTATGAGTATGGCAATGGCGATATAGTGGCGCATGTTGAGTATAGTATAGCAGAGACCCCGCCTGCGGGGTCTCTGAATAACTTGCACATCGTGCACTTTTGGACTTTACTTAGCTCATGCCCGAACTCCCCGAAGTACAAACAACCGTGAATGGTTTGCAAGAACATGTCGTGGGCCTGCGCATCACGGATGTGTGGTCTGACTACAATAGTCCCCACTTCAAAGGATCTGCCACCATCAAAGATCCCCTCTATTTCGCACGGATCAAGAAGCGGATCATCGACACCACGATAATTTCCGCCTCTCGTCGAGCCAAGAATATATTGATCGGACTATCTAACGGATGCACCCTACTCGTGCATCTCAAGATGACCGGGCACCTGCTTTATGGCCAATACCGATTCAACACTACCAAGAAAAAAGATCCCTGGGAGGCAATCACGCCGGAATCTCTGAAGGATCCATATAACAAGCATGTACATTTCGTGCTGTCCTTCTCCAATAAAAAATACTTGGCACTTTCGGACGTACGTAAATTTGCCAAGGTGACACTGATCGAAGCGGGCATGTCGGCTGAATCAGATCACCTTCACAACATCGGTCCTGAGCCCTTGGAGAATAAGTTCGACTTCGATGCATTCGTCGCCAGGATCAATCTCCGGCCAAGTGGAAAAATAAAGCAGGTCCTCATGAATCAACAGATCATCGCTGGTATCGGCAATATTTATGCCGATGAGTCTCTATGGCGCACAGGGGTGCATCCAGCGCAAAAAGTATCTGACATATCAGCGAAGGACCTGAGACTTCTCTTTGTGGCCATCAAACAAACACTATCGAGGGGCATAGATTTTGGGGGTGATTCCACTTCAGATTACCGCAATATTCACGGAAACAAGGGTGAATTTCATGAAAGTCATCATGCATATCGGCGCACAGGCACACCATGTGACAAGAAAGGTTGTGATGGAACTATTGTACGTATCGTGCTCGGCGGTAGAGGCACACATTTTTGCGACAAACATCAACGATTGAGGTGAAAAAGGATGATTCCGGTAACGACTGATACATTCAAGGACTCTTTCTTCCCTTTCATCGGTATCTCAATGATCATATCAGACCGTTTCAAAAGTTCTTCCGATACACCACCCATCTCGTTACCCAGAATCACCGCTAGCTTGGTATTTTTATCAGAAAAAGAAATATCCCGATAATCAACAGACCTTCTGTCCTGCTCAAGCGCAACTATACTGAACCCGTCTTTCTTAAGTGTTTTTATAAGCTTAACCCCATCTTCACTGTGCTCCCATGCAACGGCATCCTCGGCACCCAATGAGACTTTTGCAACATCCCTTCTCTTCCTACCAAATCGGTCTACAGGAGCCGGAGTGGTGCCAATACAATAGATCTTCGAGACACCAGCAGCATCAGCGGTGCGAAAAATGGATCCAACATTGTGGGTGCTGCGGATATTGTCGAGAATGAGACGGGTGTCTGGCATATTTCAATATATACCATATAATGCTAGTCTACTACCAATAACTACCCCGCCATGCTTTCCCTATTTCCTTCATTGCTCTCATACGAACAGCTCGCACCTTTCATCCTGCGCGTAGTGCTCGGCGTAACCCTGGCATATTTCGGTTACCAGAAAATGCTCGGCAAAGGTGGCAGCTCCGGCAGTAACAGCAAAATATACGGTGGCGCTGAGATCCTCGTCGCAGTTTTCCTCATCATCGGCCTCTGGACCCAGCTCGCCGCCCTCCTCAACGCGATCATCCTGGTCATCAAGCTCGGATTCAAGATTCGCGATAAGGCATTCCTTACCGGAGGTATCAACTATTACCTACTTCTTCTCGCTATGGCAGTCTCTGTCATGCTCACCGGCGCTGGCTGGTTCGCGTTTGATTTGCCGCTCTAGTATTTGACTAGCAGGTAAAAATGCTAGTATATTGTGAGCTACACGCCCATACATGCATTTGGGTGCTGCGCTCGGGCCCAAAGCCCGAACAAGTTCGGTTTTTGTTTCCCTCGCTTGCGCCCATAGCTCAGTCGGTAGAGCAACTCCCTTTTAAGGAGTGGGTCGTTGGTTCGATTCCAACTGGGCGCACAGAACTAGTTGATGTATTTTGAGCAAAATAAAAATCCCCAACTCCTTACTGTGCAGGAAGTTGCGGGAATTCAGCACCAGGCAAGCCGCGCAAGTTAGCAATAAGTTTTCTCACGGTAAAATCATGCAAATGAGCGAAGCTCATGACACATTCCATGAGATCTGTCACCGGCGCGTCTCGATTGAAGTGATGCACCAAACCACGTTTTGTTAGCCGCAAAGTACTCAGTCGCTCACCATCAACTTCACTATAACTGTGACAAATCACAACATCCTCAATGAGATCTGCGACTTCTGGGCACGCGATGAGCTCTTGTAACAATGGGACTATTTTCTCAGCTTCAACAAGACGACGCTGGTGCGCTTCGTCTTGTTGCTTATGTGTCAAAATCCGCATACGATACTCCTCCTGAAAAAAATTAAACCACGCCCTATAAAAAAATGCAATGATTTATTTCAACCCCAACATCACTCTCTCCACCGCCAACTCAGCATCGCACACTCCTCGATGGGCATCATGATAGACCGTTATAAGCTTCTCTGTAAGTGAGTTCAACTCCCCTTCACTATAGTTACCCGCAGCTTTCTTTGCTTTTGAAAAGACGAACGGACTCAATCCCGACTCGCTCGCACTCTTCGCCCGCGCCGCTAACTTCATAGACTTCATCTGCCAAAACAGAGTGCCGATGATATTCTCTGGCTCTGTTCCCTTGTCGACAGCTTCTCTATATACAGACCATGCCCTGAACGGATCTCGTGCCCCCACCGCATCAGCCAAAGCGAATATATTGAATTCCCCCGAACTTGCACCAAAACCTTTCGCCACCTCCTTCTTCTCAGTCTCAACCATCTTTTCTGCCGATTTTTCAAAAGCCTTTTTCAACTCCGCATTCAACTTCCCTTCAAGCACGATAAATATATTCGTTGATTCACCCATGACCGGTGCAAAGTCTGCAAATAATTCCTTCGCTTCAACATTCTCGGTCACACGATCAAGAAAAATAATATATTTGTTCGAGAATAATCCCTGTCCACCGATATGTTCCTCGATGATGGAGGGAGACCACTGAGCCGCCTCGACACGCACATATGACGCATCGGGCTTCTTGGCGCGCAATGAAGCAACAAGGGAGGTTGCTTTGGTGACTGCGGCTGGCGTATCGGTTCCGTGAAAGACGTAGAGCATATAGTTATTTGAGCTCACCCCATGTTCCCCCGATTGCACCTTCAGCTTTCATGACAATACCCTTGGTATCCTCCGTACTCATCACCGATTCCATGATCTTCACAATCTGCTTCGAGATTTCTTCTGCCTTTTCATCCTTTATCTCATACACGAGCTCGTCATGCACTTGGAGTAACGCATGTGCATCATTCTGCAATCCCTCTTTTTTGAGATATTCATCGATTCTGATCATAGCTATCTTGATGACATCAGCCTCTGTGCCCTGAATGGGCGCATTGATAGCCATGCGTTCAGCCTGTGCGCGGATATATGGGATCTTGGACTTGATCCCCTCGAAATATCTCCGACGACCATAGAATGTCTCTGTGTAGCCGCGGCGTGCAGTCTCAGCCTTCACTTCATTGAGATAGTCCGCCAGACGCGAAAATGTGTGGAAATAATCATCATAAAATTTCTGCGCAGTCGGACGGTCAGTACCGATGCTCTTCTGCAGAGAGGTCACGCCCATACCGTAGAGCATACCGAAATTGATCGCTTTCGCTTGGCGACGCATCTCTGAAGTAACCGTGTCTTGAGGAACCTTGAATACGAATGAGGCCACAGATGCATGAACATCCTCCCCTCCTTTGAAGATCTCTATCATCTTCTCGTCACCAGAAAGGAAAGCTGCGATGCGTAGTTCCATCTGCGAATAGTCGAAGCTGCACAGCCTGAAGCCTCTCTCTGACACAAAGGCGTGACGGATTGCTTTGCCGAGCTCAGTCTTGATGGGAATATTCTGCAGGTTCGGATTGATGGATGCCATACGCCCGGTCGATGATCCAGCCGAAACGAGGTGCGAGTGCAGGCGATTCTTGTCATCCAAGAGCGGCGGGATAGCGTCGATATATGTAGAGAGAAGCTTAGTGAGCTCTCGATACTCGAATATGAGCTTCACGATCGGGTGTAAATCGACTAGTTTTTCCAGCTCGGATTCTTTGGTAGATCGTGCACCACCGGCAGTTTTCTTCATACCTTTTGCCGTCAATCCCAATTTATCAAAAAGCACTTCGCCAAGCTGTTTTGGTGAGCTGATGTTGAACTCCATATCTGCCAGCTTCCAAATTTCCTTTTGCAGTCGATTTGCTTCTGCATGATATTTCTGCGACAAATCCGTCAATAAAATCTTGTCTACCTTGATTCCCCTCTCTTCCATCTTGTCGGTAATCGAAATGAGTGGCAATTCAATCTCTTCGTACACCTTACGGAGATTTCTTTTGTCGAGCTCGGTATACACCGTCTTGCGCGCTTTGGCGAAATCGTCAGTATTACCGAAATTAAGTAGGTCTTCGAGCGTCGGGTTAGTGAGGTTTGAGTTGACGAGCCAGAGTGCGAGAAGAGTCTCCTTGAGGAGTTTGGGGTCGATGGCGCTGTTGAATAACGAAGTGGCTGCAGGAGCAGCGGCCGAAGAAAGCAGATTCGCTCGGGGTACGCCGTCTGCGTCTGCTGACGCAGCGGCTCGTTCTCCCTCGTCTGCACTCAGTCCGAAAGCCCCCTCAGAATCTCTTTCTTCGGCCGCTGCAACACTGCTCCCAATAACCTTTTGCAACCTCTGCACCAACGTCCTGAATTCCAACTCCGTCCAGAGCGCCGTCACTTTCTTGAGATCGAGTCCTTCCCTGAATGTCTTCTCGGGCAATACGAACTCAACCGGCGATTTCCTATTGATCGTCGCTAACATCTTGCTGAATTCAGCCTCCTCCTTATTGTCTTTCAGGAGTTGGACGATACGCGGAGTGATTCCTGCATCCAAGAATTTCTTCTCATGTCCAGCTTCGAGTTCTTTGTACATATTCTCGATCGTACCAAATGTGGTGATCAATATCGTGGCAGTTTTCTCGCCGATGCCTTTCACGCCGATGATATTGTCGGATGTGTCGCCACGAAGGCCTTTGTAGTCAGGTATGAGCTCCGGACCAAATCCAAATCGTTCACGCACAAGATCCTCATCATAGAGGATGGTATCCTTGATTCCTTTCTTAAGTGTATAGACCTGAACAACTTTGTCCTTCACCAGCTGGAGCGTGTCCATGTCGCCCGAGGCAATAACAATATCGATACGAGGCGAATCTTTCTTCTTGTCTTCGTTCTGCACCCTCACCTGTTCGACGATCGTACCAAGCATATCATCCGCTTCGTACCCTTCCTTGCTGTAGATCGGTATATCGAGCGCCTTGAATATATCGTATGACCTATTGATCTGCGTGATGAGATCATCATCTGTTTCTTTGCGCTGAGCCTTGTATCCTTTGTACGCCTCATGACGATAGGTTGGACCCTTCACGTCGAAGCAGGCAACGATGTAATCGGGCTTGAGACCTTCGATAGCACTAATGAGCATGGCGGAGAGGCCATAGAGTGCACCAGTCGGCTCCCCGCGAGCTGTCGAAAAGTCAGGGAGAGCATGATATGCGCGATGGAGTATGGCGTGCGAATCGAGCAGGACCAACCTCCTGCTTTCTTGTTTGACCACCTTCGTTTCCTTTTTCTTAGCTGGTGACATAGGGGCATTGTACACCAGAATAGACGGGTTATGAACAAATAAAAAACCGCCCGTTAGAGCAGTTTCTGGTCTACCAAAGAATTGATAGCTGTTCTGGTTTCTTCTATCAGGTCGAGTTTGAGGGCTTCAGCGGCTGTCACCAATGCATATTCATCATGGTCAGCACCGAGCTTGATGTTTCCAGATGACATTGTGCAGAGGAAAAATATGCCAACGATCTGAAGCTGTTCCTCGCGCACAACCGGTCGCCACTCTCCCACATAGAATGGACGTCCGATCTCGACATGCAATCCAACTTCTTCAATCGTTTCTCGCTGAATGGCATCCCTGAAATCTTCCCCAGTCTTTACTTTGCCACCAGGAAAGTCGTACTTACCTTTGTTGGCGCCTCCCTCATAGGCCACAGATTCTCTGATGAGCAGGATCTTTGAGTCCTGAATGATCACTGCCCGGACTGCGATGAATTGTTTTGAAATATTCGCGCTCATGATAGTGTGCTGTATCGCAGTATACCCCCTCATCAGGAAATATCAACCACCCTCTTCGCCGCCCATCATCCCAACTTACTCAGCTTTCTTCACCATTTCCATATCGATAATGGTAGCTCCACTTTTTAATCTACCTGATTCCTCTATTGTTCTTTTTCCGGTATCTACAAAGCCTAATTTTTTATAAAAACGAATCGCATTTTCTGTATACTCTGCAACCTGAACATATGTATCCTTTTTAGGATCAAGGAATTCCATAGCTTTATTCCAAAGCCTTGTTCCTATTCCTCTATTTTGGAATTCTGGCAAAATATATAAAGTTCTTAAATGATTATTATCCTCATTCCTGGCAACAGCACACGCCCCGACAACAAGATCTCCCTTCTTTGCAACCAATCTTTTCTTGTTTTTTGGCAAATTTCTTATCAATTCTTTTAGGTTTTCTATTTTTTCGACAGAAAATTCATCCTTATAACTATCCTCTATATCATCTACCGTTACACCTTTCTCTTTATTTGGGTATGTAGAAAGCCAAGCCTTGTAAAATACATTGGTAATTCCTAACGCATCATCAGGAATAGCATCTAAAATATCGATTTCCTCCATGGCAAAAGTATACCAGACTGGAGCTAAAAATTTTATTGAAACTCAATCACTCTCTCTGTATCCTTTTCCCCCACTTTAAAATTGAGCTGCGAATATCCATCCAAGCCTTCAACCATCTCCTTTACATTCTCCGGCCACTCGATGAGAACCAGATTACCTCGATCCGCTGCGTACGCCTCAAAATCAATCGCACCCAATTCCTTTGCGTGCTCAAGCCGATACGCATCGATATGCACCAGTCTCTCCCAAGAAAATCCTTTTGAAGAATCTATAGGATACACCTTCATAATCACAAAAGTAGGGCTCGTCACATCTTCAGTGATGCCGAGCGTCTGGGCGACGCATTTTGCAAAAGCTGTCTTGCCGGCACCTAGATGACCAGCGAGCCCGACGACCGTCGCTCCAGATGAAACACCTGTCGACGCCGATCTCTGGGCCGCGGCGCGAACCAGCCACTCTCCCGCTATCTTTGCGGTCTCTTCGGGTGAATGGGAGATATATTTTGCCATGCGGTAATACTACACGCACAAGAGCGATGTCTCAAGGCGTCCCGAATACTGGGTGCCGTCGTAGAGGATGTTAGAACTGTTTTTGAACGATTAGGTGATACCACGATTCATCTTCCCACTTTTAATTAACAATAAAAAGAAGGCGCGCGTCGACAAAGTCAAACGCACGCCCACAACTTCTAAACTGCGAACCGACAAGAGATTTTGGCCGTCGTTAGACAGCCTCCATTCTTGACTCTCCATATTGTCGCCTCACATGTCGACGGGAGGAGAGGCCCTAAACCACCGATCGTCACCGATGGAAAAGCAGTTGTTGAGTTCGCTCTGCAACTTTCTGCTTTTTAAAATTTCTTACAGCGGATTTGCTTCTCGGTCACTATAACTGGAACAGTAGACGGGAGGGGGACCATTTGGCCGCCGGCCGAATTTAATAAAGTATAGGTCTTCGGGCTTCAGTTTAGACCTACGTTTAGTGTTTGGGGTTTTTCTTCTAACCTTTGTACTTTTCATATAAGATCCTTTTCCAAGCACGTTAAAGAACTACTGCAATAATAGCATAGTTATTGCTTACTTGTCAATGTCTTGGGTCCCCAGAGGTCCGTTACTCTGGAGGTGTTAGGTGACGAATGTTGCTTGGAAAGTGTGGCGAGGAAGCCATTTCATTTCTGTGGCAAAAAAGGAAGAACATCAAAAATGTATCCCTCCTTCAGTCGAATACTAAAAAGCTGCATCCCCTTTCGAAGATGCAGCTGTGAATGATGCTTCCGGACTCAACGATAGATCGAGTGCGGAGGCGACGGTATCGGATGTGTCCGTGGAATGGGGCGGTTCAGGCGGGGTTGTGGTTGATGACCGTATCCTCCACCATGCCCGTATCCCCCTCGGCCGCTGTACAAATCCTGCGTCCGACGGATCTCGCGCCCTTGCATGTAGTCGGGGCTCCAGTACCTGTCAGGGTAGCTGTTGCCGAAACCGATCACATTGATACTGGCCGATGCCTGGAAGACATTACCGAACCAGCTCGTTCTGCACGGAGACGCCGCCACAACCTGTGGTTGTGTAGGAACAGGAATGTAGTGCACCTCTGTCCGAGGCGCTTGATCCTGCCAGATGTGCGTCGACCCGACACGCGGTGCGCAGGGTTTCGGAGCGCACGGTTTTGGTTCACAGCTTTTCTCAACCTTACTGTTGCAGGAATTGGAGCATGGGCTCTTTTTCTGTGCCTGCGAACTGACGCTCACCGTGATTTCAAAGACACGAGGAGCGTTGGTTGTTTTTGCTGGTGAAGGCACCGTGGCGCACAAGCATTTCGCGGACGAAATCACCGTGATTTCATACACACGCTTGGGCGCACGTGCGCGATCGCTCGAGCATCCAGTTGTTGCGACGCAGAGCGCCGCTACCATCCATAGTATTTTTTTCATAAAAGTGCAGTCGTGGTACAAAGGACCTCCCTTTGCTTCAAGTTATATTATACCATGTTTAGTGCATAAAAGTCAATATCCCTGAAATGGCTCTGTAGCGAGCTTTCACAAACCCTCACTTGACGATATAATCATCATCAATGACACTCACCTTCGACGAAGACAAGCAAAAGCGTAAGCTCGGCGAGCTGCTCCACAAAGAGGAAGAGGACCTCGTCCAGATACTTTCCGGCAAATACGGCCTGGAATACATCAACCTACTTGGTATACCTATCAACAGCGATGCACTCCGCCTCATTACCGAGGATACTGCGCGCACCAGCCGCTCAGCAGCATTTGCGCTTATAGACAAAAAGATAAAGATCGCGACACGCAATCCCCAGGATGAAAAAGTGCAGGCGCTCATCACCGACCTCAAAACCAAGGGGTATGTGCCGGAAATCTATATCGCTTCAACACAAAGCCTCGAGAAAGCGTGGAAGATGTACAAGGATCTTTCCTTTGCCTATGAGAGTAAGGCTGGATCACTCGAGATCTCCAATGATGAAATTGCCGCTATCGTTGAGCAGGCCAAAAGCCTCCCTACTATCATCTCTATCCTAGAGAACACGCTGGCCGGCAAGAAAAGCTATCGCGTGTCTCGTATTCTCGAAACGGCAGTTGCGGGAGCACTGGCTATCGACGCATCGGATATACACCTCGAACCAGAGCAGACATATGTCCAACTTCGCTACCGTCTCGATGGTGTGCTCCAAGAAGTCGCCCGATTCGACGTCGAAACCTACGGCCTCATCCTTTCCCGTATCAAACTCATCTCGGGTATGAAGCTCAATATAAAAAAGGACTCACAGGATGGGCGTTTCAGTATCCACCTCCCTATTGGAGACATCGAGGTGCGCGTCTCTATCTTGCCAGGTGCATACAACGAGTCTGTGGTGATGCGTCTCCTCAACCCTAAATCTATCGATGTACCGCTCGAGTCACTCGGCATCAACCCGAAGCTCCTCAATATCCTCCTAAAAGAGATAGACCGACCTGATGGTATGATTCTGACCACGGGACCGACCGGGTCAGGAAAGACCACGACACTCTACTCATTCCTGAAGAAGGTGCACAATCCGCAGATCAAGATCGTCACCATCGAAGATCCGATCGAATACCACCTCCCCGGCATTGTACAGACGCAGGTCAATGACAAGGGCTACAACTTCCTAGAGGGTCTCCGCGCCGCTGTGCGCCAAGACCCCGACATCATCATGGTGGGTGAAATCCGCGATAATGAGACGGCTGACATCGCGGTCAACTCTGCGTTGACCGGACACCTCGTCTTCTCAACACTCCACACCAATGATGCAGCGGGAACCTATCCCCGTCTCATCGATCTCGGCGTCAACTCCAAGATCCTTACCTCCGCTATTCGTGTAGCCATGGCGCAACGCCTCGTCCGTAAACTCTGTGAATTCTGCAAGAAGGAAGTTCCCGTCGAAGGCGAGGTCCAACAGAACATTGAGACCACTTTGCAAGGAGTCGAAGACAAATCACTCATTCCTGCTGATCGTACCAAGATGTGGGTAGCAGTCGGCTGTGAGAAGTGCAACAAAACCGGCTACAAAGGTCGTATCGGTATCTATGAAGCAATACTTACTGACAAGAAGATCGAAGATGCGGTAGAAATGAACCCGAGCGAACGCGAGATCTGGGCTGCAGCACAAGGCCAAGGCCTCCTGACCATGAGGCAAGATGGTACGCTCAAGATATTGCAGGGCGTAACCTCGATGAGCGAGCTTGAACGCGTGATCGCACTTACTGACTAATATACACCTATGCAAAATCCAAACAATCTCGGCGATATGATACGAAAGTTACAAGAACAGGTGAACCATGAAATACAGGAGCTTCGTGAGGCGGAAGAAAAACTCCGCGAACTAGAAACCAAGAAGGTCGCCTTGAGTCAGGAGATACCACAATTAGAAAAGAAGATACACGCTGAGAAGCACGAGTTATTCGTAGCCGAAACTGAAATACCAAAATTGCGCTCGCAGCTCCAGAAGTTACAGCGCGAAAAGTTACAACGCCAGAGCCAGCTGGTCATGGCGCAGAAATCTCTTCAGGATGGGATCAGGAACTCTGGCACCAAACTACACTAGACGACTAAAAACACCTTTGACTCCCCTGTCAAAGGCGTGCGGTGAAACTTTTCCCCATTGATTTTATAAACCACAAGAGTAGGATGAGTCCAGATGAGTCTCTATCCGTTCAAACTAGAGAATCTCTAAGCAATATCTCGGCGCGTGATGCGCCAAGCGAGGTAGAGTCCCGAGGATAATTACAGTACGCAATGCAAGCATTGCAACCAGAATGTCCTTAGCACTATACCCAAACCTGGGAAGGCCATTGCTTAGAGGTTCACGAGTTCGAAATGAGCACACTCGATTATTCGGCACATCGGGCAAATAGACATATAAAAATGCGACGCCCTTCGTTCGCATTCCTGATATGCATGTTATACACTACATATGTGACTTCATGCATATCCTAGCATACACATATTAAAATGTCAATACCCCCTCCCAATACCCTTCCGGACGAGAAAGACGTGGGTTTTCTCGATCAAACCCTGCGACCTGGACGTTGGGATGAGTATATCGGGCAGAAGAATATCAAGGATAACCTCCACATACTCCTCACTGCTGCCCAGGAGCGCAAACACCCTCCTGAACACATTCTCTTCTATGGCCCCCCAGGTCTCGGCAAGACTACACTCGCACATCTTATTGCCAAGGAAACAGGCTCTCAAATGAAGGTAACCTCGGGTCCTGCTATTCTCAAGGTCGGCGACCTCGCTTCGATCGTCACCAATCTTTCATCTGGTGACATACTTTTTATCGATGAAATACATCGATTGAATAAGGCCATCGAAGAGGTACTCTACCCTGCCATGGAGTCCGGAATGCTCGATATTATCATAGGCAAAGGACCGTCCGCAAGGACTATTCAGCTCGACCTTCCCCCGTTCACCCTCATCGCCGCAACCACGAGGATAGCCATGATTTCCTCTCCTCTGCGATCACGATTCTCCGGAGGAGTATTCAAACTAGAGTTCTATACCAACGAAGAGATTGCTCGCATTATTGAGCGTTCCGCGAAGATACTCGATATCGAGATTCATCCTGACGCTGTACGCGAGATCGCCGTCCGTTCACGATTCACTCCTCGTACTGCAAACTACCATTTGAAGAGATGCCGCGACTACGCACAGATTCACAAGACAACCCTTACAAAAGAGGTGGTGGAGAAGGCACTCACGATGCTTGGTGTCGATATTCTCGGCCTAACTTCGGCTGATCGAGAAATCTTGAAGGTGTTGATCACCAAGTTCGGAGGAGGTCCGACTGGCTTGAATACGATTGCGGCTGCTCTTTCCGAGGAACAAGCGACCATCGAAGAGGTATATGAACCATATTTGATACAGTTAGGCTTACTGGAGCGTACACCGAGAGGGCGCATCGCAACAGATAAAGCGTATGCGCATATGGGCGAGAAGGGTGCGGCGAAGCTTTTGTGAAAATAATGAAGTATACTTTACAGCGATAATCTCACACCAACCACATGTCCGGCCATAACAAATATTCCAAGATCAAACATATCAAAGCGAAGAACGATGCTCAAAAAAGCAAGAATTTCGGCAAGCTAGTCCGCCTCATCACCGTAGAAGCAAAGAAGGCGAAGGGTGTCCTCTCTTCCCCAGGCCTCGCCGCAGCGATCGAAAAGGCTCGTGGTGAAAATATGCCCAACGACACTATCGATCGCGCTATCAAGAAGGCGACCACTGACAATTCTGCCGATATGGAGTCTATCGTCTACGAGAGCTACGGCCCTGGTGGTGTCGCTATCCTCATCGATGCACTCACAGACAACAGGAATAAGGCTGCGCAAGAAATTAAACATATCCTTTCCAAGAATGGATTCGAGCTTGCCTCCCCTGGTAGTGCATCATGGGCTTTCAAAAAAGAAGGAGGTTCGTGGAACGCGACGACTACTATGCCCCTCGAGGATGCAGATATTGAAGTATTGACCAAACTCGTCGAAGAACTGGAGGAGAACGATGAAGTGCAGGAAGTGTTTACGAATGCTGAGTAATATCTGAATGGAAACTTGGTTCATTCATTCACTCATCGGAGTGGTAGCCATCGGTATAATGATGGCGCTTTTCAAGGTTCCTGTTGCCAAAGGGCATAATAAATATGCATATTCATTTTTGAGCCTACTGGTGGCCACTCTTTTAGCTGGTATTTTATTCAAGAATTCGGTGCATTTTAACTCCACTGTAATTCTTTTTGCGTCTATGTGGGGAGCTCTATATGCACTACTTTCTATGCTTCAAATGCAGATGCTTAAAAGGCTCGACACCAATGCTCTCTTCCCTATTACTAGCCTCGGCTCACATACTTTAGTGGTAATACTTGGAATTACCTTTTTCCATGACAAAATGTCCCCGCTTCAGGGTATAGGAGTGATTGCAACTTTTTTGCTGGTAGGTTTTTATAATTACAATCATAAGCACATAACATTTAGAAACGGCTTGCTTGGTGGGGCTATTGGGATAGTGTTGTTGTCAGCTCTGTCAAAATTTATACAAAAGTTTGCAGCTATTTCTGTGGAACTCAATAATTTTATTTTCTGGCAATTATTTTTTGCCACCATAGCAGCATTCTTGATTCTTATCGTTGCAGAGAGAAAAGACCTGAAACAAGGAATGCGGTTCAATGCCGGTATCGTAATGTGGGGTGCACTCTTGGGAGTTTTGAATTTTGTTGGTACAACTGAAATCACCACCGCTCTTTCTACAGGTCCTTTTTCTCTCACTTACACAATTAACTGTTTTTACATCCTCATAACGTCTCTCGTTGCTTGGAGATTCTTCGGTGAAAAACTAACCAGACAAAAAATCATATTTATATTCCTGTCTATAGGAACAATAATCATGATCGGATTGGGCTAATGTTTTATCACCAAGCATCTCTGTAATAACTAGCCTCTGCGAATACGCTATACTTATACCTATGATAATTCTCGGCATAGACCCCGGCTACGATCGTCTCGGCATCGCTGTCATAGAGAAAAACGGCAGGAACAAAGAAAAGCTACTTTATTCTGGCTGCCTCCAGACGTCCGCAAAAGATGACATATACAAGCGATTTGGCCAGATCGGCGCTAAGGTGGCAGAAGTTATAGCCGAATACAAGCCTGAAGCGCTCGCTCTCGAAACTCTCTTCATCACCAAAAATCAGAAGACTGCTATGCGCGTCGCCGAGGCTCGCGGCATCATCATATACGAGGCCGTCAGAGCAGGTATCCCCGTATTCGAGTACAGTCCGATGCAGATCAAGTCAGCTATCACGAGCGACGGAAGAAGCGACAAAGAGCGCGTCATAAAGATGGTTCATATTCTTGTAGATATGCCAAAGAAGAAAACTGTTGACGATGAGTACGATGCGGTCGCTGTGGCACTTACCCATAGCGCCTGCTCAAAATAACCACCTTAGGATATCCCCAGCTTTCGTTTGTTGCCAAAATAAAAAGACTTTGTTACAACTATCGACACAGGAGTTATCAAGTAATTTATAGGTATGCCTACGGTCAAACATCCGCGCACAAAAATACATAAAGCTGTTGCCCCGACTGAAGAACACGATGAAGCGGTAGAGAGTGAGGTGCTTCCCGTAAAAATAAAGAAGGCTATAGAAATAGACGAGCCTGAGCCAGCAGTTATCGGTGTAGAAGAGAAGCTCGAGGAAGACCCCCTCGCGACGCCCACAGAAGATGATGAGGCTGAGGAGTTATCTCTTGATGGCGAAGAGCTCAACCCATTCGGAGACCGCTGGGAAGAGTAATCTCGCATTTCATTGACGGCTTCCGTGGGGGTGGTAGATTTGCTACTATACCCATATGCCGCACAGAAAAAATAAGGTTCATCGCCATATCAAGTCTATCGTAGCTCTGGGCCTATCCGCAGGCTTCATTGTGGCAGGACTCATTGCCCTATGGGTCGCCACACTCGAGATGCCTGACCTCAGTTCATTCCAGAATCGCAAGAGCATAGAATCTACCAAAATATTCGATAGAAGTGGTACTATCCTTCTCTATGATACTGGTAAAGACGCCAAGAGGACCGCTCTCCCCCTCGCCAACATATCACCACTCATACAGCAGGCCACGATCGCTATCGAGGACTCTAATTTTTATACTAACATCGGCATTGAGCCGACATCTATCATCCGTGCAGTCCTTGCGAACATAGCCACTGGCGACTACGGTCAAGGAGCATCGACCATCACTCAACAAGTCGTTAAGAACTCGCTTCTGACCAAGGACAAGACATTGACTCGAAAGATCAAGGAGTGGGTCATCGCAGTGAAGCTCACCCGCGTCATGAGCAAGGATCAGATCCTCGAGACATATCTCAACGACACTTCCTATGGAGGTACTATCTTCGGGGTCGAGGAAGCTAGCCGTACATTCTTTGGCAGTCCAGCCAAAGACGTCACTCTTGCCCAAGCATCATACTTAGCAGCCATACCTCAAGCGCCTACCTACTATTCCCCGTATGGGACTCACCGAGATGCTCTCGATGCGCGCCGCAAACTCGTATTGCGAAGAATGCTCGATTTGAGCATCATATCCCAAGAAGAGCACGATGCCGCTCTAGAAGAGAAGGTGCAATTCCTCGCCAAGAACGACTCGAGCATTCGAGCCCCTCACTTCGTGATGTTCGTGAAGGATTACATAACACAAAAGTACGGCGAAGAAATGGTTTCTGATGGTGGGCTTCGTGTCATAACGACGCTCGATTATGATCTGCAACAGAAAGCCGAGGAAACTATCACAAAATTCGGCCCGTCCCTCGCTTCAAACTTCAATGCAAGCAATACTGCCATGGTCGCTTTGGATCCAAAGACTGGCGATATCCTCACCATGGTCGGTTCACGAGATTATTTCGATTCCTCTATCGACGGCAACTTCAATATCGCCCTCGCTCAGCGCCAGCCTGGATCAACATTCAAACCGTTCGTATATGCGACAGCTTTCAAAAAAGGCTACACCCCAGAAACTGTTCTCTTTGATACAGAGACGGAATTTTCAACACAGTGCACCGTCGAAGGAAAACCAAAGAAGGATGGTGCTGACCCAACAAAGGTCTGTTATTCACCTGACGAATATGACCACCTTTTCCCTGGCCCGATGAGTATACGCAAAGCTCTCGCCCAATCTAGAAATATCCCTGCAGTAAAAGCACTCTACCTAGCAGGCATCGCCAACGCCATACAGACAGGAGAAGACATGGGCATCACCAGTCTCACTGATCCAAACAGGTATGGACTCACGCTGGTGCTTGGAGGAGGAGAAGTATCTCTGCTCGAGCTCACCAGTGCATACGGAGTATTCGCCAATGATGGCATGCGTAACCCCTATCGCTCAGTTCTGCGTGTCGAGGACAGTAAGGGTACGATACTAGAAGATGTAGGCCCTCCAGCATCCGTGTCCGCCCTGCAACCTGAGATTGCTCGACAAATCTCTGACATCCTTTCAGACAACAGTGTACGCATGGAAAGCCTCAAACCTATCGCCGACAGCGTCGGACGTCAGGTAGCCATAAAGACTGGTACGACCAATGATTACCGAGATGTGTGGGCTATCGGCTATACCCCAAACTTGGTCGTCGGTGCCTGGGCAGGAAAAAATGACAACACCCCTATGCGACAAAATGTCGCAGGATTGATTATTGCACCAGTCTGGGGAGCATTCATGGCAGAGGTTGCAACCAATTTCCCTCCAGAGAATTTCCAGGCTCCACCACCTCCTCTTTCAGATAATAAGCCTGTCTTGCGTGGTATATGGCAAGGAGGTGCATCTTATTGGAAAGATTCCGTATCTGGAAAAGTCGCAACTGAGTATACCCCTATAGAAACCAAGAAAGAAGTTATATTCAACAATGTACACAGTATCCTCAATTGGGTCGACAAGGATGACCCACGAGGTCCAGCTCCTACTGATCCGAAGGAGGACTCGCAATATGAATACTGGGAATATGGTGTGAGGAAGTGGTTCACGGAATACCAAAAGGCGAACCCCGACTTCAAGGAGGCTACGACCATAAACATTCCCAACACTACCGATGATGTGCACCTACCAGAAAAAGCTCCGCGCGTATCTTTCATTTCTCCACAACCGGGCACATCGATCGGTCCACGCGACAGTCTTGTCATACAGCTTCGCTCAACCGGTGCATATCAGCCACAGAAGACTGAGGTTCGTCTCAATGGCAAGTACATCCTCACTTCGGACAAAGATCCTCTGAATATCTCCTTCTTTCCTTCAGATGTAGGTAGCCTCGACGACGAGAATACTCTCTCTGTCACACTTTATGACAGTGTATTCAACAAGAGCACTGCCACAACAACATTCTCTGTTAGAGACTAGTGCCGTAGAGACCAAAAATTTGCATGGGTCCTTACCTAATATCAGTAACAACTCTGATCGATTGTTGAGAATTGATCTCCGAGAGAATTGTTTGCTTCTTTATGAAGATCTGCGATCTCTGCATAGCGGTGATACCCTTCAGGATAGCCGTAGACGAACTAAAATCGATATATTCAAGGGGGATATCGAACCGAGCATGCTTCTTGATAGCTTCAGCTACTGTGGAACGTACTGCCAGCTCTTTTGAATGCTTGCCTTGTATCCTTTTGAAGAATTCTGATATCTTGAGCATAGGTATTCCCTATCTGTTCATTGGCATGACGAGATACAGGAATGTCTGATCTCCAGAAACCGGTTTTACAACCACGGGTCTGTTGAGACCGTTGAGTTGGAGCGAAATACTGTCTGCATCAATCGACTGGAAACCATCAATGAGGTACTTGTAGTTAAAATTGATCTCCATTCTCTCCCCCGTAAGGGCAGCATCGACGACGGTTTGATTCTCACCAATATCACTATTCTTGGTTTGTATCTCGAACATCTTACCTTTTGGATCTATAGTGAGATGCACTTGATTGAATTTGTCAGAGAATATGTTTGATATCTTGAGTGAGTTCAGAATATCTTGCTTGAGAGCGACAACTTCCGTAGTGAATGTTTTTGGAATAATCTGACGATAGTCTGGAAATACTCCATCGATAACACGCGATACTATATAAATGCCATTATTCTCAAATGAGATAAGATTTTTGCTGGTTTTGATAGTGGTTGTACTCCCCATATTCTGCAGAACCCTTATGATATCTTGAGTATTCTTGAATGGGATCAATGTATCGCTCAATTTCGAATTATCTGGATTCTTCACTTTCTTCTCCGCTAAACGGAATGAGTCTGTTGCAACGAATGTTAGGTATTCCCCATCTTTGTACACATATATACTCGAAAGCTCTGGTTTTACACTAGAAATTGAAGCACTATAGGCAACCGCACTCAACCCTTGTATGAAGATATCTGGAGCAATTGTATACTCCTGACCATCCGTAACCTTTGGTATTGGTGGAAAATCTTCAGGGGGAAGGGTTTTTATAACTCCTTTTGATTTACTGGTCTTGATATGAGCGTTTCCTGATACAACCTCTATAGACACCACTTGATTCTGATCCGTTATTTGAGATACGAAAGATGAGAGTGTATGAGCTGGTATAGCTATCACACCTGTACCATCTGACTTTACAGGAACTGAGATCTCTACCCCCACATCGAGATTTGTCGCCTTGAATAGAGCGCTATTCTTCTCTACCTCTATCAATATACATGAAAGGACGGGTAATGTTTGATGTTTACCAGCTACCCTTTCTATGAGTTGTATTGTCTCTCTGAGTTTTTTGAATCCGATGTCTATCTTCATGGTATTGTTCTTTTTTTATACAAAACACAGTTTTGTTATTAGTCCTGTGGGTATGTGTATAAAGTTAATATGTGGCTTAGATACTATTTATTTTTGATTTTATTTTTCCAACTTCCTGTTGAGGAGAAATCAGACTTTTTAAAACATCTCATTTCTGTGTATTACTCGGTCAGTTACCCACATGTTTATCCTCGCTTATGTACATGCTACCCACACCTTCTCCCCACTCTACAGCATCGTCCTCACCTGCGTAATCTCCTGTGACAACAACTGATCAGTTTTCATCTCCTCGCGCATCTTTTCGTATGAATGAATGACAGTGGTATGATCTCTACCACCAAGCTTCTCTCCGATAGATGGGAAGGATATACCGAAATCCTCACGAAGGATGTACATGACCACCTGGCGAGGGCGCACCACCTCCTTCCTGCGGGTTTTGTTGTATATGCTATCCTCGTCTATGTTGTAGAACTCAGAGACGATCTTCACTACATCCTTCACAGACATCATTTTCTTTGGTTTAACGTTGTTTTTGAGGATATTTCTGATCTCGTTGAGGCTCAGTTCCCTATTTTTGAGCTGAGTCTGACAAGCGATGACGTTGATGATACCTTCTATCTCGCGGATATTGTCCTCTATAGATGAAGAGATGTAGTCTATTATCTCATCAGAAAGGGTTATGTTGTGAGGTGCACACTTACTGCGGACGATCATCATACGCGACTCTTGATCGGGCTCAGGTATATCTATGATCATGCCTGCGTTAAATCTGCCCTTGAGACGGTCTTCGAGGCCTGGTATGACATTTGGATGTTTATCAGAGGAGAATATGAGCTGACGCGATGAATCATAGAAGGTATTGAAGAAATGAAAGAGTTCTTCCTGGAATTTTTCTTTGCCAGCAAAAAACTGCACATCATCCATAATGATCACGTCATATTTGCGGTACCTATCTTTGAAAGCCTGAACCTTTGCCTCTTGAATGGCTGAAAAGAGCTCAGAACCGAACCTTTCAGATGTAAGATAGAAGACTTTTTTGTTCGGATGGAGCTTTTTGATCTGGTTGCCTACAGCTTGGATGATATGCGTCTTACCACGACCGGTCTGTCCGTATATGAAGAGGGGGTTATATGACTGTCCTGGCGTCTTTACGACCGTCTGGGAGGCGGCATGGGCAAGTTCATTGAAGGGTCCAACGATAAGGGTCTCAAAAGTGTAGCGAGGATTGAGATTATCATCCTTATTCACATAGAAATCCTGCAACGGCATGGCTATTGTAGGCATGCTGATCACGTCTTTCTTGGATTGGTGCGAACCCTTCCCTTCTTCTTTGATGATTACGTACTCAAGGGCGCGTACACGTTCATTCATCTGGCGCAGGATGCGCAGTATTGAGTTGTGGAACTTCTTTTGTAGCCACTCATGAGTGAATGAGTTAGGGACTCCGAGATATACCACCCCCTCATCTTCGCGCAGTATTCTGATGTCTTTGAACCATGTGGAGAAGTTTGCTTGAGAAACAGCAGTCTCTATCTCTATGAGTGCAGTCTGCCACATTTTCGTGAAGTCATTCATAGGATTTGGTGCCTATAAGTATATACCTGTTTATAGATTTGCAAACTTGTGGAGAACAAAAAAATATGTTGATAAGTTGGGGACAACAAACAATAACATCAATTGTGCAACACTGTCTTCAATAATATTGATTTATATCGAGATGTGCGGTATAGTCCTATCCATGTCATTCACGTATAACCCAAACAAGCGCAAGCGCGCTAAGTCGCACGGATTCCGCGTCCGTATGAAGACTGCTCCAGGCCGTAAGGTCCTCGCTCGCCGCCGTGCCAAGGGCCGCACCCGCGTCGCTGTATAATATGTCTCCCCGTTCACAGAGGCTCTCTGCTGAACAATTCAACTCCGTCATGGAAAAAGGAAGAGTCTCCCACTCTTCCCTTTTTCTCATGCGCCTAGTCAGTGGATCAACGGATACTAGGGTGGCTGCGGTTGCTCCCAAGAAAGTCGCCAAGACAGCAGTGATGCGCAACAAAATCAGGCGCAAGATATATGAGGCATTGAAAGTGATCAAACCTACATTGAAACCAAGCTTCCATGCCATAGTTTTGGCCAAACCTGCCATGATGCAGAAAAAGCAGATAGAGATAGTGGCTGACATGCGGGAGCTCTTTGTTAAAGCCAACCTTTTGAGGTAACATGTACTTCTATGTATAACGAACTCATATTTCGCCCGCTCTACAACGGCCTTGTTGGGATTATGGATCTCATACCGTGGATAGATGTCGGTATAGCCGTCATTATCTTTACTGCGATTGTGAAGCTCATCCTCTTTCCTCTTTCCAAGTCTTCTCTCCTGACTCAGGTCAAAATGAAAGAGATAGAGCCTGAGGCAGCGAAGGTCAGGGCGCAATATGCGTCAGACAGGCAGTTGCAGGCGCTCAAGATCATGGAGCTCTACAAATCCAAGAACATCAAGCCGTTCTCGGGCATCCTCCTTCTCTTTATACAACTCCCAATACTGTTTGCACTCATATCGGTTTTCTACAAGATCATACCTACGATTGATCCACAGTATCTCTACAGCTTCATTTCAGCGCCGGACATTTCTGGGAAGATCAATTTTCTCGGCCTCATAGACCTTACCCAAAAGAGCCTTATCTTGTCGTTGGCCACAGGAGCCATACAGTACCTTCAGTTACACTTCTCGCTGGCCTCGCGCCCCCCTGCTCCAGCTCCCGCTGGACAGACACCAGATATGGCCACCCAACTATCGCACTCCATGAGCAAGCAGATGAAGTATCTCCTTCCTATTATCGCCTTCGCTTCGACTTACTGGCTCATTCCAGCTCAGTTCCCGCAAGCAGCTGCTATTATCGCCATCTACTGGTCTACGAGTACGCTCTTCACTCTTGTTCAAGAGCTCTACATACGTAAAAAGCATATTGGTAAGCTGTAGGAAGCCAGCAGGACACATGCATTTCTGCTTGGCTATGTCGTGTTTGTACACGACATATTAGTGTACCGTTCTGCATAGCCAAGCAGAAATGCATGTGTCCTGCTGGCTTGACTCCTCTTACCTAGTTACTCGAAACGAGATCCAATGACCAGAGAGTCAGGTCATTTTTGTTCATAAAGAAGAGGAAATCATCCTTCTCATCAAGTCCTAGATTGAAGGCATCGATGACACGATCAGACTTGTCTACGATAGACGATATGAGCTTAATCTCCCCTGTTGCACCGTTTATCTGCCAGATTTTATCCACAAAAGACACACTTCCCTTGTACCAATCATCTGGGTACGAGCCTACGATTGGCTGACTTGGAGCTGCGCAGTACACCATCTCCTTGTAGAAATTTCCCCACACACATTTGTCAGACATAGTGCGAACGATGGCATCGACTGTGGTTCCGTCTGCAATGGTGTATAAGTTGGATGATAGAGTTTTTCCACCAGATGAGATGAGTACACGCTTGGCGTCAGTGCTCACTTTGGTGCTGATACCTATTACCGGACCGGCGATCTTTCTCCATATACCCGACTTTGGATCTACGAAGTAGAGGAACCCGCCTTCTGATGCTGTTCCTTTGGTGGTGATGGCTATAGTCTTCTCTTCCGGCCATTCTACATTGACCTGCGTGATCGGTGTGGTGAATATTTGAGTTATCGACTTTCCATCAAAGCTTGATACGTACCCTACTCCGGTACCACTCTCGTTGATGAGCATGAAGAGTTTGTCTTTCTTTGGGGAAGCGGCATATGCTATCAGGTTATCAGGAAGCCCTTTGCCTGCGAGCTCATATGGAGTGAGTGACTGCACTGCGGGGACTGTGGGTAGTGTTGAGCTTGCGGTAGAGGTTGCCACTTTTGGTACGGGGCGGAGTCTGATATCCGCATATACGGTTGATGTCTGACTGGTATTGTCCAAGAAAGATGATCCGATGAATGCCGTGAGGTTCTTATTCCATATGCTTGAATATACGCGAGGTACAACCGTATTCGATATGGTCAATAGGTCAAGCTTGTCGCCGTGTGCCTCTATGATGTTCCCTCTTCCTCTATCTATCCAGCGCACCACAGTCGTAGTTGCGGTCGTGCTCGCCCCGTATCCTCCAATCGGAGTGGTGCTCAAGAGGCGCAAAGCGGGCAGTTTAACGGCAGTGACCGGAGTTGTGGTCGACCCTGAAGGTACCTGTGTAGTAGGTGTCGATGGTTCCCCGTTTCCGGTAGGTGTCCTACCGAACGGAGTGAAACCGCTCGGAGTCTGTCCACCGTCTGGAGTAGCTGTATCCGTCGAGGTGCGCATGAAGAAGTACCAGTAGGCACCGGCACCGAGAAGTATGAAAACCAAAATGATAGGAAGTACTTTTTTCATGGTTAGTTGATCAGCATCACATCCTGGGGATTTATCTGACTGTTCTTTCTGTATTCAAGATCCTTTACGACCAAATCTGCTTTTTTGAGCAAAGCATCCTTCTTTTCTGCATCTGTTATTTTTGGTATTGCTTCGTCGATCATTTTTTTCACTGCGGCGAGCTGTGTAGCAGGATCGCCGGGGAATGAATTTTCCTGCAATACCAAAGAGCCGTATATCGGATAGTATATGTTATTAATATCTTGGATCTTATCCGCAGGGCTGCCAAATTCTTCGAGCTTCTTCAGGGCTGATGCGTATGTCTTTGCTGCTGCACTTTTGGCTCCACGGACAGTTGGCAGGTCGTTTGTGGTGGCGTTGCTCGTCTCACCGAGGTCTCTATTGATTGCCTGCATGGCCGTTATGATTGCCTCAGCTGACTTTTGGACCTGAACGGCCTTGGTGTCATTGAGCTGGTTATCGATGTTAGCAATCTCCCCTTCCAGGCGCGCGACAGCCTCTGTATCCCCGTTTCTGCGTGCGGCATCAAGGTCATACTGTACTGTCGCCCTTCGTTGAGTGAGTTGGGCAACAGTCGCTTTTGCGGCTTCGCGTTCAACTATGAGTTGTTGAGTCTGGACTTTATAGGCGTCTGCTTCTGCTGCAAGCTGGGTGAAGAATTCAGATACAGCCTTCTTGTCATATTTGAGCTCGAGTGGCGTCACTAGGGTGCTCGGTATGGCAACAAGTCTCGGATCTATTGTTCTCAATATGAGGTATGAACACAATACCAGGAGTAAGCCTTGCAACGCTTTGATTATTGTTTCCTTCCCTTCATTCTTGCCGGTGAATGAATCACTGCTTGTGTATTTGAATCCACCCCACACAATCATGAACACGGCCGCAGCTGCAGACAGTGCTATCAACAGATTGAATACATATTGAACATATGTCTTGAAATCTACATCTTCCTGGGTTGCTCCGGAACACGCAACTTCAGTTCCGGGGATTGCATTGCCGTTGGCATCCTTTGCTGCAGGACTTGGAATACATGGTAATGGTTCGAGCAGAGTGTAGCGCACCTCTTCGTCAGTGGTTTGTGCCTGCGATAGTGTGGGAGCTATCAGGGCCACGCTCGAAAGCAGCAAGAAGAGTGCTAGAGACATTCTCGCACGGTAACCTATTTTTTTTGATGAAAATTTCATATGTAGGTGTTAGAAAGCGGGTTCTTCAAGTGATGAGGATTTTTCCTGACTGAAGGCTGCAGAGAATCCCCCACTGGCTCCCTGCAGTATTTTAGCAGCATTCTTGATGCCCAGGGTTATACTCGATGAACCTGCGGAACCTTCGGGTGCGCGCAATACGACAGATTGATTGGATGAAAGCTCATCACGCCTGATACCGTTGATTACCCACGAAAATGCGAGACTCCCGATACTGGAGATGGGCCTGTTAAATCCGTATGGAACAGCAAGCACACTAGTCTCTTTTTCTGAGCCGATATTCACCACGGCTCCAATCATCTTGTTGAAAAGTGGGCCATAGAGCGGGTCGTCGATATAGAATCCAACTGTAGGGCTTTCCATGGTGACATATGCGATACCCTGTGCCCGTGCACTGTTGTCGCGAGGCCAGACACTTACAGATACGGTGTACGGGCGAGGAACAATGTCTCCGAGTATCGAGACAGATTGCTTACCGTACCCCGATTGTTCCTCGATCACGCGTTCGTTCTTCTTCCACTGGTATATGAGTGTTTTAGGGTCGTACTCTACACCATCGGCGTCGGCCAGGTGTGGAACAGCGATGACCTTCACGGTATTCTGGTATACCGTACCAAGCTTGCCTCTGAAGAAAGTCGGCGCATATCCGTCGGTCTCCGTAATCATATCCACAGATCCCGAGCCGATAGTCACAGAAGCAGTTACGGTCCTTCCTTCGGTTGTTGCAGCGCTTACTGTCACGACAAACTTCTTTCCGAGAACAGGTGCTATGATTTCGAGTGTCGTGAGACCGATACCACTCTGGACCTGTTTTCCGTTGACTGACCAAGAAACTACAGAGGTGTTGATATCTATAGTGTAGCTACGGGCTCTCAAGATGACCGTTTGACCAGGAGCCGGATTCTCGTTGGATACAGATACATCAAGCCCGCCAACAGTGATAGGAACCTGCGCGCAAGCGGCAGATGCAGAAAGAAACATTGAAAATATGAGAAAGAGAAAATAACGAGATTTCATCTGTATCATTTTACCACATGAGCCTATTTCACCAATCCCCCGCTTGGAGGTCGTACACCTCCTTTGTTAACACGCAATGCGGCTGTAGCGGAGCTACCTGCTGGTTGACGTACACCGCCCACATTTCGTGGTGATCGTATGCTGTTCGAGAGGAGAGATTTCTGCTGCTGCTGCGCTTGGATCTGAGCCTCTTCTTTTTTGACGTCGTTATATATATACCAAACATCGAACGTCCAGAAAGGGGCTATTCCCCCGGTGACTGCATCACCCAAGGCAAAAGCCATGAGAGATATGAGACGTGTTGGCTTGTTGAATATCGGTATTCGGAAGAGTAGGAGGAGCCCGAGCAATACAGGACCTGTGATGAGCTCGAGCAACTCGCTTATGATGACGCCTACACCGGTGAAAGTGATCAAGATCTGCACGATATCGACGACTCCAGCTACGATATAGAGGATGGCCCACTGAATCGTCTTTTTCTTGGGCTTTTTGTCCATGCGTCAATTATAGCAGAATCGCCCGGCAGGTATGCACCTGTATTTTCTCGATATCTCGCAGAACGATACACTATTTTTTAGTGTAGACACGCAACGAGATATCGAGAAAATACAGGTGCATACCTGCCGGGCGATTGGATCTTTATCCGGCTTGTTCCAGATCCTTCTTGGCCTGCTTGATACTCATGACCTGTGCCGGGTTGGTGGTAATGATCTGATCTTCGGTGTATGAGGCGACTATCTTGATGGCTACGTGCTTGAGTCCCACGAAGAATATACCCTCTCCTACATCTGATTCGAGCAAGAGATACTTCTCTTCGTCGGTGAGGTTGAACGTCTTTTGGATATGATCGATGACCGTCGGAGACTGCTTGAGCAGTATCTGAATGGAAGAGTTGGTAACGATCGGCAATCCGTACGGAGAGTTCAAGAAGTCATCCACATCCTGGGTGATAGTGGCAAGTCCGAGGAAGTATTTGCGACCACGCTTGGCCAAACTGAACAAGAATGAGGCAGTATCCTCTGATTTCATCATCCACCACGCTTCGTCAATGACGAGTAAGCGTTTCTTGAGATTCTTGCGGATAGCATTCCATATATAGTGTGTGACGATATACATGGCGACTGGTTTGAGCTCGTCTTCCATGTCGCGGAGTGAGAAAACAGCGAACTTCTTATTGATATCTACGTTAGAAGGCCTGTTGATGAAGCCGGACCATGTTCCCTTGGTGTACTTGGAGAGCCTCTGAACAAGAGAGTCCCCTCCTTCCATTCCAGCCAAGACAAGTTCGAAGTCAGACAGAAGTGGTGGCTCTACAGTACGGAAGTCTGCTTCAGGAGTGATGTCTTTGAGGGCGTACGTTTCGGTGATAGCGCGATCGATGATCGCATCTTCTTCCTGGGTCAAACCACCAAGCATGATGCGGAAGAGTCCCACCAGGTTGATGATGTTGGAGCGGAGAACATCAGCGGCTGACTCGTCCTCGCGCGGTATCGGGAGATCAAATGGATTGATATGGTGCTCTGAATTGAGAGAGATGTTGAAGTACTTCCCTCCGGTTGCTTCGGCCATGTACTCATATTCTTTTTCAGGGTCAATGACGATAACATCGGTATCGAACATGAGCGTACGCAGGATCTCAAGTTTGGTATTGTATGATTTTCCAGCTCCAGCAACGGCGAATGTTACGGAATTGTAGTTCTCGAGAGAGAATCTGTCGAAAAGGACGAGCGACGAGTTATGTCGATTGATGCCGTAGAGTATTCCTTTGTCGGAAGTAAGATCGAAGGAAACGAACGGGAACAGCGAAGACAGTGGGGATGAGTTGAGTTTGGAATGCACAGCGAGCTGGTCATCAGCTATAGGAATGACCGATTTGAAGCCCTGTTCTTGCTGGAAGAGTGCCGGCTTTACATAGATGAGCTTTGATTCGAGGATGGATTTGATCTCAGATTCGAGCTTGTCGAGCTCCCCTTCGTTGTCTGCGAAGAGGGTGATGTAGACGCCAACATCAAAAAGATGCTCCTGTGCCTGCATGAGCTGGTCTCTGAGCTGTTCGAGGTCCTGGTACGCTGTGTCGAGCGCCGGATCGCGGACGAGACCCTTCTCTTCCCTGTGTGAAATCTGGCTCTGTACCTCAGCAACCTTCTTCTGGAAATGTCTCAAGATCTTGGCTGTATCGACTGGGTGTATGAATATAGAGATGTTGAATATCTTGTCGAGGTTGATGATCGGGGCGAACCAGCTTTCATCGAGGAAGCGTGGGTATGAGATGACGAAGAGTGTACGGCCAACTTTTTCGCCTAGGTTGAGATCCTTTGGGCTGATCTTGAGTGCCGATGGTGATATGACATCCTTGAGCTCCAGCACGCCGGCCTGGTATATCTCTTCGGGTAGGATGGAGACGATCGGAGATTGCTCGTCTTTTTTCCCGAATAGTTTTCCGATGAATGACATAGTTCTTTTTATGTTATCTGGATAGGCTTCTCTGTCTCCCCTGGATTGAAGAGCTTGTAGAACAATTCTACCACCTCCTCTGTGCCGAGCTCTGCCGCCCTGATGCCGCAACGCACGAGACCTTGCTCTACTACTGCTACGCGCTGTTCGAGTTGACTACGGTATTCTTGGAATTGCGCGTCAGCATTCATTTGAGCATTCTTTGCAGAATTCTTGCCGGGGAACATGCTTGCGAGCGGATTCTTGCTCGAGCTCATGATCGGTGGCTCATATGGTATGACGACGAAGAAGCTCTTGGACATGATATTGGTGCTCTCGACGAAGGTTTTGATGAATTCTATATACTCGCGAACCTGTATTTTCATGAGTTCAGTTAGCTGTTCTTTGTAGCGATCCTCTAGGAGGGCTATATAGGGTCTTATATCGAGCTTCTTTGACTGGACGAATATTTGAATGGAAAAATCTAGAGAATTTACGAAATTCTGGAATTGCATGAGGATGGAACTCTGCTCATCTTGCGACTTGAGAGCGAAGTTGAGAGACGAAGCGAGTACGACCGCGCGCATGCCACCGTTCTTGAGGATGATGACGCCGTCGCGTATCTCCTGTATTGGTATGAAATCCTGTGTTGTTGATTGTTTTGGAGCCATTGCTGTTATTTTTGATTGCGGTTGGAATACATGCTTTCTTTGATATCAAGGCTCCAGCTCAAGTCCTTGAGCTTGCTATCAGATATCTTGGGGACCATGATGGAGGCATAATTTTGAATGTCCTCTTTTGCTGCCTGGGCTTTTTTGTCCTCCTTCTTCCATATATAGAGCTTGCCGCCGAGATAATATTTGAAAGCTGCTTCGATGACGTTGACGAAAGATTTGTTGTTGACCTTGTAAAAAGCAAATGCTGCCGATATTCCCATGATGAGGATAATCGGCACGATAGCGAGCGTGAAGCTCTTGAGTACTACATATGCCAAGAATGAGAGGCCTCCCCCGCCCGCGAGATATATGAACTGCTTCAAGGTGAGCGGTCCGAATATCTTATCTTCTACCTCGATGAATTGGGGTACTTGGAAGCGCATCACTCTTTATTATAGCGGCAAGCGAGGGTGTGTAGCAACTCGTTGATACGACACCTGAGCGCCGCTGTTATATGAGCGAGGCGAATATAGCGTCTTTGCATGGTATCCACCAAGCATTTCTACTTGATCAGCTCTCGGTATGGATCATTTCCCTGTTTTTTGGGTGCTACGGGTGGTGTTGGTGTTTGTTTTGGTGCTTCTGTTGGAAGATTTGGTGGCACTTGCCCCGTATGTATGGGAGATTGAGCCGCTACTTTTTCCTCGGTCATTCCTGCGGGGTTGCTCAGAAGGCGGTCGACGAGAGGTTCAGTGTGGTTCTCAAATGCAGCAGACTTGGTAGAAGGGGTTGTTCGAGGATTCTCGAGGTTATCCAGGATCTGGTCGCGGTCAGCAGAAGTCACTTCTTTGCCAAAATTTTGCTTTGGCGTCTCCTGTTCTATATCAAAACCACCAACACGCTCGATATTTTCGACTGCTGCAGAGTGATCTTGTTCAGCTTCATCCCGCTGAGAGCTCAGTTCAACTTCTGACTTTCTCAAGTAATCCCTGATGGAATCGAATATTTCGTGGTTTACATCAGTGGCCAATGCTTGAGCTACTTTGGATGGTATGCCCAGGCGTTCGGTGGCGTGTGAGACGAAATCGGACGATCGTACGAGACCGAGCAGTATGAGCCCAATCTCATCGACGAGTTCACCGAGCTGATCTATGAGGAGGCCATGCTTCTTCCCCACGGCCATGATCTTGTCATGTATCTCTGGGGACGTCACTGCCGCCTGAAGCTCAGGAGAGAGCCTTTCAAACTGTTCTTTGAGTTGTTCTGAAGTGAATTGCCTCATGCTTTTGGTTTGTCGTCTTTAGGCTTTGCATCATCTTTTGAATCATCTTTCCCTTCCTCGGCGAGTGCACTTGCAAGTGCTTTCACATCTTTAGCCTTCTTTTTGCCAGATGCTCTGCCTATGGCTGCTCCCAAATCCTTAACCTTTCTTCTCAATTGATCCAGCTCAACCTTTTCCGCATTGGTGAATGTGTCGCCACCTTCCTTCTCCCTCTTCTCAAGATATTTGAAGTTAGGTGATTCTTCTATATCCTGTTTTGCTTTTTTATTCTGCTCAAGCTCAGCTTCATCTTTCAAGCTGAATGCGGTCTCTACATTTGCCCTATCTTTCATCATGAGAGTGAGTACAGACCTGTCATTAAGGGTTGACCTGAACTTACCTTGATATCCCTTTGCCCGTCCCTTTGCCAGTTCTCTTTCAAGCTCAGTTTTATAGGCAGCATCATTAACGGATCCAAGGCGTTTATTAAGTGCATCTACATCCTTCTTCCTTTGCTTCAACGTAGCATCATAACTTCCTTTCTTGTCACCAAAACCGGCAGAACTGATGTTGGATAGTCCCTTCGAAACAGCAAGACCTAGGTTTGGATTGCGCGAATAGAATGCACGAGCACCATCGCTATCATTGATCCTGCTTGCGGCCATGCCCAGCGTATTCCTGCCTGTCCATCCACCCACCTTCTTCCATAGTGCATCAGCTCCCAGCTTACTTCCGTCGAGCAAACCTCCCGTCTTGGCGCCGAGCTTGATGGCGACTAGGAGTGGTAGGTTGAGCATGACTATCACAAAGACGGCGTTGATCGCGAATGATACGAACTCAGTCGGTACAAGCGTTCCCGCATCGGTTCCCTGCCACAAGTTGCCGTAAGCTCCGCTTTTGAAGATGGTGCTCTTGGTGAGTATCAAGAGCGCTGCATACATGAGGAGCAGATATGCAGGCATGAATACAAGCTGTCCGGTGAATGTTTTGACCCATTCATTCGAGTATTCTTTGAGTTGAGGTATCACTGCCGCGGCGCACCAGACGGGCGAGAATGCGAGCAAGAATAGGAGTATAACCAGACGCACAACGAATGCGAGTGCTGCAAACAAGAAGCTTAGCCCTGTAGTTATCATAATGACTGCACCGGTCCAACCAATCAGGATGATCTTGAAAGGCGCCGATACCCCTCCCGTTGCGTCTGAGGATTGGAGGTTTTTCGGGTCGAATGCGCTCTGTATCTGGAGCGATTGCATGAATATCGCTGACAGACCTCCGTCATTGAAGAGAGTGTTCACGATCTGAGGCAACGCCCCTGCTCCAGCTGCACCGCTACCACTTCCGCTTTGCTGGATGATCTGGCCGATGTCCGGCTGTCCTGGGGTGATCGCTTTGTAGAGCTGGAGAGATACGATATTCGAAGCATCTATCAAGAGTCCGGTGAAGAAAAAGCTGAAATTGATGAGTACGCCGGCGACGACTACGTTCTTGATAACACCTCCAAGTTTGGCATCTTGCCCCAGAATCATGCGGATGGCCGCATAGAGCAGGGTGAAGATGATGAATAGGCCTGAAATATCTCGGATAGTGCGCCACACCTCATAGATAGCAGGTGTACTGTCCACGAAATCCCTGATGTGCATGGTCAGGTTGATTGAGACGTTGAGGAGTGTACCGGTGAGTGCGACGAACCAGGAAGTTATCGAGAGCATCACATTCACGAGCAGAGCTACGCCTTCAGATATAAAATCCCAGAAGAGATTGTATCCAAACAATCCTTCTGCGTGCACCACGTGTCCGGAAAAGCCCACCACCGCGGCGATGAGTATGAGGCAGGCTGATATGTGACGTAGTGAAAGTCTCATTATGTGTTAGCGCTGTCGTCCACTTGTTGGGGTATTACCAGGGAATCCTGCGCAATTGTTCTGATACTGCAGAGCTTCCGCATTGAATGCCGTCGCTTTTGTTTGGGCATCTCTGAGCTGGCTCTGTGCGAAACTGATACCAGCTACTGCGCTCGCCTTGGCATTGATGGCGATTTGCACGCTGGCCTGGTAGCCAGGAAGTTGTGACTGGATGTCTCCCGATGAGGCTATTTGGGCCCTCGTGTTCTGTATGACTGCGATCTGGTTGGATGTACTTGCCTGCTTCAAGGTAAGGTCAGCAAGGAGTGGATCTACTTTGCTGGTAAGTGCAGTGTCTATGGCCGGGATCCACGAATTTTGGGCATACGTGCGTGCGGATGATGAATATTGTGTGTCGCTTACTTTGCTCAGAATGCACGATTTTGCAGTGAGATATCGGTTCTTGCTGTCGGTGACTGCGGCTATTGCCTGATCGTAGTATGACTTGTAGTCATTGAGCGCTGCAATCGCTGGGTCGAACACGCTCGAGAGCTGGGAGTTGGTACTCTGGGTGTCGGCCGCTTTCTGTGCATTGAGATCTGTGATGAGCTGGCTCGTATATGCAGTCCTGCCGCCGGAGCTTCCCCTGCTGAGTCCACTCAATCCCCCGCCGATAACCTGGTTGATCATTTGTGAAATGAGCGCATTGACGACAGAGTTGATATCGTCTGCGAGCTCGAGTTCGGTGGCTGGAACGTCCAACTGTTTCTGGAGCATATTGGAAATGACGGATCCAGGAGTGTCGGTGGTACAGGTTTGGTATGTCACAGTTCCGTCATTATTCTGTTTCCTGTTCATGTCGCGGGAATTGCCGACAATACTCTCGGCCTGCTCGACCTCGAACTCATTTTCTGGGTCGATGGTACCGCCAGGTATGTCAGTACAATTACGTCGAGACAAGAACCCTTTGCCACGATCAAGATCACGATTGACCTGATTCTCGCGGGTGTCTATGCGTCCGAGAAGTTCGCTATGTGCTTGAAGGTATGACCCGTATACATTGTTCTGGGGCACGGTCGTCATAGATACGAATGCCGGCCAACCTCCTTGGCGGAAATCCCCTCCCGTGAAACCTTCGATGGTGCCGTTCGCATTGCCTATTATCTTCCCCAGCGTACAGGTATACCTACTGGTAGCCGACTGTGTCTGATTGAGAGCGAGTCCGAGGCGGATATCGATACTGAATGGAGAACAGAGTCTTGATAGTGCACCCTCGCGTGAGAGGAAGTCACCGGTCACCTGGTCGGCAGCATCGAGGAAGAATCCCTCTGGATTGGTGATGAAGGTCGGACTACCCTGGAATCCGGTGTTGATCCAATTGACCACGCTCACGGTCATCTGATGGAGGATCTGCTTGGCGATCAGTGTTGCAGCCTTGTCGAGCACGAAATCCTTCATGTGCGCCATGATGTTGTTGAAGTCGAAATCAGTGCCGATCGGGACATTGGTTGCCGCACCCTGTGCCTGAGCGATTTTCACAGGTGATGCGATGATCGAGCTCACCACGAATGTGATCGCTGTAAAAGTGAGAATTATTTTGAAGGTAGTTTTCATATTATTGTGAAATAGTTGAGATATTGGAAAATGCTGCACCCGGTTCTCCTGCCGAGAACAAGACTCCGTACGATCTGAAATATACATTCAACCCCTGGAGCGCGGTGTTGATTGTATTCTTCGCAGGTGCGTAGGTGCCGAGCGCGACAAGTGCTTGCATAGGATCCTTCTCGGTTGCTCGGAGTCCCTGCGCGATATAGAGGCTCATGCTGAGACCATTCAAGAGATCGAGATGGTATTGTTCGAGCGGCTTGGGAACTGACAGGGCGAGCATTGCAGAGATCATTCTCTGGTGCCCAGTGATGACTGGGTCAATCGAAGCAAGGATTGAGAAATCTTGTTTTTCCAAGGCTTCTGTTGCAATCATGGCCGCGTCGGTCGTCGGCATATGTGCGGCAAATGTTGAAACGAGCGTGTTTCCGTATCCATGCAATGCAGCTGTCCCCGCATCAGCAGAGACGCGCACATCAGCGAGGGTGTACAAACGAGGGGCGAGAGCTGATTCGAGAGAAGTATCAATCGTGTAGTCGACAGCATTTTGCACGGCGGTTTCATTGCCGATCAAGTTTCCCTGCTGTAATTGCACATAGCTTGTGAAAAAATTCCTGCCGATCTGATCAGTTAATGTGAGAGGTTCAGTATTCTGTTTCGCGGTACCTGTCGATGCTTTTGGTGCAGGTGCAGTGCTTGTTCCGATACTGAAAAATTGGCTTCTCCATGAATCTGATGTGCTTCGTGGAGCTTCATTTTCAGAGATGACATCTACAGTTGCGACAGGGGCATAGTCGCGAGATTTTCCTTGTCGGACATAGAGTGCGGTCGCAAGTACGGCAACTGCGCATACCACGAAAATGAGAGGCGTCTGAAGGCGCAAGGAAGAAAATGCCATATACCCGCAATTATATCAGAGAATGGCTTTATTTCTGCGAATTCTGTGGACAGTCGATATGGTTTTATCTCTTGGTTATTGAGCTGATGTGCCGATTTGATAGATGGTGCCACTCGGACTCCCTTCGGGGGTGCAATCTTCACCGTGATATACGAGGCAACTGCCTCCTGGACTATAGTTTCCGAGTACATTCTGGCCTGTCCCGTAAACGTTGTAGTTTGAGAATATTCTGCTTGCTCCTGGCTGGTATATGACGGAGACTGTTTGTCCGCGGACATCATTGATATCGAGCATAATAGATGAGGCGCAAGTGCAGTAAGTGACCCGGTTGACCCTGCCACCAAAGTTTTGCAGACCGCCGCCACCTCCCCCTCCGAATCCACCACCCCCGAAACTTCCTCCCCCTCCACCACCTCCAGCCCCGGGAAGGAAGTTGCCTAGAGTTGCACCAGTGGTCCCGTTTGGACTGAGTCCATAGAGCACATCGTATACCTGCTGGCCGAAATCACCGAGCAGCTGGGTCCAACCAAGACCGGTTAGGTAGCCCCAAACTTCCTTGTCGAGTTCTTTGAATCCTCCACCATCATCAGCGGGCTGGTAGGTTATAGTATCGCTCGATGTAGCCACATAATAGCTTTGCGGAGTGTATGAATTGTAGGTTATCGGAGCATACGTTGTAGGCGCAGGTTCAGAATATACGATGGGAGCATTGGAAGCCTGCGTGACTGAAGGAACATTGAATGAATCTCTGTATTCAGGGTCAGATCGTATATAAGTAACCGGAGGTGCTTGGTCTCGAGATGCGGGCGGTACGTATGTAGTTGACTCAGGTTCATCATCTGGTTCCGCCACAGGTTCTGGAGGAGTGTATCTATAAGGAGTCTCTGTACCCCGAGCATCTATCGCCCGGTCGGTTGTCGGACGATCGAATGGAGAGAAGCCGGGTGGTGTTTCTGTAGAGTCCGGAGCTGTTTCTGATGGGTTCCACCATGCAATGAAGAGCCCGATAGCGAGCAAAAATAGGAGAAACGCTATGATGAGAGCAATCAGTTTTTTATGACCGCCATTTTCTTGGTTCATGCACCACTATTCTATCATGAAGCTATGGTGAACCAGTCCGGTATGGTGATATCTTCGGCTCGGATCTTGGGGTCAAGACCCGCTTTTGTCCACACGGCCACGGCAGATTCCTTTTCTAGTGCCGCTTCTACGTTTCTGAGTGCAAATTTTCTTTTGTGTGCAAAACCCGCCTTAACAACTTTGAAGAATCTCGATATGTCGGTATTTTTTTCTCGAAAGAGTCGGTCGGATATGTCGGTGATCGAGAGAATTGCTGAGTCTACAGTCGGTGGCGGAGTGAAGGCTCCTGGCGGAACTTTCGCAACAAGCTTTGGTGTGCCAAATGCTTTTACTGATATAGAAAGGATGCTCTCTTTGCCATCTCGTGTGACGATGCGTTCAGCGACTTCCTTTTGTACAAGAAGCACCATTCTGTCCGGGCGCGGGCCATGTTCGAGGAATTTCTCGAGGATAGCTCCTGTTATGTAGTACGGGATGTTGGCGACCAGAGAGTAAGAAGCTGGGACTAGGGAGTAAGGAGACGCTGCTAGAGTTTCAGCCGTCATTTCTAGGATGTCCCCCTCAATGAGCTTCAGATTTCCTGCCAGGATGTCATCTTTGAAACTGTCTTTGAGCAGCTCTATGGCTCGAGCATCCTTCTCGACAGCTGTGACTTGTGCGCCCATGGCCAGGAGAGCACGTGTCAAAATACCAGTCCCTGGACCTATTTCCAGCACAGCCTCCCCTTTTTGTAGGGTTGCTGCTGAAATAATCTGATCCAGTACATGTGTGGAGTTCAGAAAATGTTGGCCCAGGGATTTTTTTGCGAACAGTCTCATGGTTGTTAGAAGTCTATGAATAACGCCTTTGCTCCACTCGATTTCTCCGGAGGGGCTTGGTCTTCAATCAGTGTTGTCTCAATGTCGTTGATGAATTCAGAAGGCGTATTGACTCGCTGGGCGCCATAGACCGTACGGATGATTGTGTGGCTCAAATGTACCTTTTTGCGGGCGCGTGTCAACGCGACATAGAAGAGGCGACGTTCTTCCTCGCTCTCTGACTCGCTCATGCCCGCATCATCCATGTGTTTGAATGGAAAAAGGTCTTGCTCGAGTCCTGCAATGAAGACATGGTCGAATTCAAGGCCCTTTGAAGCGTGTACCGTCATGAGGCGTACTGCGTCATGATCTTTTTCCAGTTCGTCCTGATCGCTCGCGAGTGCTGCGTTGGTCAGAAATGCTTCCATTCCTGCAGGGATTGATTCTGAAGGTGCATTCTCAGGTTTCGAAAACAAAGATTCTTCACCCACGGTAGCTTTTTGATTTGTCATACCTGCGGGCACGCTTTCAGTAACATACTCATCATACTGTGCAGCCACAGTTACCAATTCCTGCACATTGAGCAAGCGCTCCTCATCCTCCGCGTCCCCATCACGGAACATGCGCTCGAGCCCTGTCTCTTGTAGTACGAATCGTACGGCTTCAGAAGGTTTCTTTTCCAGGATTTCGCGACGGATGTCCTCAAGCAGTTTCCAGAATGAGCTGAGCTTCGCTTGCATGGCCGATGGTAGGAGATCAGGTCTTCCTGACATGATCTTTGCGATAGACACTTTTCCTATTCCCCGCGTGGGTACGTTGATGATACGGCCGATATCAGCCCAGGATTCCCTGTTGAGCGATGCACGGATGTATGAGAGTACATCTTTGACTTCCTTTCTCTCGAAGAATCGTACCCCGAGCAGTTGGTACGGGATATTTTTCTTGATGAAAGCCTCTTCGATTGCTCGAGACTGGAAATTTGCACGGTACAGCACCGCAATATCCCGAGCAGAAGTTCCCTTTTCGATGAGTGCACGGGATGTGTCAGCGATGTTTCGGGCTTCATCGACTTCGGTATACGATGCGTTGAGAGAGATCTTCTCTCCTGCATCGTTGTCGGTGTACAGGGTCTTCTTTTTACGGAGTCTATTTTTCTCGATGACATTGTTTGCTGCAGAAAGAATAGTTTTTGTGGAACGGTAGTTCTTCTCAAGGGCGATCACCGTGGTTTCAGGGTAATCCTTTTCGAAATTCAAAATATTCTCGATAGTTGCACCTCTCCAGCTGTAGATGTTCTGGTCAGCATCACCGACCACACAGATGTTTTTGTGTCCCTCGGCAAGATATTTAGCGATCTTGTATTGCACCTTGTTGGTGTCTTGGTACTCATCTATATGTATGTACTTCCAGATGGTCTGGTATTTCCTGCGGACCTGCTCATTTTTTGCGAGGAGCTGCATCGTTTTGAGGAGGAGGTCGTCGAAATCAAGAGATTTGTCCTTGGTGAGCAGTGCATCGTACCTTTCCCAGACCTGAGCCACCATCTCTTGGATGTGGTCTTTTGCAGCATCCGTATACTCGAGGCGGCTCATGCCATCGCCCTTGGCGCGGGAGATCATATTCAATATAGTGCCTGGGTCAAACCTCTTTGGATCAATCGAACATTGTTCCATAGCGTCTTTGACTGCTCTTTTTGAGTCACCTCGGTCGCAGATGGTGAAGTGGCGGGTCAGGCCGAGGAGTACGGCGTTTTCTCTGATGATGTGTACGCCGAGTGCGTGAAATGTGCTTAGAAATGGTCGTTCATGAAAAGAAATAGGCACATTGAGATCCTTGTCCTGCTCGATGAGCTCGTGTACGCGCTCCCGCATCTCTTTTGCAGCTTTGTTAGTGAATGTTATTGCGAGGATGTTGTGCGGAGCTACCCCTTTCTTGATGAGGTTGAGTATCCTTTGGGTGATGACGCGAGTTTTGCCCGCTCCTGCTCCGGCAATGATGAGAAGTGGACCCTCTACGGTGTCGACGGCGCGTTGTTGGGCTTCGTTGAGGGTGGACATGCGGGTAGTGTAACAGATAGTGTTGCTTTTTTATATTTTTGCGCACAATCAATGATTCATAATCCCCCAAATATTGACACTTTGTCTAGTAAAATGACTGTGTATAGCTTTCATTGACAATCTTTTCCTAGCTGATACCCTGTACTGGTACCCTCACATATGAAGGTCAAATAATGGCTTAACAAGGCCTTTTATTTATAACTAGCACCGCCCCGGAATGAATGGCGCCATCGCCGAGATGGCTTGCAGAAATGAAAAATACGTTATGGAATATACTACTAAAAATAGACCACATAATATCTCATTTTCAAAGCGCACTGCTATCTGGTGCGCTCTTGTGGGCGTATCGGTGCTAGCTATATTTACCTATTCGGAGACCGCACACGCAGGTCTCCTTTCGTATATGAACTCGATTTTTGGTGGCGAACAGGCATCAGCAAAAATTGATGCTTTTTCGGGGGGTAGTTCTCAAACAGTTGCCCTTCTCCAGCCCGCAATCGCCTTTGATCCGAGTCTAGAAAAGCCTACAGGAGTCGTACCAGTGGTCGGAGATACTCTTGTTGCTGAAGTGGCACTTGCTGACGTATATGTGGCAGATGTATCAGGAACTCAGATCAGCTCATATATCGTACGTGATGGCGATACTCTGTCGGGTATAGCCAAGATGTTCGGCGTGTCGGTCAATACCATCTTGTGGGCCAATGATATCAGCAGGTCATCAGCCTTGCGCACAGGTCAGACTCTCATCATCCTCCCTGTTACGGGCATCAACTACACAATAAAGAAGGGAGATACGATCAAAGGCATAGCACTCAAATACAAAGTTGATATCGATGAAATGCTTCAGTACAACGATCTTACCCTCGATTCAACTATTTCTATAGGTCAGACCATCATCATTCCTGATGCCGAGCTCCAAATCGCGGTACCAACCAAGACTGTAGCAAAAGCAAATCCTGCACATGATACCAATGGTCCTGATTATTCCGGCTACTACACACGTCCAGTTTCTGGAGGCGTGAAAACTCAAGGCCTCCATGGATATAATGGCGTGGATATTGCAGGTCCAGTCGGCACTCCTCTCTATGCAGCTGCGGCGGGCACGGTCATCGTCAGTGCAACAGGAGGTTGGAATGGAGGATACGGTAATCTGGTTATTATATCTCATGCCAATGGCACCCAGACTGTCTATGCGCACAATTCGAAGAACCTCGTCACTATCGGCCAGAAGGTTGAACAGGGACAGAAAATAGCGCTCATGGGTGCTACGGGCAAATCTACAGGATCACATGTACACTTCGAAATTCGTGGTGCCAAGAATCCGTTCTAAATTTTTTCTCGGTATTGTAGTGCTTCGAGCACACAGTCTTTCGTAATATATTCTTTGCCCGCTAGATCCGCGATCGAGCGGGCTACTTTCATGGTCCTGTGGAATGCGCGTCCTGAGATGCTGAGCTTCTCTGCATATCCTCTGAGAAGTTCGCGTGCACCAGGCTCGATTGCTATGCATTTTTCTATATCTTGTGATCCAAGTTCGCTGTTATAGCAGGATACTATCGAATATTTTCTGAATCTTTGTCGCTGGATTTCTCGAGCAGCTACTACCCTGCGTTGTATATTTTCAGATGTTTCGGCATCAGGTTCAATGGCCGCCAACTTTCCATAGTCAATCTTGGTGACATTAACCCATAAATCGATACGGTCCATGATTGGTCCCGAAAGCCTCCTGCGGTAGGCTTTGTAGATGTGCTCAGGACATGAACAACCCCTGTCTTTCCCTAGTCCGCATGGGCACGGATTCATGGATGCGATGAGTATGCATTGTGCGGGAAATGTCACGGTGCCTCGGGCTCGCGATATGGTGATAGTGCGCTCCTCGAGTGGTTGGCGTAGTGCCTCTATTACTTCTCGATCAAATTCTGGAAATTCATCGAGAAAGAGAACTCCCCGGTGTGCGAGGGTAATCTCTCCTGGTCGAGGATAGCTACCTCCACCGATGATCGAAGGATATGAGGCAGTGTGGTGAGGTGCACGGAATGGCGGAGTCGAGATAAGATCTCCTTGCAGAAGTATGCCCGCAGCAGAATGGATACTCGTGACCTCCACCGCGTGGTCATATGATAGATCGGGAAGTATGGAGCGGAACCCTCGTGCGAGCATGGTTTTGCCAGTTCCTGGTGGGCCACACATAAGTATGTTGTGAGCGCCGGCCGCCGCTATCTCGAGAGCTCGTTTCACAGTCTCATTGCCGCGTATTGCTCTCATGTCCATCATTTGTGAGGGGTGCTTCTCTGTTGTCGAACGATTGGACCCATGCACCTTCAAAGGAATAAGGCATGTTCGCCCCATGATATGATCTATGATTTCTCGTATATTCGATACCGCGTATATGATCAGTCCTTGTGCCAAGGAAGCTTCTCGTTCATTGTCTTTTGCTATGAAAACTGTTGTGAAACCAAAGGAAGATGCTTGGCAAAGTATGGGAAGCACTCCATGAGTCTTGCGCACGACACCCTCGAGAGATAGTTCACCGAGGAATAATTTGTTGTCCCCGTCGAGCTCAATATCTCCGACGGCGTGAAGATATGCGAGTGCCATCGCCACATCGAACGAAGCCCCTTCTTTTCGTATATGTGCCGGGGCGAGAGATATGACTACCTTCTGATTCTTTTGTTTGGGCGAGACATACCCAATGTTCTTGATGGCTGCCGATATTCGATCCTTTGCTTCCTCGACAGCTCGATCGCCGAGACCGACGATAGAAAAACTGTGTAAACCGTTGGATATGTCTACTTCTATGGTTACAATCTCCGAATGAAGTCCAGTGAGTTGTGCGCTGTATGCTTTAGCTATGCTCATCTCTAGAGCATAGCTAAGCAAGATGAAAATCGTGCGGGGAAACCGTGAAGATTCTATGGAGAAACAAAAACACTCTCTAGTGAGAGTGTTTGATAGATACTCGCGCAGAAGGATTTGCTTCGAGGCGGTCAGTCTCTATTGGCTCGCCGCAGGTTTCGCATGTTCCGTATGTACCATTTTCTATACGGGTGAGAGCATCATTGATTTCCATGAGTTGCTTATCGAGCTGGCTCACGATACCGCTGTTCTCTTCGAGTTCTTCGAGTTTGTCTGCAACCTCATTTTCGTCGGCTGAGTCAACCTCCATGCCCCCTGCAGTAGCCTCCCATCCACCGGCTGTACCTGGAGATTTGCGGCCTATAGAGCCGAGTTCTTTCTCGAGCTCAGCCTTCTCTTCGACGAGTCTTATTTTGAAGCGCTCAGTGTCTTTTTTGTTCATATACCCATATTAGCGTATGGAAGATTGCTTTTCAAGACGGGTCAACACTTCTGTAAGCGTGGCTTCGTCACTTGCTAAAGCCAGATGTGTATTATCTACGAAGGAATACAGGAATAGGATTGAGCCATCTTCTGTGCGGAATGCTCGCACATCTTTGTTTTTGATGATGCGGTCCTCAAATCGTCCACGAATGGTGAAGTATGATCGGAGAGGCTGAACCAGTTCGACAGGTGTCGAAGAAGCTTGTGGTTCCGTAGAAGATGCCTGCACTGCAGGTACGGTCGCAACAGTCGTATTGGCGATACCTGATATCGATGATGGATACAAGAAGAATTTGAGGTCATCAGCCATAACACTCTCCCACTGCAACATGCCGGCAAATGCATTCTGGAAGAAATTGGTGGTGACAATGACAAAAGCACCCTTAGTGTTTTCGGGGCTGTTGTATATACCGAGCATCCAATCAGGTGTTAGCGTTCTGGTGAGTATGTCAGGAGCATCCACATCCAGTGCCTCAAGTGCCTCTGAAGCACTGATTTGTGCGAACGCGTTTACTGAGCCGGCTGGGTTCTTGCGGCCGAGAACAAGCTCCTTGATGCTTCCAGGAGTTTGGGTTTTGGCGGCTTCAGTTTGTATTCTCGAGAGAATATTCGCAGGAAGTTGATTGTCGGTTGCAATGAGTGCATAGCTGTCTGATTTGACGATGCCTGTGCGAGTCTGTTGCTGTGGAGCCTGACTTGTTGAACGGCTGGTGGCGAGAGGGCTCTTGCTATAGAGATAGTATGCCCCAAATGCACCTCCACCAAGAAGGACGATTATGAGGATGGCCATAGCTGTTTTTAATAGTGCATGAGAGGTTGATCCAGGGTTCGATTCTGGATCATTTCCAAGCCTTTCCTCACCCGCCATTTTCTTGGTTTCTGCTATCGCAATAGAGGCGGTAGATGTTCTCTTGTGAGACATTATTTCTGCAACATCACCTTCATAAGTACGCATTGGCTTCAAAAAGGCCGCAAAGGCGTTGGAAGGATCGCTGGCGTTGGTGGATGGGTTTACAGGAATACTCGGACCCCCCTTTTCGCGAAGGTCAGATGGTAATACAGAGCTGACAGCATCCTGTAGATTCTTTGGTGCCGATTGCATCGGTGCAGAATATTCTGTTGCGCGGACTCCAATTACTTTAGCTGGTGGGTTCGAAGGTGTATTACGTGCCTTGTTCAAGGATTGAGAAAAATCTTGAAGCGGTACTCCTGATGGTTTGCTCGGTACGAGCTGAGGGCCGCCAGTAAGGTTCGCTGGAGCGGTACGCATAGGTGCCGGCTGAGGCGCAGTTTTTTGTGTGACAAATGGACTGGATTCTAGGTTTCCTATGTTCTTGTCGAGCAAGTTTTCCTTCAAAGTTGGCGGCGTTGCTTGAGTTTGGGTGTGAACCCTTTTCAGTATATCTTCCAATGATGATGAGGCCGTAACACCCGCGGCTATAGTGGGATTTTTTCCTAAAATCGGCTCACTTTGAGGTTGCTCCGCCACTGCCACTGGTGGTTTTTGTGTTGGGGCCGGCGCTTGTGTGGGTGGATGAGGTATTTGTGAATACACTTTGACTGCGGGCGCCTGCATACTCATATCTATTGGCGGATGAGGTATTGGCTTTGTGGATGACAAGGCGGCAGGAATTGCTTCGGGTTGTGCGAGAGGTTTTGATGCGGCGCTCGCTGGTGTTGCTGGTGGTGAAACTGGTACCGCTTGAGGAGTAGGCGGTTTGACCGTAGCTGCCGGGTTTCGTAGGGCCTCTGCTATCTGTTTGTTGACAGCCTTGGTTACGGGACCATCAACGTCCGTTACTGGCTTTATGTCGCCATCAGTGAAATCAAATATGCGATCACTCACCGTATCCTGTTCCTCAGTATCGCTTGGCACAGGTGCGGCGTCAGATCCTGCCGGATCAGGTTGTGATTTTGGCGTGAGAAGATCGTCGTTCATTGCTCTCTATTATAGCGGGAAAAAATGCCGAGAGCGAGGGAGATATGATCTTGCTATCTTTTTCCAGCCCTAAGGAGATATTTTCCTGACCCAACATCAAGGTCCATGAAGTGATCTGATACTTCAATCAGCTTTGCTGATGTTGATTTGCCAAATGAGACTACTTCTACCTGACATCCCTGGTTCATCTGGAGGTATTCGACGAGCGGGCAGAAATCACCGTCGCCTGTGACGAGAATGACAGCATCGAGTTTCGGAGAGAGTTTGACTGCGTCTATGGCCATGCCCACATCCCAATCGGCTTTTTTGGCGCCTGAGCTGAATATCTGGAGATCTTTGACTTTGGTTTCGATGCCCATCTTCTCGAGTGCTTCGAAAAAGCCTGTTTCCTCGCCAGATTCTGTGGCGATGACATAGGCGACTGCGCGGACGAGCTTGCGTCCATCGAGTGATTCTTTGACGATTGCGCCGAAATTGACCTTTGAGTGGTATAGATTGCGGCCGCTGTGATAGAGGTTTTGCGCGTCGATGAATATGCCGACACGCTGTTCTTTGTGTTTAATGACTGCCATATGAAAAAATGATTACGAAAACGTATTAAAATGCTCTAACGACAAGTATACCATACCAAGAAACGCCTTTCGGCGCCTTGATTATTTCTTGAGATTCAACTTTTTGAGTGCCGATGCGTAGCGCTTCGGGTGATTCTTCTTGAGATAGATGAGGTGCGTCTGGCGGTCGGCGACCATACCGAGAAGTCCGCGACGGGAGTGGTTGTCCTTCTTGTGCTTCTTGAGGTGATCGGTCAATTCAGCGATCCTCTTGCTCAAAAGAGCGACCTGAACCTCGGCTGAGCCGGTGTCCTTATCGTGGACGGCGATATCCTTGATGATCTTGGTCTTTTGTCGTGTAGTTAACATTGCGTGAGTATCATAGCATGAATGGGTACATATCGCAAGCTTATCCTTTCCCGAGCTATCCGAAGGCCATTTTCACGGCCATAGACATGAAAATGCTACAATAGTGCTATGTCGCACAATATTAAGGAACTCAAACAGCAATATCTCGAGTATATTGAGATCGAAAAAGGTCGTTCTATGAAAACAGTCAAAAATTACGACTTTTTCGTTACAAAGTTCCTTACTCAAGCCAAGATCAAAACACCTGAAGATATTACTGCAGAAAAGGTCCGTGAGTTCCGTCTGTGGCTCAACCGTCAACCGGGACAGAAGAGTAGGGTCGAAATCAAGACGCTCAAGAAGAATACCCAAAATTACCACCTTATTGCACTGCGTACATTCCTGAAATATCTGGCACGAAGGGGCATCAAGACACTCTCCCCGGAGATGATCGAGCTCGCCAAGGTTGGCCACCGCCAGATAGATCTCATCACACCCGCAGAACTTCGTCGTTTACTCGATGCTCCTGATGGCGATACTGCAGCTTCTCTGCGAGATAGGGCCATATTGGAGCTACTTTTCTCCACTGGTCTACGCGTTGCAGAGCTCTGTTCCCTTACCCGCGATATCGACCTCACCTCAGATGAGTTCTCTATCAGAGGTAAAGGAGACAAGGTTCGTCCCGTATTCTTGTCGGCTGATGCCAAGTCTGCCCTGAAGAAGTATCTCGATGCTCGGCAAGATATGGGAGAAGCGATGTTTGTGGAAATCAGTGATCGCACCCTGAAATCTGGAGGTAAGATGATTTCCGGTAAAGGCAAGAAAGACGCCAATAATCCGGGAGATGCACCGCTTACTACCCGCTCGATCGAACGCATTGTGAAACGCTATGCAATCAAGGCGGGAATCTCGAAGAGGGTCACGCCACACGTCATCAGGCACTGTTTTGCTACCGACCTGCTTAGCAATGGTGCCGATATCCGTTCTGTGCAGATGTTGCTCGGTCACTCTGATATCAGTACGACTCAGGTGTATACTCACGTGACGGATAGCGAGCTCTTGCGTGTACACAAGCAGTTTCACGGGAAGAAGAGATAGTTTGACAAACATAAATAAAATAGGTACTTTCATGTGAGATATGAGACCTATTGATAAGATTTGTCGCCGGTTTGGTGTGGAGACGGTACGAGGGCTGGATCGATACATTACTAGTGTTGATCAGCAACTCATGAAAGCGGGCTTGTGGGACTACAAAAATTCAGATTACGAGAACAATAAGCTCGTGCGAGAGCTCAGGGACCTTGCACTTGACGATCTGACTGCCGATGAAAAGTACTGGGTCCGCCAGATTATTTGGTTTTGGTATCACCACGCGGTGAGCTGTGCTTTATTCAAGTATTCAAACCGTACTTTTGCACAAATATTTGCAGTGGAGGCGTTGAAGTATTACGAGCTTCTTCCCGATCATCCCAACAAGATTACTCCCCTCTTGTACTATCTCGTCTTCAATCGATTTGAAGAGGCAGAACATTGGGTGCAGTCATTTCCACTTGACCATGACGAGGCGCAGACGGCCGTAGATATATTGATGGATTACCACTTGGCATTCTGTCTCAAGGTTTGACCAGTTTCTCTCAAGAGTCCTCTCAAGGACTCTTTTTATGTTATATTGCACGCATGCGCATCATCTCCTGGAATGTGAATGGCATCCGAGCAGTCCTCAGGAAGGAGGCATTCATGCCCTTCATACAAGAACATAAGCCAGATATTCTCTGTTTGCAAGAAACCAAGGCTCAACAAGGTCAGGCGGAGATTGATCTGCCAGAATATGAGGAATACTGGAATTCAGCAATAAAAAAGGGTTACTCTGGCACAGCGATCTTCACCAAGATCAAACCGGTAGCAGTTACGAACGACATTCCCGAGCATATTTGCACGAAATACGGTCTCGTAGCTGATGAATACGGTGATCCGAGAACTGAAGGACGTGTCATAGCTGCCGAATTTCCTGATTTCTATGTCGTTACAGTGTATACACCCAATGCAAAGGATGATTTGAGCCGTGTTCCCCTCCGCCACAAGCAATGGGATCCTGCATTTTTGGCGTATTGTAAGGAATTAGAAGCAAAAAAGCCTGTCATCTTCTGTGGTGACCTCAATGTGGCACACACACCCGATGACCTTGCTCGCCCCAAGGAAAATGAAGGTTTAAAAGGATTTACTGTCGAGGAACGCGAAGGGTTTCAGAATTTTTTAGATACCGGTTTTGTCGATACTTTCAGGATGTTCCACAAAGGTAATGGTCACTACACCTGGTGGTCCAATTTTGGCTACGCACGCGATCGTAATGTTGGATGGAGAATAGATTATGTATTGGTATCGAAAATTCTTGAAGAAAAGGTTAAAAAAGCCGAGATTTTGCCGGATGTTATGGGTTCTGACCATTGCCCTGTGATGGTTGATATTGGATAATTCCACGGCTCTAAAGCTATATATAAAGTAAAAAACTCCCCTTTTCTGGCATTTTCGGGAAAACGAAAGCCGCGAGTCTGCTGTTTCTAGATTGTGAAACTGCGTCATCGCGGCACATAGCGAACCTAGAGGCTGAAGAAAGAAAGAACTTGGGTCACACAGACCCGGGTAGATCCAAATGGTGGATCTAGGATGCAACCGAACGATTCCTGGGGTGGTGGTGTGCGTCTTCTTCTTAAAGTAAGTGCTCTCCCGAAGGAGGCTAGTTGTGATTGAGAAGAGATGCACCGCCATTCAAGCCCTAGCAATTGGAGGTCGAATCAAAAATATTCTTCAGCTTCTGTAGAGTGTAGAAGCCTACCCATTTTTTTGAAAGAACAGTAGTCTGTTTAGATCGCAGAAAAGTGATACCGAAATGGTTCGTCACTTTTATTTTTCCGTATCATTTTTCTGCGATCACCTCGGATAACAAACTCATCTGGGAACAATTATATGTCCGATAGAAATGTCTGTAAAGGACATATCTGTGGATAACTAAGAAACGTGATGTCTTTTACGAATTATTTCGAGATCTTTTTCTTCAGCCTCCCCTTTCTTCTCTTTTCCCTTTTCAGCAAGCTCTACAAGGGTTTTATCAGGGAGTGCAAGTAGATCCAGTGTTCTTTTCTCCAAGTATTCTGCCGTGTTGAGTTTCGGCTCTTCAAGCACTTCTTCCATGAGTGCATTGAGTACCAAACCGATCTTCGGTCCCGGAGAAATTTGTGAAATTTCCATTATTCTTTTGCCATCAATGGCAAGCATGGTGACTGAAATAGGATCACGCAGCGCCTCTTCAACCATAGACTTATACTTCCGCAGTCTATACGGATCAGCTTTTGGTCTCCCTGTGCCTATACGGTCACAAATACGAAGATTCATGAGGTCCCAAATGTTCTCCTTGCCCACATTGACGATCATTCGACGTACTGCCGAGAGAGTTATCATACCTGTATCCGAGAAAAACATGTGCCAGCGCACCATTTTCGTTACTTTTTCGATTGTTACACGTGAAAACTTCAATCTTTCGAGGATTTTGCGTGTTTCACGTGAACCAATTACCTCATGACCGTAGAATGTTGGCTGTTTTGTTGCACGTGAAACACGCCTAGTCTCGGGCTTGGCAATATCGTGAAATAGGGCTGAAAGTCGTATATCTAGATCCCAATTTTCATCCGCAGCATGCTGTAGGCTACGCAAAAGGTGCTCCCATACCGTAAATGCATGGGCTTGGTTCTGAGTAACACCGATGCTTTTCTCTAGTTCAGGTATGAAATGTTTCAAAATACCCACCTCTTGAAGGAGCTCTATACCCTGTTTCGGATCCGGTGATAGGACTATTTTGACAAATTCGTCTCGGATACGTTCGATGGAAACCTCCCGTATGCTGTTACTTAGGGTTTTTATGGCGTTAAGGGTATCCTTTTCTATTGTGAAATCGAGTTCCACTGCAAATCTGATAGCGCGCATCATGCGCAGAGCGTCCTCAGAGAAGCGGTCATGAGGTTTTCCTACTGTCCTGATAGTTCTGTCCTTTATGTCGGTAAAACCGCCGTACAGGTCAATTATGTCCTTTATAGCCCCATCGGACAGTGAGAGTGCGATTGCGTTGACGGTAAAGTCACGTCTTTGGAGATCATCTTCTATTTTTTCGCTAAAAATGACGGAATCTGGATGACGGCGATCAGAATACCCTGATTCGAGCCTATAAGGTGTGACCTCTACGTTTCTGAGCCTCGGATCTTCAGTTGTTTCGTTGATCACAGCTACAGTCCCATATACATTCTCATATACAGTCTTGGGGAAAAGGGTCTGTATAGCCTCAGGCTTCGCGTTTGTGGTGATATCCCAGTCTTTTGGGGTACGACCCAAAAAGAGGTCACGGGCGCAACCTCCTACCAAATATGCCTGAAAACCAGCCTTTTCGAGCGTTTCGACGATGGCTGTGATTTCTTGCGGTATAGCACTGTTCCCTACCAATTTTTGGGCCATATATAGAGCCATTGTAGTACAATAGCAACTTTTCTGCTAACGATGTGGTGCCCCCGGAGGGATTCGAACCCCCAACGACTGTTCCGAAGACAGTTATGATATCCATTTCACCACGAGGGCGTATTTCGGTTTTGCGAAACTCGGATCAATATATGTATGCCGCGCAAGCGATATTACATGTATTGACCGGTATGTTACACGTGTAACGTAGCTTATAGTAGCACCGCTTGGAGGAAATTAGAAATGGCCCGGCTTTAGATTTACGAATTTAGAAATATAGTATATACTCCTTACGTTCATTACATACATGCGGGTATAGTTTAGTGGTAGAATGCGTCCTTGCCAAGGACGAGATGGGAGTTCGATTCTCCCTACCCGCACAGGAGCAAGTACGTACAGCAGGAAAAGGCGAGAATAATCATACATCGATCATTTTCGCCTTTTTCTGTACAAGAGGAATGAAGCAGCTGTCTTTTTGGGGATTTCCTTTAAAAATGGCTTAAAATCGTTGATCACATGGACAAACTGTGGATAACTCTGTGGGTAACGGGTATAAAAGACATAAATAATGGCTTATTATCGTGTTTTCGGGGTATCTATTGTCCACATATAGGGAAAATCCTCAATATATCTATGTAGAGAGCCACTTTTAATACCCAGTAGTTTAAAAGTCAGGACAAATATGTTGCAATTATTAGCTAAAATTGTTTCACAAGAAACATTTCACGTGAACCATGACAACTAGAAAAACTGGCGATTTAGGTGAAAACATAGCCTGTTCCTTCTTAATACGGGAGGGTTTTGTGGTTGTAGATCGTAATTATCTGAAAAAGTGGGGTGAACTTGATATTGTTGCTAAAAAGGACAACATGGTACATTTCTTTGAGGTCAAAAGCGTGACTTCAAAAACTTTTGACCAGGTAGGTGCACATAGACCGGAGGATAACGTTCATAGCCTGAAGATTAGACGGATACGGAGGATGATTGAGACTTATTTCATGGAAAAAGAGGTGAGTCGGGAAGACTCATTCCAATTCCACGTTTTGTGTGTTTACATGAACATTTCGACCCGTCGAGCTCGTGTGCAATGGCTCAAAAATATCATTTTATGATGCTCTGTGCTAGTATATTCCTGTTAGGATACAAGAATACATTGAAAATATCCGGAGCGTGGTGTAACGGCTAACATTTCTGTTTTGGGAACAGAAGACTCCGGGTTCGAATCCCGGCGCTCCGACAAGAACGATATCGCAACATGTTCAAAAAAATCTTCACCTTCTTTGATAAATTTGAGGATCAGGTGCGCGGGCATCTGAGCCGCTACCCGATTATATACACCCTAGTGGGCGGTATTGCCATCGTGCTTTTCTGGCGCGGGGTCTGGCATACGGCTGATATGTTGCAGGCGAGAGGTGGCTGGCTCGGGTTTGTATTCTATGAGCCCGTGAACCTGGTATTGGTGTTTGCCTTACTCTTGGCTACCGGCCTCTTCGTCTCATATTTCATAGGAGATAGTATATTGATCAGTGGTTTGCGTCAGGAAAAGAAACTTCACGAAAAGACGGAGAAAGATATCAGGGAAGAGGAGGCGACGCTGAATGACATCAAAAATGTGATGACTTCACTGAAGCATGAAGTTGATGAGATCAAAAGTGCTGTTGAAGAGGAGCGTAAGATCCATCACGGATAGGGAGGCGGTTTTGATTTGAAAATCAGGCTTAATCTGCTAGTATAGCGAGGCAACGCGGGATTAGTTAAATGGTATAATAACAGTTTTCCAAACTGTGGTCGGGAGTTC
>JBBTRA010000008.1:0-7092 GCA_038065415.1 Patescibacteria group bacterium
GCATAACTGCGGTCTCCAAAACCGCTGTCCGAGGTTCGATTCCTCGATCGCCCGCCACATAGTTCCATCACCTCTTACTTCAGCGGATTCTCTCCGCGGATGAAACGAATAAGAAGCATGATAATGGCGATGACGAGCAGGATGTGAATGAATGATCCGAGCACGCCGAACCCCAAGAAGCCGAGGAGCCAAAGCGCGATAAGTACGATGGCGATGGTTGTAAGCATGGTGGTGTACTATATTATGAGTTAATAACTATTGATTCCCACCCTACCTAGATGTAGACGGATGTTGTGTGCGGTTATTACATCCTAGTATAGACACCTCCGGCATGTGTGTATGAAAAAACCCACCGATAGACGATGGGTTGTGATGAGAGTTTGTTCAATGCTCATAGAGCATAATATCTTCGACAGTGAAGCGTGTAGAATCATCCCGCTTCATGGTGAGACGATATCCTTCACAAGGGCGCAATGTTCGCTCGATGAACCGTTTTTCCGGTATGTGGTTCGCCAGGATCATGGCGAGCGCGGGTACGATGATGTGGTCTGCGACAATGAGTGTCCAGCGGGCATCTCTCGTATCGATGAGCTGCGTGATACTCCGGTAGTAGCGGTATGCGACGCCCTTGACGCAAGTTTCTGCTCCTGCCTGGAAGTATTCTGACAGAGATGCGTCACCGAGCCGGCGTCGAGCTTCCAGGAAGGCTCTGCCGTGGATGCTTTTCCATACACCGTTGGGATCTGCCATTTCCTGTATCTGGCCAGACGTGTGATCGGAGATGATATGCGCGGTCTGCAGTGCGCAAGGTACGGGGAGGCACAACGCAAGATCAAAGGATGATTCGAGCGTCGTTGTCAGCTTCGTGGCTTGAGCTATGCCTCTCGAGGAGAGGGGAATGGGAGTGATGGTCGAGCTTGAGTTGGGCTCGCCAGGCGTGATGATCGTTATTTGTCTCATATGTATGCGAAAGGGCCGTTTTTTTGAAGATATCACGCTATTTTTGGTGAGTCAAGAGCTCTATTGACAATAAAACTGTATATGGTATAATAGATACCGTTACAAACTAATATACATTTCAAACATGTCTATCAACACATTCAGGAATATCGTCGTTTCAGCCTTCGTATTTGGGCTTGCTATCATGGCAGGTTCAGCTATAGCTGAGGCGGCTACCGCCAAGCTCTCCCTCGTAGCTCCGGTTACCGGCAGCTTCACGATGGGACAGACCCAGTCTGTGAAGTGGTCTTCGGCCAACTATCAGTCTCCGGTTGTAAGCATCCGCCTCATCCGCAAGGTTTCGAGCAATCCAAACCGCTATGAGCTGGTCCGCACGATCGCCGAGAGCACTGCAAATGATGGTATCGCTTCATGGGTACCGTCAGCAGTCGAAGTAGGTATCAACAACATCTCACTCGAGATTGGTTGTAAGAATACGACTACTGCATGTCAGGCAGGGAACAGTACCGGCTCAAGCCTCGCTGTCCTCCGCTCTACTCTCTACTCGAACACTGCATCAGCATTCCATGCAATCGAGGCGATGAATAATAAATAATTCCTCGCCTGACGCACGGTGTGCGTAACAAAAAGACCATCCTACACGGAAGGTCTTTTTGTTTTATTTGACAGAGATGGATTTTTGGCGTATACATACGGCAGTACAGCACGCTATGAAAAACAATCACACGAAGACGAAAGTCATACCGCATACTCGAGCAACGGTAGCAGTTCATCTTATTCTTCTCGACGGCAACAAGATCCTCCTCATGAGGCGCAAGAATACCGGCTATCAGGACGGCAACTGGCAGGTCCCATCGGGACATGTCATGGAGGGAGAGACTCCGACGGGTGCCATGGTTCGCAAGGCACGCGAAGAGATCGCCCTGACCATCGATCATACCGAACTCCAGCATGTACACACCTCATATCGGGTCAAGCATGACGAGACGGGGACGCGCGTGGACATCTTCTTCCGCGCCAGCCTCAATGCCCGGCATGTTGCCATCGGTTCGCTCCAGCATTGCGATCGGCTCAAGTGGTACTATCCCGAAACATTGCCCGAAGATACGACACCGCATATCGCCGATGCGATCATTGCGAGTGGCAGGGGCATCATCTTCGCGGAGCATTCGCTCGCCTATGTCATGGGCAATCCGCTCTACGGGATGGCGGCAAAATAACTGCACGATCTGCCGAGGTTGAAATAATGGGTATAACAGTAGCCTCGATGGGGCCGGGTGTCTTGGGACATCTGGCTTTTTTATTTGGTGGAGAAATAAAAAAGCACGCAGTGAAGCGTGCTCGGCATATTATGGTGGCACCTTGGTTTTTGGTAGTGTTCGTCGACAGATTGGGCAATTGGGCTCATCTGTCCGTATCGAGCAGATAGGGCAGGTATAAGTGCCGATTTTCTGTTTGGGGACTTTTGCTACCTTGAGAGGATTTTTTTCGCTACCGTCCGTATTGAACCAGATATTCTTGAATGGTTTCAATATATATTTTCCTTTTCCTAGGTATATGATGTCGTCGTTTTCCCACGGTTCGTCCATAAGGATCCTTTCTAAATTGCTGATGTTTTACACGGAACAAAAAATCCGCCCCAAGAGCACTATGTGAATAATGCTATAAGGGCGGGTTTCTTCCGCGGTACCACCTTACTTGTATGCACTGCAAAAAACGCACTGCATTCTTTCCAACTCAGGCCTCTTACGAGCGACATTGGCTTTCCCTTGGTTACGGAGGATTCCGGGTCTGTACTTGTGCACAAACCATCCTGCATGAGATGCAATCTAGCCCCAACCCCTTGATTGCTCAAGGGAACTAGATGTGGATGTTGACGATGTGTAAGGAGCTGTCAGTTCGTAAGAAGTTTACGATGAGATTTATGTTAAGTCAAATTATATTTGGTACACACACTATGGCGGTTTGATATATACTACGCCCATGAACCCCCTCGCCAATAAAATCCGCCCCACCTCCCTCAAGGAATTCATCGGCCAGGAACACCTCGTGGGTCCTGACAAACCTCTGCGCAAAGCTATAGAGGAGGGACACATATTCTCATTCATCCTCTGGGGGCCTCCTGGTGTTGGCAAGACGACTATCGCGCGCATATATGCCAACGCTCTCGATGCAGAATTCCACGAACTCTCAGCTGTCTCTGCGGGCAAGGATGACATCAAGGCCATCGTGGAGTCACGAGCGCAGACTTGGACGAATACGGGCATGTTCGAAAGGGAGAGCGGCAAAAAGCACGCATCCACTAAAGGTTCCGACGGGATCAAACAAAAAGTCCTTTTTCTCGATGAGATTCATCGCTTCAACAAAGCTCAGCAGGATTTTCTCCTCCCGTACGTCGAGAGCGGCAGACTCATCCTCATCGGGGCTACTACTGAGAACCCTAGCTTCGAGGTCATTCCCGCACTCCTGTCACGATGCAGGGTATTCGTGCTCAAAAGCCTCACGACAGACGATATCAAGCAGATTATCAAGCGCACCAAGATCAAGGTTCCCAAGGATGCTCTCGAGTGGCTGGCTGGTCTCGCCAATGGAGACGCGCGCATTGCCATCACTGCACTCGAGAATTGCAAACGCCTCTATGGAACTATCACCCTCGCCAATCTCAAGGATACTTTTGAGCATGCATTCATCCGCTTCGACAAGAAAGGTGAGGAGCACTATGACACCATTTCCGCGTATATCAAGAGTATGCGCGCTGGTGATGCTGATGCTGCGATTTACTATCTCGCTCGCATGATTGAGGGTGGTGAAGATCCCAAGTTCATCGCCCGCAGGATGGTCATCTTTGCTTCCGAAGATGTCGGTCTCGCTCAGCCGACAGCACTCGTGGTGGCCAATGAAGTATTTTCTGCGGTTGAGAATATCGGACTTCCTGAGGCGGGTATCAATCTGGCCCACGGTACAGCGTATCTTGCGCTCGCAGCAAAAGATCGCTCAGCATATGACGCATACTTCGAGGCGCTCGATGATGTGAGGAAGACCGGCAATCTACCGATACCACTCAAGATACGCAATGCACCGACCAAGCTTATGAAAGAACTCGGGTATGGCAAGGGATACGAGAAATATGATGTTGGTAGCTACCTCCCGGACAAACTAAAAGGGAAGAAGTATCTGAAAAGGAAGGAAAAGTAGGGACTTTACGAAAATCGGGATTTGTGGTTATCTTGGTTCAGAATCACTGAACCTATGAAAAGAAAATTCAAGAAACTGCTCAGCAAGACCAATGTTGTGGGTGTCATCGCATCTGAAGCTGATCTCTGGTTGGCCATAGATCATCCTGAAGGCATCGATATGTTCGAGCTCAGGGTGGACAAATATACTCCCGACAAGCGCCTGCTCCGGAAGTTGGAACGGCCTCTTATCATTACAGCTCGCTGTGTCGAAGAGGGAGGATATGCACCACGCGATCCTCGGAAGCGCATTGCGCTCTATCTGCGGTATCTCGAGTTTGCCATGTTCATCGATATCGAAGCATCGACGGCGATCAGGTTGACGGGACTCATCGAGAAAGCCAGAAAGCGAGGCATCGGCATCATTATCTCCCAGCATGTACTTAAGGGTCCATTCGAAGCGCCAGACACCTGGTCTGCGGCGATGGCCTGTAGGATCGTGCAAGGCGATATATTCAAGGCAGCCTTGAAGACTGATAGTCTGGACGAGCTTGGTCGTTTCGCCAGTTGCATGTCGACCATCGCTCGTACCTACAGCGTTGGGATTGCGGGGATGGCAATAGGCAAGTCGCTCGGTAAGCTGTCACGCCTGATCTTCGGAACGACGGGGTCAGTCCTCGTCTACGGGTCGCTCGATCAAGCTGTTGTGGAAGGGCAGTGGAGAGCGGTAGAAATCAAGGAGATGCTCGCCAAGGTGAATGCCTGACAAGCGCGCTTGATTTTCGTCCATAATTGTGCTATAATGTATCTAGGTATATGAGCACATCTCCAATTCAGCCAACTCCTTTTCCGACTGCTGTCGCCAATGTCTGGATGAACTTCTTGGAACGCGCTGCAAAGACACATCCGTTCCCTTGGTTCGCCCGGTTCGTAGATGATGGCCTCGGTAAAGGCAAGAAACAGTTCGGCATGGTTGACGCTGATGGTGTGACGGTCGCCTTCACGACCGACTACGCCCAGGCGCAAGCTACCGCCGACTTCGCGAATGCAGAGTTCGCTTGATCAGTATATTTCACCAATGCCCGCATCCTTTTGGAAGCGGGCATTTTTACTTCATGGGAATGTTATTTGAGGAATCCCTGGATCTTCTTTTTGATCTCATCAGTCTCATTTGGGGCGAACCACTGGATGCGAGTGTCTTTCTTGAACCAGGTCATCTGTCTCTTTGCATACTGCCAGATCTTGGATGAAAGACGCTCAATGAGCTCTTCTTTGGTGAGTTCTTTTTTCAGAAAATACGCCAAGTATCTATATTCCAAACCCATCTCTTCCATGCGCTCAAATGAGAGGTTTGCACCACCAGGTGAGTTGAGCTTCTGAGCCTCCTCGATCATACCTGCATCGATGCGTGCGATGAGCCTTGTTTGGATGCGCGTCTTGAGCTCATCATCGGGCAGTTTGATGCCGATCATGAGTGTGTCGTACTTGGGTTCAGTCGGCTTGGTCACTGGAGGTACGGCTCCGAGTCTGCGAGCGATGATGATGGCACGAGCTAGACGACGCTTGTTCTTTGGATCGATGGTCGATGAGCGTGCAGGATCAACCTTCTTGAGTTCTTTGAAGAGCTCATCCACAGACTTTGCTTCAAGCTCCTTCTGCTCATCGGTATCAGCTTCGACATCGGGGAAGCCAAGATCATCGATGAGTGCTGAGATGTAGAATCCCGTACCCCCGCAGATGATAGGGAGCTTGCCGCGGGACATGATGTCGGCGATCGCTTTCTCGGCGAGGATCTTCCAGTCGATGGCGGTCAAGCGATCCTCAGGGTTGGCGATATCGAGGAGATGGTGAGGAACGCCTTGCATCTCCGGAGTAGTGATCTTGCCGGTGCCGATGTCGAGCCCTGTGTAGACCTGGCGCGAATCAGCAGAGATAACCTCACCGTTGTATTCCTGTGCGAGGCGTACGGCAAGGTCGCTCTTACCGCTGGCGGTAGGGCCGGTGATGACGAGGATTTTTGGTTTGACGGAGGTGGTCATGGGTGGCACAAGTAATGTGGCGAATCGAAAGTTGAGTATAGCAGGTATTTACTTTTTTGCAAAAATAATGTAGGGTTTTTTCAGAATCTTGCCACTGTGGCGAAGACAACGGAAAGAATGAACTATGAAAAAAAAGACCAAGACGGTCCGGGTGATGCCTCCAGCCGTAAGTCCGGCGAGGATGAAAGCTGCCATCGCACGGGTCAGTGATATGTATCCCAAGGCGCTCGATATGGAGCAATTCAACAACGATCCGGCATATCGTCTTCTGACAGTGTTGCGTGGCAAAGACTATGTGCGCCTCGTAGATATTCCACCTAGCGTGCTCGTGAGTCTCGTGTTCGGGATGCTCGACCATGTGCACTTCTTGTTCTGCCAACTCAAGGCACCGACCCAGACTCTCGCCGAGACTCTGCGAAGATTTGCGGAAGATGCACGACCGAAGGTGCCTCGTGGTGTGTCTCGGAGGAAGACGAGGGTGTTCTTCAGTTTTTATCCCAGGGAGTTCAATCCGGTATGCGCGCCCGTTCTCAAGCCAGAGCTGAAGGAATATGGCAACATGAGGGTGGTTGTCAGTGACGCGGGGTTCTACCTGTGGCTGCCAGTCAGTAATCAGTTGGTCAATCTGACTGTTGAACGGTTGGAATATTTGTTCCAGCAGGATTGTTTCATTGGCTGGCACTGCTTGCATGGAATCCGGGATGCCCTCGCGATATTGACCAATGAGATGAGTCGCCAGGTGTCACTTGCAAATCCGCTTCTGGACAATCTGACCAGGATCGTGGGACGTGTTGGTCCACGGTAGTTCTATATTTCCGAGAGGGTCGCTCATGCGACCCTCTTTTTATTTTGTTAGAAACACTATGGTGCCGGGAGGGAGAATCGAACTCCCATGGATTACTCCGCACGATTTTGAGTCG
>JBBTRA010000009.1:0-33392 GCA_038065415.1 Patescibacteria group bacterium
GTCGGGGTGCAGCATCAGGACGGAGTGTGCGGGTATGTGTACCTCCACCCCTGTTGTGTCCGCGATACTGGAATCGGGGACGTGGGCCAGAGTTGCTTATGTTGCTCGCGCTCGGATTACCTGGGGCTGGAGTGCCCGAGTTGCTCGGCTTCGGCGGTTGGTTGTTCGGTTGATTGTTGTTCATACTGATCTCGTTAAATCTTTAAATGGTTAGATGTCTTTGTTATCTGTTAAATATAGTCCATACCCGCTCTGTCTCCATATGCCATGTTCCGACGGTGTTCCAGCGATCTGCTGGGACGGATATCGATCCGAGGTTCATGTTATGCATCGATTTGGGGATTGCGTATATGAAATCGGGCACATAGAGAAAGATGGCTGGCAGGTCGGCACGGATGAGCTGGTCGAATTGGGCATACTTAGTATCGCGGACCTTCTCATCGCTCGTGGTGCGCATGTCTTCGAGGAGTTGGTCGGTCTTGCTGTTTGCATACATGGCTATATTGAGGCCAGGTGCGTTGCGTTGAGATGAGTGCCAGAAGGCATACAGGTCACGATCCTTGCCGACGACTTCGCCGAAGAGCAGAGCATCATATTTGCGAGTTCGGATGACATTCTGGTAGAGATCGTTTTGCTCATATACTTTGACATCGACTTGTGCACCAAGAGCGTTCCAGGATTCTTTGACCAATTCAGCGGCCTGCCTGAGATCACCACTGTCTGCGGTATATATATCGAAAGAAAGTGTTGTGCTCGCTGCTCCGGGTATTTTCTTATTGAAAACGCCATGGGCGTCACGCTTCCAGCCATTCTTGAGAAGGAGAGCTTGGGCGGCTATGGCACCTGACGAAGAGGCCACAGATGATGTTGTGCGAATCGTGGTTGATGCTGCTGACAGAGGTGTCGGTCCGTATATTGGTGAGCCGTATCCTTTGAGGATCGTATCGACAAGAAGGGTGCGATCTACGGACATATCGAGTGCCTGCCTGACGACCTTGTCCGCGAGTACTGCTGACTGGTTCTGATTGAAGAAGACGCCGAATATGCGAGGCAAGGGTGTGGACACTACAGTGTATGCCTGTGCCTTGTCTGAAGCGAGGCGACTGCCGGCGGCTGAGGAGAGCGAAGCGATGCTGTCTATTGATCCTTGATCGAGGGCAGTTAGAGCATCTTGCTCATCGGAAAAGAAATTGAGCTCGATAGCAGAAATGAAAGGATCTTTGCCATAATATCCGCGCCACGACTTCAATTCATACAGAGTTGGTATACCTCCACTGTCATGGGTGACAGAAGCTACCTCGTATATGCCCGATCCGATCGGGCGTGTGTTGTATTGACTGAATATGAACTGGTCATCATTGACGCTACCCCAGATATGCTTTGGCAGGATGCCGAGCGTCGTGTTTGAAAGGAAGGGGCTATATGGTTGCCTCAGTGTGAATTCAATCTCGGTCGGGGAGATAACTCTGACGGTGGCGTCCGTCCAGTCGAGGCGTCGAGGACTCTTGAGCATCGGATCCTGAACCTTTTGTATGGTGAAAGCCACATCCTCTGCAGTCAGTGGTTCGCCGTCCTGGAATGTCAGGTGGGGCTTGAGTGTGAAGGTGTATACCAAGCCATCTTTGGATATTGTGTAGGATTGTGCCAGATCTGGGATCAGTTTGCCCCCGGAATATTTCATCAGGCCTGAATATACAAGTGCAGACACATCCTTGTCGGCGTCTGTTATAGCCAATACGGGGTTGATATTGCGCGGCAGACCAATAATACCTTCGCGTAGCATACCCCCGTATGCGGGCACCTCTACAGTGAAGCGGTCATTGATGGATTTTGCCATGATGAGCGCGGAAGCAATCGCAGCTATGCAGAAAAGGCCGAAGATGGCTTTTTCAGTAGCTGAGAATTGGTGTATATAGCCGAGCATGACCCGGCCACGTTTCCAATGGAGTTCTTTTTGGGGAGTTTCGTTCACGATAAGGGGAAGAGATTGCGACGTACAGAATTCGTATTTTAATTACTACTTTAGAGGAGGTTGATCAGAGCTGAAGCAGCAAAGAGCAAGGCAATGATTATGGTAGCGATGAAAAGGCCTTTTTCGAAGCCGCGGCGGGTGTGGAATGCAGAACTGAAGTTATCTCCACCGCCAAATGCACCGCCCACTTGCGCGCCGGTGCGCTGGACGAGGATTGCGGCCACGAGAAGCACCGACAGGACGATCTGTATATACGGGAGGAGAGACTTCATTGCAGAGCATGGTACCATATTCACGTTTTTTTGCAATACGTTCTCTGTTTTCAGCATTTTGTGAAGCCTGGTGTCAATATTGCACATTGAGGCCTTTCGCATATAATTCAGACATCTCGAAAGGCCTTTCTCAATAAAGGCAATCAAGCCGGGGCAGTAGCAGCTTCTCTGGTCCTTTTACCAATATAATCATATCAACCACCTATGAAAGACAAGAATAAGGATATATCCAAGAAGATCAAACCACTCGCTGATCGAGTGATCATTCGTGAACATGCTGACGATATGGAGAAGAAAACCTCATCAGGCATCATCATTCCGGTGACGGCAAATGAAGACAAGTCGGGTAAGCGTGGTGAAGTGGTCGCTGTGGGTCCAGGTCGTACGGAAGATAGCAAACTCATCAAGGTTTCTGTTTCTATAGGAGACAAAGTTATATTCCAGTGGGGAGAGAAAGTGAGTGTCGATGGAGATGAGTATTACGTCGTTCGCGAATCTGAGATTCTCGCCATTATCAAATAACTGATACTGAAAAAACCCATGTCCAAAAAGATCCTCTACAACGAAGATGCTCGCAAGGCACTCAAGCGAGGTATAGATGCGGTGGCTGATGCAGTCAAGATCACGATTGGTCCTCGAGGTCGCAACGTCGTTCTCGACAAGGGGTATGGAAGTCCGACCATCACCAACGATGGTGTGTCTATCGCTCGAGAGATAACACTCAAAGATAAGTTCGAGAACATGGGAGCTGAGATTATTAAGGAAGTTGCGAGCAAAACAAATGATGGTGCCGGCGACGGGACGACCACTGCTACCATCCTTACTCAGGCCATTGTCTCCGAAGGTATGAAGCATACCACCATGGGAGTCAATGCTATGGGTATCAAGCTTGGTATCGAGAGCGCTGCCAAATACGCAGTTGCAGAGCTCAAGAAGCTTGCCAAGCCGATCAAAACAGACGAAGAGATTCGTCAGGTAGCCATTATATCTGCGGAATCAGCCGAGCTTGGCGCCATCATCGCAGATACTATCAAGAAAGTTGGGAAGGATGGTGTGGTGACAGTGGAGGAGTCGCAGTCGACCGAGCTTGAGTCGGAGATTGTCGAAGGCATACAGTTCGACAAGGGATATGTTTCGGCGTACATGATCACCAATCCTGATCGTATGGAGTCAGTTTTCAATGACCCAGCGATCCTTGTTACTGACAAGAAGATCTCATCTCTTAAAGAGATATTACCAGTGCTTGAACAGCTTGCTCAGACCGGTAAGAAGGATCTGGTGATCATCGCTGAGGATGTGGACGGCGAAGCGCTGGCAACATTCGTGGTGAACAAGCTCCGGGGTACGTTCAATGTATTGGCCATCAAAGCTCCTGGCTACGGCGACAAGAAAAAAGATATGCTCCAAGATATTGCGGTTACGGTCGGGGCGACGGTTATCACCGAAGATGTCGGGCTTACTTTCGAGAAAGCTGGCATCGCTGCGCTCGGTAAGGCACGTAGGGTGATAGCTACCAAGGACAGCACTGTTATAGTTGGAGGCAAGGGGAAGAAGGCTGATATAGAGGAGCGTGCGTCACAGCTCAGGAAGCAACGAGATGCCGCTGAGTCAAAATATGATCGTGAAAATCTCGAAGGACGAATCGCCAAGCTTTCGGGCGGTGTGGCAGTCATCCGTGTCGGAGCAGCAACAGAGACTGAGATGAAATACCTCAAGCTCAAGATCGAAGATGCGGTCAATGCGACCAAGGCGGCCATAGAAGAGGGTATTGTTCCCGGTGGAGGCGTCGCTTTGGTGAAGGTTGCAGGGAAGCTTCAGGACAGACTCAAGGATGGTAAGGTTAGCGCTTCCGCTGAGGCAGAGCTTGGCAATCTCATCGTCATACGAGCTCTTGAAGCACCGCTCAAGCAGATTGTTATCAATGTGGGCAAAGAAGACGGTTCGGTCATCGTAGACAAGATCAAGAATGGAAAGGGTAATCTCGGGTACGATGCGCTCAAGGATGAAATGATCCCTGATATGATTGCCGCCGGCATTGTCGACCCAGTCAAGGTCACTCGTCTCGGGGTAGAAAACGCATGTTCGGCCGCAGCCATCCTTCTCACAACAGAAGCTGCTATAGCTGATGAGCCGGAAGAGAAGAAAGAAATGCCCGCAAATCAGGGAATGGGTTACTAGTAGTGTCAACTATATGCGATGACGAATGTGTGCTATAATGAGGCAACTTTATAAGCCATATCCTTTAGCTATCTATCGTCCATGAAAAAACTCATTATCGGCGTACTCATCATAGTTCTTGCTGTCGTGGCAGTCATATTCTTCCGCGACTCGTCTCCGTCGACACGTGGGAACGGATCTGACAACTCTAACGCGTCTACCACCAAGACTGTATCTGCTCCTGTATCTGAGACCACCAAGGTATCGAGTCAGACATCTGAGTATCAGAATGCAGAGCTCGGATTCTCGGTCAAATACCCGACTGTATGGGAAAAGGTAGAGGCCGCTCTCGGGGTTTCCTTCATCATTCCGATAGACAAGAATCAGGTTTCGACCGTCGGCAAACTCCAGGCAGACGTCAATGTTTTTTCTGGCAAATGTTCATTCCCACCAGTTACGACCATCAAGGATCGTGGTACGCTCAAGGTTGGTGTTAGTACGATGAATACCATATCTATGACCAACACCGTCCAGGGTCGTGGATATTTCAACCGCATGTACTCGCTCCAGAAGGACAGCATCTGCTACATGTTCTCATTCTCATCGATCACTCTTGATCCAGCAAGCAAGGGGCTCACCGGATCAAACATCACTCAGGCTCAAAACAACAACAAAGCTATGACCAACTCAGCTGATGTTGCTTTCACTGAAATGGTTAAGTCGTTCACATTCATCACCGGTCCTCAAGGTAAGGATGAGACGACAGTTACCCCTCGTTAAGAGATAATTTCGACCAAGAACTATGAAAAAAACACTTCTTATCATCGTCGCTCTACTTGTCGTCCTCGGTATCTATTCCTGGTCATCCTACAATAGTCTGGTTGCCCAGCAGGAAAGCGTGACCGCACAGTGGCAACAGGTTGAGACACAGTATCAGCGCCGTTTTGATCTCATCCCTAACCTCGTCGCTTCGGTCAAGGGCGTCCTCACTCAGGAGCAAACCGTTTTTGGTGATATTGCCGATGCGCGTACTCGTTATTCAGGAGCACAGACCGTCAATGAGAAGGTCGCAGCTACAGCTCAGGTTGAGTCGGCATTGAGTCGCCTTCTAGTCATCGTGGAGAACTATCCAACCCTGAAGTCTTCAGAGACCGTCCGTGACCTCATGACTCAGCTCGAAGGCAGTGAGAATAGGATTGCAGTAGAGCGTGGTCGCTTCAACGATGGTGTACGCAACTTCAACACCACCATCAAGAAGTTTCCTAAGAATATGTTCGCAGCAGTATTCGGTTTTGACGAGGTCAAATATTTTGAAGCCGAGATCGGAGCTGAGAGTGCACCGAAAGTTGAGTTGATATAGGTTCGAATAATCAATAACCAAGATACACACACCAAAGATTTGTAGTTTTGGTTAGTGTATCTTGGTTATTGCTATATATGATGAAAAAAATATCTCTCATAACTCTAGTAGCCCTTCTTCCCTTGGTTACTTTTGCTTATGTGAGTCCAGGGAAGCCAACTGGCTTGGTCAATGATTTTGCGCGTGTACTTACTGCTGAGGAGAGTCAGACTATCGGTGCTAAACTCACGGCACTTGATCAGCAGACAGGTGTCGAGGTTGCTGTTGTGACGGTGTCCACGGTCGGAACCGATGAGACCATAGAGTCATATGCCGAAAAGCTTTTTCAAGAATGGGGGATCGGCGATGCTGAGAAGGACACGGGACTCCTACTCCTCATTGCGGTCGATGATCGTCAGATGAGGATTGAGACCGGCTACGGTATCGAAGGTGCGGTTACCGATATTCAGTCGGGCAATATCATCAGGAATGTTCTAACTCCAGCATTCAGAGAAGGAAAGTACGGTGAAGGCATATCCGCCGCAACTGATGCATTGACTGCTATTATCACCAATTCTCCCGAAGCTGCTCAGTATTCTGATACCTCCTCGAGTCAGGACTCTTCAGGCTGGGACTTTGATTTTGCAAGTATCTTCTTTGTGGTCATCATTGTGATCAACATGTTGAGTCGATTCCTTGGTGCAACAAAGTCATGGTGGCTTGGTGGAGTTCTCGGTGCTGGTATAGGTGCAATCATCGGGCTCATCGCTGGTTTCCTCTATGTGGGGGCTATATCGATGATTGTGCTTACGATACTCGGACTCATATTCGACTTCATTGTTTCAAAGAATCCTCCAGGATCAAATGGTAAGAGTGGAGGTATGTGGCCGCTCTTGTTCGGTGGTGGATCATCAGGTAGTGGCGGGTTTGGGGGATTTGGCGGGGGCTCATCGGGTGGTGGGGGTGCGAGCGGCAGGTGGTAAAGAGGGGGAGTTTCGTGATATTGTGGCGTCTACTGGAGGGTTCGCATAGTGGTCTAGTGCACCACCTTGGAAAGGTGGCATACCTTAACGGGTATCAGGAGTTCGAATCTCCTACCCTCCGCCAGTTTTCAGATAATAAAAATCCGACCACCTGCATGGTCGGATATGTTCCGATTCAACCTGTTTGAGCGAGCATGGCATATGTGCTTGCACTACGATCTTGTTTGAGTTTTTCGACGATGCGGGCGATGAGTTCCGCGCTCAGAACTTTGGATTCATCAACTGTCCGGTGGTCCGGATTGAGATACCGAGAGAAGACACTTGCGTCATCTTCAAACTCCTTCGTCATTACTTGCCGGATGCCCTCAAGGAGTTCCCTGATGGATTCTACAGCCTCCTCCGCTGTGACGGCGAATGGCTGTGAAGTAAGTAACGGCTTACCCCTGTGGCCAGGACCGCGGAATATGCCGATGGCGAACTTATCTCCTTCCCGTGCTTGACCGATGGTGATATCCAGATCTGCGGGGTTAGTGAAGATTTCCATTGCGACCAGCCTGCTAATTCCCATACATGTTCCTTGTGTTGCTTGTTTTCTATCCCGTTCAGATGGTAACTCAACTAGCATGAATTGCAAGGGAGCCCGATTGTCCCCAAACTCCATTTCCCGCTGGAGGGTTTTGGCCGTATAATTAGGCCATGTTCTCTGACCCGGCTTCAAATCTTGCAAAATTCGGCCTTACCGACGGCATGAAGGTCGTCGACATTGGCGCGGGATCAGGATTTTACAGTGTAGAAGCAGCCAAGAAGGTTGGCTCGGGTGGGCGTATCTATGCTGTCGACGTCCAGAAGGACCTTCTGGAGCGTCTCCGTTCAGTAGCGGCAAATCAAGGTATCAGGAATATCGAAGTCATCTGGGGCAATGCAGAGAAGATCGGTGGGACCAAGCTCAGAGAGGCGTTGGCTGATCGAGTCATCGCTTCGAATGTGTTGTTTCAGATCGAGAAACCTGATGATTTTTGTCTCGAGCTCAAGCGTGTCCTCAAGCCCGGTGGCAAGGTACTCCTGGTCGACTGGAGTGATGTGAGCTCCATGAGTCCGCAGAATGTGGTTCCGGCTTCCAAGGCGCAGACGCTTTTTGAGAAGAACGGTTTCAAGCTTGAACAGTCTTTTGGTGCCGGAGATCATCACTACGGACTTATATTCACCCGATAACATCCATATGAAAGCAAGCAAATTCCAGATCATCACACTCGCCCTCTTCGTTCTTTTCCTTGTGGGAGGAGTGGCCGCCTTTGCTCTCTACAAAGGTTCCACGACGACCACTTCGATACCAGCAGTGACTGTGTGGGGGACGTTCCCAGCCGATACATTCAATGTGTATGTCTCCAAAATCAACGCTACGCTGGCTCAACCGATAACGGTCAACTATGTACAGAAGAAAGCAGATTCATTCTCGCAAGAATTCGTAGCAGCTCTGGCGCGTGGTACTGGTCCTGACGGAATACTGATACCGGTGGACATGCTTTTGCCACACTATGACAAGCTCGCCCTGATCCCGTTCTCAGCTCTGCCTCAGCGTACATTCATCGATAGCTATATCGATGAGGCCAGCATCTATCTCAATGCCAATGGTATAACGGCACTTCCGTTCACTGTTGATCCTTTGGTTATGTATTGGAACAGGGATACCTTCAATTCGGCTGGTATCGCCACCTATCCACGCACCTGGGATGAATTTACCGAGCTCAACAAGAAACTGACAGTCAAGGATCAAAATGGTAATGTGCGCAAATCTGCTATTGCACTCGGTGATTTCACCAATCTCAACAATGCTCGTGAGATACTCGGTACGCTCATCCTCCAGGTAGGCAATCCTATCACTGCTCCAGATACTGACGGAGTGGTCCAGACTACGCTCAAAGTATCTGCTGCGGCCGATGCGGCTCCCGCACTCAATTTCTTTGCTCAATTTGTGGATCCGACAAATGCCAACTATTCGTGGAATAGAGGACTACCACCAGCAAAATCAGCATTCCTGTCCGGGATGCTCGCTACCTACTTTGGCTTTGCTTCAGAACTTGCTGATATTCGTACCAAGAATCCAAACCTGAATTTCGATGTGGCTGCATTACCTCAGGTTCGTACTGGAGGTACCAAAGCCGCCTACGCTCGTCTCAATGGGTTCTCGATCGTTCGCGCTTCTCCAAATCCAAACGCCATGTTCCAAGTGATGTCGATGCTTACCGATCCGATCCATCTTGCCGAGCTCAACAAAACCCTCTATCTACCGACGGTCCGCCGCGACATGATTGCTCAGGGTTCAAATGATCCATATATAACAATCTTCAACCAAGCCGCCCTCATCGGTAAGACCTGGCTCGATGCTGATCCTGTGGCATCGCGTGCTATATTCGCGAGCATTATCGAAGCTATTACGAGTGGGCAGAAAACCACGTTCCAGGCGATTCGTGATGGTGGAGATGAGTATGATGTGATTCTCAAGAATGCTGTCCAATAAATGAAAAAGAGTATATATACAATTTCGGGCATGGTATTTATGGCACTGCTCTTTGTGGGCACTTCTGTTTCGGCGCAGGCGCCTGCAGTCAACCTGAGTGATCCTGGTTTCAAGATCATCGCCTGTGATGGCCCAGAAGGTTTGGGACATGTGAACCCACAGACTGGCGCGATAGACCTCACCAAGGTTAATGGTCAGTATAAGTATCCGCTGAAGTCTGGATACGTACCATGTAACTTCAAGGGTGTGATGATTCAACTCCAGCATCTCATCAATATCATGATGGCAGCAGGGGTGCTCGTGGCTATCGTCGGCTTCTCATATGCAGGATTCCTCTATATCACGGGCAAGAAAGGGAATATTGACAAGGCTCATGAGATATTCCCAAAGGTGTTCTTTGGGTTTATAATAATGTTATCAGCATGGTTCATTGTCTATCAGATTTTGAGCTGGCTCACCGACAATGGAGGGTTCAGCACCCTGCTTGGAAACCCATAATCATATGAACATCATCATTTCTCATACCATGAAAGTAGCGGCATCGGTCTTGGTGCTCCTCGCACTCGTATTGCCGGTATCTGCCGTTGCCCAGGTTACCACTGAGACGTCAGATTCTGGCACGTTCACTCTTCAGAATCCGCTCAAGGTCAACTCCATTGGAGGCTTGATTCAGGATTTCGTCGAGATATTCAGCTACATCGCTATCCTCTTCGCTGTCCTTCTCCTCATCTATGTCGGTCTCCAGTTTGTATTGGCCCGTGGTAATAGCGAGCGTTTGAACGACCTCAAGAAATGGCTGTTCTACATCGTGATCGGTGTGGCCGTAGTCATCGGGGCCCGAGTCATCATCCAGGTTGTGATTAACACATTGTCGGCGAGCGGGGCAGTAGACCAGCGAACCATCCAGAGCGCCCAGCGGGCGGCGAATGGGAGATGACCGTCTTTATCAAATAGTATCCATAGTATATGAAAAAAATATCATTGAGTATCACAGCGATCGCCCTCTGGGCCCTACCATTCGTAACTTTTGCGCAGACAGCATCAAACAAGAAAGATCTCGCGTGGGTAATCAATATCATCATAGGGTACATCAATCAGGCGTTGGTGCTCTTGATGGGAGTCGCGGTTATCATATTTGTGTACTATGTCGTCAAATACTTCATTTTGCCCAATGAGAACAGGAGTGAGGCTGGTAGCTATGTTATGTACAGTTTGATCGGCTTCTTTGTCATATTGTCGTTCTGGGGATTGGTCAACATACTTCAGGGTACATTTGGTCTCCAGAATGACACCAATAGGCCTGCAGGATGGTCGTCATTCACCAATATATTCCCGGGAGGCTCTTCTTCCTCAGGTTCGGGGACTTTTAACCCTACAAACACTACGGATAGGAATGCAAATAGATAGGATATAAACGGGGTAGATTAATCCACAGGGAGGCTTTCGTTTTGGGCGGGGGTGGGATAGAATTACCAGTGTAATTTAATATTTAACTAGCATATGAAAAAAATACTCGCAGCTGTTCTCGCCTTTGCGCCATCGATCGTGGCAGCTCAGGCCATCACTGACGTCAATACGCTGACGTACAAGCTTACTAACCTCGGTAACGTCTTCATCGAGATCTTGATCGCTTTTGCGGTTATCTGGATCATCCTCAACGTCGTCCGCTTCATCATCAGTGGAGACAATGAAGAGAAGCGCAAGGGGTATCAGGGAGCTATTCTCTGGGGCATCGTCGGACTTTTTGTCATCCTCTCGATCTGGGGTCTCGTACGCATCTTGACCAACACATTCCGCACGGATACGACCGCTCCAGTCAATCAGTACCCTCAGGTCCAGTATCCTCGCAACGTCCCTAACTAGCTCACATGCAGAGTATCGTGCCTATTGCGGAGGCCAAGGTCGATGGGGCAGCCTTTGGCAGAGTCCTTGATCCGATCATCGCCAATATCGTCAATCCTATATTGATGTTGATGTTCGCGGTGGCTATCATTGTCTTCATATATGGTGTCGTCGAGATGATAGCAAAGGGAGGAGATCCATCAGTCCGCGAGAAGGGTAGATGGCATATGTTAGGTGGAGTCATTGGTATGGTCATCATGATGTCAGCTTGGGGTATCATCAATCTCATATCCAACACAGTCAAAGGATTCTAAGTTGATATAGTAGACAAGTGGACAAAAAGAAACGGCTTGCACATTGTGCAAGCCGTTCGTGGTTTCTAGCGAGGTACTGGTTTACTTGATCGGAACGTACGTTATTTCCAGGCGGTCCGATATGGCGTCCTGATCGCTTGCAACCTTTGTCTCGAGGAACTTGGTTCCTTTTGGCAGGCGCATCGTATCAGTGGCTTCTTGTTCCGTGGTCGGGTCACCATTGACCCGGACGATCCTCTTCGTTCCCGTCGTGGACGAGATGTGGAGGTTGTACCCGTTTGGCCGGTCGATCCGCGTCCAGCCGTAAGCGCTGATCGCGATCGTGTTCTGTCGAGGCTCGCTGTGGGTACTGACGCTTGCTGCCCACCGCATAACCTTGGACCAAGCCCCTTCGACTGCAGGCCGGCCGTACCATACGATGACCACCAGGATGATGATCATCACGGGGAGGCCCATCTTCTTGGCTGGTGTGTCCACCAGCTTCGAGAGCTTGCCTTTTGTTGCTGGGGGCGTTCCTCCGAGAGGTGTCGCAGCAGCTGGTCCTTCAACGATGAATCTCTCTTTTTCTTCACTCATAGGTCAATCTTCTTTCTTCTTTTCTTTTTTCTTGGGTTCACCTGCAGGGAACATGATATTCCCGCCGATGTGGGTTATGTTTTCCAGTCCCGATATGCTGATAGATTGATGAGCACCGATGCCTTGTGAGGCGGCGATGAAATCAAGAGCTTGCTTTCCGGTTACTGATCCGGGACCTGTCTTTCCAGCCGTTATGAGCTGACCGAGCGCTGCCGCAGTGTTCTTTGCGATCTCTGCTTGTTCGGCAGATTCCTGGAACTTCTCGCTGCGGTCGCATGACTCGATAGTCAGATCGGTTGCAGACATGCCGCACCCTCTCTCGTCCTCGCTCGAGACCTTGTCGCCACCGTGGATGTCTCCAAACCAGTCGCGCAAGTCATCGAGATCGGTGATGAGTTGTTGCTGATTGATCGTGCTCACTTGTGCGATGAGCTTGCTCTGAGTCTTTGCAACAAGGATGTCCTGCGCCTCCTGCTCGGTGTTCCGAACGAGGTTGCACAAGAATCCCCGCAAGGCCGCCACGATCATGATGTATGTGATGGTGGCTTTCACCCCATCATTTGTGTACACCCCGACAGGCTTCCGCACAGTGATCTGCTTCCTCAGGTCGATGAAGGTCGGCTTCTGCCATGCCCACTTGGGACTGAGGCCGGGGCCGACTTCTTCGAGGCATGCCGTTTTCTTGAAGCTGAGCCGGTCATCATCATTCACTGGCTGTTTGTAGCTCAAGAGAGGATTTGCCAGCACGCAACCGAAGAACGGAGCCGTGTTCACCACGAATAGGTCGATCCCTCTCCCGTAGAAGAAGAACAGTGCCCATACCGTAGTGCCGAGTATCAGAGACCAATCCCAGCCGATCTTGGTAATCATGTGTGTCGCCCATGCGACGAATACCACGATGATGATCTGCTGGATCACCAGTGCGACCCACATCAGCGCTTGCCGTGAGGGTGACCGGTGCATGTTCTCTTCTTCCTGAGCAGGTGTTCCTTTTTTGAACGCCGTGCCGATCTTGGCGAAGACATTCCCGAGATCCTTCCCGATCTCTTGGAATGCTTCACCCCATGTTTGTGTTCGTTTCATAATTCCTACGCTTTCTCTTGTAGGCCGCCCGGTAGGGAAGCCATTTGTTGTGATTGTGTGTTCCGATCAAATTGTCAATGAGCAGTGCCCACACGGGCATCTCATTCCTATATACTATGATAGCATATTTTATGGTAAAAGTCAAGTATTGAGCACTCAAAATAGGGCTCAATACGGGCCTCAATTCGTGTATTAAAAGACCCCTGCACCACAATGTGATGCAGGGGTCGTGACTTCGCCCGGACTACTTTTCAATGATCCGGAACTTCAGCGTCTGTGTACTGTTTCCAGTCACTTTGACGCAGGTGCTTATCTCGCCCTTGATTCCCTGGGGGTATGGGACCGAGACACCAGGCTCAGAGCAATCCCTGAACCCGTGTTCGGCGTTGCCCCGTTGGACCTCGAAGGCCTTGTCGGGGTTTTCCCACTCGAGCACCCACCGATCCATATCGGCGATGCGGATCTCGACCACCAGTCCGGGATCGAGGTTGATATTCCCGACCTCTCCGATGGGCACGTCTCCCGGCACATGTATCACCTTGGCAGGATGTTGCCATCCTGTAGGGTGACCGCATGCGTCGTTCTTCGCGCTTTTCGAACAACCAGATTGACCCTTTTTCCGAGGTTCCGTCTTTTCAGACTTCGCCGGGACATTGGTCGGTGCGTAGTGGTTGTTGATGGTCACGTTCTGGATACCGCCGATGTTCAGATTGCCCGAGTTGCTGTTGCCGACGTTCGTGAACATGTTGCCGGTGAAGGCAATGTTCGTGACATCGGTGTGAGCACCCGGGGCTTGAGGAGCGGGGAAGCCGCCTCTCTTGCCAATCTGGTACCGGATCTCATCCAGCTCTGCTTTGAGGGCGGCGGTCGTCGGCTGATCTTTGGGATCACCGTCGTTGCAGCCGAGCGGAGCCATCGAGACGTCTTTCGACCGGTTCTTCACGCCTTGGTAGATCGCATAGGCCGCGACACCGATGATGGCGAGGAGACCAGCGATCAACACCCACTTTTTCCAGGAGCTGCTGCTCGGCTGTTGTCCAGCCGGAGCCGCAGGAGTTCCACCCGCCGGAGGCACTGTCGGTGGGACCACCGGTGGTACAACCACGGGCGGTACGACAGGCGCCGGAGGAGTGGGCGTCGGCGCAAGGGGCACTTGTGGCTTCTGTTGGAGCTCGACAAGTTTCTCTTGAGCTTGCCGAACGGCTTCTTTGGCCAGGTCGGCGTACTTCAGAGCCTGCTGTGCGGCAGCTTCCGCTACCGCTTTGGCATCTTTTTCCTGCTGAGCCGCAACTTCTGCAGCAGCCAATTTTTTGATCAGCTCTGCGTTGTCCGCTTCGACCTTGGCGACCCGTTCCTTTTCGGTCTGGATCTTTTGGGCGTTGGCGGCTTTTGCTGTGGCGATTCTCGACTGCACCGTCTTGACCAGTGTCTCCACTTTGTCTCCGAACTCGTGCACCGAGCGACTGTTGGCCAGGTCGCGGGAAGCGGCTTTTGACCGCATCTCCGCGAACTCGGCCTCGAACTCGGTCGATTTCTCGCCGAGCTCACGGTCGAGTTCCTCGAGCAGTTTGGCGATGGTGTCCACATCCGAACGGATGAGGATCCACCGCGGTTCAGCCTTGGCCTGGAGCAGTTCGATCTGCTCAGCCAGGGCCTTGGCTTGCTCGCGGATGGTGTCAGCACGGCCACTGTTCACTCCCTGAAGAGCCTTGGGGATCTGGTGCACAACCACGTTACGCCAATTGCTCAGCGTGCTTCGGTCGTGCGCATATCCGGGGGGCGTGTTCTGGAGTTTTCCGGTGATCTCGTTGACCTTCTCTTCCTGCGTATCGAGCACCACCTCTTCAGCCGTTTTGACGGGCGGGGGAGGCATGATCGTGGGCGCGGGAGTCGGGGCCGGAGGCGGAATCACTACGGTGGGTGTCGGCGTGGGCGTCGGTACTGGAGCCGGAGCAGGGACGAATGCAGGTTGGTTCTGAGCCTTGGGCGTCAACTGAGTCAGTTCGACTCCGGAGATGTTCAAGTATTCAGGTGCCAACCGTTGTCCGGCAGTGATCTCAGGCGTGACCTTCACGAAGTAGTGCCCATCTGCCAGGAAATGTCCTGGCAGGGCGACCAGCTTCGAGAGGATACTGTCGAGTTTCACTGCACCTTCGACGATCGTGAGACCATCGCGTTCGATCGCTTCGTAGGGTTCACTGGCCAGGGCGTTGCCTGCCATGATCTCCACGACGATCTTGGTCACGTCAGGGCGCAGTCCACTGAGATTCAGTGTGCTGCTTGCCCGTACGCAGGTATAGGATACCGTCGGCGGTTTTGTCGCGTCGGGTTTAGGTTCCGTGCCAATCGGCTGGGTTTCATCCTTCATAATCGGTACTGTGCTTTCTGTTGTTGCGGCCTCCGCGCGAGCGGGGCCAGTGGTGTTCGGTTGATTGTGTGAGTGTTGAGTGTTTTTGGACAAGGCCTCAATGGCAGCATATTCGATGTTGCCGATGAGGGTGGTGAGTGACTGCCATCCGGCCATGTCACGATAGACAGGCAGGAGGTTTTCCGGGGTTGCCAGAATTGTCACAGGACCGATCCAAACGCTCATGCGAGCTTTGTCGGAACTGTTTGCAGGTCTGTCTTTCGCCAGCGCCTTGAGGACGCAGGCAATCGATTCCGTACCTGACGGGCCCGGCTGCTTCATGTCGAAGAGTCGGACAACCAACAAGGCTACTCCTTCGTACTTGACGAAGGTGAGCCATGACTTGTAGGGATGCTGACCACGCCACGTGCAGAGCAGGGTATGAGGAGTACACTCCAACATATCTGCTCGGACATGGAACCGTGAGTCAGCAGGGGGAGTACTGTTCATGTTTCCTTTGGGTTGTGTTGTCAACGTCGTGACAATCGGGTAGTTTTCTACATACAATTATACTACTGTATATACAAAAAGTCAATAGCAGATTATATGGCCTAGATACAGGGCCGTATATGAAAGCGCCGTATCGGCACAGAAAGGTGCTGATACGGCGGTGGAGCGAGGCCTAGGATACGAGCGATAGGAGAGCCTGGTCGCTTACGCAGGCTTCGTGAAGCAGTGGGATGACGGTTTTGTTGAGCTTCCGTGCATGTCGGAGGAAATCATCGCTTTGCGTGCACGCGAGTGTACCAGCTATGATGATCTTCCGTATGGTTGGATCCGATGCGAGCGCCAGAAGGCCTCTTTGCGGGCATAGTTCGCTCGTGATGTTGAATCCATTTCGGGTTAGTGTGCTCCCTACGATCTCGCGGCGCGCTTCAACGCCGCGCATGACCAGAAGGATGCGTCCTCTTCGTTTCGATGTCAGTGTCATAATGTCCATTCTACAAACTATCCAAAAATAAAATAGCACGAAATGGTGCCTGTGGTAAATGGGTACTACGCTCGATGTGTGGTGCCGGGGAGAGGACTCGAACCTCCATACCATTGCTGGTCTCAGCTCCTAAGGCTGATGCGTCTACCAATTTCGCCACCCCGGCAATTCTTTGTATTCTACAGTATCTTAGGTTTTAGAACATTCATGCTATGGGATTCTTGTGTGTGCGCCCAGTAGGGATCGAACCTACGACCTTATCCTTAAGAGGGATCTGCTCTACCAGCTGAGCTATGGGCGCAAGCGAGGGAAACAAAGACCGAACCTGTTCGGGCTTTGGGCCCGAGCGCAGCGCATATATGGAAATATGGGCGCAAATGCGTGCAGATGCAAATGTACCTTATTTTTTTATTATTGGCAAATGAGGTGTCGGATAAAGAGTCGAGTTCGGATGATGATTGAATCGGGCGATGAGTATGTGGCGCTTCTTCACATAGTTTCATTCACAAAAATCAATTTTTGTGTTTTAAAAGGTTGAGGTTTGAAGGCCTTGTTTGTCATATTACACCATAGTTGAAAAAGAAGTTGTCGAAGAAAAAGTTTCAAGAATATAGATGCCGCGCTATCTATTCTCTACCTATCCTCCACCCACTCTCCACCTATCTTACCCATTCTTGTCGCAAGATATTGCGAAAAAATGAAATATATGCGATACTGCTTCCCATGGTAGTCCGCATGCGCGCCACGCGCTCACATCGCAATAATCGTCGTTCGCATCACGCCCTCTCTGCAGGACGTGTTTCGAAGTGTGCTAACTGCGGCGGAAACCACAAGGCCCACACTATCTGCATGAACTGCGGATGGTACAATGGTCGCAAGGTCCTCGATCTCGCGGCAAAGGTTGCCAAGAAGGCAAAGAGGGCTGAGGTCGCAAGCAAGAAGAAGTAGTAGTCCTTGCTTTGTAGGAGGAAGTTCAAAGTTCAAAGTCCAAAACGGCCGAATGTTTCTGATTTTGAATTGAGGGTTTCGGGTAGACGCATCGCACATAACATCATCCAGCTCTTTCATCACAATGGCAAATAGACACCTTTCAAGGTCTGTAGTGTTGCAATCTCTCTTCGAGTGGGACGCTCGTGGGCAGCACGACGATCATGTGTCCGTCATCGTTGGTCGCAATGCAAAGGAGTTCGCTCCTGGTGTTGCTGATGTTTCATTCATGGAAACGCTCATGAAGGGGATCATCGCCAAGAAACAGGACCTGAACGACATCATCACCAAGGCTGCACCTGACTGGCCACTCGACAAAATCTCTCCTGTCGATCGTAATGTGTTGCGACTCGGTCTCTATGAGCTCATATTCGCCGATCGTGGCGAAGTTCCTGCAAAGGTCGCCATCAACGAAGCTATCGAGCTTGCCAAGACATTTGGCGGAGATACCTCGGGCAGGTTCGTCAACGGTGTGCTCGGTGCTGTCTACAAGGAGCTTGGTGAACCGGGCAAGGATGCGCCCCAAGCGCCCAAGAAGAAAAAGCCAGCTGATGTGCCGTATGAGCAGATGCCTATCCAGCATCTTGGTGGTGCGATTGTTTATGCTCGTCATGAAAATGAGATTTACTTCGCCTTCGTGCATGACATATTCGGCCACTGGACTCTGTCAAAAGGCAAGATCCCGCAAGATATCGATCCTAAGGACGGCACTGTTGCCAAGGTCAAAGAAGAGATCGGTCTTGATGTGAAGATCAAAGAAGACCTCGGACAGAACGAGTATATCGCCAACGATCCAGAGATTGGCAAGATTAGGAAGCAGGTCCACTACTATCTAGCAGAATCCGCATTCACCGATCTAGCTCTCGCCAAGAAACCAGGCCTCGACGATGCTAAGTGGTTCAAACTCGCTGATATTCTCGAACTTAATTTTTATAACGACATCCTCCCCATAGTGACCAAAGCAGTGACGATCGTCAGTGAATCAACAGATTCAGGTCGATAGGAAGAAGTACCATGCAATCCAATCTCGAAAAACTTTCCAAGAAGATCAGGGTTCCATTCAACGACATTACATTACTGCGTACCGCGTGTACGCACCGATCGTATCTCAATGAGAACAAAGCCTCTGACTTTGAGCATAATGAGCGTCTTGAATTTCTCGGAGATGCGGTTTTGGAGTTGGCGGTCACAGGTTTCCTTTTCTTGAAATATCCGCACAAGGCGGAAGGGGAGCTCACTGCATATCGTTCGGCGATCGTGAATACAGTCAGCCTTACTAAGGTTGCCGAACATATCGGCTTGAATGAATTCATGTTGCTTTCAAAAGGTGAAGCCAAAGATACCGGTCGCGCTCGCTCGGTCATTCTTGCCAATGCGGTCGAAGCTCTCATCGGTGCCATCTATATGGATCAGGGATACCATGCAGCAGCCAATTTTATATCGGATCAGGTTCTCAATTTTATAGACATAGATGTTATCGTCAGCAAGAAGCTCTGGATTGATGCCAAGAGTCGCTTTCAAGAGATGTCGCAGGAGAAGATGGGTGTCACTCCGACCTACAAGACGCTCAAAGAAGTCGGCCCTGATCACGACAAGAAGTTTACGCTTGGCGTCTTTCTCGGAGATGTGCAGGTAGCATCAGGAACAGGTCTGTCGAAGCAGGAGGCAGAACAACAGGCTGCGGAGAAGGCGCTGGAGGTGAAAGGGTGGTAGGTGTCCAAAAGAAAGGCTTCTTAGTGTGTATTTATATTCCTGCCCCTAAGGGCATTTTTTATGGTGGAGCTTCATTGACAATTTGGGTGTTATGTTGTAATACTAACATTTAGCTATCGCCGCATTGTGTGGCACATACGGGCACATTAACAACTGAATACAGAGGAAAATTATGATTAGAAAAATCAGGCAGCTTCTGGAATCGACATTGGGTCAGTTCCTGAAACCGAAACTCAAAGACGGATTTTTCGTCGTTGACTCGGAAGCAAAAGGAGAGATAGTCCTTTCAAAAATGGCCCTTGATGAGGGTAAGAAGGACTATTTCCTGGGTATTATCCCCATGTTCAAAGTCACCAAGACCGGATCGGTCTCATTCACGCAGATCGTAGCGCAGCTCATTCAAGCTGCGCGTACGACGTTCGCTGCCTCGCTCAAGCAGGTGCCGCTGACGGTTCTCAAATCAGCGAGTAATCTTCTTGTGGGGACAGGGAACCAACGACTCGATCAAGTTCAAATCAAAGTGGCAGGAGAAGCAGGTCAACTCCTTAAAAAGTTTGAGGATGTGGATCTGCAAGCATTCACGAGAACTGACCGGAACATGTTCCGACAGAAACTCCTCGAAGAGTTGGGAAAACAGACTTCCGGTATCTTCGCTGAGATAGCGAAGAAGCATTTGGCTGAGTTGGTCATGCGAATTCGGAATGATGTCATGCCCGATGATGGTCTGGATGGTTCCAATGGGGATAAGGGAGAGTTTCCAGCCTTACCCATGGGGACACGGTTCTGTATCCGGAAAGGTAAAATGACAGTTTTTGTTATCGAACAACCTCCCCAGAAAAGAACCCTGAAAATCATGGAGGAAGATGGCGTCAAATCACAGATGTATCAACTGTCGTTGCCATATGTGGTTTTTTTCGTCGTATTACGCGGCCGCAAGTCGGATGCCATGTATGCCTTCTTCAGGAAAGGACCGCTCAGGAGTTTGCAAGACGAGCTTCTGTGCGTCGCTACGCCGAACATCTTCGAAAACTTCAAGGTCTGCTTCTCACCCTCGGCTGCAAAGCCTTCATTGGCTGAAATGGCTGAGGAGTCAGTAGGTAGCTTTTGGGGAGGAAGATTCGTACAGACCCATGACCCGGGAAATCTGATCTATCAGATCGACTTGGGAAAATGGGCTCAGGAAAGCAAAAAGGATTCCTTGTTCGGATTGTCCTACAATTGGCGCTCTGCTCGTCGTACTGTCGCAGAGATGCTCAAGATCATCTCTGCAGACTTCGATGAAGAATCGAGGAAATCCCAGAAAGACAAAAATGGGACCGTGAGCATGTCAGCTCTCGAAAAGGCAGTAGACAGCATTGCTACGGCAATTGCAAACGGTATGAAGGAAAAGTGTTTCAATCTTGTACCGGGCTGGAACATAGACGGAGCTCGCCTGGAACGGCTCACTGCAGAATTCAAGCAAACTCTCACTAGTCTGACCGGCCTCGTCAAGGTCGAATTCGGAAAAGAGGTCAATGCTGTCTTCTCGGATGAGTTGATCAAGGAAGCTCTTGAACAAGCTGTACAACAAGCAATAACATCCATGGATGCAGATCAGAGCAAGCCGGTGTTGGCTGCTCGAACTGCACTCTTGGTCGAACAACAAAGGACTACCAATGATACCAATCCACATTAAGACGCCCGGTAAAGGGGAACCCCCTGAGGGTACTCACTACATCGTGGCGGGCAACGGCCTCTTCCTTCGTAAGAAGATGGGGTGGGTCGATGCCGTGGTACCGGTCTCGGAAATAAAAGTGCTTGAGGACGAAAAGCCCTCGGCTAAGCTGCTTTTGCCACCACTGCCCGCCAAGATACTATCTCGGGCTGTAAAGTTGGCAAAGGCGGTCTATGACATATCGAAAAGTGAGGTGTGTCTCTTGCTCCATCACAATGAGGAGGTAGGCTACACACTGACGGTGCCGGACCAGGACGTTGATCCGGGAAGCGTCGATTATGATGCATCCGGACGACTGGCTGGATCGGTGCATGTCGGGACGATCCATTCACATGGTCGTCTAGAGGCCTATCATTCCGAAACAGACCTCGACGATGAGCAGCACTCGGATGGTGTCCATATCACTGTCGGTCATATGCACCAACATCCAGAGTTCTCGTTGTCGGCTGAGGTTGTAATCAATGGGAATAGGTTTCCCTTGGATTACGCTTGGTTCGAAGGTCTGGTGTGGTTCAAAGACACCTGCTGTATTGGACTCGCAGTTGATAAGTCATGGAAAGTTCCAACTGAATGGCTTGATGCGGTCCATCACCGCAGCCGTGTAGGCCGCCTCTTAAAAAGGAAAAAGAATGAACATTAAAGTTATCGGCCTTGGTGGCATCGGGAGCCATCTCATGTCGCCGCTCTGCAGGCATATCGATGCCTCAAGAGAGGGGCAGTACAGTGTCACTGTCATCGATGGTGACCGGTATGAAGCCCGAAATGCTGACCGTCAGGAATTCCTGGATGTTGGCAATAAGGCGGAAGTCACTGCGGAGAGAATGAAGAGGGATTTTCCAGGTATCACGATCGAGGCCAAGCCTCAGTTTGTGACCCAGGAAAATATCTTCTTTATGATCAACGAAGGCGATGTGGTACTTTTGGGAGTGGACAATCACGCTACCCGGAAGCTCGTCTCAGACCACTGCCAGACCCTTGCGGATGTAGTGCTCATCTCAGGTGGGAATGAGTTGACCGACGGGAATGTTCAGATCTATGTTCGCAGCAAAGGTGCGGATGTGGTACCACCGATCACATATCTCCATCCGGAGATCGAACGGCCGTCGGATCGAAATCCGGCGGAATTAGGATGCGAAGAACTTGCACAAACGGGAGTGCCCCAACTCATCTTCACCAACTTGACTGCGGCTGTCCTGATGCTTTCAGCATTCAGGATGGTGTGTGCATTCTTGTCAGGAAGCGGAAAGCTGGTATACTCCGAGCAGTACTTCGATCTTGCGACGGGAAACACACGAGCTGTGCTGCGCAAGCAGTAAGCTCATAACAAAAAAGAAAGGAAGTGGTAGTTCCATGGCAGAAGAGCTCAAAGGCGTCAGCATTCAGTGCGGAGCCAATAGCCAAGTCATCGACCTCAGTCAGGGCGAAACTCTGACCGTTGGTGATATTCGTAAACGCTTGGGTGATGTGCTCAACATTGCTCCGACAGCACTTGCGATTGTGAGGGTGGAAAATGGCGAAGATGAGAATGTTGATGATGATCGCGCGGTTAAGAACGGTGACACCGTTCAGTTCGTGAAGCAGTCTGGCACCAAGGGATAGACCCTTTGCTAACACGTTGAACACAACCCGATTCCTTGGAATCGGGTTTTTTATTACACGAGAAGTGCACTGCCCTCTGTCGAGGGATTTTTATATGTTAAAATACCCAGACTACAATGTATCTGAAGAGCCTCGAACTTTCCGGCTTCAAATCCTTCGCCAAGAAGTCGGCTTTGTCGTTCACTACGCCCATAACCTCCATCGTAGGCCCAAATGGGTCCGGAAAATCAAATACTGCTGAAGCTTTCAGATTCGTGCTTGGCGAGCAGAGTATCAAATCCCTGCGTGGTAAGAGGGGTGAAGATATGATCTGGAATGGTGGTGGTGAAGCAGGTAGGGCAAATCGCGCACAAGTGAAAGTGACGTTCGACAACAGTCAGCGTCTGTTTGTGGGTATTGATTTTGATGAGGTCTCGATCGAGCGTGTCGTTCATCGTGACAATACCAATGAATACTTCTTGAATGGCAGTCAGGTGAGGTTGAAAGATATCATAGAACTTTTGGCGACCGCGCACATCGGAGCGACTGGTCATCACATCATTTCGCAAGGCGAAGCAGATCGTATCTTATCCGCCTCCATTCGTGAGCGCCGTGAGATGATCGAGGATGCGCTCGGGCTCAAGATATATCAGTGGAAGAAGCTCGAGAGTATTCGCAAGCTTGAGAAGACGGAAGAGAATATGGAACGCGTAGAGTCTTTGCGCCGCGAAATTGCGCCGCATCTGAAATTCTTGAAGAAGCAGGTCGAGAAGGTGGAGAAAGCAGAAGAGATGCGCCGTGAACTCGTCGCACTCTACCGTGATTATTTTTCGTATGAAGATGCGTATCTCAAGAGTGAACGCGGCCGTCTGGAGCGAGAGATTGCAGGACCCAAGTCAGAGTTGAGTCAGCTTGATCGTGAACTTGAGCGCGCCAAGAAGATCCTCACTGACTCCAAGAACAAGGACAAGAAGAGCAACGAGATCATTTCTCTGGAAAGCAATCTGGCAGTAACGCGCTCTGAGAAAGACCAGATCGGCCGTGAGCTCGGACGCATCGAGGGAGAAATCTCAGCGAACAGGCGTGCTATCGAGAAAGAAGAAGCCCGCATGAGAAATGAAGAATCAAAAACGGTATACCTGCGCGATGTGGAAGAGGTTGTGCGAAAAGTCGAATCATTCAACTCGATTGAGGATGCCAAGAAGCTCTTTGTAGAGGTTATTTCTGCATTGAGAAGTTTTATTTCTAGTCATCGTACAAATACAGATTCTGCTTTCATTGGCGAAACAGAGAAGGAGATAGAGAAGCTCTCAAAGGAACGCGTTCGCTGTGAAGATAAGTTTGCGTCGTTGTCGCGTGACGAATCAACATTGGTCCGTGACTATGAGGAGCTCAAGAGGAACATCGAGCGTGAGAAGGATACCAATCGCGATGCAGAGAAGGACGTATTTCGTATTATTGCTCGTCAGAATGAGGTGAGGAATATGTTCAATAACCTGACAGGTGCACTCACCACGATCACTCATCAGGAAGAGACATTCAAGAGAGAGCTTGGCGAAGCGGGTATGATCGCAGGTCGCGAAGCAGTCCAGTATCAGATACAAAGTGATGTTGTCATACATGATCGTGAAGGACAGGAAACACGCCGTAGACAGATCGAGAAGATCAAGATTCGTTTGGAAGACTCAGGTGCGGCTGGGGGCAGTGAGGTTATGAAGGAATACAAGGAGACAGAGGAGCGAGACATCTTCTTGGCAAAGGAGTTGGAAGATCTTGGCAAGGCAAAAAAGGAGTTGCTTGCACTGGTGGCTGACCTAGATACGCGCATCGACTATGAATTCAAATCGGGCATCCTCAAGATCAACACGGAATTCCAAAAATATTTCTCACTCATGTTCGGTGGAGGCAAGGCAGAACTCACGGTCGTTAGGGAAGCCAAGCGTCGCAAAAAGAGTGACCTGGAAGATCTGAGTGAGGCATTGTCCAGTGACCTGTCTGAGAGTGGTCTGGATACAGAGGATGGGCAGGAGGAAGGTCCCGAAGGTCTCGAGGTCAGCGTAAGTTTGCCAAGGAAGAAGGTCAAAGGCTTGATGATGCTCTCAGGTGGTGAGCGCGCCCTCACCTCGATTGCACTCCTCTTTGCTGTATCGCAGGTCAATCCGCCGCCATTCATCATTCTTGATGAGACTGATGCCGCTCTCGATGAGGCAAACTCCAAGAAGTATGGAGATATGATCGAGAATCTGTCTCAGCACTCGCAACTCATTCTTATTACCCACAATCGCGAAACCATGTCGCGTGCTGGCGTGCTGTACGGTGTTACCATGGGCTCTGATGGAGCGTCCCGGCTCCTCTCTATACAATTCGACGAAGCGGTCAAGGTGGCGAAGTAGGGGAGATACCCACAGGATATCCACAAAATATTAAGGAAATGTACTTGACAACTCTGTCTACATAGTGTTACGGTATTTTTGTACCCCCTGTTCTGTAAAACCAAATATACCTGTTCCCGAATATGCCTATGAATGCTACCTCCCCGAAGAACCCGCGTCCTATTCATGCTAGTGCGGCCCGTACAATCCTCGAGACAGAAGTCTTCTCTCGGTACGGTGCGTGCGATGATATCGAGCATCTCCAGTTCCAAGGTTGTCACTACACTGACGCTCTGATCGCCCCGCTCCGCGGTGCCCCTGGTCTCTGGTTGGTGTTTATGTGGGTTCAGCGCGAGAACAATTTCTCCCTGGATGCCTGCAATCTGGAGATTGTCTCGCCTGACACCTGTGCGCGGACCCCGTTGGATCTAACGAATCCTCACCGTGTTGTGCATTTGCGCATCACGGCGAACCGCTATTCTGCGGTGAATGATCGTCTCGATGTCGCATCACCGATTCGCCTCGATCCGATGGCACTCCACTTCCGAAGCTCGATGCCCACTCAGCTTGACCTCGCCTCGGATACCGATCGTGTCGTGCTGGGAGTGCTCAGTTTCGTGATGGAGCGTGTTCGTGAGGAACGGGCCAACGAGGTTTCCTCTGTGGTTCCTACTCAGCGCGCGCTGCATGTCGCACCTCAAGTGTCGCCCGTGCTCACGACGGCCTGACAGGATACATTCCGCATAGCTGACTGCACCAGTATTTGGTGCCGTCAGCATTTTTTATACAAAAAACTTTACAGCAATGCTTTTTAATCATACACTGGAAGTATGAATGACCTCTCCAAACAACAGCTGATTCTCCTCGCACTGCTTGTCTCATTCGTGACATCACTCGCAACGGGTATATTCACCGTCTCTCTGATGAGCCAGGCCCCACAAGATGTTGTTCAAACTATCAACAATGTGGTTGAGCGTATAGTCACTCATGAGCCCAATACGAACTTGGCTGGCAGTCTTGCATCTATGGAAGACAGAATCCCTGCGGCGGTCTCTCGTATAGAGAAGAGCATCGTGCGGCTGACAGGCAAAGATTCCGACAGGGTGACAGGGATAGGTCTCGTCGTCTCTCGGGAAGGTGTGGTGATGGCAGATAAGTCAGTTCTCGAGCGTATTGATGATGTCCACGCCATCTTCGCCGATGGTCGGCGCCTTCCGATGTCGGTTGTTCAGTCACAGAACAATGGGGATATCGCTTTCTTGGCACCAGTTACCGCTACGTCTACAATGTTTACAGCTATAGTGTTTGCATCTGCGCCGAAGCTGGGGCAGGAGGTTCTAACACTTTCATCCGATCGTCCCCCGGTCTTAGCTCAGGGGATCGTGTCGCGCTCTATCAATCCGGTGCTCGCGGCGCCTTCCGATATATCGCGTGTAGATACCAGCATATCGTCCGCTCAGGCTGGTATTGGTAGCCCACTCTTCACGGTTGATGGAGAAGTCATCGGTATGGGCACAGCGAGTCTTTCTGCGGTCGCCTCAACAGCAACCTTCTATCCGGTAGGGCATATCATGGGAGTTATTCCTAAGGCACGCTAAGTCTCAACCATAATTTATATGATCCACAATTCCGCAAAAACAATTCTATGCTACGGAGACTCCAATACTTGGGGCAATGTACCTCGAAGTGATATGCGCTATCCGAGGGATGTTCGTTGGCCGGGAAAGCTACAGATCATTCTTGGTGATGACTATGAAGTCATCAGCGAAGGTTTGTGTGGGAGGACGCTCGTTGCTGAAAATCCAAAAAAGCCGCATCGCACCGGCATCACACATCTTCAAGCGATCTTCGAGAGCGCTGACCCTATTGATCTTGCGATTATTATGCTCGGCAGCAACGATGTAAAGAAATCATACCAGCTCACTCCTGCACAAATCGCAGAGCACCTTTCTCAGACGATAGACAAGATTCGTAGCCTGGGTGATCTTGAGAAGGCGCCTCAAATCCTCGTGGTATGTCCACCACCTGTCATTGTTCCGAAGACAGGAGACTTAGATGAACGGATGGTAGCAGGTATTGAAGCATTCAAGACACTCCCGGCTCTATTCAAAGGGATAGCAGAGAAGTACAAGTGCGGATTTATAGATGCGGGGGAGCACGTTTCATCAAGTGATATAGATGGATATCATCTAGATGGAGAGGCTCATATCAAATTGGCTGAAATTATAGGTGCATGGATACATACACATGCTCTATAATGGAGAAAGAATATTCTGGCAGATCCGTCATAGTGCACAAGTGATTACTAGGAGGTCGAGTTTGACTAAACACACATTTTCGTAGTACTATACTTTATATGCCTCCGATGAATAAGCTCACAACTAAGGCCCGTGAAGCCCTCCGTCGAGCCCATGAGCTCGCTATCGAGCGGGGCCAGAATCACGTCAATCCAGCACATCTCCTGTGTGCTCTTATGCTACAAGAAGAGAGCATGGTCGCATCCATTCTTGATAAAATGGAGGTAGATACCCCGATGATGCTCGATGTTGTCTTGGAGCAGATAGAGGCTCCAGAGGGTTCAAATGTGCTCTCTCCGTCATATCAGATATACCTCACTCCAGATCTTGCTCAGATCTTGGATAATTCTACGCGCGTCGCTTCGACCCTTAAGGACGAGTTCATCTCGACTGAACACATTTTTCTTTCTATATTCGATACGCCGTGCATCGCGCGTGACATCATGAGTCGTTTCAAGATCGAGCGTGAAGCGGTTGCCCGTATTATCGAGGAGCTCAAGAAGAATCCGACGGTCAAAGAGACCGAGCCCAAGAAGCTCCGCACGCTCTTCAAGTACGCTCGCTCACTCACCAAACTTGCGCGTGAAAACCGTCTTGATCCAGTCATCGGTCGTGATGCTGAGATCATGCGTATCATCCAGATCCTCTCGCGCCGCACCAAGAACAATCCGATTCTCATCGGTGAGGCAGGTGTGGGCAAGACGGCTATCGCAGAAGGTCTTGCACTTCGTATGGCTCAGGGTGATGTGCCAGAATCCCTCAAAGACAAAGAACTCGTATCGCTCGATCTCGGCTCGCTCATCGCGGGTACCAAGTATCGTGGTGAATTCGAAGAACGTCTCAAGAATATCCTCAAGGAAGTAGAGAAGTCCGAGGGTAAGATCATCCTTTTTATCGACGAGATACATACGCTCGTTGGTGCTGGTGCGTCTGAAGGATCGATGGATGCATCCAATATGCTGAAACCTGCTCTTGCTCGAGGCGAGCTCCGTGCTATCGGTGCAACTACTCTCAAGGAATATCAAAAATACATTGAGAAGGATCCTGCGCTCACGCGTCGTTTCCAGCCAGTCCATGTCACCGAGCCGTCCAATGATGATGCCATCGCCATTCTTCGCGGTCTCAAGGAAAAATACGAACTCTTCCACGGCGTACGAATCACCGATGACGCTATCATCGCCGCAGTCAGTCTGGCGAGCCGCTATATTACCGATCGATTCCTGCCGGACAAAGTTGTTGACCTCATTGATGAGGCAGCTTCTTCGCTACGCATCTCTCTCGAAAATATGCCTCCAGCTCTCGAGGAGACTCGTCGCAAGATCATGCGCTTCGAGATAGAGCGTGAAGCTCTCAAGAAGGAGACTGGCAAAGAGGCGAAGGCCCGCATGGCCAAGATCGAGAAAGAGATCGCCGACCTCAAGGAGAGCACCTCTGAACTTGAGCTCAAGTGGACCAATGAGAAGGAGACTATCAGCGATATCAAGCGTATCAAGAAGGAGCTTGAGTCTATGCGTGTCGAAGCTGAGATGGCTGAGGCTCGTGCCGACTTGTCCAAGGCTGCTGAGATTCGCTACGGCACTATCCCTGCGTATGAGAAGGATCTCGAACAGAAGTCCAAACGCCTCAAGAAGCTCCAGTCATCCCGCCGTATCCTCAAGGAGGAAATCAATGCCGAAGATATCGCTGGTGTGGTCTCGCGCTGGACGGGCATACCTGTTTCCAGGATGCTCGAGTCAGAGGCGATCAAGCTCACGCGCATGGAAGAAGAGCTCAAGAAGAGGATCGTCGGTCAGGATGAGGCTGTCTCCAAGATCGCAGATACTATCCGTCGCTCACGCGCCGGCATCGCCGACCCAAACCGCCCTATCGGTTCATTTATTTTCTTGGGTCCTACTGGTGTAGGTAAGACAGAGTTGACCAAGGCACTGGCTGAGTTCTTGTTCAATGATGACAAGGCGCTCATCCGTGTTGATATGTCAGAGTTCATGGAGAAGCATAGCGTCTCCAAACTGGTTGGTGCTCCTCCGGGATATGTCGGTTATGACGAAGCGGGTGGTCTCACTGAGACTGTTCGACATCGTCCGTATGCCGTCATCCTCCTTGATGAAATTGAGAAAGCTCATCCAGAGGTGTTCAACGTACTCCTACAGGTACTCGATAATGGTCGTCTCACCGACTCCAAGGGTCGCGTGGTCAATTTCCGCAATACGGTCATCATCATGACCTCCAACATCGGGGCTCAGCATATCGAGCGTATGGAGAAGCTTGGCTTTGCTCGTGATACGGACAATCGCGACAAGAACAACTATCTCGAAGCCAAGGACAAGGTCATGGCCTCGCTCAAGGACTATTTCAGGCCAGAATTCCTCAACCGTCTCGATGACACCATCATATTCGATATCCTCTCACCAGAGGCTATTCAGGATATCGTCAAGATTCAGGTGGAGCAGGTGGTCAAGCGTCTCTCTGAGAAGCAGATCACTCTGAATATCGCTCCTGCAGTCTACGAGTATCTCGCCAAGGAGGGATACAATCCACAATACGGTGCTCGTCCGCTCAAGCGTCTCATCCAGACCAAGATACTCACTCCGGTCGCTAACCTGCTCATAAGCCAGTCGGTTTCTAAGGGAGGTGTGATAGAGGTTGGCATCAAGCCAGCGGGCAAGAATGAGCTCCAGCCGTCGTTTACTTTCGAGGTCAAGAAGAAGCAGAAGGGGGAGAGCCCGATCGTCATGCCGAGCGTGGTGATGAAGAAATAAAAGATAGCCACCCCTCCACTTGTGAGAAATCAAAAAACTGCTAGAATCAGTGGGTTCTTGAAAACGCGCCGTTCGCATAGCGGCTATTGCAGCGGACTGTAAATCCGCGGCCCTTTGGGCATCGCTGGTTCGAGTCCAGCACGGCGCACCCTTTCAAAATGACGAATAAAAAAGTCGCAAAAGATCCCTAAACAGAGGGCTTTTTTGTTGGTTCGGTTTCGAGTCACAAAACGAGGGCGTTTTTGGTGGAGACGGTAGAGAGGTGTCGAGTAACTTTTTCATTCACAGAAATGGTTTTTTGTGTTTTAAAAGGATGATATCTCCGGAGCCTCTAAAATCTATACCGCACTAATCTATGTCACAATCCTTTTCAATTGCCCTGGCACATGTACCGCAATCTCATACGGTATAGTCTTGCATGTTCGCGCCATAGATACGATTGAGTTTTGCTCCTCAGGATCATCACTGATTGCGGTGACGTGTGTGCCGACTTTTGCATCAGGTACATGTGTGACGTCGATGACAGTGATATTCATACTTACTCGCCCGAGGATCCGGCAAGGGACATCTTCAGGACCAACCAAGACAAAGCCAACATTGGAGAGGCGACGATCGATGCCTTCATAGTAGCCGACCGGTACTGTGGCGATGCGCATGTCACTCGTAGCTTTGAAAGTATTGCTGTATCCAACGGTTTCATCTCGTTTGAGTTTCTTGACCCCTGTGATGATGGTTTCCATGCGCATGACCGGTTTGAGCTGGAGATGTGTGCCGAGCGAAATATCGCCAACGATACCATAGAGACCGATCCCGAGACGAGAGACGGTGGCGACAGCGTCCGCGGCGAAGCGATGTCCATCGGTATTGCTGATATGGATGTGTTCGATAGATGGGTAGCTTTGCGATAGCTTCTTGACCAGATCATTCCAGACGTGGAGTTGGGATTCGGTGTGGGACGGATCTGGACTGTCTGCATCGGAGAGATGCGAGCAGATACCGGTGATGAGGATCGAAGGATTGACTCCGAGAATCTCCTCGAGCTGACTCAGCTCTTCCGGCAGAATGCCCTGACGCCGCATACCGGTATCTATTTTGAGATGGACGGATATTCTCCGGCGAGACTGTACACTCCAGGCCGAAGATTGGAAGTTCACAACATGGCGAAGTGTGTCCATGCTCGTAACTGCGAATGATACACCACGAAGTCGTGCGTGCGCGATGATCTCAGGTCGTGTGTAGCCGATCACAAGGAGGGGAGTTTTGATACCCGCAGCACGCAAGGCCAGGGCCTCGAAGTACGAGTCGATGACGAAGAAGGGGATCGAGCTCGCCGCCTTGGTTGGTCGTCGTCGTTCCATCTCTAGTATTTTTGCAACCTCGATGAGGCCGTGCCCGTACGCGTTGCTTTTGAGTACAGGAGCCACGGCGTGATGTGGCGCGATCTCCATGAATTGATGGAGGTTATGGATGAGATGGCGGCGCGATATCCGGACCGTGATGAGCGGCTGGTACGGGTACCGGCGGCGCGATAGCCAGGTGAGAAGGCCTTTCATAGAGCCATTGTACTCTATTTTTCCGCAGGCAAGGGTATTGACATATGTATACATTGTGTGCTATACTTGCGCGAGTCAAACAAAGGCCTATTGAGGGCTTTTTTGCTCATTGCAAACCACATATGTCAATTACTCCCACATCCGTGGGAGGGCTGTGTGCTGCAGGGAGCTTCAACAACGGAAAACGTATGAAGACCAAGCATGTCATGTTCATAATGCTTTGCATCGGTATCGCTCTCGGGATCAATTCCTGGCACGATCACCGTACTGCCAAGCAGACCCCACAACCTACGCCAGCAGTCGAAGAGACGCCGGCTCAGGAAGAATCCACTTCAGTCCCGCTGGAACCTCCGGCGGACCAGGAAGCTTTTTTGCATCCAGAGCTGACGGAAACGGCCGATACGTCGGTCACCATCACTGGACAAAAAGGGGGCTTTGCCTTCGAATCAACGTCGTCGTCAAATCAGACGCCAGCGGTGATCCCCGAATCGCAAATCCGTGAGCTCATCCAAGCGCAACAACGCATGGCTGCAGCTCAGAAATGATTCGTCCCGCAGAAAACAAACAGCAAACATACAACAAAACGCAGAAAAACAGAAACGGAAGAACTGAACTATGAAGATCAAATACAGCCTCATCGCGCTCATTGGCGCTACCATCGCCCTCGCATCCGCGGCCTTCGCCGGAGAACATCCGGACAAGTTGCCGCAGATCCAAAGCCCCGACCGTTTGCGCAGCTTTGCGCTCTCGATCTCGGCGCAGGGTGGTCGGTACGCTTATTCGCCCAGCATGGACTGGAGCTACACCAACACGGTGAATTCCGTGTCCACGAACGGCACTTCAGGCGAAGACATTCTCAAGAAACTCTTCGCCGTCCCGTTCCGGTACCGCGTGATCAACCCCAATGATCCGGTGAACTCGACCGCCTACTTGTACGACACCAACTGGAACCTGTTGTTCTACGGCTATGGCAGCGCCATTGCCAAGGACATCAGTCCGACCAACAACATCAAGGTCGGCCTCTGGATGCAGGACATTCCTGTCCTGAATGAGGTCAGTGAGGCCAATGTGCTCGTCCTCAACGAGGACGGACAGACCGCCGATACGGTCCAGGTGCGGATCGAGAACGGTCAACTGTTCTGGCCCTCCTGGTTGTCCGGATATACGAACACCCTCTTGTGGGTCAAGTACAAGGATGGCACGGTCATGAGCTACAAAGTCAGCAATCCGATCGCCAATTCGCCCGGCGTTACTTACGAGCAGGACGAATACTCGATTGATGGCCACTATCTGCTCACGACTACGGAAGTCGGCTCTGCTACGCTCAAGATCATGGAAACATGGACCTTGCCGACGGCGTACCTCGACCTCACGGGCAAACAGCATATCACCATTGATGTGCTCGGACTCATCCAAGACGGCGGCAAGCCGTACTTCGAGCGGCCCTACTCGATGGTGGTGGAATCACGGGTCGGCAATAACATCATCACTGCCACCATTGATCTCGACACCGCCCATCCCTCGACGCTGGTCTTCAGCAGCGGGAAGCATCGTATCGTGAAGTTCAACTGGTCCAAGTTCGGCCAGCCACAATTCCTCTATACGGGCGGCAAGGGCTAATAAGCCCGATTGACATATGAGAGATTCACAGGCCGCGACAGTATGTCGCGGCCTTTTTAGTACACGGCTTGCATTTGGCCGTTTGATAGGGTATAGTACATCAACACTTTTATTTCACGAATATGGTCAAACAGATACAACTCATACAGATCAAGAATAAATCGACGGGCGAGACCTATTGGACGCGCAAGAATAAGAAGCTCGTCGAAAGGAAGATCGAGCTCAAGAAGTACAGCGCTGTACTTCGTAAGCACGTTGTCTTCAAGGAGGCAAAGAAATAATTTTGCATACTGACTAAAAAGAGGGTAGGATTAGTCCATCCTCTTTTTTAGTGGGCGATTAGTTAAGTGGCATAACTGCGGTCTCCAAAACCGCTGTCCGAGGTTCGATTCCTCGATCGCCCGC
>JBBTRA010000010.1:0-13171 GCA_038065415.1 Patescibacteria group bacterium
TTGTTCGAGGTAATACCTACATTCTCGCCCCGGGTACATACTCTGGAAGGACGCTTTCAACTCCAACCGATGGAACCAAGACCATAACGATCAAAAGCGACGGCACAGGTCAAGCGGTATTCAGCAGCGGTATCTCATTTACTTCCGGATATTGGATATTCGACGGCGTGAAGCGTACCTCGTGGACCACTGGCTATGGAATCAAGGTCAATCATCAATCTGGATCAGGATTCAATATCGAAGGCCCGAACGTAACCATCCGTTACGTAGAGGTGCAGGGAAATGGCGGGGATGGAGGTGGCAGTTGGCCTAATAATGATTCTATAGCGTGGAGGACGACTGGAAACGGAGATAATACGCTCATCCAGTATTCATACCTGCATGAGGCAGGACGCTGCATCTTCTTCTCAAATCAGTCAGTTTCTGGCGTCGTAATCGAGCATACATATACTGGTGATTTGGAAAGCGTGGATGCAGAACACGCAGAAATTGCTTCGATCTGGGGTGGATCGACTGATTGGACCTGGCGCTATAACATCTTCACCCATTCTGAAGGAACAGGAGGCCTCATTCTCGAAGGAAATAATTTCAAGATCTATGGAAACATCTTCTATCAGCCACCAGGTATCTCATGGGATGCGGGAAATGGCGTGATCGGAACATGGACAGCATCGACGCTCACGAATGCAAAGGTGTATAACAATTCATTCGTCAACGTGCGAAACGGAAGAATCTTGGGAAGCCTATATACTTCTCCTACGACTGGCAACGAGGCAAAGAACAACCTCTTCTACGGCGTTACTGTCCCGATAACTTCATCGCTCTTCCCAGTGCAGAGCCATGATCATGTAGCGACCATGCTTCCATTCGCGAGCGACTTCGCAACAACCCTCAACTTCTCATTGACGGCCAATACGCCAGCAGCAGATTCGACGGTGCCTGCGCAGTATCGCACAGATATGTACGGCAGGACGGGTACGACGCGAGGCGCGGTGCAGTTTGACGGCGTAGTCGTACCAGGTGATACCACTGCTCCGACTGTTTCGGTCACAGCACCGGCTGCTGGAGCTACGGTGACAGGTACCGCGACCGCCTTCTCAGCGACAGCTGCGGATAATGTCGGCGTCGCAGGAGTGCAGTTCAGGATAGATGGGATCAATGTAGGCGCTGAAGACACCATTTCTCCATATACCGTGTCATGGAATACGACCTCTTCGGTCAATGGAACTCACAGTTTGACCGCGGTCGCACGCGATGCAGCAGGGAATACGACCTCATCCACCCCCGTGACGGTCACAGTTTCGAATGCGGTCATTCCGGTCTCAACGACCCTCTCTGCATATTGGAATCTCAATCAGACATCAGGCACGACGGCGACTGATTCATCAGGCAATAGCCGCACCGCTACTCTGCTCGGAAGCCCTACATGGACGACCGGCGTCGCTGGCAACGGCCTTCTCTTCAATGGTACAAGTGCATATGTGAATGCTGGCAATATCGGCTCAGCTACATTCTCGATCAGCGCTTGGGTCAACATGTCATCGAGCCAGTCAGGCTGGGGATCGATCGCTATGAAACAGAGCTCATTCGGCCTCGAAGTTCAGAATGGCGCAGTATATGCCAATGTTGGTAACGGATCATCATGGACCAACACGATACAAGCCCCTCTCGCTTCAGGCGTCTGGAAGCATGTCGTCCAGACCTATGACGGCACTACCAATCGCCTCTATGTCGACGGCATTCTCGTGGCATCTGGTGCGGGTTCATTTACCAACACCTCCGCCAATCTCCTCCTGGGTTCGTGGAATGGATCATCAGAGTTCTTCAACGGCAAGATTGACGAAGTCCGCGTTTACAGCGGAGCTCTTACGGCAGCCGAAGTCGGCACGCTCTTCAGCACGATCACGCCTCCATCCACCCCTACTGCTTCCACCAGGTTCCCGAACACCACCGGGTATGGGGTTCAAGTCACGGGCACGGGCACATTCCTCAATATCCGCTCGACTCCAGTTCCGACAGGAACTCTCGTAGGAACCGCAGCGGATGGCGTGGTAGGCACCATCGTCTCCAATGTGTCTAACGGTATATCATCTGGAGGATACTATTGGTGGTACGTCACCTTGAATAGCATCACCGGCTGGGTAGTCGAGAATTATCTTGTCCCGGCTTCTGCTCCTTCACTGAGCTACACCCTCTCAGTCACCACCTCAGGCTCAGGATCGGTGACCAAGACCGTCGGAGGGCTTCTGAGCACCCTTACCTCATTCTTGAGCGGTACCCAGGTTACGTTGACCGCAACCCCAGCAGCAGGCTATACCTTCTCTGGATGGTCTGGAGCATGTTCAGGTACAGGATCATGTACGGTTACCATGAATGCGAATACTGCTGTTACGGCTGCGTTTTCGCAGATCGTGACCGGAGGTTCTAACTACTACGTCACTCCAACTGGTAAGGGTTTGAGGAATGGTACGAACTGGGATAATGCATATGCCATTTCGAACATAACTTCAGGGACCAATCAGGGCCTCGCATCTTCCAACATGACTCGAGGAGCGACATACTATCTCGCTGGCGGCAGTTACCCTGGTGTTGCATTCGATGATGCGGAGGATGGAACGAAATGGATAAAGGTGTACAAGGCTACAGCAGCAAATTCGGGTGGTGTGACGGGCTGGAATTCGCTCACTGCTCAGGAGCGGACAGGGCAGGCGCAGTTTACGAACTACATCGCCTTTGCGCGTGATTATTACGAATTTGACGGACAGACACGTAATGAACTCAAATGGAATGATGATGCGTCCTACGGATTCAAGGTGTCGACTATAGTTGCGCACTTCGATAACTTCCTGCCAGGTGCGGACAACATCGTTATAAAACATGTGAGTATTGGAGGGGCACTGGGTAAGTCGTTGAATGATTCGGATTGGAGCAGGGGAGTACAGATTACCGGAGGTTCAGGTGCGCCACGTACGAACTATACGGTTTCGAACAACCATATCCACGACACTGCTGAGGCAGTTTGGTTCTCGAATAATTCAAATGGATTCACAATCGAGAATAACTTCATCGGACCTACTCGTGGAAAAGAATCTATCTTTGGTATATTCGGATCATACAATGTTGCAGTGAGGAATAACATCCTCGTAGACAATTGTCAGGACAATCCACTTGATAGTAGTGCCAATGGATGTTCTGCGGAAATAACTGGATATAGTGCTTCCGGACAGTATAACTTCAACAACTGGGAAGTCAGTGGTAACCTCATTACTAGGAAGAATGCAAAGACCACGGATCACTCCGATGGAAGCATCTTGGGAGGAGGTTCATCCTCAGTAACCGGCTGGAATGTCTTCAATAATGTTGTTTCATCGATGTACGGTAGCGGATTGAATAGGGTCAATATCAGGGTAGTCGGAACTACTGGCAACAATGTGTATAACAATATCTGGTATGATATCGGTTCGAACGGATTGACGGGTTGTGTAGCGTCAACATGCACCAACAATGTCACCGTAACAACCGATCCATACAGGTATCTCTCTCCAGCAATTAGGAATCAACTTCCGCTCTAAGAGGTTCTTGAGTGAACGAAAAACACCGCTTTGTAGCGGTGTTTTTCGTATGTTTGAAAGGGAAATTCGCTCTGCGCCTAAAAAACCTAGTTGATATTCCTCCACCACTCAGATACCGGTGCTGTGCGGATGATCTCGATGACTTGGTCGAGGTCGTCGGTCACCTTGAATATCTCCATGTCGTAGTCTGAGATCGCAGTCTGTTGCTCGAGCATATTCTTGGCGATGAAGTCTGTCATGCCATTCCAGAATCGGGAGCCGACGAGGATGACCGGTACGGCAGGGATCTTTCTGGTCTGGATGAGCGTCATCGTACTGAAGAGCTCATCGAAGGTACCGAAACCTCCGGGGAAGAAGACGTATGCCTCAGCGGCGAATGCGAGCATAGTTTTTCGTGCGAAGAAATAGGTGAATTGTAGGCGATCGGTAGCAAAACCGTTGGTATTGGCTTCGTGTGGAAGATCGATACCAAGAGCACCGGCATGTCCACCAGCTTCTTTTGCACCCTTGCTTGCGGCTTCCATGATACCTGGGCCGCCACCAGTGATGATGGCGTATTTGAGCTCCTTGGCGACTCTTCGGCCGAGTTCTTCAGCTTTGTTCCATTCGTCGGTATCTGGTTTGGTGCGTGCGGATCCGTATACAGTGACAGATTTTGGATATTTTCGTAGAAACTCAAAACCGTCCTTAAACTCTCTATTAATCTCTTCGAGGTGTCTTTTTGTCGCATCGGCATGGATATCTCGATGGGAGAGCGGCTGGTTGTGTTCATTATGCATAGTGGAGGTATTATAACGCCAAGCGAAGATATATGAAAGTAAACTTTCATATAATCTGAGTGCAGGCGTTATATAAACAAAGTGCATATAGCGTCAAGTGAGGATGTGTGCCAACCTGTTTTTTGTTGTCATTTTTTGCTTTTGTACCTATACTGACCTACATGCTCAAATTTACTATTGAAGCAAAGCTCCCTAATGGACGCGGCCGTGCAGGGGCTATCCAGACTGCGCACGGCGTTATTGAGACACCGGCATTCATTCCTGTGGGCACCAAGGCTACCGTCAAGTCACTCACTCCAGAGCAGGTGCGTGCGCTCGGTGCAGAGGCTGTGCTCGCCAATACCTACCATCTCTATCTTCAGCCAGGCACGGATATCCTCGAGAAGGCGGGTGGACTGGGGAAGTTCATGAATTGGCCAGGTCCAACTTTTACTGATTCCGGTGGCTTCCAGGCGTTCTCGCTTGGAGCTGCTTTCAACAAGACTGCATCCAAGATCGGCAAACGCGGTAGTGAAATCGAATCAGTACCAACAGGTGAGCATGCCAATTTTGCCCGAGTGACAGAAGATGGTGTCGAATTCAAATCAGTTCTGGATGGAAGCACACATTTCTTCACACCGGAGAAATCTATAGAGATACAGCATAGTATCGGAGCGGATATCATATTTGCATTCGATGAATGTACATCACCCCATGCAACGTATACATATCAGAGAGAGGCCATGGATCGTACTCATAGGTGGGCTGTGCGGAGCCTCGAGCGGCACACAGAGCTTTCCGGAGAGTCTGCACTTTTTGGTATCGTCCAGGGAGGTCGTCATGAGGATCTCCGTAAAGAGAGTGCACGGACTATTGGGAACATGAAGTTCGATGGGTTCGGAATTGGTGGCTCGTTCGATAAGGAGGATATCGCTATTGCGGTCGGCTGGGTCGCTGATGAACTCCCAGAAGGTAAGCCGCGGCATTTGCTGGGCATCGGTGCGCCAGAAGATATCATTCTCGGTATTGAGAACGGTATGGACACATTTGACTGCGTGACGCCGACCAGGATTGCGCGCAATGGTGCGGCATATGTGAAAGATCGTAGAACAGACGGGTTCACGATCAATCTGTTGAACGCAGAGTTCAAGACGGACTTCGCTCCGATCGAAACAGGTTGTGGATGCTATACCTGTACGAACTATACCCGAGCGTATCTCGCGCACCTCTTCAGAGCAAAAGAGATGCTTGCGGCAACGTTGACCTCAATACACAATCTCTACTTCCTTATACATTTGGCAAAAAAAGCTCGAAAGGCGATCGTCGAAGGAAAATGGGAGGAATTCAAAAAAGAATATATCGGATAATTCGCGCTAAGCTAAAAACTAAATCTCCTTCACGCGATAGTCTCCTGGTGCTCGTTTGAGCCACCATTCTATCTGTTCATGAGTGAGGAGGCCTTCTTGTGCACCAACGAACTGAGCAACCGACATCGGATTGACGGGGGCCCAGGTGAGCGCCTCGAGCGGTGATTTGCCTGAAGCAAGGACCGATACGAACGTTGCGGCGAAAGCGTCACCACATCCAGTTCTTTCCAGTGGTGGCTTTGGGTCGGGATATATCGGCATGAAATAGTAGTGATCGCCATCGAACATGTACGCACCTTTAGGGCCATCAGTGACCAGGATGAGTTTTGGTCCGTAGCTGGCGAGTTTTTTCATGAGATCCTTCACATCCCGAGAGTCGGTGTGGAGCATGCGTTGGGCCTCTTCGACGTTTACGATGAAGACATCCGTGCGGACGTAAATACGCTTCATTTCTTCAAAACCGAGCTTCATTTGGAATGTCCCCGGCTGGAAGGCGAGGCGTGTCTCAGGATGTGCCTCCATATAGTCAGCTATCGCCATGTGGTAGGGGAATGTATTCCCAGCCATGGAGGTGAGGTAGAGCCACTTTGGCGCCGGAAGCTTGTGGGGAAGCTGGTAATCATAGTCGACATGGTTGACGAGGATGGTACGCTCATCACCGTACCAGAGGACAAAATGGTAGTTGGTTGCTTTGCCCTTGTTCACCTTCACATACGAGTCTATGACGCTATTTTTCTGGAGTTCAAGTTTGCACTCACGGCCATTCTGATCATCACCAATATTGGCGACAAGTGCGGATGTGAGACCAAGGCGTGCACCTGCAACAGCGGCGTTTGCGGCGTTGCCGACACCTTTGACGACCTTTGCGTATTCGAAGGGAATCTTATCACCGAAGGGGAGGCAGATTTCGCAGGCGCCTTTGTCTATCTTGCAGTGGACTTCCGCCTCTTTGAGACGGATGAATGCGTCGGTGGTGATGTCGCCGATAGCGAGGAGATCGATCTTTTTATTGAACATGTGATTATTTTATCATCTCGTGGCAGTGAATGCACCTGTTCTTGTTGCTAGATTTGATTATAGGTATGAATGATGGGCAGATCTTCATATTTGCTGTGATGTGCTATAATTTTTGTATGAAATCATTACGCCAACACATCGCCGAAGCGAAGGAGAATCATGTCGCCATCGGCCATTTCAATGTATCTACACTCGACGGGATCTGGGCTGTCGCTGATGCGGCAAAAGAGCTTAATTTACCGGTCATCATCGGCGTCTCAGAAGGTGAGCGTGACTATGTCGGTGTACGACAGGCGGCCCTCGTTGTGGAGAGTATCCGCAAGGATCGTGGTCAGGCAATATTCCTGAATGCCGATCACACATATTCATTCGACAGGGTCAAAGAAGCTATAGATGCTGGTTTCGATGCAGCCATTTTCGATGGGGCACAGCTCAGCTTCGAGGAAAATGTGGCTCAAGCGAAGAGATGTGTCGAATACGCTCGTGCTTCAGGGCGTGATGTGATTATTGAGGGTGAACTTGGCTTCATAGGTACTTCGTCCAAGATATTGGACGCTATTCCTGATGGTGCTGTCGTTGGAGATGCGGCTATGACTACTCCGGAAGATGCGGCTCGTTTTGTTCAGGAGACCGGGGTAGATCTGCTTGCTCCAGCTGTAGGTAATATCCATGGCGTGGTCAAAGGAGGTGACCCTGCACTCAATATCGGCCGTGTAGGAGAGATAACTGCAGCATGCGGTGTGCCACTTGTGCTCCACGGGGCATCGGGTAACAGTGCTGCTGACATTCAGGGTGCCATCAAGGCGGGTGTATCTATTGTGCACGTCAACACCGAACTCCGCATAGCCTATCGATCTGGCCTCCTCAAAGCATTTTCTGACAATCCAGACGAAATAGCTCCGTACAAGTATCTCAAGTCCGCAAAGTTGGCCATGCAGAAAGTAGTAGAGGAAAAGCTCAAGATAGCTTCAGGAATATAGGGTATAGAAGGTTGTCCACACGGACTTATTTTATATCAGGGGCGTTTGCTATAATGAGGATACACATATGTCATCCGGTGTTGAATTCGACGAAGATAAGCTGAAATACACGCCTCGACCAGTAGCTGGTGGTGGTTTTCAGCCAAATCAATATGCTTTTTCTGCGCAACAGGGAGGGGGTGGCAACGAGCCTCGTATGGTGCGATGGCTCATGAAGAAGGGTATCGTCAAGTCTCCAAATACCGCGCAGGTGGTCCTCATTGGTCTTGTTGTCATTAATATTATTATTACTGTAGTAGTCATAAGTTATTTTCTATAAAAATGAAAGCACACCACTCCAAGCTCCCTAAGTCTATTTATGTCATCTTCGTCATGACTGTGGTAGCAAACGTAACAGCAACGTTCATCATCATCAAGTACTTTTTATAAACCCGTAACATCTTTGAGCCATATGGTGAACAAGCATACTGATCGTCGCGGATTTACCCTCATCGAACTGCTTGTGGTCATATCAATCATTGGTATGCTTTCGAGTGTGGTGCTGGTGAGCTTACAAGGGGCGCGAGAGAAAGGCAGGATTGGTGCTGGTCAGGTTTTTGCTACTAACCTTTACCATAATTTTGGCGCTGAAGCAGTTGGCATATTCCCATTCGACGACAGTGTCAACATCCTTAAGGATATATCAGGAAATGGCAACTTATTCCGTTGCTCTGGAGGTCAATCAACAAGTACTACAGCACTTTATGGTACGTCACTTCAATTTCCGACTACGAATACGACGTGCCTCCTTACGGTGCTTCCAAGCTCAAAGCAGCCCGGTCAAACCAAGGGAACAGTAGCATTCTGGATAAACCCGACTTCTTACTCGAGTGTTGGACTCATCGCCCATATAGGTCAATGGATTATAATCTGTTCTTCGGGAACATCAAGGCCGGGGTCCATATATGTTAACAGTCCGCCGGATGTGGGTTGCAACGGTAGTATGGTGAGTCAGGCGAAAGCAACTCTCAATACCTGGACTCATGTCGCAATTTCTTGGGGTGCTGGTGTCACCAATATCTATATCAACGGAAAGCTTGATAGTACATTTCCGGGTGTCCCTACAATATCAGGATCATATTATGTTGGAGGATGGGGCGTCGACAGTTTCGTTGGCAGGTTGGATCAGTTTTCATTCTATACACAGGCAGTCCAAGCACCGTAGTGTTGATCAGGGTGGCAAATATGCAGAGGCTATCAATAGTGGGCCCTTAATCCTTGCATCTTCCAGAATATTAGTGTAAGATAGCCCCCATGTTGTCACTAACCATCGAAAAGCGCGATTTGAAGCTCACGCCTGAAAAAGTGCGTGCTACAGGCTTTATGCCTGCAGTGTATTACGGCCCAAAGGAGGCCTCTACAGCTGTATCTATCAATGCCAAGGAGTTCGGCAAGGTCTGGAAGAAGGCGGGCGAGTCATCAGTCATTATCCTCAAGGATGCAGCTGGTGCTGAGCACGAAGCACTCATCCACGAAGTCGATATTCACCCTCTTTCTGGCGAACCTCGTCACGCTGACTTCTATGTCATTGAAAAGGGTAAGAAAGTCGAGGTTTCTGTACCACTCATATTCTCTGGCGTATCATCAGCAGTCAAAGACAAAGCTGGTATCCTGGTCAAAGTTCACCGTGAGATCGAAGTCGAGGCTGCTCCTCGTGACCTTCCTCATGATGTTACCGTCGACATCTCCAAGCTCGTAGAGCTCACTGACGTTATCAAGGCTGGAGACCTCGTACTCCCTAAGGGTGTTGAACTCAAGATTGGTGCAGATGAAGTTGTTGCTTCTATCGCTGTTGCTAAGGAAGAAGTTGAAGAAGCTCCTACAGCTATCGATATGTCTGCTATCGAAGTTGAGAAGAAGGGCAAGGCTGAAGTTGAAGGTGAAGCTGCGGCAGGCGACGCAAAGGCACCTGAGAAGAAGTAAGAGCATTTCTAAATATTTCCGAGAAAATCGTACTTTCAGGGTACGATTTTTTTATGGCTCTGGTATACTGTCCATACATGAAAATCACGCACCTCACCCGCATACCAGCTATTTTTTTGCCCACTCTTTGCGTGGGTGTCTTTCTCCTCTGTCTGTTCTCCGTTTTCCCTACTTCTTCCGTCTCTGCCCAGACGGCGCTTACTCCCGAACAGAAGGCACGACTCGAACGAGAGCTTGCGCAGGTCGAGGCGGAACAGAAAGCCGCTGAGAAGGAGCTTGCAAACGCTCAGGCACAGAGTTCATCTATAACTCGTGATATCTCTGTTCTCACCGCCAAGATCAAGGTTGCCCAGCTCAACATCAAAGCAAAAAATCTCGCCATCGAGAATCTTGGCAAGGATATAAAAGGCAAGCAGACGCACATCGACAATCTGGAAGATCGTATCGATCGTGGCAAGGATTCTCTCGCTGTCATCATGCGTAAGACCAACGAGGTAGCATCGTATACTCTTCCAGAAATCTTGCTCTCACAATCCAGTCTTACGGGGGTACTTAGAGACATTGATTCGTTTGCATCTGTTCAGAATGGACTCAAGGAAACTTTCGAGCAGGTGCGCTCAGACAAGACGGAGACCGAGTCTGAAAAGAATGCGCTCGAAAAACGCCGTAACGCCGAGACAGATGCTCGGTACTCGATACAGCAGGAAGAGAAAAGTATCAAGAATGATGAAGCGGAAAAGCGTCGTCTTCTAAGTATTAGCAAGGGCAATGAGGCCGCATATCAGGCTGATCTTGCAAAGAAGCGTCAGCGTGCCGCCGAGATTCGTGCTGCACTGTTTCCATTGCGTGGATCCGATCCGATTCCGTTCAGTCTCGCTCTCCAGTATGCAAATACTGCAGCTGCAAAGACGGGTATCCGGCCAGCATTTCTCCTTGCAGTCATACAACAGGAGTCCAACCTTGGAGCAAATGTGGGAACATGTAACCGTATTGGTGATGGTCCTGAGAAGCATTGGAGCAAGATCATGCCTGGTCCAGCAGATAAGGCGGCTGGTCTCTCGCGTAGGGACGATCAGACGATATTCAAACGCATCGTAGCTGCGCTCGGCATCAGTACTGAAGGTTTGCCGCTCTCATGTCCATGGGGGGCTGGTTGGGGAGGCGCCATGGGTCCCGCGCAGTTCATTCCCTCGACATGGGTTCTCTTCGAAAGCCGTATATCTGCAGCTATCGGAGGCGCACATCCTGATCCATGGAATCCGTCCCACGCATTCATGGCTTCTGCTATCTATCTCTCAGATCTCGGCGCAAACGGCAAGACATATACTGCTGAGCGCAATGCTGCTTGCAGGTACTATTCTGGTCGTGTGTGTGATGCCAGGGCTCCGGCAAACGCCTTCTACGGCAATGAGGTTACGAACAGGGCAGATGTGATACAGCGAACCATGATCGATCCGTTGCAGGGGTTGTAGGAGAACCAACAAAAGCGCACATGTGTTTTGCATGTGCGTTCGTTGTATTTGTACACTATGCTTTGTATAACCGTCCTGCGAACGCACATGCAAAACACATGTGCGCTTTTGTTGGTTCTTTCTCTAAATCGTCAGCAAAACCGGTATAACCATCGGTCTCTTTGCGGTCTGTTGCATCAGGAACCTGCTCACGGCATCAGTGATATTGTCCTTGATGAAGTCCATGTTGATCGGATTCTGGCCGCGAGACGACTTCTCGACGGTATCCTTGATCAGGATGCGCACCTCATGGAGGAGCTCCTGAGATTCACGGAGATAGACGAAGCCGCGGGATATGATGTCTGGAGATTTGCGGAGCTTGCCGGTCTGCGCGTTGACGATACCGAAGATGATGAAGATACCATCTTGTGCGAGTGCCTGACGATCGCGGATGACGACTTCTTGGACATCTCCGACTGAGAATCCATCCACAAGTACAAGGCCTGAAGGAGCCTTCTCCTTGAGCTTCACGATCTTGGTACCAGCAGACTGTATCTCGACCACCGAACCATTGTCGGGGATGACTACATCGCTCTCTGCGAGCCCGTTGGTGTCCTTGGCGATATCACAGTGCGCACGGAGCATGTAGTGGTATCCATGGAGTGGCATGAAGAACTTGGGCTGGATCTTGCGGTGTATCCAAGCCGTCTCATCACGGTTAGCGTGACCAGAAGAGTGCACATCGGCGATGCGATAGTGGAGGATTTTGACGCCTTGACGGGAGAGGTTGTCCTTGAGTGTCTGGACGGCGCGTTCATTGCCCGGGACGACTGATGACGAGAGGACGACGGTGTCGCGCGGCGTGAGCTTGATCTTGGCATGATTCTTTTGGGACATGCGTACGAGGGCAGAGAAGTCATTTGCCTGTGCTCCAGTGGAGAGGATGACGATGCGCTCTGGAGGATAGTTTTCGAGATCATCTACAGAGATGAACGTTTCCTTCTTGGCTTTCACGAGACCGAGCGATTTGCAGATTTCTATGTTCTGCTTGAGACTGCGTCCTTCGACGATCACTTTCTTGCCGTATTTCTCGGCGTATTCCGTGATCTTGAGGAGACGCTCGAGGAGGGACGAGAAGGTCGCAATGATGAGGCGGCCCTGCATGTTCTGAATGATTATCTCGAGGTTCTTGTGAACCGTCTTTTCAGGCATAGAGAATCCTGGGTTCTCGACGTTGGTAGAGTCAGCCATGAGCATGAGTACATTGGTCTTGCCCGCTGGTCCGCCGACTTCTGGGAATGCACGATCATACTCAGCGGTCTCTTCGTCGGAGACTATGCCGTCCATGTGGTCGAGCTTGAGGTCGCCAGTGTGTACGATTGAGCCGTATGGAGTCTCGATGATGAGCCCCATCGCATCTGGGATAGTGTGAGTTACTGAAAAGAAGCGAATCTTGAGCTTGCCTACGGTGATAGTGCTATTCTTCTCCACGACTTGGATGTCGAGCTTGGGTACATGAGGGAATTCCTCTTGGCGCTTTTGTATCAAAACGGAAGTGAGGAGACGGGTGTAGAGCGGCGGATTGCCGATACGGGGCATGATATACGGAATAGCTCCGATGTGATCGAGGTGACCGTGCGTGATGAGGACGGCGCGGACCTTGTCTTGGCGTTCCTCGAGATAGTGCGTGTTAGGCAGAATGAAATCTACGCCCGGGGTATTCTCGTTGGTAAACTGAATACCAATGTCGACTACGATGATGTCATCACCGTATTCGATGGCAGTCATATTCTTTCCGATCTCTTCGACACCTCCGAGTGGAATGATGCGGATAGAGTCAGAGGCGAGTGCAGGAATCTTGTCTCCTTCACGGCGGATGAGGGGCTTGGATGCTGGTCCACGGCGCATCGGCTTGGCTGCGTCAGGGCGGACGATCTGCATGCGGGCTCCTGCGACGTGCTTGGCTGTGCTTGGGCTCTTGTGGGCGCCCCTGCCGAGTACTACGCGGTGTGCAGGGTGTGGGCCACCAGGTCGTTGACCTTGAGTATGAGAATGAGGTCGGGG
>JBBTRA010000011.1:0-33538 GCA_038065415.1 Patescibacteria group bacterium
GGAGGCCACGGCGAGAATCGAACTCGCGTATAGCTCTTTTGCAGAGAGCCGAATTACCACTTTTCTACGTGGCCCGACTTCGCCATTCTATAGCGTTTTGCCTATTTCGTCCATTTTTTGACGGTTCTTCTCGCCGACATCGATGGCTACCTCGAAGAAGGGTACATGCCCGATGCGAGACTTGTCCATGACGTAGCGTTTGAAGTCAGTGAGCTGGCGATGGGCAAAATCTACGGCAGCCTCCTCTTTGTCAACTGGTAATACGGTCATAAGGATGCGCGCGCGTGATCCGCGAGCATAGACATCGACATCGGTGATAGTGATGAGGGATTGTCTGTTGGACTCGCGCGAGAAGAACTCGGCGGCAAGCTCACGAAGCACTTCTTTGAGTTTGTTGTCTTTGTTATCCATGGGCTATTTAATTGGCTGGTTTCTCCACAGTCTTCACTGCCTCGATGCGATCTCCTGGCGCAACCTCAATCTTGGAGTCGAGCATCATGCCGAACTCATATCCGGTGGCGACTTCATCCACACGTTTCTTCTGCTGCTGGAGTTCGCGGATCCTACCGCGGCCGATCTCTGATTCGCGGCGCATGATGCGTACATCGTTGCCGCTCGATATGGAGCCGCTCTCAACTTTGCCGCCGACAACTTGTTTGTCCTTGTCTTTGGAGAACACGGCGAGCAATTTTGCACGACCAGTCATCTCTTCGATGTATTCCTTGGGAACCTTGGACGCGAGCTGATCCTTCACATACTGCGTGAGCTCGTAGATGACATTGAAGTTCTTGACCTGGAGTGGGATGGCAGAGCGTTCGATCATAGCCTCGGCTTTCTTTTCAGGGGCTGCGTTGAAACCAAGTAGAAGGATGGTCGGATCTCCGATAGCGACTTTGACATCGTTCTCGTTGATATCGCCGATGCCTTCTGAGACGATCTTGAGGTGTACCTTGTCATGGTCTATCTTGGCGAGCTCATGCTTGACCCCGTCGAGACTGCCGATGACATCGGCTTTGATGATGACGGGAAGAATGACAGCAGCTGTTTCGCCCTCAATGACAGGTGCCGCAGCAGTTCTTACCGGAGATTTCTTGGTTGCAAGATGATATGCATCTGCCAATTTCTCTGCCTCTTTCTTGGTGGTCACGGTCGCAAAATCGGTTCCACAGGTCGGCATGGTGCTCCACCCGAGGATGCGGATCGGCATGGATGCTGTTGCGGTCTCTATCTTCTCGCCTTTGAAGTTCTCGATGAAACGGACGGGAGCATATGCGTTGCCTGCAACGACGAATGATCCGAGCATGAGTGACCCATCTTTGAGGAGGAGGGTAGCAGAGATTCCTTTGCGAGTATCCAGAGTGGATTCGATGATGGCTCCTGTAGCAGGAAGAGAGAGGTCGGTTGTGAGATCAGCGAGCTCGGCCATGAGCATGACCATGTCGAGGAGTTCAGGGACACCTTTGCCGGTGAGAGCGGATATCTCGACACAGGGGATGTTGCCGCCCCAGCCTTCGACGTAGATTTCATTCTCACCAAGGCTCTGCTTGGTGCGCTCGATATTGGCGTTGGGTTTGTCGATCTTGGTGATGGCGACGACATAGGGGAGCTTGGAAGCCATGATGACCTTGTACGCCTCGATGGTCTGGGGTTTGACTCCATCTTCTGCGGAGACTGCGAGGATGGCGATATCAGCGACTTGAGCTCCGCGTTCACGGATACCGCAGAATGCCTCGTGACCTGGGGTGTCGAGGAAAGTTATGGTCACTTTCTTGCCTTCAGATGAGGTGTGGTCGACCTGGTATGAGCCCATGTGCTGAGTGATGCCTCCTGCTTCACCTGCGACAATGTTGCTCTTCCTGACATAGTCAAGAAGCGTGGATTTGCCATGGTCGATGTGACCCATGACAACGACCACAGGAGGGCGGACAATCAGGTTTTTCTGATCTTTGGTAGGCATGTGCGTTAAGAAGGGCACTATACCAGAAAAAATGATATTTGACAATCATTTGTGGGAGTGGTGGGTTATTTCGATTACCAGACAAAATATGCTTTTTATTGTCCAGAAATGCTATAATCCTCGCATCCCAATGAAACCCTATTTCTTCGCTCCGCTCATCCTGCAAAAGCTGATCTGGCCGCCAACCCGCTTCATCCTTTGGTTTTTCGGTCACCTCGAGGTTAGAGGCCTCGAGAATCTCAAAGAGATCAAAGGCAACGCCATCTTCGCCGCCAATCACGCAAGCGAGATAGACCCATTTCTCGTCCCTGCTTCGTTGCCGTTCTGGTCGCGCTTCTCGCCGCTCTTCTACACGACCCGCGAGAAGGAGTTCTACAATACCAATGGCTGGCGCAGGCATCTCTTTGGGGGTATGTTCATCAATGCTTGGGGAGGCTATGGAGTCAAAGTGGGGCTCAATGACTACAAAAAATCTCTGGAGACTCATTGCGACATCATCCAGTCAAAAGGGAGTTTCTGCGTCTACCCTGAGGGAAGAAGAAGCCCTGACGGTACTATTCAACCTGCAAAAGGCGGCGTTGCCTACCTCGCAGAGTGCGGCAATACCCCAATCGTTCCGGTAGCATTCTCAGGTACTTTTCGTACACCGTTTGTTGGATTTTTCCTGCGCAGGCGTCATATTGTGGTACATTTTGGCAAGCCAATCTACCAAGAAGAGCTCAAGAGGTATGTTCCGCGAGGCGAGCATCTTGATCCACATGTGTATAAACTGGAGGCCGAATATGTGATGGGTAAAGTAAAAATGATGATAGATTAACTGCTCTACATTAGCGGGGTACATTGACTCTGACATCAGCAACTTCTAGGAAATCCTCGATTACCTCCGTTAATCGGTTTACAGACTTTTCGGATTCTTTGATTGCTTCTTCGAGTCCATCTCTTGCATTACCATTGCCCCCTGTTTTTTTACGTATTGTTTCTAATTGCCACCTCAGGACAGTGAGCGGAGTGCGTAGATTGTGCTGGGCTGCTGTGATCAGTTGGTCTTTTGTTTGGTTGAGTCTTTCTAGCTCATGTCGGGCTGTTTTCTCGACCTCATATGCCCGTTTAATCTCACGTGTCTGATCGTCTACTTTTTGTTCTAAATGCTCATTAAGATCCTTCAATGATTTGTATGCGTCCTGTAAGTTGTCAGTCATTTCCTCGATGCGCTCTCGCTGGTTGATCACATGGAGTGCGTTCCTGATAAGAGTGATACCGAATATGACAGTAATAGCGAGCAAGCCTACCTCAATCAGACGCTCCTGCATCGTGCTTGCTAGCAGTGTACGTATCAATATGATGATCCATAGAGCGAATGTAACGACTTCAATAGCAATGATGCGAATGTTAAAGAGGCTATGTTTGGTGATGCAATAGCCGACAATAAAAATCCAAACAAGTCCGGATGCAGGGCTGAGCCAATAATATTTAAAAATACCAATCTGGGGTAAGAATATGGTCAGGATCGTTGGAGGGATGATCCCTAGGATAAAAGCTATAAGCATCAATTTTAAATTTTTCTGGGCAAGCAAATCCTGTTCTTTTTGAAGTTTTTTAAATAACAAAATAATTCCTAAGAACCAGCAAATAGCAAAGTAAACTTCGAAAATAAACCACAAAGAGCCAGATGACCAAATGAAAAAAGGAACCTTGGATGAAACGGAGGATGCTAAAATAATCTGATCAGTAAAGAACGTTAAATATATAAAGAATACTTCTACAAAACCTATAGAGATCAAGATTTTTTTACTCACTTTATTTTCGTGCCCGTAAGAAATTGTGAAAAGCAGAAAAAGTGTCGCTATGATTGTTCCGAGAAAATGATTCCACCGGGTTACTAATAGCATTACTTTGAGACTATCCGTCGAGACTGCTAGAGCCATTGAAATACACCAAATCGCTACAATAAATGATAAGTACGAAAAAAAACGCGCAGATTGCGATTTGCGCCCTAGAAAATATATTGTAACCGACGATCCAAGAAGAATTGATCCAACGAGCAGATTTAATAAAACGTATATATTGAGCTCCATATAGAAATTATACTGTATTTGTATCTATTGATCATATTTTACTGGGAGGAACCATTGTTAATTCAGAAGTTGAATACCATGTGTTGCGCCTTATCAGTGGTGATAGGGATTAAAAACATAAATAACTCATACGTGGTATAATAATCATTGATATGAGGCAAATAAAAAATCTTTTGCATGCGGTCAATGACCTTTTTTTGCTTATATTACCAGATAAAAATAAGCAACGAACCTATAATTTTGCATTCATTGTGCACCCTCGAGGATATGAAGATTTGACGCGAAAGTATCCATTTTTTAAATATCTTCCTCGATTTTGCGCATATTTATTCTCTCGATACTTTTGGCCGGTTACACTTTCTAAGATTGTTGGGCTTAAATCACAAAAGGACGGCAAAGATATTTATGGCTATGTTATAACTGTTCCATTGACGGCTCGTCAGATGATCGAGAATCGTCCTCTTGCATTGGAGAGAATTACTCAAGCTTGTATTCTTGCTAAAAAAAGCGGAGCGAACATCGTTGGATTAGGAGGGCTGACCTCTTCGTTCTCACGGGGAGGCCTTGATCTTATTGAAAAGGTTGATGTCAATATAACAACTGGCCATGCATATACAAGCTATAATGTTACACAAAATGCCTTTGAGCTTGCTGATCGTATGGGATTTAAAAAAGAGCACATATGGGTAGGTATTGTTGGTGCTGCCGGATCAGTTGGTTCTACTTCTGCAAAACTTATTGCGCGGGCCGGGTATAACAACCTTCTTTTGGTTGATCTTGAGAGAAAACATCATCATTTTGGTGATTTAATAAAAGAAATCAAGGATCTCAATCCTCAGGTTCGGATAGAAACCACGCATCAGGTTGGCGATATAAAAAAATGTGATCTTATTGTTGCTGCGACAAATGCGCCAGAAGCACTTATAAGATCAGCTGATCTTAAATGGGGTGCAATTGTAATTGACGATGCTCAGCCGTCAGATGTACATGAAGATGTTTTTACTAGAAAAGATGTGCTGGTCGTTGAGGCTGGCGTTACTTATACTCCTGGAATTACGAATAATTTTAATTTTGGTCTCAAAGATAGGCAAGATAATTTTTGCTGTCTGGCAGAAGTTTTTATACTTGCTGCTAATGAGTGGAATGAGCACTATGTGATAAATAGGGCCACGCTTGAATTGGTGGATGAAATATCTGCTTTGGGTAAAAAACTTAATTTCAGAATTGGCAAATTCCAAAACTTTAGAGAGTCCATTTCTGATGAAAAAATGGCCTATGTAAAAGAGTGCATTGACAAAAATGGAATTTAAGATTGATATAATTAATATACTCATTCTCTTTGTAATGCTGGTCAACAGCATTTACGGTCTTATTGTATTCTCTAGAAATCGTAAAGATACAATCAATTTTTCATTTTTTATACTTACGATTAGCATCAGCATGTGGGGTTTAACCATGTTCGGGTATAGAGGGTTTACCGATCATGAAGTCGTTCTTTGGATGTCACGGTTATTATATTTTTCAGCGATTACAATACCTATTTCATTCATTTATTTTGTAATAATATTTCCAAATCCCAATACGCGGCTAACTAAGATACAAAAGTATGTGGTGCCAGTAGTCCCCGCTGTCCTGTGTTTGGCTGCACTTCTCCCTAATTTTTTCATTCGTGATGTAATAATTTATCCAGACAAGGAAAGTTTCATTGTATTTAATCTGTTCTGGCAGACATTCTTTGGTTTATACGTTGTAGCCTATTTTAGTTGGGCGTATATTGTTATATTAAAAAAATATATTGCAGCCAAAGGGGTGCTCAAAGCACAACTAGCGTATATATTCGTTGGTACGTTTAGCTCAACTGTTATTACACTCATTACAAATCTGACTCTTCTACACTTTGGTTATTTCGGTTTAAATTGGCTTGGCCAAATTGGAGTCATTGTAATGATAACCCTCATCTTCTATTCCATATTGAAATTTAGGCTGTTCAATGTAAAGGTTATTACAACGGAACTTTTTACCTTTGCACTCTGGATATTTATATTAATCAGGTTCTTTCTATCAGAAACCACACAGGATAAAATTATCAATGCAATACTTTTAATTTTTGTGGTAGGTGTCGGCACACTTCTCATTCGTTCAGTCATTAAAGAGGTTCGCCAACGTGAAAAGATTGAGAAACTTGCACAAGATCTTGAGAAAGCAAATATTCGTCTCACCGACCTCGATCGACAGAAGTCAGAGTTTGTCTCATTCGCAACACATCAGCTTCGCGCACCACTCACTGCTATGAAAGGATATGCCTCGCTCATCCTCGAGGGTGATATGGGGGCTATTGCACCACAGGGTAGAGAGGCGGTCGGGCGCATCTTCGAGTCCACCAACACGCTCGCTTCCATCGTCGATGACTATCTCAACTTGACCCGCATCGAACTTGGAAGCATGAAGTACATGTTCGAAACCATTGATCTCAAGACGCTCGTGGACGATGTGATCGGCGAGCTCAAGCCAAACATCGACAAGGCTACGAATGTGAAGTTCTCATTCTCTGCTCAGAATTCAGGTACTGACTACCGCACAACTGCAGATCGTGACAAGCTCAAACAGGTCATCGCGAACCTCATCGACAACTCCATCAAGTACACGCCAAAAGGTACTGTGGATGTTTCACTTTCATATGATCGTCCACGTCACAAATTTGTCTTCATGATCAAGGATACGGGCATCGGTATCGCGTCCGAGACATTGCCGCACCTCTTTGCCAAGTTTAGTCGCGCCGGCAATGCCAACAAGACCAACATTAGAGGTACAGGTCTCGGCCTCTTTGTGGCCAAAGAGATCATCGTCGCTCACCACGGATCGATTCGTGCTGAATCCCCAGGAGAAGGCAAAGGATCATCATTCATCGTCGAGCTCGAACCATTTGCCAAGGCATAATAAAAGAACGGCACAAGTATTAAAAAACGCCGGTACCTATGGTATCGGCGTTGCTAGTCCCATTGATGTGTCGCAAGTTCGTGAGCGACGATGTCATCTAGTTGGGCGCGCTCCTGGATATTCATGTCGGGAAGTTTTCTGTACCAGAAGAGGGTTTCAACTCTCCTCGTCAGTTTGCTCCGCCTGTTTGAAGTCCAGTTGATGTAGTGCCCGTGCCGACGTCGATGTCGCCGGAGACTCATCTCTATCTGCGCTTGAGTTTGTGGCCGGTGCTCAGATAGGGGTCCATCGAAGTTGAGCTCGCGTGCTTTTGCTTCGCGGCGATCTGCATCGCGGTCGAGCTTGGTCAGGAGCTTCACAAGCCAATGTTCAGGAACCTTCTGGCAGTAGAGTCCACGACAATAGGGATCATCGACCCAGGTGCCAGGGAAGAGTTCCGCGTCTCGCCAGAGCACTTCATTGGGGAAACCAATGACTGGTTGCCTTGGATGCCAGGTGAGCAGATCCATCTGTATCGGCGGCGCATGCTTCATGCGTATCCTTTCTCGTAAAAGTTGAGCGCCCGCCGGAAAGATATTCCGAGCGGGCGCAGGTGGTTCAGTAGCGGAAGCCGCTCGTTCTGGCCCGGTGGGATTCTTGGTTGCGGTGAATCTCACCAGTGGAGCGCAATCGGCGTACCGGCCGGCGAGTGCGAGGATGAAGAGCTTCTTCAGAGGCTGCTTGGGCGGTCGCTTCGTCCTGACCCATGCCCATGCGGATCTTCAGGAAGACTTCCCGAACCTCGGCGGATGGCGGAACAGGGATCTTTTTCATAGTATCCTTTGGGTTTGTGGTTGGCGTGTGCTATGCGTACCTTTTCATATATAATTATAGCACTTTGGATTGTAAAAGTCAAGTTATTCCGATATTAAAAAAGCCCTCAGTAGAGGCTTTTTAGGACGGTATGTGTATAACCAGAGGGTGTGCTCGCTAGCTTTTCAAAAGCTCTTCTACGACAGCTTTTACATCGGCACCATCAGCCTTGCCGGCGAGTTCTTTCATGATCATGCCCGTGATCTTGCCCCCAGCTTTGGGGTCAAAACCACCACTCGACTTGAGAGCATCGATGCGCTGGTGTGCGATGAGCTTGACCTCCTCACGCGTCATGAGGGTCGGTAGGAAAGAGTTCAGGATAGCGAGCTCAGACTTTTCTTTCTGAGCGAGATCTATGCGGCCACCTTTCTCGAATTGCTCGATGGAATCTTTGCGCTGTTTGGCACTGCGCTTCACGAGCGCGAGTACTTTGTCATCAGGCAAGAATTCGCTCTCTGTCTTTGATGAGAGCATCTCGTTGGTGATGAGTGCCGAGAGGCCGCGGAGCACTTCGAGACGGATAGTGTCTTTTGAACGGAGCGCTGCAATGATATCGTTCTTGATGGTCTGATGGAGCATGATGGTATAGGTTATTTTGCGCTGTCCAGCTTCTTCATATGCTTGGACAGATCGTCGAGAGGAACGATCTCTTGTGCATGAGTATCGGTGCGGCGAACGATGGCGGTGCGTTCAACTGCCTCTTTCTTGCCGATGACGATGGTATAGGGGGTGTTGTAGCGTTCGATCGAGGATACTTGGGCACCGAGACGGTCCTTTGCGAGAGAGAGATAGAGGGGGATCTTGACCTGACGGAGCTGCTCGATGATGTTGAGTGACATGAGCTTGGACTCCATGCTGAGCTGGACGAAAGATGCGACTGGACGTTTCATCTTCTTGACTGGCTTGCGGAGAGAGGCATTCTCGCTCGCAATGAGGAGTGACATGCCGACGCCCTGAATATCACGCTTCATACCGAAGCGCTTTGCCAGACCATTGTAGCGGACACCGACAGCAAGGACGCGCTGTTGTTTGGTCTTCTTGTCGGAGAGGTCAGCGTTCACGAGCGTGAATATAGTCTCGGTGCAGTACGAGCGGTTGCCAAGGAGATGATTGTTGATGCTGTACGGTATACCGAGTGTCTCGAGGTATTCGAGAACTTCTTCCAGGTGTCTACGACTAGTTTCGGAAAGGAAATCCATTGATCGAGGAGCTTTCTCATTGAGTTCCTTGGCTCCTTCTACGCGTGCGGAGAGCAGCTCGAAGACATCTCGCTTCATGATCTGGCGACACTCGGGCGTCATCTCGTTGATGTGTTTGCGATAGTACGCGGTGAGCTCGCGGGCAAAACGGGCGATAGAGTCCTTGTCACCGATGGAGTTGATTTCGACGGCTGTGTTGACATAGCCCTCCTCGGCGAGCATGACACGGGTGGTCTGGATAAGGGTCGCCTCGGCGATAGCTCCTGAAGTACCCATGATCTCGAGATCGGCATAGCGGTGATAGCCACCCTTCTTGAGTCCTCCGCGGCACGGATCTTTGAAATAGATCATGACCGGCTGTTGGAACGATTGGAGATTGTTCTCCTGATACATGCGGATGGCAGAAATCTTCTCCTCTACATGGAGTGGGAGCTTGCCGTGCTTCTCGGTTTCATCATCGATAGAGTCGCCTTCGAGAATTCCTTTGGCCGCGTCGAGGTCGGCTTTGGTGATAGAGGGACTCTTCATCGGAGTGAACCCGTAGTAGACGGCGATCTCGCCAATCTTATCTAGATGTTCGTGAGTAATGAACTTGTTATCAGCGGGGGATTTCTTCGCGGAACGTGATGAGGTCATATGGTTCTGTGTGGTTAAGAAATCAAAAGGGAATCCTACTCAGTGCGAGCGCCTGGTAATATTTTCAGTGCGTTCATTGGTAGAAGTCTGACGACCGGTCGACCGACGATGAAATCTTTGTCGAGCGGCCCCCAGACGCGCGAGTCTGAGCTCTGGGCACGGTTGTCGCCCATGACGAAATATTGATCGCCGGTCAGAGAAACCTTGAGCGTATCTACTGAGGAGTGGGATGAGTCGATGTACGACTCATCGAGGACCATGCCTTCTGGTTGGGAATCGCTCATGATCGTGACTACACCACGCTTCATAGAAATAGTCTCACCAGGAAGGCCGATGATGCGCTTGATGTAGTAAATGCTGGGGTTGTTGGGATATTCAAACACAATTACATCGCCACGCTTGGGTTCACCGAAGCGGTAGCTGACACGATCGACAATGAGGAATTGGCCGGTGGAAAATGTTGGATCCATTGAGGCGCCATTCACGATGAAAGGCTCGGCAATGAAGAATCGTATGGGTAGGGCGACGACGAGCGCGATGACGATGACCTGTATCCATTCTCTGAAGACTTGCCAGGCGCTCTGGCCCTTCTGATCATCTCGGGAAATGCTGGTGTCCGGCTGCATAGTGGGTACAGTATACTCCTCAAAGGGGATCGACACAAGATGCTCGAAAAAATTAAAAAACTCAGAGGGCGAGGGTGTTCCAGAGATAAACTATGGGTATTGACATTATATATATAATATGATACTGTGGTATAAATCAAAATGTATCATTGAAGCCCGAGAACAAGCTTCGCTTGGTGGCGAAGTACTGTTTGAAGGGTGAATATGAGAAAGGAAAAAATGACACTGTTTCAAGGGTTCTTTATAGCGTATGTCCTCATGTACGTAGTCGCGCTCGCGGGTTTCCTTACTGAAGTCTTCCTCATCATTCCCGATGTTTCAATGGAGATTCGGTTGAGTGAGACTGATCGCGATATGACCGAACGTGATGTTGCAGCTCTTCGGCGATCGGAGTCTCTGCACATACGTTGGGCGATAGCTGCATTCGCTATCCTGGTCAGCCCGCTCGTCCTCAATTGGTGCGGTATGACTGTTGAAGGGAAACTCTTCTAGCACCGACACGCGTTCGTACATTTCGGAACCCGCCACATCACGTGTGGCGGGTTTTTAGTAGTCTTGTCAACGGATGCTACTCATCATATAATTCCTGCCATGCCATACATCATCGCAGGGCTCGGAAATCCAGGAGAGGAATATGAGAATACTCGCCACAACACGGGACGCATCGTGCTCGATGCGATCAGGGAAGAGTTTGGTGATGATTTTGAATACAATAAAAAGCTCAATGCCCAGGTCTCGACAGGTAAGATTGGTAGGGAGAAGGCGACATTCATCGCGCCGGATACGTTCATGAATAATTCGGGGAAGGCCATCGGTCCGCTCGTGAAGGTGAAGATGAACAAAAAACTCAAGATGAAGACCGCTGATGAACTCATCGTGATTTATGATGACTTCAATCTGCCACTCGGCAAGATCCGCATCTCATACAACCGTAGTTCGGGAGGGCACAACGGCGTCGAATCCATCATCAAGGCGGTCCAGACAGAGGCGTTCGTTCGTATTCGTATCGGTGTCGCTCCTGAGAAGGCCAATGGTACTGCGAAGACTCCTCATGGTGATGAGAAGATCGAGAAGTTCATCCTGGGACCACTCAAGGACGATGAGATGAAAGAACTCAAGAAGGTTTCGAAGAAGGTAGTAGAAGCAGTGGAAATGTTGGTGAGAGAAAGTAGGGAGAAGGCGATGAGTGTCTTCAATGGGATGTAGGTTCAAAAAACAAAAAAACCACTGCATGCAGTGGTTTTTTTGTTTGAAATCTCTAGATTTTATTTTGTCCCAGTGAACGAGAGTGCCATCTTCTGATCCTTTGGATCGAAGAGAGTTATCTTGAATGGATAGGTCTTGCCGAGCTCAAGCGCCTTGCGGAGCTTCTCCTCTGAACCGAATTCCGAGACATGCACCAATCCAGCTACACCCTCCTCGATCGAGGCGAGTGCACCGTGCTTGTTGAACTTGATGATGACGCCGGTGACGGACATGTCCTTCTTGTATTTCTTGGCAGCCTCGGACCATGGGTTGGCCTTCATCTGTTTGAGAGACAAAGAAATCTTGCCATCCTTGATCTCGATGACCTTGGCCTTGATCTTCTGGCCGACCTTCACGAAGTTGCGAGGATCATCGACGAGACCCCAATCGATCTCTGAAATATGGACGAGTCCCTCGAGACCTTCCTCGAGCTTGATGAAGACTCCGAAGTCGACGACACCAGTGACGGATCCATCGACCTCATCGCCGATCTCGTATTTGCTGACAACCTTCTCTTTCTCCTTGGTCTCCTGACCCTTCTCTGAGAAGATGAGTTTGCCTTCCTTTGGATCAGCAGTGATGATTGCGACCTGGAGGCGTGTACCGACGAGCTTCTTGAGCTCTTCGAGAATCTTGTCCTTGTCTCCATCAGCAACCTTCGGATAGTGCTCCGACTTGAGCTGTGAAGCAGGGAGGAATCCGATGATACCCTGCCACTCGATCATGAGTCCGCCCTTGTTGGCTTCCTTGACGAGGAGGTCGAGAGTCTTCTTTTCCTTGATAGCGATATCTGCCTCGCTCCAAATGAGTGCCTGGCGAGCCTCCTTGAGGGAGAGTTCGTAGTATCCTTCTTTGTGGGTATTGTCTACGATCTTGGCTGCGATGACATCGCCGACGTTGATCTTCTTGATCACATCGCGGGCGATAATGAATTCACGGCCGTAAATGATACCTGTGCCGAACGGTGCGAGGTCGACGTATACTGACGACTTCTCGATGGCGATAACGGGTCCCTCGACGAGGTCTCCGATAGCTGGAGGAGTCTTCATGGATGCGACGAAACCGCCCATGATGCTAGCTTTCTGTGCATCAGTGAGCTCCATTTCTCCCTGTTTCTTGTTGGCGAGGGCGGCTTTGTCGGCTGCCTCCACCGCGGTTTCCTTGCTTTCTTCTACACTTGCGAGCGTCTGCTTGGTTTTTTTGAACATTATGGTTCTCACACTCCGCTTTTTAGGTTAATAAAATAAAGTTGCGGGATGATGCGAGTTGGTATGTACGGACACGAAAAAGGCAAAAGGCCTTTACACGATTTCTATACATTTCGATAGTATCGTAGAATTGTGGTTTTGTCGAGGAGGGTGTAGAATTTTTGGCAGAAAGGGACAAAAGTTCATGGAAAAACCAACCGATACGACTCAACAGAAGAACTGCGCCATCTGTAGCAAACCCATTCTTCGGGGAGAGGGAATACAACCAATGAAAGAGGGAATTGCTCATGATTCCTGTTATTACGAGGCGCTTGGCGAAGAAGTCGAACGACATCCGCTTGGTGGGCATTTGAAGAAGTAATTGGATAATTTTAAGCCCACTATCAGGTCTCGCGGTTGCGGGACTTTTTCATTCACAGAAATGGATTTTTGTGGTTTAAAATGTTGAGGATTGAAGCCGCAATACGCCATATTACACCACATCTAGAAAAGAAGTTGACTTAGAAAAAGTTGCTCGAATGAGCAGGTGTTGCCCCTCACCACCTACTCTAGGAATAACGATCTTTCATCGACCGCGAGCGCAACTCCTCGTTTGAATACAGTTTTGCCTGTGTCCACGGTTCTTTTTATTTACCCGATTATTTGCTAGAGTAATGCCACTATGATCATCACCTACCTCGGCGGACAATTTGTGAAAGTGCAATTCGGCGACACTGTTCTTGCTTTTAACCCCGTGTCCAAAGATTCTAAACTCAAGCCAGGCAAATTCGGCGCCGACATCGTACTGACCAGCATCAATCATGAGGACATGAACGGCGCAGAGCAAGTCTCATTCGGCGAGAAGAAACCATTCGTCATCGCAGGTCCAGGAGAATATGAGGTCAAAGGGGTTTTCATCAAGGGCTTCGCTTCCGAATCAGGCTATGGTGGTGAGAAGCGCATCAATACTATATATACGGTGTCTCTCGAGGGTATGAATATTTGTTTTCTTGGTGCCATCAACACACCTGAGCTTCCAAAGGAGGCAGATGAGGCTATCGATGAAGTAGATATTCTCTTTGCGCCGATTGGTGGCGAGGGTGTACTCGAAGCGTCTCAGGCGTACAAGTTGGCGGTTTCTATGGGTCCAAAGATTGTTATACCGGTGAATTATGGTGACAGCGGGGATAAGGATGCGCTCAAGAAATTCCTCAAAGAAGCAGGTGAGAATCCTAAGGCAGAGCCCAAGCTCACGCTCAAGAAGAAGGATCTCGAAGGCAAGGAAGCGGAGGTGGTTGTTTTGGAGAGGGAGTAGTATAATAGGGGCATGTCTTTCCAGACCACCCTCGAGAATCTCCGTGCCAAGCCCCATCATGTGCGTAGCCGCATAGCCTTCTGGTCTTCATTCGGCATCACCGCCATCATATTCATGTTCTGGCTCGGTTCATTCTCTGCAGCTGGTTCCTCAAGCACTGCAGTAGCTGCTGCGGTCGACAAAGCCGGTGCTCCAGGTCAGTCTCTCATTGCTGGCGTCGGCGGTTTCTTTGTAGATTTGAAAGAAATGTTCTTCGGCTCAAAGAAGATCAAATATGCCGAAGTTGAGGTGACTCCAGGTAACAAATAAATATATTCTCGTAAATAAAAACCGCGTACGATAGGGAAGTCGTGCGCGGTTGTGCAGTATCAAGTAGTTTTTGTGGCTTTTTGGGTCCGGTTGCCAATCAACTTGGTGATATGGACGAGATCGCCCTTTGTCGCCTCTTTGATCTCGTGTTCCCACATATGGTATTTTTCGAGCCGCTCGACCCATGAGTAGAACAGAGTCACATACGGCATGATATTCCTGCTCATGCTGGTCAACAATACAATATCGCCATGGCTCACATGGAATGCTGTAACGCGCATCTTTCCCAGCTTCAGGTCTGAGACATCCGTCGAATCGAGGAACATGGAAAGCTTGCACCAGGCATCTTTTTCATGGTCGGTGGAGCATGCGAAGGCGTCTATTGAGTGGAACTCGATTGTGACCTTTTCTGTCTCGCGGCAAAGCCTCACGGCCTGTTTGTCGTTTGGACCGCCTTTCAAGAGAGCGACTATGTCGTTGCCAAAGAGCTCAATTTCTACCGTTCCGGCGGTGGCACAAATGTGAGCAAACAGCTCTCGCATAAGTACGACGCCGTTCGCTATCGGTTTAACAGACTGTCTTTTCATAGGTATTCCGTTGTGAGGGTTCTTGGTGAAACTGTCAAAACATTCGCACATTTATATGTCTCAGTCAAGCTGACACCACACCTCATTTTTGCTATAATTAACGTTCAATATGGCCAAGAAGACCGACAAATCAGAGCTCGAAGCGCCAGCACGCCCCGAGGGTGCAGGAGTCGTGGCCCGCAATATCTCCACAGAGATGAGGGAGTCATTCCTCGATTATGCCATGTCGGTCATTACCGATCGTGCGCTTCCTGATGTGCGCGATGGACTCAAGCCGGTGCATCGCCGCATCCTCTATGCTATGCACGAGAAGGGTCTCACGTTCCAGTCCAAATTCCGTAAGTCTGCAGTGGTGGTGGGAGATGTGCTCGGTAACTATCACCCACACGGCGATGTTGCCGTGTACGAATCCATGGTCAAGATGGCTCAGGATTTCACTATGCGTTATCAGCTGATTCAGGGTCAGGGAAACTTTGGTACCGTCGACGGAGATTCGGCTGCTGCGATGCGTTACACGGAGGCCAAAATGTCTCGCGTGTCTTCCGAGCTTCTCCGTGATATAGACAAGGATACTGTCGATTTTCATCCCAACTATGACGGCACGAGAAAGGAGCCATCAGTTCTGCCTACAGCAGTTCCGAACCTGCTTTTGAATGGTACGCTCGGCATCGCTGTCGGTATGGCCACCAATATCGCGCCCCACAACCTGGGCGAAGTCATCGATGCAACCGTGCACCTCATCGACAACAAGGATGCGACTGCTGAGGATATGTTCCAGTTCATCAAGGGTCCTGATTTTCCGACAGGAGCCATCCTCTATGGTGAGAAAGATATCCATCACGCGTACGCCACGGGCCGTGGTGGCATGACTGTCCGCGGAGAAGCAGAGATTATGGAAGACAAGAAGGGTCAGTATCAGATCATCATCAGCTCCATCCCGTATCGCGTGAATAAGTCGGAGCTCATCATCCGTATGGCCGATCTCGTTCGCGAGAAAGTCATCGAAGGAGTCCGTGGTTTGCGCGATGAGTCTGACAAGGAGATGCGCATCGTGCTTGATCTCAAGAATGGCGCGTACCCTGAGAAGATTTTGAACCTGCTCTACAAGCATACCCAGCTTGAAGAGACATTCCATATGAATACGGTGGCTTTGGTCCACGGTGTGCCACAGACACTGTCGCTCAAGTCCATTCTCGAAGAATTTGTTTCTCACAGGATCGAGGTCATCCGTCGCCGTACGGCATTTGATCTCGCCAAAGCAGAGGATCGCGAGCATATTTTGCTCGGTCTCAAGAAAGCACTGGATCACATCGATGAGATCATCACTTTGATCCGTGCTTCCAAGGATGTGCAGGAAGCTCATGCGGGGCTCATGAAGAAGTTCAAGTTCTCTGATCGTCAGGCAACAGCAATTCTCGAGATGCGTCTCCAGAAGCTCGCCGGCCTCGAGCGCAAGAAGATCCTCGATGAGCTCAAGGAAGTTCAAGCTCTTATCGAAGATTTGAAAGGCATTCTCGGCAGCGAGAAGCGCGTCCGCACTATCATCAAGACCGAGCTTACTGACATCAAGGCAAAATATGGTGACGAGCGTCGCACCAAGATCGTCAAGCATGGTGTCAAAGAATTCAATCCGGAAGATCTCATTGCTGATGAAGAGTCTGTGCTGGTCCTCACCAAGGGCGGGTATGTCAAGCGCACCAATCCTGACGAGTATCGCAAGCAGAAGCGTGGCGGTGTGGGTGTTGTCGATCTTGATACCAAGGAGGAAGATTTTATTTCGCACCTTGTATTCGCCACAACTCACAACGATGTACTCTTCTTCACTGACAAAGGCAAGGCCTATCAGATCAAAATGTACGATATTCCAGAAGGTAAGCGTGCTACCCGCGGTAAGTCGATCATGAACTTCATTTCGCTCGCCGAAGGAGAGAAGGTTACATCTATTCTTGCAATGCCAAAGAACAAGAAGGATGCTGACGGCCTCGCCCTCATGATGGTCACCAAGGGTGGTACCGGCAAGAAAACATCAGCGACGCAGTTCAAGGATGTGCGTCGTTCGGGTCTCATTGCTATCACTTTGGATGGTGGTGACGAGCTCATCTCAGTTTCATTTGTATCCAAGAAAGACACGGTCATGATCGCCACCAAGGAGGGTCAGTCGATACACTTCGATGAGTCTGATGTGCGCGAGATGGGCAGGAATGCGGCTGGTGTTCGCGTCATCAAGGTGGACAAGGGTGACCATGTCATCTCTGCAGATGTGGTCTCTGCAGATGCCAAGAATCCGGCTCTCTTCGTGATGGGTGCTAACGGGTACGGCAAAAAGACTGCTCTTTCTGAATACAAAGTACAGAATCGCGGTGGTTCGGGCATCCTCACTATGAATGTCACTTCCAAGACGGGTCCGCTCATCTCTGCTCGTGTGGTTACCGATGATGATGAGGAGATCGTGGCTATGTCCAAGAAGTCTCAGGTTATCCGTGTTGATCTCAAGGAGATTCCAAAGTTGTCACGTGCGACCCAGGGAGTCCGCGTCATGAAGTTGAGGGAAGGGGATGCGCTGGCGAGTTTGATTTGTTTGTAAAACTTCAATATAAAAAAGCCGCACGGAATGTGCGGCTTGTGCTTTTTAAATCTAAAAAGGTTCGGGTTTTTAGCCACGACCTTCTTTTTTGGCGATGTTTAGCACTTGATGTGAGAAGAGCCAGAAAAATGTATAGACATGGTACTGGTTGACCAGTTCGACGGTGAACTCGCGCTTATTTGCCGCATAGGACCCGTAGATGCAATCTTTCGGGAATCCTTCACAGCAGGTAGAGCTGACCTTGTCTTTCGGGTCGAAGAGGCCCATGAAGTCGGCCTCGACAGGATCTTTCGATTTGATCGAGATCTTCCAATCATGGAAGTTGCAGCGCATCGTGATCTCGAGGCGATCTTCGATGACGATCCGGAAGACGGGTAATTTGACCGATTTTGAAGTATGCGTTGCGATCACCGTTGCGGTCGCACCGATTCTTTTGAATTCTTCATAATCGCGAGCGAGGAGCGTGATGACTTGGTCGCGGACGAAGGTGATCTGGCCCCAGTAGCTGGAGGCGTAGTTCAACTTCTTGTCAGGTTCGTTGGACATTGCCCATTTTTGCAAAGGCATCGGTTCGGTCTGTTCTCCCATAGTGAGGTCTCTTTCGTTGTTGTTTTGGTGGAACTGTGTAGGTATGTTCAGGAGTTTTATATAATATATTACATATAAAGTCAAGTATCAGTGTGAACTCAAGCCTCGTCTTTTGCGAGGCTTTTTATGTACATAAAAAGCCCGATTCCTAAGAACCGGGCTTGTGTGACTATGCGTGTGCTGGGGTTTTCAAAGTTCCCCCATTCATCAGCATGTATGCGTCATAGTCGAGTTCGGCATGCATGGTGACTTGTGCAACCTTGCCTGTAGCGCGAGCTTCGAGCACGAGCGCCTCATGCCGCGGCATCTTTTGCAGCCGTCGCTGGAATGATTCCATAAGGCTCAAACTGAGTTTCCGGTCAAGCGTGATCATCTCCCGCAATTTCTCATCGGAAAGACGCACCAACTGATCCACGGTGCCTTTTTCAGGCTCTATGATAGTCAGTGTCCCTGAGCCGTCTCGTTCCTTGAAGAGCAATACGCATTCGAGTGCACGGGTTGGCGCCGAACCTTCTTCAAAAAAGAGGCCGCGCATCAAGTAAGCGTTAAGCTCTTTATCCTTGAGTGTTTTGACGGAAGCAACCCGTAATATCAATTGAGGGCCTTCTTGCGTGTTCAGATGAAGAACGTCTCCTTCAAACAGGGCAGCCTGAATATCGTTTCGTGATATAAACGAGGGTGTAATGGTGTATTCTTTTTTCATAGGTCATCTGGTGTACCGACATTGAGGTCATAGGTATACGACCGTCTTGGTTTTCTAAAATCTATTACATCACTTTTATTACTAAAAGTCAATCATAGATTAAGAACCATGACGCGTAAAACCCATAGCGTTCTTTCGATGGTCAGTGTTATCTCAAGTTCCGCATTCGCGCGAGGTTTTTTATGAGTCTGTAATAAAATCGCATGTTTTTCGTCTTTCTTGGTATACTATCTATATCATCTATATGACAACCACAAAAAACACATTTGTCCTCATAGCCCTTTTGATCCTTCTCGGGGTCATGTATTTGCTTACCAAAACATTTTCAAATCCTCCGGTCGTCCCTGCCGATGATGATGTGGTCATGTGTACCATGGATGCGATGATGTGTCCTGATGGCACCTATGTCGGTAGATCGGGTCCCAACTGTCAGTTCGTCTGTCCCGTTGTCACGGCAACCAGTTCGACAACTTTGTATGAGGAGTTTACGGTCGGCCTCAATGAATCAAAAACGATCGGTCATACCACGGTGAAGGCATGGGCCGTTACCGAGGATAGCCGTTGTCCGAGCGATGTGGTCTGTATCCAGGCTGGCAAGGTCACTGTGGCCTTCTCTATCTCGAGCCCCGCGGGCGATTCGATCAAAGAGATCACTATTGGCGATTCTATGGAGGTCAATTCACTCATCTTTACCCTCGCGGAGGTTCAGCCGTATCCGATCTCGACACGAAAGACTCAGGATGGTGAATATCGTTTTGTATTGACGGTGAAGAGTAAGTAAAGTTTCGCAGATCGACATCTCGTGGAATGACAATGGCGAAGATCGAACCTCCATGTGGTCGACCCTCTGCCGAGATGTGGCCATGGAGATCTTCTTCGACAATAGTGCGTATAGTCATGAGTCCTGTGCCGGTGCCATTGATTTTCGTCGTGAACGGACTTTTGAAAATCAAGGCCCGATTCTCCGGAGATATACCCGCACCACTATCTGTAACAGATATGATGATAGATGCACCCTCTGTTTTTAGCACTATATTTACAGAGGCATCCTCTCTACGTGCCGCATCGATGGTTTCATAGGATTCAATGGCGTTAGAGACTAAGTTGAGCAGAAGTTGGTGGATACGCAGGGGATTGGCTTGGATAGTGAGAGACTGAGGAGCCTGAACAAGTATGCTGACTCCCGTCATGCGAGCTTTGTAGCTGAGAATATCTTTTACAATTTCTACCTCCCTCACTATATCTGAGATCCGATCCCCGGAATATAAGTGTCCTTTCCCGATATAAGATTTTGTATTCTCCATAAATGAATTCATACGTCGTGATACGACAATCATTTTTGCAAGAATGTCTGAGTATTCTTGTGGCTGATCGCGACACGCTATCAGTCGTTCTGTGTAGAGCGATATGGAAGAAAGGGGACTGATGAGGTCGTGGACGAGTCCTTGGGATAGTTTCCCGAATTGAGCTGCATGTCTGAGTCCGTCGGCACGTTTTTCTGCGAGAGTCACGAGCTCTTCTGTGCGTTCTGCGATCCTGTGTTCGAGGGTGTCCCGTTCATCTTCCAGAAGTTTCTTTGAGGCCTGTGCCCGGCGTAAAGATCGAGATACCTCTCTGTTCGAAAGCCACGCGACGAATAGTATGAGTAGGAATATGCCTGAATATACAACAACAATAGAGTACGTTGTCTCCTCATGAAGCCACGAAGGCACAAAGGATGGGGCAAGACGAGTCACGCGGGCGATTGGTACCCGCGCAACTATCTTCGCCCCTCCATACACCTGCGAGGATGAGAGGGGTGCCATGCGATTATTTGTTACGGGAGAGATGACCTCCCGACCGGGCATTTCCCAGATCTTGTGTGACCGGGAAAAGGGAAGATGTGTGCATCATACATGTCACCATGCTGGTTTATAAAAGTTATGTCGACACATAACCAGGATAGATCGTATCAAGTCCGTATGAGAGAGTAGTGAAGAAGCAACATTTTTTTCATGAGGTTTCATGGTATATGTCGTGAGCTTATGGTGTACGCATTGGCATTGTGTAGCCCCTGCCGGGGATATTTGTGATGAGTTCTGCTTTTCCGGGTCGACGAATCTTCTTTCGTATGTTGCGGATATGGGATTCAACGGCATTGGAGAATATATCGGCATCAGCAGTCCATACATGTTCCATGATGAGCACACGCGAAACAATGGTGCCGCGATGCCGCATCAGATATTCCAATACCCCGAATTCTTTTTTCGTCAGACGGATCTCTCTATTTCCGAGCATGACGATGCTGGTGTCTAGGTTGAGTGTGAGATCATCTACTGACAGAATGGCTTGTCGAGTTATGGTGGGTCTCCTGTTCAGGGCGCGCAACCGTGCATGGAGCTCTTCGAGAGAAAAAGGCTTTACCATGTAATCATCCGCACCATTTTCGAGCGCGGAAACCTTCGTGTCGATAGTGTCGGTCACAGATAGGAACAATATGGGTGCAACTCTCCCTGCAGCCCTGATCTCTTTGCAGATCATCAATCCACTCTTTTTCGGCAGAGAATGATCGAGTACAATAGCGTCGTATTCATAGCTTTTTCCGAGGAATGACCCCTCACCACCATCTGTTGCAACATCTACTGTGTGGGTTTTTGCCACAAGACTCTCTTTGATGAGGGCTCCGAGGTCCCTGTCATCTTCGACGATGAGTATTTTCATATGTGTAGAAATTATATCAAAGGTATTTTCAAAAAGGGAAGCTTTCACTAAAAATTCATGCTTTCCTCACGATATCCTCATTCTCCAGGATCGTTATTGATGGATTAGCATGAAGAAGTGCGGGTATATTTGACACCAGACTTATCCCCATGCTAGGATAGCCGGTACGCGCCTTATGGCGTTTTTAAAAGTCTACTAACACGTTTATCTTTGACTCTCGCTGCTTGGCGTCACGCCCAGACAATGTGAGTCAAAGCAATAACAATAATATTATGGCAGCAGAATTCACCCGTACAAAGCCGCACGTCAACGTAGGTACCATCGGACACGTTGACCACGGCAAGACGACGCTCACCGCGTCTATCCTCGCAGTCCAGGCCAAGAAGGGTCTTGCAAAGGACAAAGCATACTCCGATATCGCAAAGGGCGGTACCGTTCGCGATGCTTCGAAGATTGTTACTATCTCTCTCGCTCACGTTGAATACGAGAGCGATGCTCGCCACTACGCCCACATCGATGCTCCAGGCCACGCTGACTATATCAAGAACATGATCACTGGTGCCGCCCAGATGGACGGCGCTATCCTCGTCGTATCCGCCCTTGATGGTGTGATGCCTCAGACTCGTGAGCATATCCTCCTTGCAAAGCAGGTCGGTGTTCCGAAGGTGCTCGTATTCCTCAACAAGTGTGATGCAGTTGCTGAGAAGGATCTCCTCGATCTCGTCGAGGAAGAGGTGCGTGAACTCCTCACCAAGAATGGCTACGATGGCAAGGAAGCTCCTGTCATCCGTGGTTCAGCTCTCAAGGCTCTCGAAGGAGATGCTGCATGGACCGTCAAGATTGATGAGCTCATGACTGCTCTCGATAGCTATATCCCTATGCCAATTCGCGATGTTGATAAGCCTTTCCTTATGCCTATCGAGGATATCTTCTCGATTGAAGGTCGTGGAACTGTGGTTACTGGTCGTATCGAACGCGGTGAAATCAAGCTCAACGATGAAGTTGAGATCGTCGGATTCCGTGATACCGCTAAGACCACTGTTACTGGTATCGAAATGTTCAACAAGCAGCTCAAGTCAGGTATCGCTGGTGACAATGCAGGCCTCCTCCTCCGCGGAACCGCAAAGGACGATGTGTCTCGCGGTCAGGTGCTCTCTAAGACTGGCTCAGTTAAGCCTCATACCGAGTTTGATGCAGAGGTATACGTTTTGAAGAAGGAAGAGGGAGGACGTCACACCCCATTCTTCACTGGATACAAGCCTCAGTTCTATCTCCGTACAACGGACGTTACAGGTGAAGTTACTCTCCCTGAGAAGGTAGAGATGGTCATGCCAGGAGACACGATCACCTTCAAGGTTAAGCTCGTTGCCCCGGTCGCTCTCGAAGACAAGATGCGTTTTGCAGTCCGTGAAGGAGGTAAGACCGTCGGTGCAGGAGTCATCACCAAGGTTACCGCATAACATCACCATGGCTACGAAAGACACCACAACCAAGAAAGCTCCTGCGAAGGCTCCTCGCGCCAAGAAGGCGAAGGCTGAGGGCGTTGCTCCTCACCTCCGCATCCGTGTACGAGCCTACGAGCACAAGATTCTCGACGCTTCGCTCAAGCAGATTATGGATACGGCCGCTCGTTATGACGCAGAGATACATGGTCCGGTGCCACTTCCGACAGAAATTAAGAAGTACACAGTCAACCGTTCATCATTCATCGACAAGAATAGCCGTGAACAGTTCGAGATGCGTGTTCACAAGCGTCTCATAGATATTATCAACCCGAATCCCAAGGTTATCGAGGCACTGACCAACCTCAGTTTGCCATCGGGTGTGAACATAGACGTGAAGATGATGTAGCTTTGAAAAGGAAGGGAGATATGGAAAGAGACAACATCTTTCCATATTTTCTTCTTTCCATACCAACTTTAATTACCGACATGAAATTCATCCTTGGACGAAAGCTGAATATGACCCAGATCTTCGACGACAAAGGCGCTGCCTTGCCGGTGACCGCAGTGTCCGTAAGGACCAATGTGGTTACCCAGGTTCGCTCAAAGGATGTCGATGGCTACGAAGCGCTCCAGATCGGCGAGGGTTCTCGTAATCCAAACCGCATTGCCAAGCCGCAAAAGGGTCACTTCAAGGACCTTGGTGCATTCGCTGCTGTTACTGAGTTCCGCGACTTCACTCCAGGAGCAGGAGCTCCGACTCTCAAAGTTGGAGACAAAGTAGAGCTCTCGCAGTTCGCTGCAGGCGATGCCATCACGGTATCCGCAGTCTCCAAAGGTAAAGGTTTCCAAGGTGTGGTCAAGCGTCATGGTTTCCACGGAGGTCCTCGCACTCACGGTCAGAAGCACTCTGAGCGCGAGCCAGGATCTATCGGAGGAGGTCTCCGTACTCGTGTTCCAGTCGGTACACGCATGGCAGGTCGTATGGGATCGGATCGCATCACGGTCAAAGGTCTCAAGGTCGTTCATATTGACCCAACTGAGAGCATCATGTATGTTTCTGGAGCTGTCCCAGGCAAACGCGGCACGCTGGTAGAGATCGTTGGCTAATATTTTCATCATCATGGAAGCCCCTATATACAATCAGACAGGCAAAGCGACAGGAAAGATCACTCTCTCCAAGGATGTCTTCGGCGTTCCATGGAATGCAGACCTCGTGCACGAGATCGTCCGCCTCATGAACTCCAATTCTCGCAATCCGATTGCCCACACCAAGACGCGTGGAGAAGTGAGTGGTACCGGTAAGAAGCCATGGAAGCAGAAGGGTACAGGCCGCGCTCGCCACGGATCACGCAGGTCTCCGATTTGGGTTGGTGGAGGTATTGCGCACGGTCCTCGTAATGACAAGAATTTCACCCGCAAAATCAACAAGAAGGCGCGCATCAAGGCCCTCTACACGATCCTCTCTCGTAAGTTCAAGGATGGTGAGATCATCTTCCTTGATTCTGTTAGCTTCGCAGCACCCAAGACGTCAGATGCCAAGAAGGTTATTGCTTCTCTTGCAACCATCAAGGGATATGAGAGGCTTGTTACCAAGAAGACGAACACAGCCATCCTCGCCCTCGACAAGAAGGCTGACGCTGTTACCAAGAGCTTCCGCAATTTCGGCAATGTCTCGGTCGAAGAGTTCCGCAACATCAATCCGGTATCTATCATGAATCATACCTACCTCATCGTCACCAATCCCGAGGTTTCTTTGAAGACACTGAGCGATAAGACTGCGAAATAATAATTTTTAATATCATGGCACTATTCGGATCAAAACAGAAAGAGACTGCAACAAAGCCTGAGAAGGCAGTTAAGGCGGCGGCAAAGAAATCGATAAAGAAAGAAGTCGTCAAAGCGGAGAAAGCAGTCGCTGTCGTACCGGTTACTTCTGGTTCTGCGAGCACGATTTCGAATGTTGCTGGGTCTATTCTCCGTCCACGTATCACCGAAAAATCTGGCATATTGAGCCAGACAGGTGTCTACACCTTTGAGATCTCAAGGAACGCCAACAAGTCTTCGGTTGCAGCTGCAGTCAAGACGCTCTACAAGGTCATTCCGGTCAAGGTCGCTATCCTCAACAATCCCGCACGTAATGTTTTTGTTCGTGGTAGGAGGGGAGTTGTTGGCGGAGTCCGCAAGGCTCTCGTCACCCTCAAAAAGGGAGATAAGATAGACTTCGTATAGTTTTTCATTTTAAATTATTCACATGAAATCATTCCGCCCCACATCCAAATCACGCCGACACATGACTGTATTGCCATTCAAGCAGTACCTCACTGCTTCTGAGCCATACAAGCCGCTCACGGTCGGATTCAAGCGCGACATGGGACGCAACGCCTTTGGTCGCATCACGGTACGCCACAAGGGTGGAGGTCATAAGAAACTCTATCGCATCATCGATTTCATGTATGACAAGAAGGACATCATCGCTACAGTTAAGACTGTTGAATATGATCCATTCCGCACAGGATACATCGGCCTCGTCAACTACAAGGATGGAACCAAGCGCTACGTGCTCTTGCCAAAGACCATGAAGGTCGGCAACTCATTTATCGTTTCTGAGAAAGCTCCAATCCAGACCGGCAACCGCCTTCCCTTGAAGCAGATTCCAGTTGGTACGTTCGTATACAACATTGAGATCAAGCCAGGCTCAGGATCAAAGCTCGTTCGCTCTGCAGGATCGTTCGCTCAGGTTATTGCTAACGATGCGGGATACACTCACATCAAGATGCCATCGACCGAAGTTCGCAAGATTCACGAGAATGCATGGGCGTCTGTCGGTGCGGTCTCTAACGAAGAGAATCGTCTCGTCAACATCGGTAAGGCTGGACGCTCACGCTGGATGGGTATTCGTCCTACTGTCCGCGGTACCGCTCAGAACCCTGTGGATCACCCATACGGTGGAGGAGAACAGCGTCAGGGTCGTGGTCTCCGCCGCCTCAAGACTCGCTGGGGCAAGCCAGCAGGTAAGGGTCAGAAGACTCGCACGCCGAAGAAGTACTCAAACGTCTTCATCGTCTCACGCCGTCAGGTTGGCAAGAAAAAGAAGAAGTCGGAATAATATTTCAGTCATTCAAAAAGAGGTCGGAAGGCCTCTTTTTCGTTGTTGCTTTCCTGGGTGGCGTTTGCTAGCGTAGGAGATAAATCGGTACAATCAAAAACGAAGGGTGATTATGAAAACATGCAAGAAAAGAAAGACGGTCCTTAACCGCACATCCTCTGCACGTGGCAACATACCTCGACCAGCAACACCAGAAATGTTGGCAAAACTATGGCATGGAGTTTCTCCGAAAAAATTACGGGGAAAACGTGCAAACCCTAATCTGGGTGGTGCGGAACAGGAAGCGGTCATGGCGCACTACAAGGAAAAGGGATGGATCAGATTTCCTGATGAGCAGCGCGCCCTCCATATGTTTTTTAGTCCGCATACTGTGCCGAAGGGTCTGACTGCCAGACAGGTACAGGAATGCCTGGAGTTGTTTCATCTCCGTGAATGGCAGCGTGCACGGCGAGCGCGTCTTGCTTCGTATCGTTCGATCAGTGTCCAGATACTGGTTGCCGGCAATCCTACGGCGCTTCCCAAGGAATTCCTGCCAGTGAAGTGGATGAATCCCTGGCGTTTTCGGAAAGCGGTGCGGAAATTCAAGGCCCACATGATGATCGAACTCGCTCAGGCATCGATCTGAAAATGACGTTCAAGAACAATTCATGCATCGGTTAGAACTAGATACACATCCGCGCTTCCACGCGGATTTTTTGCACACGTTTGTACCGCAATGTATGCTAAAATACATCGTCATGCTCAAAACCCTTATTTCGAAAACCAAGCAGGTTTTCGACTTCTTTTTTTTGAAAGTTGTCGATAGGTAACTATTTTGTGAGTGGAATCACGATGGTGAACACCGATCCCTTGCCGATACCGTCTGAATATACTTCAATAGATCCTTTGTGCCTCTTGGCAATAGACTGTGCGAGATAGAGACCGACGCCGAAACCTTCGGTGTCGGCACTTTTTGCATTTGGGGTGCGGAAGAATTTGGTGAAGATGAGCGGGAGATCCTTCTTGTCTATGCCGATACCATTGTCTGCTACAGAGATCAGTGCTTTGCGACCATCACGCCCAATAGAGATGTCTACGTTCTTGCCGGGAGATGTGTAGTTCTTTGCATTCTCGAGCATTGTTTGCAGTACGAACTCCATGCGCTGTGTATCTATCTTGGCGAAGAGGGGCTCTGGTAGGCATTGCATGGAGAAGAAGATGTTCTTCTCATGGAATTCATCCTTGATCTGCTCAACGATGGTCTTAGTGAAGTCACAGATATTGGTGCGCTCGAATGCATAGAGGGAAGAGGTGTCATTCTCAGAATCGGTGATCTCTACGAGCGTGTTTGTGAGTTTGATAAGCTTTTCGTTGGATTTTTGTATATCCTGTAGAGTTTGTTTCCTATAAGGATCCTGTTCGGTAGAGGCGAGCTCGTCCGTAGACCATTTGATATGGGTGAGTGGGGTTCTGAACTTGTGAGCCACGATGGTGATGAACTCATACTTGAGCACCTCGTTCATACTGAGCTTCTTCCAGATGATGCGGAGGGCCAGGACGAGGCTACTGACCATGGAGAGTGAGAAGAAGACCGCCGCGATCGCATACTGCGTCGAAGGGGGTATTGATTTGATGATATAGATATAGTCTTCCATAGATCCGCGATATGCCTCTAAGTATAGCATATGAGCTATATTCTTGACTTCAAAGTCATGCTCTGTTAAGATGCTTGGCGAGCTCTGCGGAGCGTTTTTCAATCGAAAAAATCAACCTATATCATACTCTATGGCACGCTCCCTCAAGAAAGGACCCTATATAGAAGAAAGACTCCTCAAGAAGATTGAGGGCAAGAAAGCGGCGACATCAGGTGTCATCAAGACTTGGTCACGCCGTTCACAGATTTCACCAGAGATGGTGGGATTCACTTTCGGCGTGCACAACGGCAGGATACATATCGAAGTATTGGTAACCGAGGACATGGTTGGACACCGCCTCGGTGAATTTTCGCCTACGCGTAAGTTCGTCCGCCATGGAGGTAAGATGCAGAAGGAGATCGAAATGAAGGCCAAGGAGGCTGAGGTCAATGCTGCTAAGTCTGCCAAGGAAGCTGCTACTACCGCGGCCAAAAAATAATATATTTCCATGATTACTGCCTCACTGAAAAATTACCGCATTTCACCTCGTAAGGTTCGCCTCGTTGCGGACATGGTTCGTGGTAAGGGCGTTTTTCAAGCCAAGGATATTTTGACGTATGCTATGAAGAAGGCGAAGGGTCCGATACATGATCTCCTCGATTCCGCTATCGCCAATGCTTCTCACAATCACAAGATAGAGGCTGACACGCTCTTCGTGAAGGAGATTCGTATAGATCAGGGAGTAGTCCTCAAGCGCAGTATGCCGATGGCACGTGGTTCTGCGTTCCCGATCAAGAAGAGGACGAGCCACATCAGCATCGTGCTTGATTCACGTGCTCCGAAGGTCAAGAAAGAAAAGAAATCTAACAAATAATCTCCATGTCACACACCGTACATCCATATTCTCATAGGCTTGGAATCATCCGTGATTGGAAGAGCCGCTGGTTCGGCGTAGACAAGGGATATCGCACTGCTCTCAAGGCAGATCTCACCATCCGCGAGTTCCTTCAGAAGGAGCTCCGCGCCAACTATATTGGCGGCATCGATATTGAGCGCAATCAAAAGGTTGTCCGCGTCATCATCAAAACTTCACGTCCTGGTATGCTTATCGGCAAGTCTGGAGACGGTGTAGTCAAGCTCCGCGAGAAGATACTCAAGCTTCTTCGCTCAGTAAAAGCAGAAGTAGCTGGTCAGGAACTCAAGATAGATATCGAAGAGGTCCGTAGCCCAGAATCAAACGCCGCTATCGCTGGTATGATGATTGCTGAATCTCTCGAGAAGCGTCTTCCATTCCGCCGCGTCATGAAGCAGACCATCGAGAAGGTTATGGCTAACAAGGAAGTCTTGGGTATTCGTATCCGTCTCGGAGGTCGCCTCGGTGGTGCAGAAATCGCTCGTACAGAAGAGCTCAAGAAGGGTCGCATTCCGCTCCAGACGCTCCGTGCTGATATCGATTTTGCTCGTGAGAAGGCTCACATGACCTATGGAGACATCGGCATCAAGGTCTGGATATACAAGGGTGAGATTTTCAAAAAGGATCAGAAGAACGGATAATTTTCTACTACTACCATGCTATTCCCTAAGAAAGTAAAACATCGCAAGCACTTCGTTAAGCGCAAGAATCGCGCCAAGGAAGCTGCCAAGCACGAGACACGCGGAGTCACGGTTGCTTTTGGTTCATACGGCCTCAAAGCTATGGCCTATGCTCGTGTCACATCAAACCAGATCGAAGCGGCTCGTAAGGTCATGGCCCGCTACGCTACCAAGTCTGGTAAGGTTTGGATTCGTATTTTCCCAGACATGCCATTCACCCAGAAGCCAGCCGAAGTAAAAATGGGAAAAGGTAAGGGTGATCCAGTAGGTTTCGTCGCTGAAGTTCGTCCAGGTCGTATCATGTTCGAGATCGACGGTGTCGACAACAAGATTGCAGCAGAGGCGCTTCGCAAGGCAGGCACCAAGCTTCCTGTGAAGACCAAGATCGTCGCACGCATATAATACTCCTATGAAGACCAAAGACATCACATCAAAGACCGTCGCCGACCTGGCCAAGCTCGCAATCGAAAAGCGTGAGGCTCTCCGCCTGTTCCGTTTTGGCGGAGCTGGAGCCAAGGCCAAGAACGTCAAGGAGGGAAGGAACATCCGCAAGGATATCGCCCGCATCCTGACGGCTATGAACGCCAAGAAAAACTAGACAAATCAATTGTTTTAAAGTAATATCACCATTCACATGCCCGAAGCAAAGACACAAACCACTATCATCCCTAAGAAGCGCCAGACATTCACCGGCGTGGTTGTGTCTGACAAGATGAAGGACACTACGGTTGTCTCCATCGAGCGTTTCGTCAAGCACGCAAAGTATCACAAGTTCCAGACCAAGAGGACCAAGCTCATGGCCCATGATGTGGGCAATACCAAGAAGATTGGTGATACTGCTACGATCGAAGCGTGCAGGCCGCTTTCAAAGAATAAGGCATTCAAAGTCATCGCATAATATTTCAGATATCCAACTACTATGATACAGCCTCGCTCCATCGTGAATATCGCAGACAACTCCGGCGCCAAGATCGGACGTATTTTCAAAGTGCTCGGTGCGTCACACAAGCGCTATGCTGAGGTCGGAGAGGTCGTAGTGCTCTCAGTACAGAAGGCAGAACCTCGCAAGGCTATCAAGAAGAAGGATGTTCTTCATGCGGTCGTCGTTCGTCAGAAGAAGCCTATCCGCCGTAAGGATGGATCATATATCCGTTTCGACGAGAACGCAGTTGTCATCATCGAAAAGGAGAAGAAGGAACCGGTCGCTGGTCGTATCTTCGGCCCGATCCCACGCGAAGTCGGCGAGGCTGGATTCAAGACTATCGCTTCTAAGGCGCCTGAAATTGTTTAAATAACTACCATGCATATCAAGAAAGGAGACACAGTCGTAATACTCACCGGAGATGACAAAGGCAAGACCGGCAAGGTCGCAAAAGCTTTTCCCGCTATCGGTAAAGTTGTCATCGAGGGCATGAATACCGTCAAGAAACATCAGCGGCCCATGAAGCAAGGCCAGAAAGGCCAGACCGTCGAGGTCGCCATGCCGATGCAGGCGTCGAACGTAGCGAAGAAAGCATAACTTAATAGATATCACCCTCAAGAATAACCGCCCCTCTTGATCAAAACCACCATGTCATACAAAACCGTTTCAGAACTCAATAAAGATTCATTCAAAGCCCTCAAGGATACGCTCGCTTTGAAGAACCCGATGCAGGCACCGCGTCTCGTCAAGGTTGTTGTTTCAAATGGCTTTGGATCGGTCAAAGACAAGAAGAAGATTGAGCTCATCGCTGATCGTCTTGCCAAGATCACTGGCCAGAAGCCTGCTATGCGCGCTACCAAGAAGGCTATTGCTACTTTCAAGACTCGTGTCGGCGACCCTGTTGGCTATCAGGTCACCCTCCGCGGTCCTCGCATGACAGAGTTCCTCGATCGTCTGATCCACATCGCTCTCCCTCGTACCAAGGACTTCCGCGGTCTCAATCGTGACTCAGTTGATGCTATGGGCAACTACACCTTCGGTATCAAGGAACATACCATCTTCTCTGAAACCTCAGATGAAGATCTCAAGGATGTCTTTGGGTTTGCTATCACCATCGTTACTACGTCCCGCGACAAGAAGCACACACTCGCATTTCTCGAACACATCGGTATGCCTCTCAAGAAGGAGGGTGCGAAGAAATAGGGAAATTAAATAAGTTTATTGTATCGCCAAAAAGAAAACCGCTGGAATGATCCGGCGGTTTTTTGTCGTTGAAGGGAAGGGTATTTCTGAGGGGTTTGAATAGTTTATTGGCGGGGAGGGTATCTTGTTGGTTTGCCCCGTCCATCAAACGCAAAAGATTATACTTTGGTGTACCCCTGTCGGAGGAGTGTGTCCGACCCCTTTTTTTGCTCGAGAGGCTGGGTTTTGCAAATTAGGTGTTCAATAAGAACAAAAACCGCCCCTTAAGGCGGCTTCTGTTTCTATGAGATTGTATGAACAGCTCTTTACTGCGCGAGCGTGGTAGCAGTGAACTCTCCTGAGGTCTGAGTGTTGCCTGCGGCATCCACCGATTGCACCTTGAAGTAGTAGACAGTACTTGTTGCGAGACCGCTCAAGCTGACCGAGTGACTAGTCACGAGACTGCCATTCAAAACAGACTGTGTGGTACTGGTGCTGATGTCGAGCGGGGTGATAGTTGAGTAGAATACCTTGGATGTCGAGAGTTCATTCGTGGTCCATGAGACCGTGCTGGTGGAAGCTCCAGCGACAACACCGATGGAACTCACGATCGGAGCGGTGGTATCGGTGACGACTGCGAGAGCATTGGTCTTTGCTGAGAATGTCGCAGATGTGCTCACATTACCTGCAGTGTCAGTCGATTCGATTACAAGATAGTAGGTTGTATTTGCGGCCAATCCAGTGATGGTCATACCATGGTTCTTGGTGAGACTTGCATTGGACACATATGCTGTTGTGCTTGCGTTAATGGTGACAGGAAGTGTTGTCGAGTAGTAGACGCGATCGGTTGTATTCTCACTGGTCTTCCAGCCGACCTGTACAGTCGAGGTGCTGACCAGAGTTACCACATTGCTGATGATAGGGAGCTGGTTGTCAGCAGATGGAGCCTTGGTTTTGAATGACGTCACCGTCGAAAGTGTCTGATTGCCAGCTGCATCACGGGAACGAACGATCACATAGTATGTGGTATCAGGTGTGAGATTCCTCAAAAGAACCTGATGACCCTTGGTAAGTCGATTGTTACTGACCTTGTTTGTCGCAGAATTAGATGTATCGACTGAGCTGGAAGTATTCCAGAAGACGACACTGTCTGACTGCTCATTGGTTGACCAGCGTATATCAGCCTGAGTCTTGCCGGCATTCGTGCTCAAATTGCTGATAACTGGAGCCGTCACGTCGGGAGTAGTCGTAGCGTTATAGCCGCGGAATTTTTTTGCTATGCCGAAGGGGAGATAGCAGTTACCTGAAATATATGCGCGATCATCATCACTAAGGCTGTTCTTTTTATTCCAGCCAAATGCAAAGAGATGGCCATAAGCTCGGACGCATGACGTGTGATTCTTATTGTCACCATTCTTACGGTTCTTATTGTCGTTGTCATCATCACGATCATCGTCGTTATTATTCTTTTGCATCAGTCCCTTGGAGGATTCTGAGCGACCTTTCTGGTCGTCTTTCTTGTCATTCTCTTTGGCGAAACTGATGAGTGGGGTTGCTGCTATGGTTATTGCAAGCAGGGCTATCATTAGATTTTGTACAGTTGTTTTCATGGAAGTAACGGTTAGTATGTAAGGTGTTATTGATAAGTTGCTTCGGATCGTATAGTTCCGAGCACCTGTATAGACGGTTGTGAGGCAGGCTTTCTTACGAGAAGGATTAGGGGTGTATTTTGTGGTGAGATTCCTTTTTTGTCTATGATATGAAAGAATGGACCTATACATGCGTCATATACCTCAGAACACTCGTAAAAGCGCGGAAAAGGCCTTTAATGAGATATACGCTGCACATGCAGACGCCCTATTTAGGTTCTGCCTCGTCAAGGTTTCAGACCGCGAGCGCGCCCTCGATTTGACGCAGGATACTTTCACGCGTTTCTGGCAGCGTCTGGTCGAAGAATCAGAGACCATAGACAAGCCAAAAACATTCCTTTTTGCCATTGCGCGCAATGCTATCATCGACTGGTATCGCAAGAAGAAGAGCGTATCATTGGACGCGATGACCGATGCGGATACGGGGGAACCGTATGAACCTTATTCCGATGACATGATCGCTGACATTAGGCTTGAGAGTGAAGGAAGGTTCCTTATCGACAAGATAGGGGATTTGGATCCAGGATA
>JBBTRA010000012.1:0-37630 GCA_038065415.1 Patescibacteria group bacterium
GTAGTTCAATGGATAGAACAGTTCCGTCCTAAGGAATAGATGTAGGTTCGATTCCTACCGAGGGCACCAAATAAAAAGAGCTTGCAGCGTATCGCTACGCCACAAGCCCGTACTCACTCATCCTTGCAACTTCTTGATCGACCGCTCAAGATTCTTTCGTGCCGCACTTTCGTAGCGAAGCCGGAAAAAATCTGTCGCATAGATGGTCGGCCGAGCCAAGAATGATCTCAGAATCTCGGTTCGTTTGGTTGCGAACTCGCCTTCAGGAACATGTGCATATTCCTTGCGGATGCCTGCCTCATAGAGATCGAACTCCGCAGCTGGTCGGCCAAGAATGGCCAGATCGAGATCAACGATGATCTCACCCTCGAGTGCGTGCGGCGGGCCCGTGTGCTTGGTCGACATGATGAGATCAGACACTTTTTCCTGCATGCTCTTGAGTTGAGCGCGATTGAGCTTGCACCTCTCCAAGAACATGCATGCCAATTCCGCGCTTACTTCTTCGTTGTTACCCGCTTTGGGACTATAGACCGCATCATGAAACCAGGTCGCCAAAGCGATCACTTCATAATCAGGCATGAAAGCACCTGCAGGATACCCTAGACGGAAGTCTTCAAGTTCATCCAACATCCCCACAATGTGAGCAAGGTTGTGATAATGACGGTCGAGTTCTCCATAATTACTCACCAGCCCAGCGAAAGTTTTTTCGGCTGTGGGAGGATTACCGAATCGAGGCATGAGCCCAGCCCAGTACCCTTTTGCTTTCCTGATAATCCATTTATCTTTGAGCTTGGCCGCAACTGCCGCTGGTACTGACCGGGCGACTTGCACTTCCCATCCTGGATCAATCCCGACATGCCCCTTCACCATGCTCGAGCTCACATGCATAAGCTCAGGTCGGCACGAAACCAGCATGGTTTCGATGTGAGGACAGATCGCGCGATTTTCTTCTGCCAAGACCTGCTCGACTTCGAGATCGCTGGAGTTCCGTAAGCCGCGAATGATAACCTGTGCACCGATCGAATCGGCGTGTTTGACCACATAGCGCCCAACACAGACATCCACCGAAACATTCGACAGGTGTGCGACGGCGGCTTTAGTCATGCTTGCCCGTTCTTCGGAGCTGAATGTATAGGTCTTCCGTGCGTCCACCGCCACAATCACGACTACTTCGTCATAGAGTGGCGCCATCCGGTTGATGACATCAATATGTCCATTGGTGATTGGATCGAGACTGGCCGCGTATACCGCTTTTCGTATTTTCATATCTGGCGTGTTTATTCCTTTCAATGTTCAAAATGACTCTACTTTAATTTCAAAGTACCATGAACACACCATTTGTCAATGGTGTGCACTGGAAATAAAATCTGAGCCTACTTATTACCCCCGAGAGCAACTTTGATACCCAAAGCGATGAGAACAACGCCGGTTGCCCGTTCGACATAATGCTGGACTCGAGTAATCTTGGCTTTAATAATCGTGTTCGAGAAAACAAGAGCAAGGAGAGCAAACCAGACAAACGTGATGAACATCATTTCAAGACCAAACAGCGACTGTATATATTTCGGAGTCATAGGATTGATAACCTGAGTGAACAACGCCAAGAAAAAGAGTGTTGCCTTGGGATTGAGTACATTGGTCAAGAAACCATTCCAAATAGCCTGCATCGAGGACATCTGTTTTTCAGGTTGAACTACCGACGATATTTCAGAGGGGGGTGCAGGTTTTGCCCTGAGGGATTTGTAGCCGATGTATATGAGATACCCAGCGCCGACGAACTTGATTGCATTGAAGATAACTACGGATTGGGATATGACCAAGCCGATGCCCAGTAATGAGTACGCAACATGAATAGAAATACCCAGTGCGATACCGAGAGCGGTATATATTCCCGCCTTTCGCGAATACACGAGGCTATTTTTTGTAACGACCGCAAAATCAGGTCCAGGACTTGCAACTGCAAAAAAATGAACGAGTGCAACGGTGAGAAATTGTGCGATGAACATACTCATACCCTAAATAGTACTTGGTTACAAGAAGAAATCAACTCTATCATTCCTCATCATCCATATCTTCTCCACTCGCAACACCACCGCTCTTCTCGAACTCTTTGAGAGCTTCAGTGATCGGATCAAATTTGCCAAGCATGATGCCGGGAAGGTTATGCCATGACTGCTTGATGCGATGATCAGTCACACGATCCTGCGGGAAGTTGTAGGTGCGAATCTTCTCTGAACGTGAACCCGTACCGATCTGACCCTTGCGGTTAGCAGCGAACTTCTGAGCCTCTTCTTCTTCTTGGCGTGCCTCGAGCTTGGCGGTGAGGATCTGAAGTGCAAGCTCGCGATTGGCACCCTGACTACGCTCAGCAGTCGAACGCACATCGATACCCGTCGGCTTATGAATCAAGCGCACGGCTGATTCCACTTTGTTCACGTTCTGTCCCCCTTTGCCACCAGCACGCGAAAACTCCATCTCAAGATCGGCTGGATTGATGACAAACTTGGATTTTTTGCGGATAGGCATGATGGCAACCGTGACTGTCGAGGTGTGCACGCGACCCATCTTCTCGGTCTCAGGGACGCGCTGAACACGATGCACACCAGTCTCCCAACGGAGAGTCTCGTAAGCACCCTTGCCCTTGATTTCCATAGATACTTCCTTGTATCCCCCAAGGTCATTCTTGGACTCATCGATGATCTTGGTCTTCCAACCTTTGATCTCGGCGTATCTCTTGTACATGTCGAATAGCTCCGCAGCAAAGAGGGCCGCCTCATCACCGCCGGCACCAGCACGAATTTCCATGATCATCTCTTTGGGGATTTCATCTTCTGCAATATCACCCGCAAGGATTTCTGCCATCTCCTTTTCGAGAGAATCTTTTTGTTCGACGATCGAGGTGAGCTCATGCTCAGCCATCTCTTTCATCGACGGATCCGCTGCGATCATGCCTCGCACCTCTCCCTCTTCTTTGGCAAGCTTCTCATAGAGGCCCGCCATGAATGCGGTCTTGGGGTTTGCTTTGTAGGGGTCGAGATTCATGGGATAAGTATAGGCTATCGGCTGTAAACTACAAAACGAGACGCTCTCACGTCTCGTTTTGGAATTTCTTGGCTGTATCTATTTCTTCGACTTTGCGAGACGATTCTTGAACTTCTCAACGCGGCCAGCAGTGTCGATAGTCTTCTCCTGGTTCGTATAGAACGGATGAGATGCGCTTGAGATCTCAACATAGTGCACAGGATACTCCTTACCATCTGTCCACTTGGCATTCTCCTTGGTAGCAATGGTTGAAGGTATCAAAAACTTCACGCCGCTGGAGTTGTCAGCGAAGATGACCTGGCGATAATTCTCTGGGTGGATTTCCTTTTTCATGCCTGAGAATATAACATGAAGGCCCAAGAAGAGCAAGTTTATCTACAGGCTGAAAATTCTCTGCTATAATATACCTCATCATGAGCACACCCGTCTCCCGTTCGCACACGGTTTACACGATCGCCGTCATCGGTTTCATATATACCCTCCATGTCGTACTGCCGATGTACTCGAACTCGAGCTTCCTCTCACTTTTCGCTGATGAACGCACAGTTGGATTCATCTACATGGCAGGCGCGATGGTTGCCATTCTTGGATACCTGTTGGCACCCTATGTCATCCGCCGCTTCGGTAATTATGCCACCTCAGTCGCACTTATTTGTATACAAATTGCTCTCTTCTGGGGGATTATTTCTGCTGAGTCCGGTACGAGTATTGCCATCCTCTTCATCCTGCAATCTGCCGTCGTCTCATTGATCGGTCTCACTCTGGATATTTTCTTGGAACGGTACACCGACGGTCAACATGTCGGATCAGTGCGCGGATTCTACACGACCGTTCTCAATGCCTCCTGGCTCATAGGTCCACTCCTCGGCGGCATGCTCATCAATGGCGTGGATAACTACCGCGATACCTATGTGGCAGCACTTGCGATGCTATTCCCACTCCTCTATCTCATCCACCGCAATTTTCCACGTTTCAAAGATGCCACCTACATGCATCTCTCACCGTGGCAGCTAGTTCAACACATTTCTTCAAATCGCAATTGGGTCAAACTCTTCTTTGGCAACCTGATTCTCCAAACCTTCTATGCATGGATGGTCATCTATAGCCCAATCTACCTACACAAGACCATTGGCTTCACCTGGGAACAGATCGGTATCATTCTCACGGTGATGCTTATACCGTTTGCACTCATCCAATATCCACTGGGGCGTTTGGCAGATAAAAAGTATGGCGAAAAGGAAATCATGGCTATCGGCTTCGGCATTATGGGTCTCTCTACCATTGCCTTGTCACTCATCACTTCACACAGTGTCGTCGTCTGGGCGATCGCACTCTTCATCACCCGTATCGGCGCAGCTGCAGTCGAAATCATGATGGAGACATACTTCTTCAAAACAGTCTCCTCGCGCGACACTGCCACCCTTGGCATATTCCGCATCACTCGTCCTGTCTCGAACTTCATCGCACCACTCATCACGGGCGCCGCACTCCTCTTCACCACCCATGAATACCTATTTGTTGTCATTGGCGTAATCTCACTCATCGGACTCTATCCGGCACTGACGATCAAGGACACGAAATAACAAAAATCCCGCTCGTGCGGGATTTTTTTGGCTATATCTTCTTCGCTTCGAGACAGAGAAACATCGGTATCTCCTTCCTCATACGATCCTCTTCCGCCCCACGCGGTCCATTCTGGCTCTTCTTGTGAGAAATCCACTCTTCAAGACGCGTTACTGCCAACCCTGATTTATTGAGATGCTTGAAGAATACCTGTAGTGGCCTATGAAAGGACACGGTGAACTTCTTTTTCTTGGTATCACGCTCACCTGGTGTCATGTCTATCTCGATCTTCGCATCTGACATATATGCATCGAGGCGACGATACTGTGCGGACGCGTTGTCATCCCATCCCCAATCTGATCTCTGTGGTATACGAAACGCCGGATGATTCACGACGAAGACAAGTTTGCCACCCGGTTTGAGTACGCGAGAAACCTCCGCAAATGTTCCCTGGAGATTCTCTATATTCTGCAATGCAAGAATGATCGTGACGACATCCATAGATTCATTACCCATAAATGAAAGGTTGTCTGCAGGTGCAACATAGTATTCGACAGATGCTACAGCACCTCCATTGCCATCAGCTTTTCCTTCTGCGCCCTTGTATGCGCGCGCCTTCTCTACCAGTTCAGCAGAAATATCACTTGCCACAACATCAGCGCCATTGTTCGCAAATGCACGGCTGAAATATCCCTGTCCACAGGCAACATCAAGAATCGCCATACCCTTCTTGGGTTCGACAATACGAATGAGATTGGGCATCAAAACATTCTTCTGATATGAGTCAGGGTTCTGCTCAAGAAGGTCGTCGTACCATTCAGCGACGCCGCCCCAGGAGGTTGTGGTTGGTTTCTTCGGATTCATGGCTCAACGATAGCATATTCTTGAGATATTGCCCAAAATCACACCCTATGTTATATTATTCACCTATGATAAATGCAGAAGTAACACGCAACCCCAACGAGAACGCCCTTGGCGTGATTCGCCGCTTTACCCGCAAAGTGCAGGGTTCAGGCATCATCCAGCGCAAGCGCGGTCTCCGTTTCGCGGTACGCACCCAGTCTCCATATAAGGTCAAGGTCAAGACCCTCAAGGGCATTGCTCGCAGAGCTGAGATGGCAGAGCTCATCAAGCTCGGCAAGGCACCGGTCAAGCCAGAGCGCGGAGCAAGGAAATAAGTTGCCCCATTTCACGCTCATCAATGAGACGAAATCCAAGATCCCCTCGATCCCCTTCGAGGGGATTAAAGATACCTGCTTAGGAAAAAGCTACAAGCTGAACCTCGTGTTCACCACCTCTGCAAAGATCAAGAAGCTCAACACCATCTACCGAGACAAAGAATGTGCCACCGACATTCTGAGCTTCCCTATTTCCGATACTGAGGGCGAAATATACATTTCAGAAAAAGAATCTCGCGAAGAGGCAAAGAAGTTCGATCGCGAATACGACAATTTCATCGGTTTTCTGTTCATACACGGTTGTACCCATTTGAAAGGCCATGACCATGGGGCTATAATGGAGGATATAGAGATCAAGCTTCGCGAGAAGTTTGGTATCTAGCTCCCCATATGGCCCGTAACATAATCACCGGTATTGATATCGGCACCTACTACGTCAAAGTGGTTATTGCCAATTCCAAAGAGCGCACCGAGCGCGGCTTTCCTAAAATCGTGGGCGTCGGTGTCACAGAATCCCGTGGCCTCCGCCATGGCTATGTCACCAACGTCCGCGATGTAGCAGAGAGTATCAGGAAGGCGGTAGCCATCGCTGAGGACAAAGCTGGTATCAAGATCAAGAAGGCCTTCGTCGGCGTCGGTGGTATCGGTCTCGGCTCTACTGCGGTCACCAGCACCATCATTACGTCACGCGCTGATGCAGAGATCACTGAGATCGATCTCAAGAATCTCCAAGAGCAGTGTGAGAAAGACATCCCTCAAGCAGCTCGTGCCAATCGACGCATCATCTACGATATACCGCTCCAGTACAAGATAGACAATTTCCCTTCGCTCGGGGCTCCGCTCGGTATGACCGCCAACAAGATCGAGCAGAAGACGCTCTTCATCACCTGTCTCGAACACCATGTCGCCGATCTTATTGCCGCTGTAAATGAAGCAGGTATCGCCGTCGAGGATGTCATGGCTGCCCCAATTGCTGCCGGATTCGTCACTCTGTCCAAGACCCAGAAAATTGCCGGGTGCGTACTCGCGAATATCGGCGCAGAGACAGTATCCATCGCAGTTTTTGAGAATAACATCCCAACCTCGCTCGAAGTGTTCCCACTCGGCTCCACCGACATCACCAATGACATCGCACTCGGCCTGAAGGTTCCACTCGAAGAAGCTGAGCAGATCAAGATCGGCGCCATCACCGGTTCCTCATATCCTCGCAAGAAGTTGGAAGAGATCATCGGTGCACGACTTTCCGATATATTTGAACTCATCGAAGCCCATCTCAAGAAAATCGGCAGGAATGGTCTCTTACCAGCCGGCGTCATCATCACTGGTGGCGGCTCCGCCTTGAACTCGATCGATGACCTCGCCAAAGCTTCACTTAAACTCCCTGCACGCATCGGCTCCATCGGGAACATCGATGGTAAGTCTTCATTCAAGGACAATCCTCTCGCAGTCGCCTACGGACTTTGCATTTGGGGCATTCACGCCGAGGAAACTCCTGAGATCGACACGACCAAGGAGTTCTTTGTACATCTGACCAAGCGTGTGAAGAGGTGGTTCAAGCAGTTGATGCCATAACTGTATGAAATCTTATAGGCCTGGAACATTTGATAGTCGAGTAATACAATATGAAAAAGTCCATCAAATAACAGTTGAACAGATTTCTGCTCTTGAAGATGCTGTCGGGCTCAAAATTGATCAGAAAATTCTAGACGGTTGCTGTGGTTACGGGAGTGTTACTAAATGGCTTATTACAGATACAAACAAGCAGGTAACTGATACTTGTCAGTTTTTTCTTTTTGATGATAGTCCTGTGCAAATCGAGCGTGCCAAAGAGAATTTAGCAAACGAAACTAATATAAAATTTGAGATCGGTGACATACGATCACTACCTTATGAGGATAATTTTTTTGATACTGTTATCATCAAGATGGGGCTCCATGAAAATCCAAAGGTTGATCAAATTAAAATCATCGCGGAAGTATTTAGGGTACTTAAGCCTGGTGGGAAATTTGTTATTTGGGAACTATACCTCAATCATTTAACCCAACCGATATTCCAATCATTCATACAAAAGAAGGATGAACTAGCTGGATTTAACGCACTAGTCCAGAAAAGGTACTTTCCACGAAAAGATGAGCTGCGGGAAGCGCTCGATACGACCGGTTTTATGGGTTTTACTGAGCACTATGTATTCAATCCTGTTTTGGGTACAAAAGTAAGATCCGGCGAATTAATTTCTCGTGAACTCAAAGAACAGAATCTTTCGGAGCCGAATGAAAAACTACTTACTATTGCAAAGGAACGTTTGGATTTGCTTAATAATTTTTTCAGAAACAGTCTCTCGACTGAACAGAAGAACACTATAAATTTCAAGGATGAAGGAGACAACATAACTATTTACAATATCGATAAGGCAATTATCAGTGCCCTTAAGCCTCAATAGGTTAGCCAACAACACCCACAATCCCCTTTCCCGTCAACTTGCACCATTTTCAGGGCTTGGTATCATAGTAGCGTTACCTGAACGTTTGCAGTGAAATAATTTTTTAAGTGGCTCACCAGCCACTTTTCATTTTTCATAGCGATACGGTACACTACCCACACATGCCCAACATCACTCCTGACATCGAAGCATTTGCACGCATCAAAGTACTCGGCGTGGGCGGATCTGGCGGCAACGCAGTCAATCACATGATCACCTCCAAAGTGAAGGGGGTTGATTTCATATCCATCAATACCGACTCACAAGATTTGCACCGCGCCATGACCAAGAAGCGCATTCATATCGGCAAGAATATCACCCGCGGCCTCGGCACCGGTATGAATCCTGAGCTCGGCAAACGTGCAGTCGAAGAGACTCGTGATGAGATCCAGGATGCCGTCAAAGGTGCTGACATGGTTTTTGTCACCTGCGGTCTTGGTGGTGGTACAGGAAGCGGAGCTTCCCCAATGGTCGCCCGTGTCGCCAAAGAGCTCGGTTGTCTCACCGTCGCGGTCGTCACCAAGCCATTCTTCTTCGAAGGTCGCCAGCGTTCACGCATCGCAGAAGCTGCACTCGAAGACCTCCGCAAAGAAGTCGACGCCATCATCGTCATCCCCAACGATCGCCTTCTCTCCGCCATCAGCAAAGACACATCTGTAAAAAATGCTTTCGGCATGTGTGATGAGATTCTCCGTCAAGCTGTCGAGGGTATCTCTGATCTCATCACCACTCCAGGACTCATCAACATCGACTTTGCCGATATCCGTACAGTCATGGAAAATGCCGGCTCAGCCCTTATGGGTATCGGTTCTGCATCCGGCGAGAACCGCGCTATTGAGGCTGCAAAGGCTGCTATCAATTCTCCACTCCTCGATGTCTCGATCACGGGCTCAAAGGGTGTACTCTTCTCGATTGCGGGAGGCGAAGACCTCACCATGTTCGAGATCCAGGATGCAGCAAAGGTTATTACCGAATCCATCGACCCAGAAGCCAAGATTATCTTCGGTACTGTACGCGACGACAAGCTCAAGAAGAACGAGATCAAGATCACCGTCATCGCTACCGGCTTCCCAGAAACCAATGTTTCCTCCAGCCGTCCGACGGGCGCTCCAGTATCCGCAGAGCCAACTATCGCTTCTATCATGAAGAGCGTCACTGAGAGATCAGAGGCTCCCGCCAAGGCTGAGCGCGGCAAAATCTTCAACTCCATGTCTGACATCCGCCGCGATGCTCCTATCGAGAAGAAGGTAGAGAAAGAAGAGAAGAAGGATGATGACGATGATTGGGGTGCAATACCGGCGTTTCTCCGCAGATCGAGGTTAAAGTAAGCTACAACAAAAAATCCCGTGAAAATCTCGCGGGATTTTTCATATGTGATATAATGTCCCAACTATGATTTACGACCTCGCCATCATCGGAGGTGGACCCGCTGGAGCAGCGGCAGCCGTCTACGCCGCCAGGAAGCGCCTCAGGACCGTCTTTGTGACCAAGGATTGGCTCGGCCAGAGCAACGTATCGGAGAAGATCGAGAACTGGATCGGCACCCCTGTCATCTCCGGTCTCGTACTCTCAGAAAATCTCAAGATGCACGCCAAGGCATATGCTGACGGCATCATCGACTTTAAGGAAAACCAATATGCGACCAAAGTCTCCAAGAATGACTCCGGAACATTCACAATCACGAGCGACAAGGGCTCATATGAGGCCAAAACTATCCTTATAGCTTCAGGCAGCCGTAGGCGAAAACTCGAGATACCAGGAGCTGATACCTATGAACACAAGGGGCTCACCTACTGCGCATCATGTGACGGCCCCATGTATGCCGATCAGGATGTCGCTGTCATCGGTGGCGGCAATGCTGGTTTCGAGAGTGCTGCCCAACTCCTCGCGTACTGCAAGAGCGTCACGCTCCTATCTCGCAGTGAATACAAAGCTGATCCCGGGACAGTAGAGAAAGTGCTGAGCAATCCAAAAATGAAAGGTGTGCAATTCGCTATTCCAAAGGAAATCAAAGGTGATAAATTCGTCACTTCACTTATCTACACAGATACTCAGTCAGACGGAGACATCGAGATTCCGGTCACGGGTATATTCTCTGAAGTTGGATCCATCCCGAATACCGACTTTGTGGCCGGACTTGTCTCTATGGACAGATTCAATCATGTCATTACCGATGCTCGCAACCAACGCACATCTATCGACGGTATTTGGGCTGCGGGAGATTGCACCGATGGTCTCTACCATCAGAACAATATCGCTGCAGGAGATGCGGTCAAAGCAATCGAAGACATCTACGTTTGGTTGAACGCGAAGTAAACCGACTCATTTTTCGCAGACTCCCCACAACCCCCTTTCTTCTTTTTTCGCTTCTCTTTCTATAGCTCTGAATTCCTTCTGGAACATGTATGCCTTACCAAAGGTATATTCCCGCGCAAATCCGTTACGGAGCAAATACTCATTCAGAAATGTCCCATCAGGGAGATACACATACGCGAGATACCGTTCGTAGCGATCCTGCTCTTCCCTATCCGGATTCAATTTCAAGCGCACCGCATGCCCGCCCAACAATCTTTTACTCTCACCTGATGCTTCGAGTCCATAACACTGTACCTGCTTGCGCGGATCCACAGTCTCAGGAGTATCGATACCGAGCATGCGGACGGTGATACTATGTTTTCCTACCTGTACCTTGAATGTATCTCCATCCACAACGGAGACTACTCGATAGAGCTCTTCCTCATCAATCGATACCACTGTCGATGCGTACGCATAATATCCACCCACGCACAACACACCCGCAACAGCCATGGCTGCCACGATTTTCCCATATTTCATTGTAGTTCTGACCAGTGACTATCTGACGCAGGTATCCTCCCTTGTAGCCCTACGGGGAATCGAACCCCGATTACCGCCTTGAAAAGGCGATGTCCTAACCGTTAGACGATAGGGCCGCGAACAAAGACATACTACCATTTTTTGAAATTTTGGCAAAAAATGCTATGGTATACCGGTCCCCGACCGCATAATACCTGGAGAGGTGGCTGAGTGGTTGAAGGCACTGGTTTCGAAAACCAGCAGGGGCGAAAGTTCCTCGAGGGTTCGAATCCCTCCCTCTCCGCCCAAAGCAATGAGCCTATACAGTACATATATTCTGCCCCGCCTCCTCAATAGGGCCATGCGCTCCATCGACTGTAATGGAACACGCTCTGATGTTGCCAGTATGGCTCGAGGGGTTGTACTTGAAATAGGATTTGGTTCCGGATATAACCTGCCATTTTACAAGAATATCGAGATGCTCTATGCGCTCGAACCTTCATCTCCACTCTATACGCTCGCACAGGAGAGAATAGCGGCAGTTTCATTCCCTATTACCCACCTGAAAAACTCCGCGGAACAGATTCCGTTACCAGATAATACAATTGATACAGTAGTCTCTACGTGGGTCTTGTGCAGTATTTCAGACGTTCCAAAAGCCCTCAGGGAAATAGCGCGCGTACTTAAGCCTGGTGGTACATTCATTTTCATTGAGCACGGAGGATCTCCCAACACATTCTTGAAACGCATACAAACTCTGGCGACACCTTTCACAAAAAGACTCGCCGGAAACTGCCATCTAGACAGAAAGATTGATAGCCTGATCTCTGAAGCAGGATTTGAATTTACTGACCTTCAGATGTCACAAGAGTCGGGACGACCTCTCATGTTTTCGTATCGGGGTACAGCCGTGAAGAATCCGAACTAGACTGAATTGACATTTTTCTATTAAATGGTATACTGTTTTCCAAACGGTACCGTATATTATGAGTGCAAGCAAACCACTAACATTCGCGGAACTGGAGGAGGGTGCAAAATTCATCGCCTTCCCTGTAGATGGTGACGATGCGGGACATGGCGGCTTCCGCCAAGGATCTTACCTTCTCACCAAGCTCCGCCTGACCAAAGGCAAAAAAGGTGAAAATGCGATGCGGTGCATTGATGGCACACTCATCACCTGCACACCCAGACAGGAAGTTTCTCTCATCCTCGCCTGATACTCACTCAACCGGATCTCTACTACAGGGGTCCGGTTTTTTGTATGACCCCATATCGCCCAAATGATATACTTACTGATATGAAAATAACCAAACTCGGCCACTGCTGCCTCCTCGTAGAAATACGTGGCATCCGCTTCCTCACCGACCCCGGAGCATACACCACTGCACAGAACACTGTGCACAATATTCACTACGTGGTCATCAGTCACGAACATACAGACCACCTTCATATCGAGTCGCTGAAGACCGTACTCGCCAACAACCCCAACGCAAAAGTGATCTGCAATGCATCTGTCGGAGCTATTCTTGCAAAAGAAAGTATTTCCTTCATCAAAGTATCTGATAGCGAGTCTCATGAGTGCGACGGCGTGAATGTATCGGCACACGGCACACAACACGAGACCATATACAAATCGTATGAGCAGGTCGAGAACACGGGATATATGTTCGATGGCAAGCTCTTTTACCCGGGAGATGCATTTCACAAGCCCAATGTTCCTGTCGATATCCTCGCCTTTCCGGTGACGGGTCCGTGGTGCACTATCGCACAAGCCGTCGACTATGCTCTCGAAGTCAAACCTCGCATTGCATTCCCTGTCCATGATGGCAACCTTGTCCGACAAAACGGTATCACCGTCAGATTACCAGGAATTGAGCTACCAAAAGCAGGAATCTCTTTTGTCGCTCTCGAACTCGGTACAGAAACCGAGCTCTAGCAATTTTCCTCATTTCAGTGGCATAATACCGCCATGAGGCATTCTCCCCTACAAAAGGCTTGCACCGCCCTCCTGGTGATCGCTTTTGGCTGGGGTACGGGATACATCGTGCTCAAAGGTATCGAATACTTCCAACCCTCGACCATCATCGTGCAAACCGGTGTACAAAAGGCGTTGACACTTGAGGCCAAGGTCGTCAATCCAGCAGTACCCGAGACGAGCAAACTGACCATCATGGTCGGTGGAGATCTCATGTTCGATCGTGGCATCCGCGCCATCGGTGAACGCAACGGATACGCTTCCCTTTTCGACGATTCCGTCGTTTCACTTTTCAAGAAAGCTGATATGGTTGTGGCCAATCTCGAAGGTCCCATCACCACCAATGTTTCAAAAACGCTCATCAATGGCAAAACCACTGACAGCTTCACGTTCACGTTCCCGATCGCTGCGGCTGATGCGCTAAAATCAGTAGGAATCGATGTGGTCAGCTTGGCCAACAATCACACAGACAATTTCGGCTTTGCTGGATATCAAGAGACCCAGGCATATCTACGCGATGCGGGTATCGAATGGTTCGGCAACCCTTGGAATGCAACCTCAACCAGACTCACCATCCGCACTGCCACTGGAGACTCACCTGTCGCCACCCTCCTCGAAAAGAATGGCATCACCATCGCCTTCGTCGGCTACCATGCATTCCAGCTCGGGGTAGACCAGGTCATTGCCGAGATCAGGCGTGTATCAAAGCCTGGCGTATTCACCATCGTCATGCCGCATTGGGGTGAAGAGTACGTATCCGTACCATCAGACAAGATGCGCTCGTATGCACGCGCCTTCATCGCCGCAGGAGCAGATGCGGTAATCGGTGCACACCCTCATATCGTTGCTGAGCAAGAATGGATCGGCGCGGTCCCCGTCCACTACTCTGTTGGCAACCTACTCTTCGACCAATATTTCTCAGAACAGGTGAAGCGTGGCATGGTCGTCCAGCTCGATCTCGTCAAGAAAGATGGAGTCATATCCATAGCCCGTATGGCCACTCACGAAACTTCAATGAAACCTGGTATCGGTGTCAGCCTTGAAAAATGATCATTCCCATGCGAAAATTGTGCCATTATCAACATATACGCATCGCCTTTAATTCGTATCTCTATCCTTTATCATGACCAACAGTCTCAAAGATTTTATTGAATTTGTTCGTACCCAGGGCGCAATCGGTCTCGCTGTCGGTTTCATTCTCGGCAAAGCGGTATCTGATGTCGTCGCCTCTATCGTCAACGACCTCATCAATCCGATCATCGGTATTGCCCTCGGACGCTTCGGGGATCTCTCGCTACTCTCCTTCCATGTCCTTTCCGCCAATATCACTTACGGTAAATTCATCAGCGTTCTCATCAACTTCGTCATCGTCGCTGCAGTAGTCTATTTCGGTGTGAAGAAATTGAAGCTCGACCGGCTCGATAAACCGAAGGCATAGAGTCCATCTTAATTAATCGAAGTTTTTCTATACAACCACTTGACTTTTTTGTCGAGTGGTTGTATGTTTTGACTAGCAAAAGGGTCCTTTGACAACCTGTGTTTCAAAGGTATGTGGGTGCTTGAAGTTAACTCCGAAGGAGGAGTAACCAACAAAAAGAAAGGTCCGTCATGAACAAACAAACAACAGAGCCAGCGACGCTGTGGGGGCGTTGTGACGCTCGCTTCAAACAGCTGCCGTTGTGGAAACGATGTCTCATCGTTACCACAGCGGGCATAACGCTCGGGATGACCGTATTCCTGTGGAACTACGGCCCAACCATCATCGAAAGTATCACGAAATGAATGCTACAACGAAACTCATTCGGCGCAAGCCGTTCTTGCAGCCATTTGCGTACCTATGCATCATGCTGACCGTGCTCACATCGCACGAAACCGTGTGGGCACGCGTAGCGAACGCATCGTTCGAAATCAGGAAGTCCGAACCGGCACCTGCCAAGCAGGCACAGCCGGAGCTACGGCTCCTCGTACTCGAAACCCTCAGCACCGCCTCAAGCGTGCCGAAGCTTGTACTGGAAAGCATTCCCCCCGGCGCTGAACGCGTCCTGGGTGTGTCGCTTTTCGGTGAACGCGCCCTTCGCATCCTGATCGGTGACAAGTCTCGCCTTGCAGAGGCAGACAAACTCGTACGCGGCCAGAACCCACTCGCATCAACCTATGTTGATGGCGACAGCCTCGTGGTGGTATTCCCCGAATCCATCGTGAGCACTGTCCAGGGCGCCCTCCAAGAAGGATCGTTGGACTTGGCCAAGGTTGGCAGAGGTCCGATCGGTGACCCGCAAAACCTGTTCTGGTGCGTAGTGGTGCTCGCGGGTATCGGCATTGGGACGTATTATGGTATGAAGTACCTGTGCAAACAGGCCGGCCTCATCCCAACAAATGCACCACCGCCTCCGAAAACCAACCCGCCGCCACCGCCACCTCCGACAAATCGGCCCCCAAACTGGCCCACGAATAAGGGTCCGATCACGGTCGTAGGGGGATTCAAGATGTTCAATCTCGTCACCGAATCATCGGTAATGCCCTCGAACGTGCACGCCGCACTCATGGCAGGAACGAGTCCGAACAATCCATTGTTCAAAACCTATTCAGACGACCCTATGGATGAGACTCTACACGGGGTAGCAGCCATGGACGCGTCAGGTTTCAATGAACTATACGAGTCAACCTCGTATGTGGATCCAACGGGGAGTCCGTACCTCCGGTGCACAAAGTCCATCATCCAGTCGGCTTCATCACTCACAACGACCGGGACAACAAACTGGCAAAATCGTATGACCATGTACATTTGGTACAACGCAGAAACGCAATGTATCAGCATCTATGATCAAGGAGGTACTCTCCGTGAGAACATCGTCGGACCACGTGGCTCAAGTCTCCAGATCGAGAGCTTCGACTACGTCATCACCCATTGGTACAACCCCAACGGTCCGATGTTCTTCCGAAGCTGGTCTGGCCTGCCCGCAGCGCCCTGAAAGACCACCTGAAACACAGTTGCACGGCCCGAATCACCAGTGGGGTGATTCGGGCCTTTTCATCCCCCAGATTTGATTTTTCCCTTATTTCTGCTATAGTTTTTCCAAAGGTCCAGTAGGAATCTGGTCGAAAATTTTTGTCGCTCACGCGACAAAAATCTTTCGATCCGAATTCCGCAAAACCGGAATTCGCGCGGTTAGCTCAGTTGGTAGAGCATCCCCTTGACGTGGGGAGGGTCACAGGTTCGAATCCTGTATCGCGCACTCGTAGAACACTCACGCATCATGATCATCCTCGGTATCGAAACATCCTGCGACGAGACAGCTCTCGCGCTCATAGAAACACGTCAGACCGACGGGGTATTCGAATGTCGCGTCCTTGCTTCCCTCATACATTCTCAGGCCGATCTCCATAGCCCATATGGTGGTGTATTCCCCACTCTCGCCAAGCGTGAGCACGAAAAGCACCTTGAGCCACTCCTGGACAAGCTCCTCGCCTCACAGCCTACCAAGCCCCGTATTGACGCTATAGCGGTCACCGAGGGCCCAGGCCTCGAACCTGCCCTTTGGACCGGTATCGTCTTTGCGGAGAAACTCGGAGCAGAATGGAAGGTCCCCATCATACCAGTCAACCATATGGAGGGTCACATCGTTGGGTCACTCATCGAATCTGATACACCTGGGGGAGCATGGCAAAAACTCAAGGATCTCCCCCTTCCATCTCTTGCACTTCTCATCAGCGGTGGGCACACGGAACTCGTACGCATTGATTCTCTTTTTCACTACGCTATCATCGGTGCAACCAAGGATGACGCTGTCGGCGAAGCCTTCGACAAAGTAGCTCGTCTCCTCGGTCTGCCCTATCCCGGTGGCCCTCATATATCAAAGCTTGCGGATGAAGCACGCAAAGACGGCCTCGCCTCTTCTGTCAAACTTCCCCGCCCCATGATCCACAGCAAAGATCTTCATTTCTCATTTTCAGGACTCAAAACTGCCGTCCTCTATGCTGTCCGCGATGCAGAAAAAGCAGGTATTTTTGATGATGTCTTCAAGAAGAGTTTGGCTCGAGAATTTGAAGATGCAATCGTTGAAACACTCGATACCAAGCTCCGCTCGGCGATCGAAGAGACCGGCGCTCAGTCACTCATCATAGGAGGCGGGGTCAGTGCCAACCGCATGCTCCGCGAACAATTCACGATCATTGCAACAGAGTTTGGTATACCACTGTATATGCCATCCCCACACATTTCTGGTGACAATGCCCTCATGATAGCGCTCGCTGGAGCATTGAATGGAACTCCTTCAAACAAACTTCGTGCCCACGGCACCAAGAAACTAGGTTCGTAGAAGGCAAAAGAAAACCGCACCATATGGTGCGGTTTTCTTTTTGAATCGATCTTCAGTATTACCTAAAGAGACTCTTGATGAAGTCCCAGAAGCGAGAGAGGACTGATGCCTCGCCAGCTGCCGCAACATTATCATTGTCATCCAAAACATCTGCACCGACGGTACCGAGATTCGTTGATCCATTTGATCCAACCTCTACGCCAGTCGCCTGGTCCGAGGTGCGAGCCTTGTATGCTTCGATGATAGCTCTCTCCTCAGCGGAAAGAACGACTGGTGATGCACATGCAAGAGCGTTGATCTTCTTGGTAGTCGTTATGTAGACGAAGCCAGTAGGACGTGTAGCATCCCATGGTCCGAGAATATCAGAGAGATATTTCTTCTGGAACGCTTTGACTGCGTCTTCTGTCTTCTGATCGAAGATACCATTAACAGTTACGTCAGCCTTCTGATTTGCCCTGAGGAAAATCTGGAGGTTCGTGACCTGAACTGGATTATTCGTACCGCCGAACTTGAGATAGTCGGTGATGAGCGGGCATGAGGTGGTAGCCGCGCCGAGAACTGTCGGAGTGTAGACGATCGATCCGCTAGAACCGTTGCCTGAAGACCTGTTCGATCCTGAAGGCGATCCACCGTTTCCTGGTGTACCACCGTTGCCTCCTGGTCCATTGGTATCACCCGGATTAACCGTGGTATCATCGTCGCCGTTGGTCACTGTGCCAGGTGATCCACCACCACCGTTGTTTGGTTGATTGGTTACTCCATCATCATCCCCATTGGTGACTGTACCTGATGTGCCAACATTGCCGTTGCCACCAGCTGGATTTGCATTCGAATCATCCCCGCCATTTGTAACATCGCCGGTTGTGCCCGCGTTGGTACTTGCCGCTGCAGAAGCTGTGTCATCACTGCCATTCGTGGTATCCGCCAATACGGGAGACACAAAAACGAAGGCAAAAAATGCCATAGCTGCCAAAAATACTATATTAAAGCTCTTATTCATGGGTATATTCTTAACTCTGTTACTACCTGATAATACTGTGTCAAGCTATCATACATATCAAATATTGTCAAGAAAAAAGCAGCCTTCGTGAGAAGGCTGCTGAAAGGGACTACTTGCGTTACTGGACTCTCATTCTGAGCCGGAAGTACTTCTCCGGAGTCGAGTTCGTGACGTCAAACGTCCTTCCGGTGTAAAATGTCTGCCCTTGGAGCAATTCCCAGGGCGCATTCACCAGATTAGTGGCTGACAAAAGATCATAGAGGGCGTGTACCTGACCACCATCAACCCCGATCCGAATGAGCGGATCTGTGTTATCAACTATCCAGAGGCGAGACTTAGCTGCAAAAACAGTTTGGCTTGCCACAGGATCAACAACACCCGTTCGGATCAACTCGGCCTTAAAGGTTTGATCCATTAAGGCGAACTGGGAACGAATGGATGAGTATTCTGATGGATTGCTGATAGTAATGACCGCCGTAGCGCCAAAACGTACCCACCAGTGATATTGGACAACTGAAGGTGATTGGCCCGCGTCATATACTGCATCATCACCGCCGGCGACCCATTTACCTTGAGCAGGATCGTAGGCCGACTCGCAAACCCCATTAGTGCCAAAATTGACACCTACAAAGTTTGAATTGAATGCAATTTCAACCCCGGCAGTATTCGTCCCGACGGGGAAAAATGCTGCGGGGATATTGGTGATGGTTGTTGTTATCCGACACCAGTATGCACTCACCGGCGAAGTTCCCGCCGCATGCACAACAATCCGATTACCCCACTCTCCACCCGTAGCAACATTAGTGAGCGAACTGCTCCCCATATAGCTGTGGAAATTCGTGGAGGTGGTGACTGCATCGAACCATTGCAATCCTTGCGGTTGAGCCTGCGGAATCCGATACCAAGCCGCGGGATTGTTGATGCGATCCGTTGGAACCGTACCGACACCCGCGAGTCCCGCCATCGTATTACGCTGACTTTGAGCCAGGTTCGTCGAGGCCGAAGCGCACAACGAAGAGATCAGAACCGCATCCTGCCCTACCCATGGGGCAGTGGCCGGATCGAGGTTGAGAATACCCGGAGTTTGTCCCACAAGGGATTTGAACCGAAGCGCGGAGACGACATCATCGTCACCATTCGCTACATTCATAGTAGCAGCCGACATTGAACATGCGCAGAAAAGCGCAGCCATCACAAGGATTTTTTTCATTATTTGTCTTTTGTTTTCAGAGCGACGAGCGACATGACCGACGGCCACATTGAGCCATCTTGGGGAGTCATGTCCACTCTACCGCAAAACCAGTCTGTACCCTTTATAGCAGGAAGTTGTAAAAATGTCAATGCCATGCTATATTTCATGGCGCCTGAGAACAAAGGCATTTCTTCGCCAACTCATACCGTGTGAGGCGGAGATTATAGGAGGGTCCCTGTCGGACCCTCCTTTTTACTTACCTCGAACACGATATCCCCGTGTCTCTGGCGCTCTATTTGCTATACTTATCACATATGTCAGCATCTGCTCTCTTCTATGCCCTTCTTTCGGGTATCCTCCCCGCCCTGGTTTGGCTCTGGTTCTGGCTCCGTGAGGACCGCATCCATCCCGAGCCAAAACCTCTTCTGGCAGCAGCGTTCTTCGCCGGATTCTGCGCAGTGGCGGCGGCCGTTATCGCAGAACAATATATAGCCACAGTGGTCAGTGATGCCAATCTACGCTACACACTGTGGGCAGGTGTGGAGGAAGTCTTCAAATTCATCGCCGTTGCACTCGTAGCTCTTCATACCCAGGCCAATGATGAGCCGATAGACGCTATGGCCTACTGCATCACCACTGCACTTGGATTTGCTGCGCTTGAAAATGCACTTTTCATCATGGGACCGCTCTCTGACGGTGAAATCGCCCGCGCCATCGTCACCGGGAACATGCGTTTCATCGGGGCCATGCTTGTTCACGTGGTGAGTTCAGCCGCCGTGGGTTTTGCCTTGGGATTTGTCTTCTACAAAGGCTGGCTCGCGAGGATCGTTGCTGCGATCATCGGCTTGGGTGTAGCTATATCGATCCACGCAGCTTTCAATATATCCATCGTCAACGCAGACTCTTCGGACACTCTACGCACCTTCGCTTGGATATGGGGCGCAGTAGTAGTGCTCATCATCCTCTTTGAGGAAGTCAAAGTCGTACGACCAAAACTCTGGTGATGAAAATTGGTTATCCCACCAGGGGATTGCTCCGTTCACGGGTTATACACATGATAGTAACCTTTAGTAATCTTTCCATGTGAGCGCGTTTGTCATATAATAAGAACAAATCTTTACTAAACCTTACGACACATCCTTATGTCCAAACAAAAGAGATCATTTTTCGAGAGGCTGACCGGCACCGTCCGCATGGACGATGAGGCAGAGGTGAAGCCTGTCAAAAAATCCTCCGATGAATCCTCTTCATGGGTAGATGAGGAATCTGACAAAGACGCCGAGCTCACCGTCGACGTCTACCAGACTGCAGATATGATCGTGGTCAAGGCCATGATCGCGGGCGTACGCCCCGAGGACCTCGATGTCTCTATCACTCGTGACCTCGTGACCATCCGCGGCACTCGCGAAGAGGAGCGTACCGCCAACGATGATGATTTCTTTGTGCGCGAACTCTACTGGGGATCATTCTCGCGTGCTATCCAGCTCCCTGAAGAGATCGATGTGGATGAGGCAGAGGCCGTCGAGAAGCATGGCCTTCTCATACTGAAACTTCCGAAGCTCGACAAGAAGAGACAGTCAAAATTGAAGGTCAAGACGGTATAAAAATTTCAAGAAGTAAAAAACGGCAGTCTACCAGACTGCCGTTCGCGTTTCTACTTACTTTTTCTTCTGATACGCCTCATACTTCGGGAGCCACTCGGACTTGAACATCCCGTGGATGATCTCATCCCAGTAGCGTCCATCGAAGAAGTACTCTTCACGCATGCGCCCTTCGATCTTGAAACCACAAGACCTGGCACAGGCGAGACTTCTCTCGTTAAAGGACTTAGCCATCCACTCAATTTTGCGGAGATTGAGCGTATTGAATGCATACTCTATCAGTGTCATCGAGGCATCTTTCCCAAAGCCACTGCTCTGGTATTTCTCTTCCCCGATGATGATGCCGACCGTGCCAATGCGTTCTACCCAGTTGATTCCAAGGCCGATATTGCCGATAGGAACACCCTTCACCTGAATAATCAGTGCGACGAGATCTTTCTCCTGCGAATGTATCCGATTGAGCCAATCCTGCTCATTTTTTTCATTGGCAGGCATGGTTCGTGTGACATACTTCCTGATTTCTGGATCATTGATCCACTTCACGAGATATGGGATATCCTTCTCGGAGTATGGACGGAGCGTGACTTTCCTGCCGCGCAGGAAAACCAAGTCACTGAGAGTTGGTACGGTGAGCGTCTGTTTTTTCATATGTTTGTATGTGGTTACCGATGTACTAGTACTCTAGAATCATCTCGAGACTGACTGAAGGTGCGGAAAACAAAATCCCGACTTTCACTCAGTCGGGATTGGTCTAACATTACAGAGGTAACAGATTAGACGACTCTCAACTGAAGAAAAGCGTGCATATATGCAGGCATAGAAAGGACCGCGATGGTATTACCACAGCGATACTGGTTCTTCGAGTTGTTCGTCCACTGTTTGAACATGGTATTTTTATACCATGCATATGAAAAAAGAGCAATCCCATGTATCCACAGCGGCTGCCCTTCTCCAGTCTACTTTGAGGCTATATATCCAACGTCGCGTGCTTCGCGTTCGACTGGATGAATGATTTGCGAGCAGGAACATCATCTCCCATGAGCATGTCAAAAACCTTATCAGCATCGAGAGCATCATCAACAGTCACCTGGCGAAGGATACGGCGAGCTGGGTCCATGGTCGTCTCCCAGAGCTCATCATGGTTCATTTCTCCGAGACCCTTGTAACGCTGGATGGAAATCTTTGCAACCTTCCCTTTTACCTCTTCACCTTCAGCTCCCAATTCGAGACCTTCGGGATCAGCATCTGTACCTGCGCGCTCAAGGAGTTCTGCTCGAGCAGCTGCATCCTGCTGATCAAATTCTGGTCCTGCTTGCTCGATATGTTTCTCTGCATCTTTGCCAAGCGCCTTAATCTTCTCCTCATCACTGTAAAAATAAAGAATCTCCTTACCACGCTTAACCTTATAAAGTGGTGGCTGAGCAATATAGACATACCCGCTGTCGATGAGTGGACGGAAGTAACGGTACAAAAGCGTCAAGATCAATGTACGGATGTGTGCACCGTCGACGTCAGCATCTGTTGCGAGAATGATCTTGTGATAGCGAAGCTTGGTGATATCAAACGTATCTCCGATAGCGGTACCAAAAGCGAGAACAAGGTTCTTGATCTGTTCGGAACCGAGCATACGATCGAGACGAGCTCGTTCGATGTTCAAGATTTTACCGCGCAATGGCAATATAGCCTGAGTACGACGATCTCTACCCTGCTTTGCAGTACCTCCTGCAGAATCTCCCTCTACAATGAAAAGCTCTGAGTCAGACGGATCGCTCGACTGACAGTCCGCGAGCTTGCCGGGGAGTGTCATGCCTTCGAGAGCACCCTTGCGGAGCACGCTGTCTTTGGCAGCCTTTGCAGCTTTGCGCGCCTTCATAGCAAGGATGACCTTGTTCACGATCGCACGGGCATCATCGGGATTTTCTTCCAAGAATGCAGCAAACGACTCACCGAACACAGTAGCGGTCGCACCTTGAGCTTCGGTTGAACCAAGCTTGGCCTTGGTCTGTCCCTCGAATTGAATCTCGCGAAGCTTGACCGAGACGACGGCAGTGATGCCTTCAAGAGCATCGTCACCCGTGAAGCTGTCACTCTCACCCTTCGAGAGATTGTTATTCTTGGCGTAGGTATTGAGTGTACGCGTGAGAGCGGTCTTGAAACCTGTCACATGCGTACCACCCTCAGGGTTACTGATGTTGTTGGCGAACGCCATGACGCGTCCCGAGACATCGTCGGCATACTGGAGCGCAACCTCGACAGACTCCACACCCTCTACTTTCTTATCGATATAGAAAATATTCTTGTGCAGCGGTTTGTAGGTCTGGTTGGTGAAGCGAACGAGTGAGACGAGTCCTCCCTCAAAATAGAATGTGAATGAAGGAGCATCGACTCCGGTATCACGCAGATAGAAAAGCTCATTATCCGTGCCGAAGCCCTCGATCTGGTTGCGGGCATCAATGACGCTGATGCGGAGACCACGAACGAGATACGCCTGCTGACGCATATGAGTAACCACACGATTGAAGTCGAATACAACACCTTCTTTGAAAATAGTTGGGTCTGGCTCAAACGAGACGATGGTACCGTGGAGTTTTGTGGAACCAATCTTCTTGACTGCAGCCTTGCGCTTGCCGATATTGTATTCCTGCATGTAAATGCCACCCTCCTTGTGAACGAGCACCTGCGCATAGGTCGAGAGCGCATTGACGACCGATGCACCGACGCCGTGAAGACCTCCAGAGACTTTGTAGCCGCTATCTTCTCCGCCAAATTTGCCTCCGGCATGAAGCACGGTCATAACCATCTCAAGAGCAGATATCTTGGTCTGTTTGTGCACATCAACAGGAATACCGCGGCCATTGTCTACGACGCGGACACGGTTATTTGGTAAGAGTGCTATCTCAATATCATTGGCGTGTCCACCCATCGCCTCATCGCGCGAGTTGTCGAAAATCTCAGTGATGAGGTGGTGGAGACCATCGGGACCAGTGGTACCGATATACATGCCTGGACGCTTGCGGACCGGCTCAAGACCCTCAAGAACTTGGATCGAATCAGCGCCGTAACTATCGGCTTTTTTGGTCTTTTTGGAATCTTTTTCTGAGGCCATATGAGGTGACTGTTTGAACATCAATTATAGCAGAAACGGGCTTGTCCCGCCTCTTGATTTTGCATAGGTATTGTGCTATAATTCTTGAGTAGTGCCTAGAACGATGAGCTCCTTACTGGCGTAGAGGGTTTCGGACCAGAACAGGACCGCGCTTCGAAGCATTGCGCAAGGTGTTATACTAAAACCCTCACAGGCTGCTGAAAAGTGGCCTGTTTTTATTTATCTGACTTCCCAAGAATTCCCCTTCATCTCGGCGTAAATCTTCTCCATGACCGCGTTGACCTCATCATCCGTAAGCGTTCTTTCACTGGATTGGAATATCATACGGAATGCATACGATACTTTGCCTTCTTTTTTGAAAGCGTCAAACAACGAATGTCGTGCAAGAAGCTCTACAGCGCCCGCATTGGCGATACCCTTCTGAACCGATTCCCACACGGTTTCCGCTACGACTGATTCCGGGACGAACACAGCGATATCACGAACGATGAACGGATACACTGAAAATTTCTTGTATGCATTCTTTGAAGCTGCCCTCGAGGCGAGACTGTCATACGTATCAGGTATAGTCGAGAGCGACTTGAAATGATCATCGAGCCTGATCTCCCACATAGCCATTGCTCCGTGTGACAGCACCTTCTGATCAGGAAGATCAACAACTGCCTCTACTGATTTCTTGAGGACGTCCTCACTCTTCACACCTTTGATCTTCTTCACCTGTGCAACGCCCATCGCAAGATGGGTGAATTCCCCTTCCGCAGTGAATACTTTCCCAATTTCGAATATCTTGATGGCATCCAGTCCGAGCAGTTCCGCATTTTTTACATTCAATTCGAGAGCTTTCAAAATACCGTCAGAAAGGTTGGTCCTCAAATGATTCTTATCAGAAGCGAGTGGCTTCTCTATCTCATAATCACCCTTGGGTACCAAACTATAGGTGTACACCTCAGAAAAACCGAGCTGTTCTACCAGCCTATCCTTGATCGTTTCGCTCCAGAAGAAATTCTTCTCCACCGAAGGCTTGAAACTGCTGTTTTTAGGCAATACAGGCACAATCTTGTCATATCCGTAGATTCGCCCTACTTCCTCAGGAATATCGCGCCAGGAGGCCAAATCAAGCCTATCAGAGGGTACGGTGAGGGTAAGTTCTTGATTCCTACCCTCTTCGACCAGCATATCCATCCTTGTGAGAATACTCATCATTTCCTCGCTGGAAATATCGGAGCCTAGCACTTCATTAATTTGCGCAACACTGATTGTGATCTTTCGTGGCGACGCATCGAACTTCACCAAACCATCTTTCTTTTTGAGTCCGAGAATGGTCGACACCTCGCGAGCGATCCCTTCGTATGATTTCGCGTAGCATGCACGATCAGGCAAAACTTTGATGTCCAAAATAGTATCATCACCGACTTTCTCAACACTTTCTATTTCAAAAGCATGAAATGTGAATGCATCTGCAAGAACCTCCGGGGATGGAAGCGTATCTTCGAGGTATGTCTGGAGTTTTGTGTAGGAGATTTTCATATATTTACGCGGACTTACTCTTGGACGAATTGAAATCGCGGAACCTTCTGACCCTCCACCTCTACACTATCCTCGAACATCTCCGCGGGACGGGCCCAGAGTTTCGAAACAGGGTTTTCGTACTGCGCCTCATACACCACCATCAGCTCCAGCGTCTCAGAATGTGCAGCTGTGCCAATCACTCGATAGAGCGTGCCTTTCTTGGAATGTTTGTAAATACCGGGCTTGGTCATGACTTAGAATTGATTCACGAACCTCAAATCGCCTGAATAAAGTAGCCGAATATCATCCAATCCATACTTGATCATGATCAGACGGTCGATACCTCCTCCGAAAGCGAAGCCGGAATACTTCTCAGGATCGATACCAGCAGTTCGCAACACATTCTCGTGGACCGGACCCGCACCCATAACTTCGAGCCAGCGACCCTTGTAGAAAATATCTACTTCCACACCCGGCTCAACGAATGGAAAGTAGCTCGGACGGAAGCGCATTTGGACATCATCACCAAAAAGTTTCTTGAAAAAGTACTCGAGCGTACCCTTGAGCTCAGCGAGTGACACTTTCTCGTCTATATAGAGACCTTCGACCTGATGGAACTGTGCCTCATGAGTCGCATCGGTCGCTTCATTGCGATATACCTTACCAGGTACAATGATCTTGAACGGAGGCTGGTGTGCCTGCATATAGCGAATCTGTACCGGTGACGTATGCGTGCGGAGAACCAGCTTGTCAGCCGGTGTCTTGCCCTTACCAAGCGCATTCACCCAGAAAGTATCTTGCATCCCTCGCGCTGGATGCCCCGCAGGAATATTCAGCGCATCAAAATTGTAGAACTCTGTCTCGAGCTCTGGTCCAAGCGCCACCTCAAAACCAATCGTTTCGAAGATCGACTGGATCTCCCTGATCATCTGGGTCATCGGATGGAGATGACCCTTGGGTACTGAGGTCTCTTGATTCATTACCGCTAACTGTAGCAAAAAAGGCTCAAATATGAAATACTTTCCTTAATGGACTCTCTCCGTGATATAGCAACCCTCAGCATCCTTTTCCTGTCCCTCTATTTCGAGGTTTTCTTGCTCATAACCTATATCGAGCGCCGCAAAACCCTCCAAGGCCGCAAGACGGTCGCTGCACCCGCCTATGCAGGTCTCCCCGCAGTAACTATCGTTGTTCCTTGTTATAACGAGGAGAAGACGGCTGCCAAAACCATCCACTCCTTGCTCGCACTCGACTATCCTGCCGACAAGCTCAAGATCGTTGCAATCAATGACGGATCTACCGACGGTACCGCCGCCATGCTCCAGACATTCGCGAGTAACCCCCAGATTCAGATCATCCACAAAGAGAATGGTGGCAAGCATACTGCTCTCAATCTCGCGATCGCACAGGCGACTACGCCATTCATAGGCTGTCTCGATGCCGACTCATACGCGGCACCTGATGCACTTACCCGACTCATGAAGCGCTTCGAGGACTCGAATATTATGGCAGTCGTTCCTTCCCTTCATATTTACAACGCTGAGACCATCATCCAAAAGCTCCAGAAAGTCGAGTACCTTGTCGGTGTCTTCATCCGCAGCATACTGGCTGAGCTCAACGCACTCTATGTGACCCCCGGACCATTCTCGATATTCCGCACGGCAGTATTCGCAGAAATTGGTCCCTACCGCCAGGCCCACAACACCGAAGACATGGAGATGGCGCTCCGCATGCAATCGCATGGTATGAGGATCGCCAGTGCCCACGATGCCGTAGTCTATACGTCCTCTCCACGCACGATACCCAAACTCTACAAACAGCGCGTACGCTGGACCTCGGGCTTCCTGCACAATGCTCGTGACTATCGCTCCATGCTCTTCAGGCCATCCACCGGACATATCGGCGGATTCGTCCTCCCATTTATGCTGGTATCAACCGCGTGCGTATTTTTTATTGTAGCAACGCTTATATATGATTTGATATCTTCCACTCACGAGACCTATGTGCGTTTCGATGCGCTCGGTTTGCGCGCGCTAGAGCTGTCATGGCCTACCTTCAACTGGTTCTATATGCGCACCGGTCCGATCCTGCTCATCGGCACAATCATGATCATCACCATCTTTGCATTTATCTTCATCGGTTCAAAGCTTTCCAAGGGCAACAAGCCCAAGCTGACCGATATCGCTTGTTACACTTTCTTGTACTCATTCATCGCCCCATTTTGGGTCATCAGATCTGTAGCCAACGTCGCACTGAGCAAACAGGCTAGTTGGAGGTAGTATATAAAAACGCTCACCCGTGAAGGTGAGCGCTGTGACAAAATCATTGAGTCGTAGTTGGTGCAATGCTGCGTGCGATGATTAAGCCTACGATCATGATGATCCAATAGATTATCGAAACCCCGGGGAGCAGCCTGCCATTCAAAGTTGGCTTCTCGCCGTAGTACGCTAATCCGCTCACCAGCATGTAGAATGCACAGATGACGAAGCTCACTTGGTAGGGATTCTTGAATGAGTCGATAATCTGGGGAATACCAGCGATCATGCAAGCTACCGTGTTCGTGATAACAGAAGGCTTGAAGTCTTGTTTCTTGTCCCGGCGAGCTACATGCTCGCACCAGAGCCAGATACAAACACACACGCCGGTCAGCGCAACTATGAGCCATTCGAAGCTTCCGAAGGACGCTTTGCCGAGCTTGCGGTATGCGTAGAAGCCGATAAGAAAATCCGAAGCAACGTAGCCGATCATCATCGTATGTCCTCCTTTTTTATCGCGGAGCAACACGAGGACACAAACCAATGAGAGAAGTGACCAGAGAAAGTAGCTCGCTGGATTGAAAACATCTCCCTGGCTAATCCTCCACATGACGGGAATACAGATAAGCAAGGCGCCAATGCCGCTCAGCTTCACACACAAATCTTTCATAGATCTAAAATACCTTTCAGGCGGTATTATATCATAATATATAAATATGTCAATATATGGAGCTTCCCCATACCTTCATGATCTTCTGATATTTACAATCACTCTCAAATAGTCTACTGTTCCATTATGAAACAAGACTGGAAGAAATACGCACTGGCATTTGTCATCACTGCCGCCATATTCACGACAGCCATATTGATCAGTTCCAAGCTCAATGATGGCCGTCTCAACGAACTGCGGGCGTTGCAAGATTCCGTGTCCATCAATATCCTTTCTTCTGAAACGCAGTTCAATCTCCTCAAGGAAGCTGCCTGTGACGATCTTTTCAGCTCATCTCTCGGTCAGGAGCTCGGCAATCTTGCAGACCGACTCTCCTATATGGAATCCGTAGGTCGTGGCAATGATGATGAAGTAGTGACACTCAAACGCTATTATTCCCTCCTACAAATCAAGGACTACCTCCTCATCACCGGCGCAGCAAGTAAGTGCGCCAAACGCCCGCTTACCATCCTCTATTTCTACCGCGCAGATTGCCCTGATTGTGCCAAGCAGGGTCAGGTACTCACCTATATCCGTCAGCACAGCCCGGAAAATATCCGCATCTATTCGTTCGACTATGATCTCGATGTCTCTGCACTCAAAACGCTCGCCAACATCAATAAGGTCAAGGAGCCTTTTCCCGCGCTCATCATCAAAGGAAAAACATATAGCGGGTTCAAGTCCATCGAAGATATGGAAGCACTCGTACCAGAACTCGTAGCGACGAGCACAGCGAAAATAGCAACTTCGACAGCAGCGAAGAAGTAGCTTGGTCTTGGAAACTAACGTCGTCTCGAAATTCGGAGCCACCTCCCAGGCTTGAACTGGGGACCTTCGCTTTACAAAAGCGTTGCTCTACCAACTGAGCTAAGGTGGCGCATGCCAGCAAATTACAGGCTAAACTGTACCAATTCTAACGAGCTTTTGCAAAACTACTTGTCCGAAATCCTGCGGAGATAGAATGATGCCCCCTCCTTCTTGATCTCGCCGCGGCCGCGGACAGCATCCATCATACGCTTGCCATGAGGATTGGCGAGGAACTGTGCCTTAATTTCTACATACACCTTACGGATATGCACAAGCACATGGAAAGCAATCCATTGTCCGAGGGCGATGAAGGTGTGTCTATTGATGTATGAAAAGAATTTTCCAACTGTGCCAAACAGTACATGGAAAAAATTATCCGTTCCTCTGCCGAGACGCGATACCAAACTCGGCTTCCCCGTCTTCACCTCCCTACGCTTCAACAGGAGCATCAGTATGATGCCTACAAACGAAGCATAAAATATGGAGATGAGGGTATACATTAGTTCTCGAGGACCTTGAACCTCTTGAATCGAATGACTGCAGTCTTCTCTCCGAATTTCTGAACAGCGGCATCGATGAGTCCTTGGATAGTGATTTCGGAATTCTTGATGAATGGCTGGCTGAGAAGAACCATTTCTGAGAAATATGTATCAAGCTTACCTTGAAGAATCTTGTCTTTCATAGCTGCAGGCTTATCCTTGACCTCGGCCTCAAAGACTTCACGAGCAGTCTTCATATCCTCTTCCTTAACATCATCTTTGCTGATGAATTTTGGATTGGTTGCTGTGACATGCATAGCAATATCACGAGCGAGTGCTTTGAACTCATCGTTATTGGATACGAAATCAGTTTCGCAGTTGAGCTCGACAATGGCGCCAACACTACCGTTGGCATGGATATACGCCTGAACGGTACCTGAGCCAAACGTACGATCACCCTTCTTCGCAGCAAGCTCACCGCTCTTCTTACGGAGGATGACAAGCGCCTTGTCCATATCACCACCAGCCTCTTCGAGAGCCTTCTTGCACTGCATGACCGATATACCGGTCTGATCGCGGAGTGTTTTGACTTGGTCTGTAGTGATTGTTGACATAGTTTTGCTTTGATTAGGAGTGTCTGATGGAGGAACAGCGAGCTTTTTTGATAATTCCACCTGCTTTTCTTTCAATAGTGAAACTTCGGAGGGGCCGGGCGGCTTCTTCGATAGGTCATCCGTGTCTGATTTCCAAAAGAAGAATGGGCTGAGCATTATGCTACTTTGGCTCCCTGATATGCCTTGACTGCCTCATCCACAAAGAATTGGATGCTGCTCTTGGATGTATCGTTTCCGATGATCGGATGGGTAACCTCTGTTATATTACAATCGGATCCCGCGAGTGCAATGACTGGAACTCCCATATCGAGAGCCTCCTTGAGGGCATTCTTCTCGCGACGAGGATCGATCATGAATATAGCGTCAGGGGCTTTCTTGAGAGAGATGATGCCGAGGAACATCTTCTCGAGCGACGCAATCTCTTTGTCGATGAGCATACGCTCACGCTTGGTGTACTTGGCGAGCTCACCCTTTTCACGATCGGAGACGAGCTTCTCATAGCGATCGATACGCTTCCTGATCTGTCCAAAGTTGGAAAGCGTTCCACCAATCCAGCGTCCATCGACAAATGGCATGTTGAGCGACTGCGCAGCGTTCTTGATGGTCATCGATGCTTCTTTCTTACCACCTACAAAGAGAATGGTCTTACCTTCTTTGGCAAGAGCTGCAACAACTGCCATAGCCTTCTCGAGTGATTCGGTTGTCTTCTCCAAATCGAAAATATCGGTGGAATTCTTCGTACCGAAAATATACGGAGCAATGGTTGGATGTCTGCGCGAACGTCCGAGACCGAAGTGGGCGCCGGCGGTGAACATAGTTTCGATGTTTTTCTTGATTTGCATTGTAGGGTCTAAATTACCAGAATTGTGGCTTAAAGTCAACGTTTTAATATTCTCTCATCGATACCTGCGCATCAACCTTCTTGAGGAGGTCGAGGACCACTGAAACGACGATGAGGAGTGCTGTACCACCGATAGCCAGCGACTGGTTGGCAGTGAACGCCTGCATAACAAGCGGCAGAACAGCGATGATACCGAGGAAGAGCGCGCCGACAAGTGTGATGCGAGTCACAATAGATGCGAGATGATCACGGGTGTGGTCACCAGGACGCACACCAGGAATGAAGGCGCCCGAACGCTGGAGGTTCTCTGAGATCTGCTTTGGATCGAAGGTAACAGCCGTATAGAAGTACGTGAATGCTACGACAAGAACGAAGTAGAATCCTCCGTAGACCCAAGGGTTATTGAAGAAGAGGGTGAACGACGATGCCCAGCTCGCGATGGTCGCATTGGAAACATTGGACAAGAAATTCGATATAATCTGAGGGAACAAGAGAATAGAGAGTGCAAAAATGATCGGAATAACACCTGCCTGGTTGAGGCGGAGCGGAAGATATGTTGATGCGCCACCGTATACCTTATTACCCCTCACCTGTTTTGCATAGGTGACCGGAACCGAGCGCTCTGCTTCGGTGACGAAGACGACGCCAGCGATGACCACGAGTGCAATCACCACAGCAGCGATATAGACAGGGATATTCGCGGCATCATAGCTCGCAATGAACTGCTGAGCATTGCTTGGGAGTGCAGATACGATACCAGCGAAGATGATGAGTGATACGCCATTGCCGATACCAAACTCAGATATGAGCTCACCAATCCACATAAGGAGGACTGATCCGGCTGTTATAGCAACAACATTGAGCGCGAAGGAGAAACCACCGAGACTTGGCAAGACATTCTGTGATTGAAGGAGTGAGAGAAATCCGATCGACGAGATGATGGCAAGTGGTACCGACAAAAGACGGGAGTAGTTCGAGAGCTTCATACGTCCTGCATCCCCTTCGTCATGCATGAGAGCCTTCCACTTGGGGAACATCATGGTGAGAAGCTGAATGACGATCGTAGCGGTGATAAACGGACCGACACCAAGCATCATAATCGAAAGGTTTGAGAGGCCTCCTCCCGAGAATATATTCAAAAATCCAAAAAATTGGCTTGAGCCAAGAAGCTGTGCAAGATTATCAGCGTTGACTCCCGGTATCGGAATAGTTGCCAATGCACGGAAGAGGACGAGGGCCAACACGGTGAATCCGACCCTCTTCCTGAGGATCGGATCCTTGAGCGCTACGAATATTTTTTCTGAAATGTTTTTCATGATTTGATGGTGTTGTATGTTCCCCAGTATATCTCAAATCGACGGCCCGCGTCCAAACCTTTGTTACTCAGCTTTCTTGGCAGGCTTTCCACTAGCGGATGCGTCTTTCTTTGCCGGCTTTTCCTTGGCAGGAGCTTTTTCTGCCTTTTCTTTAGCTGGGGCAGCTTTCTTGGCAGGCTTCACATCCTTCACCGGAGCAGTATTCACATCGCTTGGAGATGAAGGACCCTTGTTCTTAGAAATGACACGCGAAGCAAGTGCAGTGACCGAACCTCCCGCTTTCTCTATCTTAACCTTTGCAGATTCGGAAACAGCACAACCAGAAACCTTGAACGCTTTGGTGACATCACCATCGCCAAGGATCTTGATATTCGGAATGTTACCTGACCATGTAGAAACAATACCCTTCTCAACCAAGATGGTTGGGGTGATCGCTTCGTTTGCTGAAAATGCACCCTCAAGGATAGCAAGGTTAACGACGAAGTTCTGATCCGTAACCGGCTTGTTCTGATTGACTCCACGTCCACGAAGCTTTGGGAGCTTCTTGATGATATCGCGCCATTCTGGGCGGCGCTTGTTACCAGCGCGCGCGGACTGACCTTTGCCACCACGACCTGCAGTCTTACCACGCTTGCCGCCACGAGCGACAATCATGCGCTTCATGTTAGGGGTATTTCGTTTGAGTTGATGGAATTGCATGATAGTTTTCTTCCTTACTTTGGATTAACGAGAGATGCACGAGATACCTTGCTGAGCTTCCTGAGCGCCTCGATCGCTACCTTGGCATTGTTGAGGCGGTTCTTGCTACCTGAAAGGAATTTTGCGCACACATCTTTGATGCCTGCAAGCTCAATGACTGCACGAGCCGAGCTTCCTGCGACGACACCGCGTCCGCGAGCTGGGAATATCATGATGCGAGCGCTCGCGTATTTTGCTTCAACAGCGTGAGGAATGGTCATCTGTGCTGAAAGAGGTACTTTGATGAGATTTTTCTTGGCCTCGCGAGTAGCCTTCTCTACCGCTGATGCGGTGTCGATGCTCTTACCCAAACCGACACCAACACGACCCTTCTTGTCGCCCGCAACAACGGCAACGCTGAAATTCATGCGGCGTCCTCCAGAGGTCACACGGGTAACGCGACGGATATCGATGATCTTGGAATCAAACTCTGGCTTAACACGCTCGCGAGGTTCACCGCGGTTACCTCCGCGCTGACCAGGACGGCTTCCCTGAGGACCTCCGCTCGATGGACCACGACGAGGAGCATCTCCACGCATACGGCGTCCTGGAGTTATCTTGTTGGCGACTGCGCCAGCAGCAACCGGATCGGCAGCCAATACAGCAGCATCGACGCCGGTGGCAGGAACCTTCACCTCGGCTGATTCGTTATTGATCTGTATGTCTTTTGCAGTCATGGTTTTGATTAAAATGATTGGAATTAGAATTCGAGTCCTCCTTCGCGAGCAGCATCGGCGACCATCTTGATCTTACCGGTATAGATATACCCGCCGCGGTCAAAGACTACCTTTGAAATCTTAGCTGTCTTTGCCTTCTTGGCAATCTCTACACCAACCTCCTTGGCGCGCTCGACTGGAGTCTTGGCTTTGGAAGCACGTGAATCAAATGAGGCGAGCGTATGACCCTTGGTATCATCGATGATCTGAGCATAGATATATTTGTGCGACTTGAATACAGCCAAGCGTGGTCGCTCTGTAGTACCAGAGATCTTGGCGCGGATGCGAGACTTGCGTCGTGCGAATATAGCCTGTTTTTTCTGTAGTGTATTCATGTGTTTTATGCAGCCTTCTTACCCTGCTTCCTGCGGATGACCTCATCAGAATAGCGGATACCCTTACCGAGATATGGCTCCGGCTTCTTGAGAGCTCTAACAACAGCAGCGAACTGACCTACCTTCTCGCAATCAATACCTGAAACGGTGATGGTATTCTTCTCGGATGTAACCTTGAGATCTGCAGGAATCGGCATGTTGATCGGATGAGAAAAACCGAGGGCGAGGGCGAGTGTTGTGCCCTTGATGTCTGCTTTGAAACCGATACCTTCGACAACAAGTTTCTTCTCATACGCCTTGTTGACGCCGGCAATCATATTCTTGATGTGAGATGCGTATGTACCCCAGAGCGCGCGTGACTGGAGGGAGGTCACATTTGGAGTCAAAGTGATGGCTCCGTTCTCAATAACGACGTTGATATACGGACGGAACGTCTTGCTCAGCGTGCCAAGAGGTCCCTTGATCGTCATGACGCCGCCTGAAAACGAAGCTTCAGTCTTCGGAGGGATGGTAATAGGTTTTTTTGCAATGCGTGACATATAGTTATTGAAATTACCAGATCTTGAAGAGAACTTCTCCACCGACCTTGAGCTTCTTGGCCTCCATATCGATCATTATGCCCTTCGGAGTCGAAAGGAATGTGTTTCCGAAGCCGCTGCGGAAGACGCGGATGTCGCTCGCCTTCTGATAGATACGGCGGGACGACTTGGAGATGCGCTCAACACCGTGAATGCGAGGCTCTCCTGAGAAATAAACAATACCGAGCTTGATCTCGTGTGTATCCTTGTTCTTCTCCACACTGGTGAGATATCCGCTCTTCTTGAGAGCGTGTGCAATATTCTCAGCGAGTTTGGACTGCGAAACGAGCACCGATGGCTTCTTCGCATCGCTCGCGTTCTTGAGGCGTATGATGAAGTCTGAGATAGAGTCGGTTACCATGATGATTTCTTTATGCCTGGAATAACACCGTCATTGGCGAATTCACGGAAACAGATACGACACAGATCGAAATCCCTCATATAGCCATGCTTGCGGCCGCAACGGAAACAACGACGAACGACGCGCGACTTGAATTTCGGCTTCTTTTGGGATCGTACGATAACTGATGTTTTTGCCATATCTTGATTTTTCTCAAAAAAAGTAGGACTGGTCAGCTATTCCTTCCGCCAGATGGCAGAGAGATATGCTTCCAATCATCATTTTTTACGGAAAACCTTTATTTACTAAGGTAGAAGCATACTAACAAATGGGTCCCTGGAAGTCAACATGTTACGCCACATATGTTCAAAGTGTGTTTGGTTGCTCGAAAACCATGGACAAAAAGACCGCGATGTTACCCCGAACATCGCGGTCAACCCCAACCACTAGCCCGATTCACCGGAGCGTACACGCTCCAAAAATCCAGGTTCCGTCTCACATACCGTATCGTTCCCGTCCAGCATCGGGAAGCTGGGCGATTCCGCACGCTCTACGCGTCGCACTGCAAACGGCCGAATGCGGATCAAAGGGGTGCGAGCACCCATCGATCCAGCTTCACGAGAAGTACTTGCCGATCGAGTCGGCGTACTACTGGTAAAACCGGCTGCGAATACCAAACGAAGCATCGTATTTGGATGTGTGTGCATACGTTTTCTTTGTTGATTGTGAAACCGTCTACATGAAATGCTATACCCGTCAGACCTTTATTGCAAGGCGAGTTATGCACTGCTTGTCCCAAGAAAAATATCGAATCAGCTACTCATCCCTGTCAAATCTCATTCTATCTCGACCTGAGTCATCTCTTCGGATGTCCCGCGAGTTCTTTGCTTTTTCTTCTCTATCTTTTGTGTCATTACTAGGTCTCTTCAATTCTTCACTCCTAATCTCTTTTTCAAGCCTCTGCTTTGCTTTCTCATATATCTCTGCTTCTTTCTTTTGCCTTTTAGTCTCGATAGACTCGCGGCTTGAAGAGGCGACCTCAGTCTTTCTTGCTGAAGTGGATATTTTTGCAGAACGTGTATCGGATTTTTCGGTTACTACTGGAGATTCTAGTTCTATAGAAGAAGCGGTATCTATCTTAGCGGCGACAATAACGTTGTCATCACCTCTATTTGCAGAAACAGAAATATCCTCGGTATCAGGCGCAGGAGCTGCCGACATACTCATCAGGGTTTGAGCTGCCGCATCTTCAACGGCGTGGACCGCAAGCATCACTCCCCTGGCTTTATTGCTCACATCGAACCTCTGCGCTTCTGTCCGAGCCTTGTCGACGATACGAGAAATATTGGAAGATACGTTTTCAGCCCTCTTGTTGATACCAATAGTGGAAAGAACTCGAGCATGTGCATTCATGCTTGCTTCAACCGCAATATTCGTGTCCTCGGCCTTCTCAGGCGACATCTCGTCCATCTCTTCTATATTCTTGGCCACATCAGCAACGTGGCGATCGAGGAGGACCGTGAGCTCTGTAACCTTGGACTCATCAAGATCACCGCGAGCAGCGAGTGTCTCAGCTTCTTCAAAACGACTCTGGACGAAGCTCGTGTGTATCTCTGCCTTCTTGACAGGGTCGACCACGAGAGCGATGCGAATCGGTTCAGCCACTTGAACCTTGAGCGCGTAGAGAGCATCACCCGGCAAGGCTCCCTGAGCGGCGAGCACCACCGAATTGCCGCTTACCGCCACGATAAGGATGGCTGCGACCACTGAAGCGAGTTTATGAGTCTGAATCCAGGAACTGAATGAATACACAGTCCATGGGCTACGGACACCCAAACGTGCTCCTGTAATACGCGTCAAAACTGCCTGCTTTTCAGCGGGTGTCATATATATTGACTGTATGTTTTGGATTGCTTTTTTGAATTCTTCGTTCTTCATGGTGTGTTTGCCCTCGTCTGCGTCGTATTTCTGTCATCTCCCTCCTGTATATCGTACCCCGTCAATGTTCTTAATTTTTCTAGCCCTCTTGTAATACGCACCGAAGTGGCATTGGTGGATATACCTATAATCTCCGCTATCTCAGGAGGAGAGAGTCCTTCCACGAAACGCAGATAGACGGCATCA
>JBBTRA010000013.1:0-10690 GCA_038065415.1 Patescibacteria group bacterium
CCTTATCCACGCCGCCAGCGTTCATCCTGAGCTAGGATCAAACTCTTAACTATAAGCGAACGGAACAAAATAGAAAGCGCTACGCTCCCTTACTTCATATTTCACTTACTGTCTGATCTAGCTCTCACAACTGATATTGAATCTATATCGTTGCTTGAATTATTTTTGGAATATTTTGGTATTTGCACTTCACCGTGCGGGTGCCCCGCTAAGAGCATTCCGCATGGCTTCTTCCTCAGCCTCTAGTTAAGGAGGCTTTGAAGAATATTTAAATACATTCTCAATGCTCTATATTATTTCCTATAGAGCTTTTATGCGACTTTCAAAGTACCGACCCTGTTTTCAGGGCGTAGGGTCTATACTACAGGCCCCAGAAATAAAGTCAAGGGGTGTATTAAAAAACCCGGAAAAAGCTCCGGGTTATAGGATTTTTGTCAGAAAAAGAACAGGAGAGAACCGATGATAAGGATGCCAGAAATAAGGAGACACACCGCATACACCCTATGTCGTTTGCTGTCTGCAAGATCCCCTTCCGATAGATAAACTCTTTCGAGCGCCTCGGGCGTGGGCTCGTTGCCGAGTATTCCCGGCTGTTTCATGAGCCTGACTTCATGTTCAATAATAGAGCGCACAAAAATATTGAGACTAAGCCAAACCACTCCGAACAGAACACAGAAGATGCCGAGGGTCCAGATGATTGCTATTAACATAGAACCTCCCTTTTGGTTGCTTCCGAAGATCTATAGGTCCCAATGAACCGATCCCAGAATGAAGTCAGAATACCGAGGTTAACAGGCCGGTCAAAATCGACTTCGTGCGCATGATGAATACGATGAGTCATATCACGCCGCGCAAACCACTTCGTGCTCTTGATCCACCTCTTTTTCACACCGTCCGGTCTTTCATGCAGGCACATATGGACATACTGGTACGCTGTATAATAACAGAGCGATGTAAGTATCGAAAGCACCGCCACTTCCCAGTGGCTAATGAACCAGCCAACAATGGATGTGAGGATAGCAACGGGCATGAGCATTACGACCGGAGCCCACCACGGCAGACGAACACTATGCTCCTCACTCTTATATGATGCGGGTCTGTGGTGATCTTCATGAGTACCCCGCAGGAATTTTGTCGCCAACTTCCCATGCATGAGCGGTCCATGGACAAACCATTCCATAAACGAGCAGAAACACATACTGAGAGCAACGGCAACCGTGTTGATACAGATTGTCAAAATCATACTAGACCTTCCTTTTAGTTTTGATGTTTTCTAGGATCTTTATACAATAAAAATGCCTTATTCGCAACGATGCCTCTAGTTAGAGACAACACACTTAGCACAAAAAATGGACCTTGCTGGTCCATTTTTTCACACATATGAAGTCGCCTATTTCTTCCCCTTCTTACCCCACCTCTCTATCGTGATGAGCAACGGCGAACCGATGAAGATAGATGAGTATGTACCGGCCGCGATACCGATGATGAGAGCGAGTGAGAAATGCTCAGTCGATGGACCACCAACAAAGTAAAGCACAATGAGGGCAAGGAGTGTCGTCAATGACGTGTTGATTGAGCGGGTGAAGGTCTGGCTGATACTATCTCCGACAACTTCTTCGAATGGCTTATTTGATGAAGCATGGCGAAGGTTTTCACGGACACGATCGAACACCACAATGGTGTCGTGGACTGAGAAACCGAGAACCACGAGAAGCGCCGTGACGAAGAGCGTATCCACTTCATAACCTGCAAAATGGCCGAGGAAAGCGAAGACACCTGTCGGAATAATCACATCGTGCGCCAACGATATCACCGCGATCAGACCATATTTCCACGATGACACAGGTTCTGAAACCTTGCGGAATGCAAAGGTAATGAATAGGACGATAGCAAGAAGCACAAAGAGGATGGACATGAGGGACTTACGGAGAGCTTCTTTGCCCAAAACAGGACCGATAGACGAGAAGTTCTTCTCGACTGCCTGACTCGCAACATCCGGTGAAAGTGCGCTGAATACGGCCGCCTTCTCTTCCTGACTGATTGGCTTCATGCGGATGATATAGCCATCTGTACCTGCGGCGCGTATTGATGCGGCAGAGTCAATGCTCGCAAGTCGAGAAGAGATCTCTGCTTGACCTGGACGACCATTCGGATATGAGACTTCGATGAGTGTGCCTCCAGTAAAGTCTATACTCGGCTTGAGGCCCCAGATCCCGAATGACACAAATGAGCCGACCACGAGCAGGAGGGCGATGGCGTAGAATATTTTTCTGTATTTGATGACCCACATGGTGTTATTTTCTGAAACCGTTACTGATAAGGAATGTCGACAAACGCGTAGTCTTTGATGGGGCTACCGCGTACAAGAAGAGACGTGAAGCGGTAATAGCGGTGAACATAGATACCACCACACCTACCACGAAGACAAGAGCGAAGCCTGTGATAACTGCGGTCGATCCAAAGTAATAGAGGATGGCGCCCGTAATAATACTGGAGATATTTGAGTCGCGGATAGAGAGCCAGGCGCGAGCGAATCCTTCATGCATAGCATCCCAAATACCACGACCCCGGACGAGCTCTTCCTTCATACGCTCAAAAATAAGAATGTTCGCATCTACCGCCATACCGATAGAGAGGATGAACGCCGCGATACCAGCAGCGGTGAGGGTGACGGGTATGAGCTTGAAGAGAGCGAGCATGATGACGGTGTATACCGCGAGAGCGATGACTGCTACAACGCCTGGCAAGCGGTACCATGCGATGAGGAAGATCGCGATGACTATGAAGGACACGATACCGGCCTTAATACCGCCGTTGACTGCCGCCTGACCGAGTGATGGACCAATAGTCTGAGTGGAAATGAGTGAGATAGGGACAGGTAGCGCACCGTAGTTGAGATCTCGCACGAGCGTCTTTGCCTCCTCCAGGGAGAAGCTGCCGCTGATCTGTGCTTTGCCGTCTGTGATCTGATCGCGAATGACTGGTACTGATATTGGCACACCATCGAGGAAGATGCCGAGATAGTTACCGACGTTATCCTTGGTTATCTGGGAGAACAGGTCGCGTCCTTCCGTAGTGAAGCTCAGCCCGACAACAGGCTGTCTCGTCGTGGTATTGAATTCCAAACTTGCCTTGGAGACCATACCGCCCGTGAGACCTGTTTCCTTGAAGATGGCGAGGTACGCAGCGTTCTGCTCGGTCGTACTAGACATAGATGCCACCTTCGTCTCAAATTCACGCATAGCATCGGCGGTAACAAGCTTGAACTCGAGTGATGGAGTTGCACCGATGGATTTGACCGCCTCATTGACATCGGTGACACCAGGGAGCTCTACAATGAGCTTGTATGCACTCTCTTTGGACGATAGAGCTGCACCCTGCTCTGTTTGCACGAGAGGTTCAGAGACACCGAAGAGGTTGACGCGGCGTTCAACAACATCACGGAGTGATGCCATAGAATCTGGTATGTCTGACGGTGCGAGCTTGGATACGTCAGCCTGGTAGACGAGATGGGTACCTCCCGAGAGGTCGAGGCCGAGCCTGAATGGCTTGGACCCTCCTGGTTGCTGTGATGTATAAACGAAATAGCCGACTGCTGCGGCAAGGATGAGGAGCATGACTGCTCGGGCACGGTGTTTTAACATAATAGGGCTATCATATAACGATAGGTGAGGATATGTCCAGTTACGCTATGTACTTCGCGTACCTCCCCTCCTTCTTCACGAACGCCTCCTTCGATTGCCACTTATAGATGTATCCGTACATACGAGTCAATTTTGACCCATCAACTGCTATCGGGTATGAATATGACTTCCAGCCCCCCTTGGAGGTAGGTACCCTCCCTCTTGTTAGATTCCACATGACGAAGAATACGATGCGTATGAGATACGGGTGAATAGAGACCGCTTTTTTGTTGACCGCAGCAGCCATATCTCTGCCACGAACCGCAGGACCTGGAGGACATGCGTTGAAAGCATCGTACTGATTCTTGAGCTCTGAAAACGCCAATAATGTCGCAACATCCGCGATATCATCTTCATGGATGAACTGACGGCACCACTTTGCAGTCACCGGCACGAATGAAACCATCGCGGATATCATGCGGTGGATGAACGATTCTTTGAGCTGACCGGACAAGGCGGCCTGGAGACCAAAGCGAATACGCATATACCTGCCACGCGGACCCGTGATAGCTGCTGGGCGGATAATAGCAACCTGAACCTTGGAACCCTGTGCCTTTGCTGCTGCAAAGCGCTCTTTGAGATGCTCTTCGGCCGTCCTCTTCTCTTCGGCATAGAGATAGTCACTCTTCCTGAATGGCTCTTCTTCAGTAAAAAGATGTTCTATCGTATTATCGGCGTAGGCAGCATATGAGGCAACTGTCGAAAAATGAATAAGCTTCCCTACTGAGGGAGTTGAAAATGCAAAATCAAAAACGGCATCTGATCCATCCACATTCCATTTCAATTGGAGCGGCTTCTTTCCGTACATCTCACGAATCTGCCAAGCTGTGTGAATCACAATATCGGGTTTGGCGTCAGCAACCTGTTGCTGCCACGTCGTATCGGAAGTATTTCCGACGATATAGGTAAGTTTCGGTGCATCCTTGATGAAATCCGGCAATGACTCCTTGTCGAGCGCAATAATCCGCGACACATCATCCCGACGGGAAAAGAGGTCTATGAGCATTGCCCCGACATACCCTGCCCCGCCCGTGATGAAGATCACGTGTTTTTTAGAAGTATCCATGGAGCTGATTATATATTACATGCCGACACGCGACAACACGGTCTTCAACGTACGGAGTATAATGCGAAAATCGAGACCGATCGAACGATGCTTGATGTAGTAAAGATCATAGGAGAGGCGTATCTTGGTTTCTTCCACAGATTGAGGAGGCTTTTCCTGATTGATTTGCGCCCACCCGGTGAGGCCTGGCTTGATAACAGTACGCACCATGTAATATGGCACCTCCTCTTCAAGCCTCTTTCCAAGATCGACGATATCCGTTCGTGGACCAATAAAAGACAGGTCACCTTTCAAGATCGCTAGTGCCTGAGGCAGTTCGTCTATACGGCTCTTGCGAATAAAGCGGCCAACACGGGTGACCTTGTTCTCGCTCTCGGGAAGCCACTTGCCATTGTCACTGTTTGTCATACTCCTGAACTTCAGTATCTTAATGCGTTTGTTATTTTGACCAATACGCTCCTGAGTAATAAAGACAGAGCCGCGATCCTCCAACTTAATAGCGATCGCCACGAACGGATATGCGATAATAGCTGCGATGCCAATGATGATGCCGAGCACAATATCGATGCCTCGCTTGACCGTATCGTAGAGCTTGGGCGAAACCGAGCTGACATAGGTCATGATCCACGCATAATTCATGCGGGACAATGGGATACGATCGAAAACCTCTTCATAGAGCCGGTGCATATTGATGATATTGGCCTGTTTGAAAAATCGACGATACAGCTCTGGCAAGACCGCCTCAAAATGCGGATCATCCACATCAGCAACTATGTACTGAAATGCTGGAGCTCCTGAACCTACAGCTCGAGCGAGCGCGACGGAATCCTGCGGATCAATCTTCTGTAAACAAGACATGCCGATGCGCTGACTATGTAACATCTCATTGACGAGTTCATCAACCTCAGCACCAGTGCCTATCACGAGAGCCTGATATTTCTTGCGGAGCGAAAAGAGCGGATATGTTGCGATCCTCCAGAGAATAAGCAGACATATCGAGAGTCCCAAATATATGAAAAGATTCACTTTCGGCGTGACACTGAAACTAGGCACGAAATAAAAGAGTGCCACAGCAATAAGACCATTGGCTATCTGTGTTCGAATGATGAGACCAGGTATGGATGAGCGTGCGACCGATATAATACGTCCATACAGCCCCGAAATATAGAAAGCTACCAGTGAATACAGGAATATGATTGAAAATGGGAGGGTATGAGCTTCGATCAGACCCTCAGACGGAAGCTGGCGATAACGGATGGCCAGCGTGATTACCAACGAGAGGGCCAGAACGATGAGGTCGCCGAATGCGAGTATGGCAGGCTCTTTTTTGTGTATCGTTGTTACCATATATCGCCTTTTTCACAGGCGTCGCTGGATTGTACAATAAAAACACCATTTTTGCTATACATCTCCGGATTCGTGGTGAAAAGGCCGCGGGTGTGGTATTTTTACTGCATGAAGATACTCTACGTCATCACCAAGTCGAATTGGGGCGGTGCCCAACGACATGTATTCGACTTAGCGGTTGCTATGAAGGCCCGAGGTCACGACGTGGCAGTAGCCTTGGGCGGCGATGGAATCCTACGTACCCGTCTCGAAGATCAGGGTATATTCACACATTCCATAGCTAATCTCGGTCGAGACGTATCTCTCGGAAAAGATACGGGATCATTCAAAGAGATATTCTCTATCATCAAGCACCGCCGACCTGATGTACTCCATCTGCATAGTCCCAAGGCTGCAGGACTCGGAGCACTTGCCGGCCGCCTCCTCCGAGTACCCAAGATCATCTATACCGTACACGGATGGGCATTCAATGAGGACCGCTCACTCTATCAGCGCGCAGTCATCGCCTTTGTCTCTTGGCTCACCATACTACTCTCCCATATCACGATCCTTATCTCCGAACGAGAACATCGTCAGACTCTGCATTTTCCTGGAGTAAAGGACAAACTTCGAATGATCACCCTAGGCATCAAGACTCCAATATTCATGTCGGTAGACGGCGCAAAACTGACTGTCGCAAAACAACTCTCGATGAGCATATCAGATTACTCAAAACGCATTGCTCTCTGCGTCATAGCGGAACTGCACCCCAACAAAGGTCTCCCCTATCTCATAGAGGCAATGGAGTCAGTCACAAAGGATCATCCTGCAGCTTTGTGCGCCATCCTCGGTGACGGTCAAGATAAAGCAGCACTTCATATGATGATCAAGGAGAGGGGGCTCGAACACCATGTATTCCTCATGGGGTATATCGACCATGCGCCCGAGCTCCTCAAAGCATTCAATGTCTTCGTCCTACCTTCGATAAAGGAGGGTCTTGGCTATGTCATCCTGGAAGCTGCTGCAGCCTCCCTGCCAGTAGTAGCAACGACCGTGGGCGGTATACCTGAAGTCGTCGAGGATATGCGTTCGGGCGTCCTCGTACAACCCAAGAATGTCCGCGAACTATCTCATGCCATATCATTCATGATCGAGCACCCTGATGAACGCAGGAAGTATGGTACCGCACTCAAGGAACGCGTGGCTACACAATTCTCACTTGAGAAGATGATAACGGGGGTTGAGTCTGTATATAAGTAGTCCCTCAAGGGGACATGTGCGCTCCGCACGATGCTATGTCGTGCCCGTACACTACATATTAGTAAACCGTTCTGCATAGCATCGTGCGGAGCGCACATGTCCCCTTGTGGGGATGCGAAACTTATTGTGGCCCAACAAACTCGTTATTCACTGCCTCTTTGTGCGAGGTTCGAGAGTAGCGGCGCATAGCGACAACGATGCCTAGCGCAAGAAATTCCGTCACCAAGTGCGTACCTCCATAGCTCATGAGGGGTAGCGGTGTTCCAGTAACCGGCAGGAGGTGTATATTCATACCCACATTGACGACGATATGGACAATAAAGAATACGGCGACTCCTGCACAAAATAGTATCTCGAAATTAGTTGCTCCCGTTATTGCATTTGCAACGATGCGCCATACGATGATTCCATAGAGACCAAACAAGATGACGACTCCGGCAAAGCCCCACTCCTCGGCGAATGCAGCAAAGATAAAGTCTGTCTGGTATTCCGGCAAAAACTTGAGGCGAGACTGTGTACCGTAACCAAGGCCTTTGCCCCACATCTCTCCTGACCCAACCGCGACAGTAGACTGATACGCGTTGTATCCGGCTCCATGTATATCTGCAAAGGGATCTATGAAAGACCGTATACGGTCTTTCTGATATTCCTTGAAAGCAAAACTCCAAAGAAGACCGAAAACCAAAAGTCCGATACCGAGCATGGCAAACAGATGCTTCTTTGATATACCCGATACCATGACCATGCCGAGCCAGACGAAAAATACAATCATGGCTGAACCAAGGTCTGGACTTGCAAGGACGAGTGCGAATATCACAAACGCATAAAGTCCTGAGATGAGAATATGGCGAACATTGGCAATCTCTATATGCCTTCGTGAAAAATACTTCGCCAAAATGATGATGATTGCAAGCTTGGCGAAATCAGATGGCTGGAATGAGAAACTACCAAAATCGAACCAGCTTCGAGCGCCATTTGAGACGGTACCCAATACGAAAAGGCCCCCGAGCAGTGCAACAGCCCCCACGAAGAGTAGTACGGATACTCGCGAAGAACGCAGGAGCCGAGCATCGAATCTGCTTGCGACGAAAAATACTGCCGTCGCCACCAATATCCACACGAACTGTTGGCTCGCAAAAGAATTGTCACCCGTGAAGGAATACATGGTCATGAGACCAGCGGCAAGTATGGGAATAGTTGCACCAAAAAGCCACCAATCAATGCCTCGACGGGTAGCGGTAGAGAGGCTGTACGGGGAAGATTTTACTGGGAATGAGTCCATGGCGGAAGTGTACCGCGCGCGCCGAAAAGGCACAATGCTGCCCGGTACACTATTCAGCCACAGGAAGAACTTCGATTGATATCACGGCTCCTTCGCGATTGACCGGCCATGTGAATGGAGCAAGAACGCTCCCTTTTGCGGGAATTTCGTCAACTATAGTCTTGGAAAATCCGAGTGCGTTGCCATCCTTATCATAGAGAATCGCATACACTGTAGTTTCTCCAATCGGATAGACGCTCGGATTCTTGAGAGTCACCACAAGTGACGATCCTGAAGCATCTTCAGTGTATTGCTTTTCACCAATAACGAGCGCTGCAAGTGTATCTGACTTCTTGTACCACTCTGGTGCTGCAGTGAATTCAAAAAGTGCCTTTGCCGGAATGCGCTCCCCTACATTGATCGCGCCCTTGAAAGCGATCGTATTCCTGTGCGGAGGAAGCGTGACGACTCCTGTCGTATCGATGATGAGAACTCCTCGACTGTCATACAATGCAAGATGATACGGAGCATCAATGGCCTCCCCTTCAGTATTCGGGTTCACGATATAAGCGGCGATATTGTAGAGTTTGGGAGCAACCTCCTCAAAACGGGTCCAAGCCAAAGAAGGAGGTAGGAACGAACTCTGACAGAGCTTCTGGCATGACCCTCCACAATCAACATCCTGCTCCTTACCGTTCTTGATTCCATCTGAACACGTCGGCGCGCGATAGAAGATGAGAAACGCCGGGACAATAACTGCCCCAACCAGAAGCACCACAACAACCATTGCATAGAGGGTTCTGCGACGCTTGGACCAAGATGACATAATGAACTGTGTTTAAAATTAAGAGGACTCGGAAGAAAGCTGCTGCTACTGAGCAGTTGTAGATGCTGATTGAGCAGCTTCTTGTATGAGTCTTTGGATCTCTGCCATCTGCAACTCGCCTGTGATGCCAGTGTTCTCTGCACTCATTCGTGAAGACCTAAAGCCATTAAGCGCAACGAGGGGTATAGTCAGGAACAAAATGATTATAGCGAGCACACCGATACACAAGAGCGCCACGAGCCACTTCTTGAACTTCTTCAAGGAGATCTCTGGCTGTCGCAAAGATTTGAGATTCGTATATAGACGATAGCTATATCCAATTGCTATTGGTGTCAACACAGCGGTAGCTGCGATGTTTATGAGACCTCCGATGGCCTGTGAGAACATGTCATTACCGACAAATGGATACATGACCGCCCCAATAATGATCCACGCAAGCATCGAGATCAAGCCCAGAAACGCTGCACGGCCAAACACAGGCATCCACCTGCCTCGAACCAGATCGTAACTCTCGAGCAGAGCGCCGAAGCCTTTCTTCCCATCAACGACGAGCGCATACGTATACAGGCCGATATATACACCCACGATGATGCCCGGGATCACGAGAAGTGCAATAGACCCAATCATAACCAACATGGTGATCAAGCCAACGAGCACGATAGACCAGAAGAGGGTGAAGCCGAAGCGATACTGCTCTTTGAGAGAAATCTGAGCATTAGGATCGATAGACAGGCGATGAATTGCACCTGTCAGAGCTGCAACTGCTGCAACCGAGAGGACACCTCCTACGATTGACAGGATTGCGCCGATCACACCGAAGAATACATTGGACTTGAAAAGCGTGAAGAGTGTGCCTATATACCCAACGACCGAGGGTAGGATAACGATAGGAACTATGGATTTCCAGTGTTTTACAAACAGGTTCCAAGAGGCCTTGAGTATCGCGAGAGGCCCCTCTATTCGTGGGAGGGATGCACTTACCGAGGGAGCTGGATTATTTTGGTCCATAAAGTTACGTAAATGGGTATTAATCGAATAATATCCATATTATCACATAAAATCATATGCCGGGCCATTCCCTTCTGCCATATGAAAAAGCACCGTTTGCACGGTGCTTTTTGTCGATAGTGATGTATTGAAAACCATTTGATCAAACTCTCTGTTCTGGCGACAAGCTACTTTCGCCCCGTAGGACTATCATCGCCGCAACTATGTTTCACTGCCGTGTTCGGAATGGGAACGGGTGTTGCCATAGCGCCAAATCACCA